>NZ_JACXSI010000011.1 GCF_014712675.1 Peribacillus faecalis | reverse complement strand
TTGCTACAGGACGTAGCGTCCTTAGTCGCTGTTCCTTACTTGCGGGCCGCTTCCGCTTTTCGGTTCCCGCATGGCTCCTTTTTGACTTGCAACATATTCAAGATGGTAACTATCCGAAGATGGCGGCAAATCTGAGTATCCGTCATACCCAAAAGGACCGGTGACGGTTTTTCTTATTTATCATCACTCAAGCGTTGGATATCAATATCCTTCACGATTTCTCTTACAACCCAGCTGGCTGCAATCAATCCTGCTACTGAAGGCACAAATGCATTAGAAGATGGCGGCATTTTTGCCTTGCGAATTTCCGCTTCATCGTTTCCGACAACTTTACGGACATCTTCGCGAATTACAATTGGACTTTCGTCCGAGAAAACAACGGTAATGCCTTTGCGAATGCCTTCTTTGCGCAGACGTGTGCGAATGACTTTCGCTAAAGGATCGGTATGCGTCTTAGAAATATCGGCAATTTGGAAACGTGTCGGGTCCATTTTATTGGCTGCTCCCATACTTGAAATCATCGGAATTTCGCGACGCAAACATTCTTTCATCAGATGAATTTTGTATGAAATCGTATCTGAAGCATCAATTACATAATCTAAACCGTAAGAAAAGAATGTTTCATATGTCTCTTCTGTATAAAACATTTTTAAAGAAATAACTTCACATTCCGGATTGATGTCGGCAATGCGCTCTTTCATTAAATCCGCTTTAAACTTACCGACAGTAGACAATAACGCATGCAGCTGACGGTTTACATTCGTAATATCAACATCGTCCTTATCGACAAGAATCAGTCTCCCAACGCCGGAACGAGCCAACGCTTCTGCTGCAAACGATCCAACTCCGCCGATTCCGAGAACAGCTACTGTCGTGTTTTTTAACTTTTCCAAGCCTTCTTTGCCGATCGCTAATTCGTTTCTTGAAAATTGATGTAACATAATTTCAACTCCATTAATTTGCTACTATTGTTATATCTTATTTTTTATTCAATCACAAGTAAAAAGGTATGAATACTATTATTATATAATATTTGCCCATAGAAAAACGGAGATCGCCGTTTCGATAGCTTCTCCGTTATATTGTTAAAATAATTATTCGAATATAAGGCGAAAGAGTCCCAATTATGCCGTCGTTCGCCTTTGTTTTGAACCCGCTCTCCGCAGGTGGGTGCTCTGTTCATCGCTTAGTAAGTCCACAACGAATGAGGCATTTACGCATCGACGAAACGTCCGAGTTCCCAAAACTATAAGTGTTCGGTCAAAACTTATAGGTTAAAGTAACGTACACATCAGGACTCTCTCTTATTGACTGTATAATAGCATATTTACAGAGCGATTTTCAAGAAATCACCTATAGGTAATTATTCCTTTTTTTCGCCTGTAAGCATCAGTCTTAGCTCAGCCAGTTGCTCAACACTCACGCGGCTTGGCGCTTCTGTAAGCAGACAGCTTGCGCTTGCTGTTTTAGGGAATGCAATTGTATCGCGCAGGTTTGTACGGCCGGCAAGAAGCATAACAAGACGATCTAATCCAAGGGCAATACCGCCATGCGGAGGAGTACCGTATTCGAAAGCTTCAAGCAAGAATCCGAACTGCAGTTGAGCTTCTTCTTGGCTGAAACCAAGTACAGAAAGCATTTTTTCTTGAATGTCTCTTTCGAAAATACGCAGTGAACCTCCACCAAGCTCATAACCGTTCAATACAAGGTCATACGCTTGAGCACGAGCATTATGAGGCTCTGTATCAAGCTTATCTAAGTCTTCACGAACAGGCATTGTGAATGGGTGGTGCGCTGCAAAGTAACGTTTTGCTTCTGCATCATATTCAAGCAATGGCCAATCTGTTACCCATAGGAAGTTAAATTGGCTTTCGTCAATTAACTCTAATTGTTTACCAAGCTTCACGCGCAACGCTCCTAAAGTATCAGCTACAACTGTTTTGTTGTCAGCTACAAATAATAGTAAGTCGCCTGCAGTTGCTTCTAAAGCACTTGCTAATGCAGCTTCTGCTTCGCCTTCGAAGAATTTAGAGATTGGGCCTTTAAAGCCGTCTTCTTCTACTTTGATCCATGCTAAGCCTTTCGCTCCGTAAACAGATGCAAATTGACCTAATGCATCAATATCTTTACGAGAGAACTTCTCAGCAGCACCTTTTACGTTGATTGCTTTTACTTGGCCGCCATTTGCTACAGCGCCTGCGAATACTTTGAAACTTGAATCCTTCACTAATTCTGATACATCTACAAGTTCAAGACCGAAACGTGTATCTGGCTTATCTGAACCGTAGCGTCCCATTGCTTCAGCATAAGTCATGCGAGGAAGAGGAAGCTCAAGCTCGATGCCTTTTACATCTTTCATTACTTTAGCCATCATGTTTTCAGCCATTGTCATAATGTCTTCTTGGCTCATGAAGCTTGTTTCAATATCGATTTGAGTGAATTCAGGCTGACGGTCTGCACGCAAATCTTCATCACGGAAGCAACGAGCAATTTGATAATATTTATCGAATCCTGAAACCATCAATAATTGCTTAAACAGCTGAGGGCTTTGCGGTAATGCATAAAACTCACCGTCATGCACACGACTCGGTACAAGATAGTCACGCGCACCCTCAGGCGTGCTCTTAGTCAAAATTGGTGTTTCAATATCTAAGAAACCTTCTCCATCTAAATATTGACGAACACTTCTTGTAATGTCATGACGCATTTTAAGCGTATCGAACATGAACGGACGGCGAAGGTCTAAATAACGGTATTTCAGGCGTGTATCTTCAAGTACTTCCGCTTTATTATCGATTGTAAATGGAACTGTTTTTGATTCATTAATGATTGTTACAGCTTCTGCTTGAATTTCAATCGTACCTGTTTTTAAGTTTTTGTTATGTGTGCCTTCTTGACGGGCAACAACTGTCCCCTCAACACTTAAAACATACTCTGTACGGATTTTTTCTGCAGTAGCCAATGCTTCTTTAGAAACATCAGGGTTGAATACAACTTGAACAAGACCCGAGCGGTCGCGTAAATCAAGGAAAATTAGTCCGCCAAGATCGCGGCGCTTCTGTACCCATCCTTTTAAGACGACTTTTTCGCCAATGTTAACTTCTGAAACATCTCCACAATAATACGTTCTGCCAAACATCCCTATTTCCTCCCTTATTGCTGTATCCTTTTAAATTCTTCAATAAAACTATGCAAATCCAACTCTTGCTGATCGCCTGTAGCCATATCTTTCAGAGTGATTTTATTATTTGATAATTCGTCATCGCCAAGCACCGCAACAAAACGGGCATTTACGCGGTCAGCTGCTTTAAATTGTGCTTTGATCTTGCGGTTTCCATAATCTTTATCCGCAGAAAAACCATGCAGACGCGCTTCATTAACAAGCTTCACGCTGTAATCTTTTGCTGCCTCTCCAAGCGCAACGACATAAAGATCACTTTGCTTTTCAATCGGTAATGTAACACCTTCCGCATCAAGAGCGGCGATTAAACGTTCAATGCTTAATGCAAAACCGATACCCGGTGTTTCTGGACCGCCGAAGTCTTCTACTAAACCATTGTAGCGTCCGCCGCCGCAAAGAGTAGTAATCGCGCCAAACCCTTCTGCGCTGCTCATGATTTCAAATGCTGTGTGATTATAGTAATCTAAGCCGCGAACTAATGTGGCATCGACTGTGTACGGTATTCCCATATCTTCTAAGTGCTTCAGCACTTTTTCGAAATAATTTTTAGAGTCTTCATTCAAATAGTCCAAAATCGATGGAGCCGTCTTCATTAATTCGTGATCACGGTCTTTTTTGCAATCTAAAATGCGAAGCGGATTTTTCTCTAAACGGTTTTGACAATCTGAACAAAACTCATGAATATGCGGCTGGAAGTGTAAAATCAGAGCTTCACGGTGATTTGTGCGACTTTCCTTGTCTCCAAGACTGTTAATGACAAGCGTTAGCTTTTGAAGCCCTAGTTGCTTATATATATTCATCGCTAAGCTGATTACTTCAGCATCAATAGCCGGGTCCGCAGCTCCTAGTGCTTCTACGCCAAATTGCACAAATTGGCGGAAACGGCCGGCTTGCGGTCTTTCATAACGGAACATTGGTCCATTATAAAATAGTTTTACAGGCTGATTCGCCCAGCCGAACATTTTATTTTCCACAAATGAACGGACAACAGCAGCTGTTCCTTCCGGACGAAGTGTTATGCTACGGTCGCCTCGGTCAGTAAATGTGTACATTTCTTTTTGAACGATATCTGTTGTTTCACCGACACCTCTTGTGAATACTTCTGTATGTTCAAAGATCGGTGTACGAATTTCATTATATTGATATCTTCTGCAAAGATCTCTTGCTACGTTTTCGATATACTGCCAAACAGCAGCTTGTTCAGGAAGAATGTCTTGCGTTCCTCTTGGAATTTGCACCTTCATTTCCTGTTCCTCCTTGTTTTCTCATAATCACTATTTTTTTCTATACAAAAAACTCTCGTCTCTTGTAAATATCTTTACAAGGGACGAGAGTTATATTTCCCGTGGTACCACCCTAATTCAAAATGCAAACTTGTGCATTTCCTCATAACAGTTAACGCCTGTTCACGTTCATCTCCTACTAAAAAGGGCAACCCCTTCTTTCAGAGCGAAACCTACGGAGTGTTCGTTCATTAAGATTCGATGTAGGAAAGCTTACAGCCTAAGGCTCTCCCTCTCTTGACCCGAGATTCTTAACTACTTTTCTCCCTCATTAGTTTTACACTATGTATTAATTTATCTACTAATAATAATTGCCTGCGCAGCAATTGTCAAGGCATAAACGATTATGAGCGGCCGAGCTGTTTCTTCAAGCTTTTGACTTCCCGCACCTGCAAACCGAATTCACTTGCCAGCTCGACCATCGTATTGCTTTGTTCTCTTTGAATGAAATCGTGAAAATCAATACCAAAGACCTGATTAAGACCACTGTTAACGATTCCGTTTTTTTCATTATTTCGCATTTTCTGCTCCTCCTGCTGATTAAATGATGATATTATTTATAATGTCCTTCTTTATGATTTTCTTATCATATTTGACAAAAATTTAAGAATGGCAATGAGGTGATGACCATCACAAAATTTAAACTGATTTTTCTTTGTTTGCTCATCGTCTTTTTTCTCCCTATAGGCGACTTAAGTTTTGCGGAATCAGAAACGGTTACAATAACAGGCAATACAGTAAATGCAAGAAGCGGTCCGGGAACCGATTATGATATTGTTCAGAAACTGACAAAGGGAGATATTTTTTCTGTAATTGATACAAAATCGGAATGGACGCAAATTAAACTTTCAAACGGGACGAAAGCTTGGGTTTTCAACGAGCTGATTGCACAAAACAAAGATAGTGAACCAAATTTAGATAAAGCTGAACTTACATCTCCTTATGCGGTTATCACAGTCTCCGCTTTAGCTGTAAAAAGCAAACCACATTCAGAAGGCAATTACGTGACGACTATCCGTGAAGGAGAATCGTACCCTATTATTGATGAAAAAAACAGTTGGCTAAAAGTCAAAGTTTCTGAAGATGAAACAGGCTGGATACCTGAATGGAATGTAAAAGTTGTCAGCGAAAAAGAGGAAACACCTGAAGAAGGAACAATCACTGTCTTATTTGACAATGTTCCACTCCGTACAAAGGCATCTATAAATAGCGATGTGAAAAAATATGCTGATAAAGGGGACGAGTTAAAGGTTACTTCTATTGAAGGCAACATGTACGAAGTCAAAATCGGCTGGTGGAGAAAAGCTTATGTAGCAGGCTGGCTAGTGGAAGCTTCCGGTGATTTGCCTCAATTATCGAAAGAAGGCACTAATAACTCTCTAGAGAATAAGTTGGTTATTATTGACCCCGGTCACGGAGGCCACGATAGCGGGACAATCGGTGCAAACGGCACATACGAAAAAAACCTTGCTCTTTATACCGCTTCGCTTCTAAAGGACAAGCTCGAACGCGCGGGGGCAACTGTCATATTGACAAGGGAAGAAGATACATATATGTCCTTGGAAGCCCGCGTGCAAGTCGCTAATGCCCATCGACCTGATGCCTTTATCAGTATCCATTACGACAGTGCCGACCAAGCAGAGATACAAGGGATCACCCAATACTATTATCACAGTTCACAAAAAGGGCTTGCTGAAGCTATTAACACGAGCATGAACGATGACAACATCTCCAGAAATAGAGGGTCGCGTTTCGGCAATTACCAAGTTCTCCGCCACAATAGTTTTCCTGCTGTTTTGTTGGAGCTTGGATATTTAAGCAACCCGAAAGAAGAAGCAACTGTCACCAATTCCAAATTTCAGCACCAAATTACAACCGCTATATACGAAGGTATCTCAAACTATTTTCAATAAAACAAGCCGTTACCGCTTCAATGAATAAGGAGCCATGCGGGAGGACCAAGCATGGCAGGGATACGGCTAGACAGCTTTCCAAGTTTAAAAATTATATACTTTCATAAGAAGTGAAAAAGGCGAATCAAGGACAACATTTTGTTGCCTTTGATTCGCCTTATTTATCTAGTATAAGTGTTACAGGACCGTCATTCACAAGCTGAACATCCATCATCGCACCAAAAATGCCCGTCTCGACATTGACATGCTTTCGCAGCTCTTCGTTAAATAACTCGTATATTTCAGTTGCATGATCCGGTCTTGCAGCGTCCATAAAGTTCGGTCTTCTGCCTTTACGGCAATCTCCATATAAGGTGAACTGCGAAATGGATAAGATGCTTCCGCCCACATCCAGTAAAGAATGATTCATTTTGCCATCCTCATCCTCGAAAATACGGAGATTCACTACTTTATCAGCTAAAAAGCGCGCTGCTTCAGCCGTGTCTTCATGCGTAACACCAACTAAAAGCACAAGCCCTTTATCAATCGCGCCAACAATTTGCCCATCTACAGTAACACTCGCTTCTTTAGAGCGTTGTAATACGATTCTCATGATACTCCCCTTAATTCATTATCCTTCTAACAGCATATACATCAGGAATTTGTTTAATCTTATCAACCACTCTTTGCAGATGAGCCACATTATGAATACTTAACGTCATGTTGATGAGTGCAATTTTATTACGGTCTGTCTTGCCCGACACAGCTGAAATATCTGTCTTCGTGCCATAAACAGTCTGCAATACTTCGTTCAATAAACCTCTCCTGTCATAACCGTTGATTTCGATATCCACATTATATTCCTTGTTTTCGCATATACCTGTTTCCCATTCAACCGGTACAAGTCTTGCTTCTGCATCTTCACCGATTAAATTTGGACAATCGCGTCTATGGACTGATACACCGCGCCCTTTTGTAATAAAGCCAACAATATCATCTCCCGGTACCGGGTTGCAGCAGCGTGACAATCGGATCAGCAGATTATCCACACCTTCAACACGGACACCTGATTCACGCTTTTTAATTGGTTTAAATGATTTTGTATCGGAAGTAAGTTCTGAAACTTTTGCTAACTGCTCTTCCTGTTCTTTAATTTTACGCCATTTCTCAGTCAGTTTATTGGCCACTTGTATAGCGGTAATGCCATTGTATCCGACTGCACAGTACATATCTTCTAGGTTAGCAAAGTTGAATTTCTCTACTACACGCTTGACATTATCCGGCGCTAATACTTCTTTTAAATCCAAGTCATGGCTCTTAATTTCTCTTTCAACAAGCTCACGGCCTTTTTCTACATTTTCTTCGCGATTTTGTTTCTTGAAGAATTGTCGGATTTTATTTTTAGCTTGAGAAGTTTGCGTGATTTTCAGCCAATCTTTGCTCGGTCCGTATGAATGCTTGGATGTCAAAATCTCGATAATGTCGCCTGTTTTTAATTTGTAATCTAGCGGGACCATTTTTCCGTTCACTTTCGCGCCAATCGTTTTATTGCCGATTTCTGAGTGAATACGATATGCAAAATCAATCGGAATCGAACCGGCCGGCAGCTCAATTACATCACCCTTCGGCGTGAATATGAACACCATATCTGAAAACAGATCAATTTTCAGCGATTCCATGAACTCCTGCGCATTAGTCGCATCATCCTGGAATTCTAAAATTTCTCTGAACCAGCCCAATTTCTCTTCAAGCGGCAATACAGCTGAAGCATCTTTACCCTCTTTGTAAGCCCAATGCGCCGCAACCCCGAATTCGGCAATGCGATGCATTTCGAAAGTGCGGATTTGCACTTCCAGCGGATCACCCTTAGGACCAATCACAGTCGTATGAAGTGATTGGTACATATTCGTCTTCGGCATCGCAATATAATCTTTAAAACGACCGGGCATTGGCTTCCAGCAAGTATGAATGATACCTAAAACCGCATAGCAGTCTTTTATGCTGTTCACTAAAATCCGTACAGCTAGCAAATCATAAATCTCGCTGAATTGCTTGTTTTGTACAGCCATTTTCCGATAAATGCTGTAAATGTGCTTTGGCCTTCCTGATATTTCAGCCTTGATTTGAACATTTTCTAATTTGTCAGCTACTTCATCAATAACATCTTTCAAAGATTCCTCGCGCTCCGTACGCTTCTTCTTCATTAAATTGACGATACGATAGTATTGCTGAGGATTTAAATATCGTAAGGCAATATCCTCGAGTTCCCATTTAATAGTCGAAATACCGAGACGATGCGCAAGCGGCGCAAAAATCTCAAGCGTCTCATTTGAAATGCGTCGCTGCTTCTCATGCGGCAAATGCTTTAACGTTCTCATATTATGCAGCCTGTCAGCGAGCTTAATCAAAATAACGCGGATATCTTGAGCCATTGCGACAAACATTTTCCGATGATTCTCAGCCTGCTGTTCTTCATGCGACTTATATTTAATCTTTCCGAGCTTTGTGACGCCGTCAACTAGCATTGCCACTTCCGGATTGAACGCTTCTTCCAATTCGGCAATGGTCACATCCGTATCTTCGACGACATCATGTAAAAAACCGGCAGCAACCGTTGAGGCATCCAATTCAAGATCGGCTAAAATACCGGCAACCTGAATCGGGTGAATAATATACGGTTCACCGGATTTCCGATATTGATCTTTATGCGCATCCTCAGCATAAAGAAACGCTTTTTGAACTATTGCAACATCTTCCGGTTGCATATAGGCTGCTGTTCGTTCAATCACTTGTTTTGAAGTTAATATTTGTTCGTTCGCCATGAAACCACCTTAAATGTATAGTAGAAAACGGTATTTTTTATCTATCTTATACAGAGTAATAATAATAAGACCCTATTAAAGCTAATGTTGTTTTATTCATCGTGGAAAAATTGCACGTTGATCTCAACAGGTAACAATAAAAGAGCCTTACTAAATAAATCTATTTCAAAAATTGTATTGTTATTATTATCGAAAAAAATCGCCTGAAAGTAAAGAGGTTAACACTCATTTCCACTAAATATCAGACAAAAATTGACAAAACTCATATTCGAACATAAACATCCCTATAAAAATAAATGGGACATCTTCAAATATAACATAAATTTATACATAATGTATCAGAGTCTTACAAATTTCATAAAGAAAACTTGCCTTTGACAAGCCTGATAAGGCGCAGATAAAGGTCTAGTTGCACTTATACTATAGACTTAAAATTGGCGACTACGTCGAATTCTCCGCCACGTTGCCAATTTACTTTACTATAGTGCAGAAAAACCGTCACCGGTCCTTTTCATTTTTGATTCCGCTTCATTGATTTTACTTCAATGAAAAGGAGCCATGCGGGAACCGAAAAGCGGAAGCGGCCCGCAAGTAAGGAACAGCGACTAAGGACGCTACGTCCACATATCTTCGTCGCTGTGACTCTCGTCCTGAGAGCCTCCGACCTGCATAAGACGAATCACGTAGGAAATTGTAAAATTTCTGAAGTGATTTGGCTTATGACCCCGAGGGGCTGGCCGCTGCAGCTAGACAAATTCAAAGAATGAACATCGGCTAAAACCGGCACGCCCTGTGACAACGCCGATATGACCTACATCCTGTAGGCCTCCGAGCATGGCAGGTGAAAGGTTAGACAGCTATCTAAGTTAAAAAATATAACTTTCTTAACTTTTAAGAAACCGGCCCTTTTTGATTTAAAAAAAGACCGGCTGGGAGCATCACAACTCCTCTAGCCGGTCAAAAACTTTTTATTAATATTCCATTAATGTTAAAACATCATATCCGTCAAGCTTAGCGCGACCATCAAGATCTTTAAGCTCGATTAAGAAAGCAATACCTGCCACAACACCACCAAGCTCTTCAACAAGCTTGATTGTAGCATCAATTGTACCGCCAGTAGCCAATAAGTCGTCCGTGATTAATACACGTTGTCCAGGCTTGATCGCATCTTTATGGATTGTCAATACGTCAGAACCGTATTCAAGACCATAGTTCACTTTAATTGTTTCACGAGGCAATTTGCCTTCTTTACGTACCGGAGCAAAGCCGATTCCTAAAGAGTAAGCAACCGGGCATCCGATAATGAAACCGCGCGCTTCTGGACCCACTACGATATCGATATTTTTTTCTTTTGCATATTCAACAATTTGATCTGTTGCATATTTATATGCTTCGCCATTGTCCATCAAAGTTGTAATATCTTTAAAAACAATACCTGGTTTCGGCCAATCAGGTACAATTGTAATATACTGCTTTAAATCCATGAATTCGTTTCCTCCTTGAGTTCTTTATCATCGCTGCCTAAATACGATTGAATCCGATCGTAAAGCTGCTTATAAGAAGAATAAAGAAGCTCGTTTTCCAATTTAATTTGTTTCTGCTTACTTATAAATGAAGGGGCATCACTGATATCTTTCTTCGCTGCTCCCCTATTCACAGAAATCAATCCATTCTCCATTGTAACAAATCCTAGTTCAAAAAACACCTGACAAATAAAATCAACTGTATCACGCGACCAGCCTTTATGCTTAGCTATGTCCTCACTATGCCGTTTTATGTCGAAAGGACCCTTTTTCAACAATAATGCGTACATCCATTTAAAATGATCGCGAGTAGGCAATGTACTGAAGAAATGTTCTTGATTTTGGTAGAAATGGGTATAAATACGATTTGGCTGTTTGCCTTCAAACAACCTCGTCAAAAGTTGCTCATTCGGCGGCATGTCCACCAAGACGACATTACAGCCTGTCAAATCTTCTGCTGTTGCCGCTTCTTCATCAGACACTACACTAAGCTGATATGGACTGACAGAAAACTTCCCAGCATCTTTCTCATTAAACACAATGAGCTTCGTTTGATCTACTGGAACAGTCTCCAATAGTTGAGAGAGCTTTTTGTTTCCCCGAATATCAAACAGCTGCCAATGATCCACGCTTAAGTCTTGCAGAAAAATTTGAGGTTTTCTTCTATTATTCCACTCATTTATAGATAATTCCCCAATTACCGAGACCTTAGCATTCGAGGATACTTCATCGCAGTAATCACCCATGCCGAAGCCGACACCATCTAAAGAATTCTCTCGATCAGTCAACAACATTTTTAGATGACTGCCATCCGCTCCGATTCTTTTCATTGTATCCACCGTAAGGTTTTCCAATAAAACACGCGGCTTAGGATTGCCCATGCCAAACGGCGCGAGTTTTTCCATCTCCATAATCGAGTCGATGGATGCTTCTTCAAGTGTAATTGAAGCATCGATATCCGTAACCGGAATTAAATCCTCTTCGCTCAAAACTTCATTTGCTAAGACATTCAAACGTGTTCTTAATTCATCGACATCATCAAGCTTTAAGGTCATTCCGGCAGCCATCGGATGTCCGCCGAAATGCGGCAAAATGTCTCTGCAAGTAGATAAGTTATGATATAAATCAAACCCATTAATACTGCGTGCAGAACCTTTCGCTACACCTTTCTCATGATCATAGCTTAATACAATGGTCGGACGATAATACTTCTCGACCAATTTAGAAGCAACAATACCGATGACACCGGGATTCCAGCCATAATCTCCAACAACGATCACGCTGTTCGTTTCAATCGGGTATTTCTCTTCAACTTGCTTTATTGCTTCCTTTGCAATTTCAGCTACAATCGCTTGTCTTTCTTTATTCAACGAGTCAATCTCTTCAGCAATGAACTCTGCAACATCGTTTTCTTTAGTCATTAACAATTCGACTGCCGGATCGGCATCGCCTAATCGTCCTGCTGCATTAATGCGAGGTCCGATTCCAAAGCCGACGCTTTCTTCATTGATTGTATTCAATTCAATGCTTGCTTTTTTAAATAAGGCCCGCAAACCGGGACGATTTGTCTTTCGTAGCTGTTGAATTCCTCTCGCAGCGATTAGGCGGTTTTCATCCTTTAAAGGAACTAAATCGGCAATAGTTCCGATTGCCGCGATTTCTAGCAAATCTTCCGGAAGTTCACCTAATAACGCGTGTGCTAGCTTAAACGCAACGCCGACACCAGCTAAATCCTTGCATGGATAAGCGCTGTCTGGTAGCTTTGGATGAATAATTGCCAAAGCTTGCGGCAGTTCTGGACCAGGCTCATGGTGATCGGTAACGATATAATCCATTCCGAGTTCATTTGCCACTTTTGCTTCGTGCAAAGCGGAAATACCTGTATCGACCGTAATGATCAAGTCCGTACCGTTTTCTTTCGCGAAACGGAATGCCCCTTCATTCGGACCATACCCTTCACTAAATCGGTTCGGAATATAGAAATCGACATTGGCTCCCAGTCGTGTCAATGCTTCCATTAATACAGTCGTACTGCTGACACCATCGGCATCATAGTCTCCAAAAATCAATATATTTTCTTGGTTCGCTATCGCAGCTTTAATGCGCTGAACAGCTTTATCCATATCTTTAAGCAGATATGGATCGTGAAATTTCAATGTATCCAAAAATAAAAAAGACTTCACTGAGTCAATGGTATTTAAACCGCGATTAACTAATAATTGCGCAACTAACGGTGTGATTTGTAACTCTTTAGTCAATGTATCAACTTCTTGCTGATTGCATCGCTTTATATTCCAGCGTGTTTTTGACTGTAACATGAATTCACCCCTCAACCTTCCCTATTATACAAGAGAGATTGAAGGGTTTCAATTTTTTTCAGTTGTTCCTTTTAACTGTTTTCAATCACTCCCTAAAGGATTAATGTGAACAAAAACATCGTGAATATGGGATTGCTTCAAAAGCTCGTTCTTTACCCTTTTTCCAATCGCATGTCCCTCTTCGACAGTTATATAAGGATCGACAGAGATTTTCAAATCGACAATGACATAGTAGCCGTGTACCCGACCATAAAGGGAATTGATTTTAAGCACATCTTTGTTCTCTAAAATAACTTGTTTTAATGGTTCAACTTCCTCTGCTGGCAGCACATGATCCAATGTATTAATAATGGAGTCTTTCCCTAATGTATAAGCCATTTTAATGACTAAAATCGCCACAACAAAACTGGCAGCCGGATCGCCATACTCCAACCATTGTAATCCTGTTTTCGCACCGATAACAGACGCCCCGACACCCACAAGTGCCGCAACCGAAGAATACACATCCGACCGATGCTCATAAGCATTCGCGATTAACGCTTTGCTTGCAAGCTTTGTGCCTAATCGGAATTTATAACGGAATAACGCCTCTTTGACGACAATCGAAATGACTATGACTATTAATGCAAAAGGCTTAGTCGGTTCACGGACAGTAAAAAAGGATTTAATCGACGAATACCCCACCTCTAGCCCGACCAATAAAAGAAGTAAACTGACGATAATAGCTGCGATAGATTCAGCCTTTCCATGTCCGTATGGATGTTCTTCATCCGGCGGCTCCTTAGCAGCTCTTAAGCCTAAGTAAACCGCAAAAGAACCGACTACGTCCGAAGCAGAATGAATCGCATCTGCAATCAGCGCTCTACTATTCGCAAGAACACCGACTACTCCCTTTAAAACAGCTAAAGCAATATTAACTACAATTCCGAGTGTAGCAGCAAATTCCGCTTGTTTAAAACGATCCTTTTCACTCATTCAATAAATCCTCCCTAACACTTCTTTACAATGCCTTATCTCGTTATTGTTCCCAAACATTAAGAAAAACCGTTACCGGTCCTTTTTCATTTTTGATTTCACTCCTTGATTTTTCTTCAATGAAAAAGGAGGCATGCGGGAACCGAAAAGCGGAAGCGGCCCGCAAGTAAGGAACAGCGACTAAGGACGCTACGTCCGCATATCTTCGTCGCTGTGACTCTCGTCCTGAGAGCCTCCGACCTGCATAAGACGAATCACGTAGGAAATTGTAAAATTTCTGGAGTGATTTGGCTTATGACCTCGAGCTGTCAAATTCATCACTTACCAGTCATGAATTTGACAAGATACTCATGGGAGATTATCTAAGATGAAAACTGGCTGGCCGCTGTAGCTAGACAAAGTCTAAGAAGGAACAGCGACTAAGAGCGCTACGTCCGCATATCTTCGTCGCTGTGACTCTCATCCTGAGAGCCCCACACAAGAAACCCACCTTTGGTTTTCGAAAAGGGACGTATAAAAGGAGCATCGGCTAAGAACGCCACAGCCGCATGTCTTCGCCGATGTGACCTACATCCTGTAGGCCTCCGAGCATGGCAGGTGTAAGGTTAGACAGCCATCTAAGTCTAAAAATATATTCTTTCTCTTTCAAGAAAAACCGTCACCGGTCCTTTTGGGTTAAATGTATTCAAACAAAAAAAGATGACCTCTGAGTACAGAGATCATCTTTTTTCATTTATACTTGCGGCTCGTCACTATATTTTTTCTTTTCAACGTAAGTGATTAGCTCGCCTTTTTTTGCTAATTCTTTTTTCTTCAAATCCAACCATATTTGCGTTGCGATAAAGATAGACGAATAAACGCCACATATCATACCGATCAGTAACGCAAGTGAGAATGTGAAGATTGATTCGCTACCGAAGATACATAATGCAATAACTGTCAGCAATACTGTAACAATAGTATTGATTGTACGAATCATCGTTTGACGAACACTTACATTTGCCACTTCTTCCAGTTCAGCTACAGTTTTGATTACACGTTTCTTCTTCATGTTATCCCGGACACGGTCAAACGTTACAATCGTATCATTGATAGAGTAACCGATAATGGTTAGCACAGCAGCGATGAAGTTCAAGTTGACTTCAATCTGTAGTACGCTAAATACAATGATGATAAAGAATGCATCATGCAATAGCGCCAATACAGCCGGTAGACCCATGCGCCATTCGAAACGAACCGATACATATAAAATGATACCGACCGAAGCGATTAACACTGACATTAATGCATTTTTAGCCAGTTCTTTTCCGACTGTCGGAGAAACTGTACTGATGTTTGGATCATGTCCATATTTATCATGGAAGAAAGTTTTCACTTCTAATACTTCAGACTTAGATAGTTCATCTGCCGTACGAACAACCGCCGTTTCATTGTTATCGCCAGATAGAACGATATCATCGCTGTTGATGCCGAATTCTTCAATATCCGCTTGAACCTGTTCTGTCGTAAACGGCTTATCAGATGTAATTTCCAGTCTTGTACCTTGTGTAAAGTCAATGCTCAGATTCAGTTTGAACACGAACAATGCGACTATTCCTAATACCGTAATGGCAGAAGAAATGATATAGTAAACTTTACGGTTTTTAACAAAGTCAAATCGGTCAAATTTAGTCGGCAGCGATAGAACATCCGCTGTTTGATGAATATCTTGAATATCCTTCTTCTTCACTCCGAACCAGCCCGGTCTCTTATCAAGAAGACCGCTGTTTACGCAAAGTGATAATAGAAGACGGGTTACGAAAACGTTAGTCAGGATACCCATCAGGATACTGATGATTAACATTGTTGCAAAGCCTTTTACAGAGCTTGTACCAAAATAGAACATAACTCCGGCAGCCAGCAGTGTTGTTAAGTTTGCATCCATAATTGTAACGAGTGATGTTTTATTTCCTAGCGTAGTAGCCGTTCGTATACTTCTTCCGACCCGCAATTCCTCTTTAATCCGTTCATAGGTAATAACGTTGGCGTCAACGGCCATTCCTACCCCTAAGATCAAGGCTGCGATACCCGGCAATGTCAGTACGGCATGCATCCAATCAAAGATCAGCAAAATTAAGTAAATATACGCTGATAAGGTTACAACAGCAATAACACCCGGGAAACGGTAGAAGAATACCATGAATAAGTAAACAGCCGCTACCCCAATAAATCCGGCGAAAATTGTGTCTTTTAAGGCATCCTCACCGAATTTCGCTCCTACTGATGTAGAATAGATTTCCTCTAAGTCTACCGGCAGAGCACCGGCATTTAAAAGATTAGCCAAGTTAGTCGCTTCTTCATTTGTAAATGACCCGGTAATCAATACAGTTGTTTGATTGAATACTTGGCTTACAAAAGGAGCCGAAATCATATTCGCTTGTCCTTCAGGAGTTTGGTATGTACTTACTCCGTCTTCAAAGTCCAGCCAGATTGCCAACACATTAGTAGGTGCAGGCATAGCAGAAACCGTTTGTGTTACTTCTTTAAATTTATTCGCGTCTTTTAACGTTACTTCAACGGCTGGCTGGTTATTTTCATCAAATGTCAGCTTAGCTCCGTTCTCTTTTAAATCAGAGCCTGTTAGCATAACTTTGTCGTTATAGTCTCTGAACGTCAATTGTGCAGATGTAGACAGCATCTCCCTTGCATCAGCCTGATTGCTGACGCCTGCCAGTTGTACACGGACACGGTCTTCGCCTTCAATACTAATAACAGGCTCATTGACACCTAGAACGTCAATTCTTTGACGGAGGGCATCTACCGTGCTGTTTAAAACTTCCGTTGTCACTTTCGAACCATCTACTGTGTGAACTTCATAGAGAACTTCAAAGCCGCCTTGTAAATCCAATCCGAGCTTAATGTCTTTTACTATTCCTGATGTAGTCGTGCCGATCAGAGAGAAAATAGTAATGACCAGAAGCAGGAACGCGACTATTCTAGATCTTTTAACCATTAAGCAAAAGCCTCCTTACGACATTTAGGCCTGATCTTGCAGTATGAAAGATAATTATGTAATAACCAATTCCATCAATCTTACAAAATTGCTGCTTCATATAGAAAGATTTGGCACAATCATTTAATCCTCTTAACTCCTTCATTATTATGAGTTAATTTAGAAAGACTGTCAATTTAGGTTTAGGATTCCTTATTAGGATCATTTAAATAAATCCTTGAATGATTCAAAATCCGGACCTTTATTTTCCTGTGAATACTTAAAAGCTTCAATCGTTTTAAAATGCATGAACTCCCCAATTTTCACTGATAACACATCGTTTATCAATTGGTGCAGATGAACATCCTCTTTATCCTTCTTCCACTTCTTTAAGAGCAAGTAATCCCAAATCTGATCGTCCGTCACATCATTGTAGCCAAAAATGGAAAATTCATTGCATTTGCTCCTAATGGCTAAATTCAGCGTTTGCCTATATTGTGCATAAGGATGAGTCCCATTCATAGCATTCCACAACCCCTCATAAGTTAATTGAGCTTCCTTTGTCATGCTTTGTCCACTTTGATGCATATAGTTAATTGTAGAGTATTTCGACAATTATGAGAAGGCAGGTAATGGCAAATGTCTAAGTTTTTTCAAGGAACACTCATACTCCTCGCTGCCGGACTGATTACAAGAGTGTTAGGCTTCATCAATCGGATCGTCGTCGCAAGAGTAATCGGCGGAGAAGGAGTAGGCCTTTACATGATGGCCTTACCCACACTCTTTCTTGTCATTACGGTTACTCAAATCGGTTTGCCTGTTGCCATAGCAAAGTTTGTTGCCGAGGCAAATGCTGTCGGTGATGAAAAGCGGATAAAAAAAATATTGGTGGTCTCTTTAAGTATCACATTAGGACTTTCTCTCCTATTCACTCCTGCTTTGCTGATTTTAGCCCCTTTATTATCGCAAACGCTTTTTACGGACGAACGGGTTATTTGGCCGCTGATTGCAATTACGCCGATTATTCCGATTGTCGCTGTGTCAGCGGTTATTCGCGGCTATTTCCAAGGTAAACAAAACATGAAACCGGGAGCTATAGCCATCATTTTGGAACAAGTGATTCGTATTCTTCTTATTGCTTACTTAACTAAGACATTTCTTCCTTACGGGATCGAGTATGCGGCAGCGGCTGCCATGTTTGCATCTGTCATTGGAGAACTCGTTTCCCTGCTTTATTTATTGACAAGCTTTAAAGTTAAAAAGCATTTTCGTCTCCGAAACAAGTTTTTCTCACAAATAAAACAAGGAAAAGAGACGTTATCGCAATTGCTAAGCATCGCGCTTCCTTCGACAGGCAGCAGACTCATAAGCAATGTATCTTGGTTTCTCGAGCCGATTGTTGTAGCTCAAAGCCTAGCGATTGCAGGTGTATCTACTGCCATGGCGACTCAGCAATACGGCGAGCTCGTCGGCTATGCCTGGCCGGTGCTGATGCTTCCTTCCTTTATCACGATTTCGCTGTCCACTTCGTTAGTGCCGGCCGTGAGTGAGGCTGCATCTTTAGGCAACATGAAACTTGTTTCCTACCGACTGCATCAAGCATTGCGGATTATTTTTATAACAGGCTGCCTTTCAATGATGGTTCTGTTTGTTTTTGCCGATCCGCTCATGGAATTGATGTACAACAACAATCATGCCGCCGTTTATATTACTTTTCTGGCACCTATATGTATTTTTATTTACTATCAAATGCCGCTTCAATCAATCTTGCAGGCACTTAACTTGGCGAAAGCTGCCATGATCAATTCACTGATTGGAGCCATAGTTAAGCTGGGCTTGATTTTCGCGCTATCTTCTCAGCCACAGCTTGGCATCATGGGCACTGCTATTGGTATCGCAGCAAGCACAGTACTAGTTACCTTTTTGCACTTCGCAACTATTTCCAAAAGAATTACTTTTGCATTTGAGATTAAAGATTATTTATTAACGATTATCATTACGTTTCTATCCGGCTGGATCGGCCACGTTATTTATGAAACCATGACCAATTCATACGCTTTATATATTTCCATCTTACTTTCCGGTGCTTGCTTCCTGTTGCTTTGCCTTTTACTAAAAGTTATTACAATCAGTGAACTTTCCGCTTTTAATGTGTTCAGAAAGAAAAAATAGTTACTCATCTATCAGGTCGATTGTTAAAACTCCTCGATATAAACTGCAATAAGAGATTTTCCGATAATCATGGTAGCCATTTTGACGAAGCTGTTCAACCAGCCATTCCTCACGAATGTCGAAGTACCGCAAGTTGTCGACCTGTATGATGCCATCCAAAATAAGAGGCAGCGGAATAATAGTTGCCTCTTTCTCAGAACCGGTGCTTTTCTTTAAAACGGATAACTTCCCCGATGGTTCCAGGATCGCATAGTCAACCTCTGACAAAGTAAATATGTTTTGCTCCCTCAGTTGCAACAACATATCATCGAAATTATAACGCTGAGTTTTCATAGCCTTCTCATCCACTTTTCCGTTGTGTATGATGATAGTCGGCTTTCCATCAAGCAGCTTGCGGAATTTAGGTATTTTCAGTGAGATGATTGCGAGCGTTATTTGGATAATCATTAACGATACCATCGGCACAATCGCTTCAATTAAAGTTACATTAATATCTTCAATGGCAACAGCGGCAAGTTCGGCAAGCATCAGAAATACGCCTAAGTCCAATAGACTCATTTCCCCGATTTCTCTTTTTCCCATCAGCCGAAAAATGATAATAATCAAAGCATACATAAAAATCGTTCTAAAAATAATGATGATTAATTCATTCATATAAATAAATTTGCCCTTCACTTTTTCTTTTAGGATAACCTCAAGTCCGGCAATCATTACATGTTTCCTTGTTCTATTCCCGGTTAGCCTTTCATATGCTTGTACTAGAATAATTGCCTTTAAAATGAAAGGAGTATAGCACATTATGGAAACACGAAAAATGGGATCTGCCATTGTTTATGGCACTGTGAGCATCTTTATATTCGCTATCATTTTCAGCCTATTCTTTTCACTATTATTACGATTTACATCGTTAACCGAATCATCGATTTCGTATTTAATTCTTATTCTCTCTTTTATTTCTATTTTTATCGGGGGCTTAATTTCCGGAGGGAAAGGGAAAAGACAAGGATTGCTGCTTGGAGGCGGCACAGGCTTATTATATACTCTTATCATTTTGGCGTTTCAATACTTAGGATTCGACCAAACCTTCACGGCAAAAGAATGGATTCAGTCATTGTGTTATGTTCTCGTTTGTATGATGGGAGGCGTCCTCGGCGTCAATTTATCCGGGGGAAATCAGAAATAAAGAAAAACAGCTATTTAAGTTCAAAGAAATATGCTTTCTTTAGTGCAATAAAAAACGACTCAGCAGCTGAAATAATTTCACTGCTGAGTCGTCCTTATTATGCAGATATTATTGTGCTGAAGCTTTTTGAGCAACTTCGCGGATCGCTGCACGGTCGTACGTAAGACGGCTTCCATCTCCACATTTAATAACGACAGTACCTTCGTCCATTGCATCGACAAATCCATGAAGACCGCCGATTGTAATAACCTTATCACCTTTTTGCAATTCATTCTGCATTGTTTGAACCGCTTTCTGGCGTTTTTGCTGTGGGCGGATCAATAGGAAATAAAACAGGACAAACATTACTAATAAAGGTGCAATTGTTGCTAATGTATTAGCCATTCCATTCACTCCTTTCAAAGATGTTTATTTTTAGAAATTCTTCGCGTTCGGCTTATTGAAACCATATTGTTCGAAAAACTCTTCTTTGAAGTCGCCAAGACGATCATCCATAATCGCTTGTCGGACTTGCTTCATTAAGTTTAACAGAAAATACAGGTTATGATAAGTAGTTAAACGAATTCCGAATGTTTCATCACAACGAATTAAGTGACGAATGTATGCTCGGCTGTAATTTCGGCATACGTGACACTTACAGTTCGGATCAAGCGGACCGAAATCGCGCGCATATTTTGCATTTTTAACGACAAGTCTTCCTTCGCTTGTCATCAATGTGCCGTTGCGGGCAATACGTGTAGGCAACACGCAGTCGAACATATCGATACCGCGAAGAGCTCCGTCTACTAATGAGTCAGGAGAACCTACACCCATTAGGTAACGAGGCTTGTCGCTCGGTAATAGCGGTGTTGTATACTCAAGCATTCTGTTCATAATGTCCTTCGGCTCACCGACAGACAGACCGCCGATTGCATATCCAGGGAAATCAAGTGATACAAGATCTTTCGCGCTTTGTTTACGTAGCTCTTCAAACTCTCCGCCTTGAACAATACCGAATAAACCTTGATCGTTCGGTCTTGCGTGTGCTTTTAAGCAACGTTCCGCCCATCTTGATGTTCTTTCCACCGATTTTTTCATATATTCGAATGTAGCCGGGAACGGAGGGCATTCATCAAATGCCATCATAATGTCTGACCCTAGCGCATTTTGGATTTCCATCGCTTTTTCAGGAGAAAGGAACAGCTTGTCTCCATTCAGGTGATTTCTGAAATGGACGCCTTCCTCTTCAATTTTGCGGAAATCGCTCAAGCTGAATACTTGGAAACCGCCTGAATCTGTTAAGATCGCACGGTCCCAGTTCATGAATTTGTGAAGCCCACCAGCTTCCTTAATAATTTCATGTCCCGGACGAAGCCATAAGTGATAAGTATTGCTTAAGATGATGCCTGCTCCCAGTTCCTTCAAATCTTCCGGAGACATCGTTTTAACAGTAGCAAGCGTTCCTACAGGCATGAAACAAGGTGTATCGAAAGAGCCGTGCGGCGTGTGCACACGTCCAAGTCGAGCTCCTGTTTGCTTACAAGTTTTTATAAGTTCATAGCGTATTGCAGTCAATAGTTATTCTTCCTTTCTTCTTACAAACCTTAAACAATCAGCATAGCGTCGCCAAAACTAAAGAATCGATAGTTTTTCTCGACAGCCTGATTATATGCGGCTAATACATTTTCTCTGCCCGCAAGCGCGCTGATCAGCATGATTAGCGTCGATTTCGGCAAGTGGAAATTGGTAATCATGCCACTAATCGCTTTAAATTCATAGCCAGGATAAATGAAAATATCCGTCCAGCCGCTTTCTGCACGGAACTGGCCATCATGCTTCGAGGCGATGGTTTCCAACGTTCTCGTTGAAGTTGTTCCGACTGAAATAATACGTCGGCCATTTTGCTTCGTTTCATTCAACAGGGCAGCTGTCTCTTCTGTCATCTGATAATATTCTGAGTGCATCTCATGCTCGTTGATATCATCGACACTTACCGGACGGAACGTACCAAGCCCGACATGAAGCGTAATAAACGCGATATTGACACCCATATTGCGGATATCTTCCAGCAATTGTTTTGTGAAATGCAATCCAGCAGTCGGCGCGGCAGCTGATCCTCTTTCACGAGCATAAACTGTCTGATAACGATCCTTTTCTTCCAATTGCTCTTTAATATATGGAGGAAGCGGCATTGAACCTAGCGCCTCAAGCACTTCATAAAAAATGCCATCATAAGAGAATTTAATTTTTCTTCCTCCATGCTCAAGCTCTTCAGTACATGTCGCTTTCAGCTCTCCATCACCAAAGACAATTGTTGTGCCAACCTTTATACGCTTGGCAGGCTTTACAAGCACTTCCCACGTATCTTCTTCTTCCTGCTTCAGAAGCAGACATTCCACTTTTGCTCCTGTATCTTCTTTAATACCGAACAAACGGGCAGGCAATACCTTTGTATCATTTAAAACGAGACAATCGCCCGGTTTTAAGAACTGCAAAATATCCTTAAAAATATGGTCACTCGTTTCCCCTGTTTCTTTATTTAAAACCATTAAACGGCTTTCTTCTCTATTTGCGAGAGGGGTTTGCGCAATACGCTCCTCCGGTAAATAGAAGTCAAATATATCGACTTTCACCTGATGTCACTTCCTAATTTCCTATTGTAATCTAACGTTACCTATTTTAACGAAATTTGCCGATTATGAACAGTATTGCAGATACTAGTATACTCAATACGATACTTGTCACTATCGGAAAATAAAATGTTGCATTTTCTTTTTTGATGATAATATCACCCGGTAATTTACCGAGTTTGATAAACTGCATGAGAAATCCTAAAACAAAAATGACGCCGCCGACAACCATCAACAATTTCGGCAATGAACTCATTGCGGCATCTCCATTCCGAAATGCTCATAAGCAGAGTATGTCGCCATTCGCCCCCTCGGGGTCCGCTGCAGAAAACCGATTTGCAGTAAGTATGGCTCATACACATCTTCAATCGTTGCGGCTTCTTCACCGATGCTTGCAGCAATCGTTTCGACACCGACAGGTCCACCCTTGAACTTCTCAATAATCCCTTTTAGCAGCTTATGATCGATATGGTCAAGACCTAAACGGTCCACCTGCATCAGCTCTAATGAGTATTGGGCAAGCTCCATCGTAATCTCTCCCGTTCCCTTCACTTGCGCAAAGTCGCGAACGCGTCTGAGCAGGCGATTGGCGATACGAGGTGTTCCCCTTGAGCGCCTAGCAATTTCCAGAGCTGCCGATTCATGCATCTCTGTCTCCAAAATCTCAGCTGTTCTGACAACTATATTTTGCAGCTGATCTTCTGTATAATACTCCAATCTGCATAAAACACCGAACCTGTCTCGAAGCGGAGCACTCAGTGACCCGGCTCGCGTTGTTGCACCAACTAATGTGAAAGGCGGTAAATCAAGTCGGACACTTCTAGCTTCCGGACCTTTCCCAAGCACGATGTCAAGGCAAAAATCCTCCATCGCCGGATATAACACTTCTTCGATTGCTCTTGGCAGACGATGTATTTCATCAATAAATAGCACATCTCCCGGCTGCAATGTCGCCAGTACAGCCGCCAAGTCACCCGGTCTCTCGATTGCCGGACCGGATGTCGTTTTAATATTGACACCCATTTCGTTGGCAATAATCGTAGCCAGCGTTGTTTTACCTAAGCCGGGGGGACCGTAAAGAAGAACATGATCGAGCGTTTCCTGACGCATTTTTGCCGCCTCTATAAAGACTTGCAAATTCTCCTTCACCTTGCTTTGCCCGATATAGTGCTTCAAGCTTTGCGGGCGCAACGTTTGCTCAAAAGTTATTTCTTCTGATTCTGCTTCATATCGAACGATTCTTTCTTCCATACTATCCACCTCCTATTTCAAAAGCAACTGCAGTGCTGCTTTAATATATTCTTCTGTCGTTTTATTTTCTTTCTCGAGCACTTTACGCGCCTTCACGATTTCCCGTTCTGAATAGCCTAAAGCCTTCAGTGCTTCCATTGCCTCTTCCAGTTGTTCATTATTTCCAAAAGCAGTTGTTTCCAATGCATCATTGAACAGATTCGGGAAGTAATCAGGAACAATATTTTCAAGCTTGCCTTTCAAGTCAAGAATCATTTGGCGGGCTGTTTTCTTGCCGACTCCCGGGAATTTGAGCAGGAACTTCTCATCCTCATTCTCGATTGCCTGCACGACAGCCTGTACTTGACCGGATGCCAAAATTGCCAATGCACCTTTCGGACCAATCCCCGTCACATTCAGCAGCTTCTCGAATAATCCTTTTTCTTCTCTTGTTTTAAAACCATATAAAGCCACCAAATCCTCACGCACATAATGAAAGGTGAAAACTGTTTGGACTTTGCCGTCCACAGAAAAAACAAAAGGATTAGGCGTCATTATCCGATACCCGATCCCACCATTCTCTACTACGATGTATTGTGGCGCAATAAATTCTACCGTACCTTTAATATAATCGTACAAACTCTCTCGCTCCTATCTTTGACTGTTAATCATTTTAACATAGTTTATCTAAGAAGTTGAGTAAAACGAGAAAAACCGTCACCGGTCCTTTTTCATTTTTGATTTAACTCCTTGCCACCACCTCAATGAAAAAGGAGCCATGCGGCAGGACTAAGACAAACCGCACGAGAAACCCGATTTTGGTTTCTTGGGAGGGGTGGCTTAGGACCGAGCATGGCAGGTGTAAGGTTGGACAAAGAGAAAAACCGTCACCGGTCTTTGATTTCGCTTAATAATATACTTCATTGTATAGAAAAGGGACTGTTCAGATATTCTGAAAGCCCCTGTCGCCAAACGGTTGTATTTTCTGCGCCTATTTTTGTGCTATGGCTGCCTATACGGTTTAAACGTTTCAAGAACAGCCTGAAACTGGTCTTTATCATTCACTCTAATGCCATCACCAAGCTCCTGTTGCTTCTTTACTTCAAGCATGTCCACATCGATTTGGAAAAATGAGTGGATAACATCCGAATCGGAAGGTCTGCCGTTAAAAATGGATAATACCCCGTCTTCCGTTAATCCGAAGTAACCATTCGTTTTCAGCAATGGAGATATATCATTAATTCGCTTCTGAAAAACAAGCTCCTTATCCGTCTGCTTGACAAGCTCCCAATCTGCATATTGCTGCATCACTTCTTCCGGAGAAGCTGATTCTTTAAAGACGATTTCTTCAGTTAATTCGCCATCCAAAAAAATACTTTGTAGTGTTACTTTGAAAATAGGGATTGCAAGTTCCTCTGCCTGACTAATCTTTACACCTACAGGTATATTGAATAAACACGCCATACAAATCACCGCAGATAAATATAGCTTTTGTCCCATCATAAATTTGCGCATGCTATCACCTCACGGATACATTCTACATCTCATTGTCATAGTCTGCCCAAAATGCAATAAGAAAAACCGGCACCGGTCCTTTTTCATTTAACAAAGAAGCTGACTGAAAGTGAATCTGGCACAAATTCACTTCCAGTCAGCCTCTTTTAATTTCCTGGGTGTTCTATTCAGATTAAAGCAAATCCGTTATTTCTTTATACATTCTTATACGCTTTGAAAAATCCTCAACTGTCAGCAGCCAAACAGAATGGAGATAATTGTTGTTATGGAAATCATTCTCGCGGATTAACCTGTTCCACTCCCTGAAAATATCTGTCGGAAATAGAAGCGCGTAAAGAAAAGCTTTATTATTTTTATATTTTCTCAGCTGCTCGTAACTCCAAAGTTCGGCGCTTCCTGAGATGTCCGGCATAATTCGGTTACTGTATTGCAAAAAATCAATTAAAGGCGGTGCTTTACTTATTAAATCAAAGTCTATTAAATATAGGCTTCCATCTTCTTTATAAAAAAAATTGTGATGGGCCACATCTCCATGAACTATGCAAAGCGGTTCAGCATACAGATCATTTTCGTACTTACGAAGTCCTTTTAGCGAACGCTTCCCCCATTTTAACCAAGTTTGAATAATATCATTTGAGACGTATTTCCTAACAACCCCGGTATTATCTTCAAATTCATCGAAACGGTCTCTCCATTTATCTAATTGATTAAAGCGCGAAACAGGAATACGATCATAAAATTTCTGCGTTGTCCTATGAAACTCTTCAAGCAAATGCAACCCTTCCTCCCTTGAATGTCTTGAAGAATAAGAGAATTTTTTTCTGGAGGAAGGAAGGAATTCAATCCATGCAAATATATAGCCGTCATAAACAAAGGGTTCAAGCTCCTCAATGAAGCGGTATGTTCTCCTAAAACCATTCTCACGCAAAAGTTTTGTTAATTTCCTTTGATTTTCCAGCCTTTTTGAGTTACTGAAGCCTTTCAACAGGAATTTACCGGCACTTGTCTGAGCAATCATTACATTTTCTCTAATTGATTGCAGCTTTCTCAAATCAATTCCAGCTCTTCTTAAACTGGCAGAAGCGTGACTTTCTAAACGCCGTATCCCGCTATAATGTCTGCTACTCATTGCTCTCATCTGCATATCTAGGCAGATCGAAAGCATCCGAATAATTTTTCATCTGACCGATATCTGACGCATAATCATCTTGACCATAGAACGGAGCAGGATTGCCCGCTGGATAGTTCATATGCGGAACAAAGACGTTTGGTTGATTCGGGTTCATTTGCGACTGTGGCATTCCTTGAGGCCACGGCTGCATCGGCATCTGATATGGCATATTACTTTGTGCCTGAGGAACGGCCTGCTGGCTTCCCGTTGGAAGAGAATACATGTTGGCTGTGTTTCCTCCCATTTGAGGCTGCTGCATGTCTGCCGAGCCTCCTGTCATTGGCGAAGAGTTCGTACCTGCTGTATTCATCTCCATTTGAGGAGGATACATGCCTGCTGTATTCATCCCCATTTGAGGAGAGTACATGCCTGCTGTATTCATCCCCATTTGAGGAGGATACATGCCTGCTGTATTCATCCCCATTTGAGGAGGATACATGCTTGCTGTATTCATCCCCATTTGAGGAGGGTACATGTTAGCCTGGTTTTCTCCCATTGGCGGTTGATACATATTATTCGAGCTGCCGCCCATCGGCGCTTGATTATTGCTCATTTGCGGCTGATACGCACTCCCATACTGACCGGCGTTCATCTGAGAATCATTCATCTGGGAATCATTCATCTGAGAATGACTTTCCGCTTTTTGATATTGATCCCATTGTTGCATTTGCGGTTGATAATATTGTGCCGGCTGTGGAGCTGCATTCATCTCCCCTCCCGCTTCAGATGGAAATTTAGGGCCTCCGCAGCCGCAATCTTCTTCTTCCTCTTCCATAATTGGCATATTGGTCATTTCTGTTCCCGCATGAGCTGTTTGATAATAAGTAGGCTGTATCATTTGAGCTGCATGGTGATGACTGCTACTTGATTCGACATGATGATGCATGCCATGAGGAGACATATTTGGAGCCTGCATATTTACTCCCGGATTATATGGCATTCCTCCATAAAAAGGCGCCCACTGCTGTTGATGCATTACCGGCATATACTCGCCGTATTGCCATGATGCCATCTGTGGTTCATGCCAGCTGGAGCTTTCATGATAATGATGATGTTGAGGCATCATCGGCTGCATTTGTACCGGTCCGGGTCCATACATTGGCTGATTCATCAGATGATGCATCGGATACACTGGCGGACAGAATCCTGCACCCGGCATAACAGGCGTAATCGGCACACATCCCTCAGCCATTACCGGATAAGGCTGTATTTGTACTGGCGCTTCTTCTTTTTCTTCCTCTGCAACAATCGGCTTTGCCGCAGGCGCAGGAGCCGGTTCCGGTACAGGCATCGGCGACACAGGCTGTTCTTGCTTCTGTACTGGCGGTGCCTGCGGCTGCATTTGCTGCGGCTTTTGTACCATCATATTTGACATATTCACCATGTAATAATTATTAATATCGACATCAGGAATAATTGGCTGAGGCATTTGCGGTATTACCGGTGCAGGTTGCGGCATTGGCATCGGCTGTTCTTTAATAACTTTCGGCTGTTGCTCAAACATCATCGGTTCCGGTTGTGCAGGTGTGGGTGAAACCATCTCCTTCATTGGCATTTCTTTGATTGGAGAGGCAGTGACACCTGGAATAGGGGCTTCTTTTTTAGAGCCGAAATTGATTTTTGTGTTCGATTGCATTTGTGTATTCTTTGCAGTCCCAGAACTCGGCACCTTAATCTTCATTCCAGGCATGATCATGTCTGGATTACTCAACTGCGAATTGATTTGTTTCAACTCTTCAAATTGCACGCCGTACTTCTGGGCAATTTTCCACAGAGTATCTCCTTTTTGGACAATGTGTATTTTCACGATGTTCCCTCCTATGCAAATGTCCATATATACTATGAAAAACTAGGCAAATTGCTAATATATTTCATAAAAATTTATGTAAAGCCTTTCTAAAATATGATTAAATAAGGCACCTCCAAAAGTCATACTGCCGACTTTTATAGAGGTGCCCTTGATTAAACGGCTGTTATTGCTGGTTAATATAAAGCAGGCCGCTTGCTCTTTGAGTTGTTACATTTTGATAATCATCTGTTACTTTCACTTCAACTTGTGCTCCCGGCGCCACAACATTTCTCGTTGCTGTGTAATAGCCGACATAATGGCCAGGAGATGTTTCTCTCATCGGCAGTTCAAGCGCATTGGCAGGCGCCCCGACAATATTCGTTAACGGCATTAAGATTGAGAATACTGCTTCCAGTCCTGGTTCACTGTCGAATTCAATCTTCACTGTATCACCGCTCAATAAAACTTTATCTTCAGTCGGCACCAGGTTCGTAATTTCCGGAGCTGTAAATTTCACATCAACCGTTACGCTTTCTTCTGTTTCATTGCCGGCTAAATCTGTCGCTTTAACCGTAATTGTATTTAATCCCTCTTCTAGCAAGATTCGCTTACTATATTTTCCATCTTTAACAGTTGCTTTTTCACCATTTACCGTTACTGCGTCTAAATACGCGTCAGTAATCGAACCTGTTACTGTAACAGTTTCACGATTGGACTTCGAACCATCTATAGGAGCAGTAATCGTTAATTCAGGCGCATCTGCATCGTAGATGACCGTTACCGCTTCGGATGTTTCGCTATAGCCGCGTTCTGTTGTGACACGCACCTTAAATGTATTCTCACCTGTGTTCAGCTTGACAGGAGTTGAGAATTTACCTTCTGCATTTGCCGTTACAGTTGCAGCTACTTCATCTCCATGGAAAACTTCCACTGACATATTTGGTGATGTAGCCCCTTCTAAAGTCACTTCTTCTTGATTCGAATATGCACCATTTACCGGTGATGTAATTTGCGGTGCCGATACTTCATAATTAACGATTGCTCGAATCATGTAGTTACCTTCCGCTTCAGGTGACGGTGCCCAAACTCCGCTCACTTCACCCCAGCTGCGTCCGGAAAACTCGCCATCCTCATCAGTTGCTAATCCCGGCGAATTTGGATTTGCTAAAGTTTGTGTATAGACGATATAGAAATCACCATCAACCATAATACCGTGCTCACTTAAGTCAACACGTGTCCATGTGCCGTCACGCTGAGCTTCTGCATCAAATGGTCCTGCGATAAGATTTCCTGGTGATCCATCTGCATTTGCATCATGAACGGATACTTGGAATGCTGTTCCTCCTGGATTTGGCCAACTTGTATCCCAGAAACGAAGCAACGCTCCGGTTACACTCGCTTGCCTTTCTCCCTCTGCCAATGACATTTTCACAGCCCATTTATTTCCTGCTGCGTTATAAGCACGGGCATTTTCTGCTGTGCCATCGTCATAGCCAATTTCACCCTCATAACCAATGAAAGGGTTAAGGGAAATTTCTAAGGTAGAAGTTTCTCCGCCTTCAATTGTCACTTCTGTTTGCGTTCCTGCATAGCCCGGCGCAGTAATTTTCACTGTATAAGAGCCTTCGTAAGCAGTTAAACTGAAGTTTCCTTCTTCATCTGTTGTTACAGGTGCTATAGCAGCATCTTCAACTAGGAAAATGGTAGCTCCTGCAACAGGCTCGCCTGTTTGGGCATTTGTAATTGAACCGGAAACTTGCCCTTGCGGAATTGGCTGCAGAACAAAGTTCGCTGTGCTTGTTCCGTCACGTTCCACTGTTACAGATTGTGTTTGCGATACATAACCATAAGACGAAGCTTGCAAAGTAAACGTTCCGCTTGAGCTGACAAATTGATACGAACCATCCTGAGGATTTGTATAGACTGAACGTCCTGTCTCAAGGACATTAACTTTCGCAGATAGCGGCAGCAATGCTGGAGCAGGTTTATCCGAACTAACTTCCTCTTTTTCTTTCACTTCTTTGAGTGGTACGATTTTATTCGGATCTACTTTCTGTTTTGCTGAAGAACCTGGATTATCCACAACCCCTAGCGCTCCTTTATTGCCGTTAGCCGATTCATTAAGTTTTTCCGTACCTTTTTTTGCATTTCCAGTTGCTTCACTAGGTGTATCTGATAGAGCAACATCATCAATGAACCAGCCAGGTCTTTGAACCGACCCGTCTGTTGTTAAATTAAATTGGATATAAACACGTTGTCCGGCATACTCGCTTAGATCGATTTCTCCATTAACCCACTCGTTTGATAAATCATTGAAACGAGCCAATTGCGTAAAGTTCTCACCATCAGTGGAGATGAATACATGACCGAAATCATAATTTCTCTCCAGGTTATACCATTGTTTGAACTGCAAATAGCTGTTCCCTTCCGGAAGATCAATCGGAGGCATTTGCAGACTCATATTTGCTCTTGCCTCGTAAGTGCCAGACAAGTTTGTCGCAAATACTTTTTCACCAGAGTATGCAGACCCCGGTCCTACAGTCGGAACTCCCCACTTCCAATCAGCCGTTCCAAAACTTGTCCAGCCAATCGGTGTTGACTCAAAATCTTCAAAATAACCTACAGAAATACCGTTTAATAATGCTGCACTATAAACAGGTGTTTCTACAATATTTCCGCCGAAGTCTGTGATGACAAACTTATAATCCACAGAATTACCTGTTAATTCAGATCCCGGCAATGTTGCATTATATGTTCCGGACTTATAATCTCCCGCTGAGCGAACAGCTGGGATTTGCGCCCACGTTCCATCTGCCTTCTTATAAGAAACAACTACAGAATTGACTGATACGTTATCAGCAGCTGTAATTGATAACGGAAGGTCCATTGATTTATAAGACTCTCTTACAGGTTCATGCGTAAAAGTAGGATTTTCATCATCGTCGCCTTCAATTGTTACCGTACCAGCAATCGTTCCAAGTCCGTCTACAATTGAAGCAACCGCAGCATGAGCATCCACTAAACCTGCACCATAACCGTTATTCGGAACAGTCGGATATGTGCTGTCTGTTAATGGTACCGCTGTTTCCGTTATAATTGTTTCAATTTCATCTACAGTCAGGTTTGCATTCAATTGTTTCAATAGCGCTACCACACCTGATACGTGCGGACCTGCCATAGAGGTGCCATTCCAGCCGCCCTCATAGCTGCCTCCAGGAACAGCGGAACGGATATTAACACCCGGTGCGGAAATATCCGGCTTCGACTCACCATATGGAGATGGACCGCGCAATGAGAAAGAAGCAAGTGCATTAGCATTATTTGTCGCTGCTGTAGCAAACGATTCCGGGTAATTTGCAGGTACAGCAATCGAACCTGCTCCTCCAGGATTCGTCAATGTCGTATTGCCTGCTGAGAATTCAGGGAAAATTTCTGCCGCTCTCCAAGCTTGTACCATCGGTCTGAACCATTCATTTAATCCGGGACCGCCACCCCAAGAGTTATTGACAACATCAGGAGCCATTTCAGGGTGTGGTGTTCCGCTCGCATCTTTAGGAGCTAAAATCCACTCGCCAGCCTCCAAAAGATCAGCAGATGTTCCGCCTGACGCTGTAAATGCTTTAACTGCAATCCATTTCGCTCCAGGAGCAACCCCAATCTGGTTACCGCCGTTTGGCTCTGATCCAACCATTGTTCCGGTTACATGTGTTCCGTGACCTTGATCATCATAAGGAGTGCTTCCAGCTCCAGAAGTTGCATCAAACCAGTTGAACTCATGATTTGGCGAATTCGGGTTTGCTGCATTATAGCCACGGTATTTCTCTTTTAATGCCGGATGATCCCATTGCACACCTGTATCAATAGATGCCACAACTGTTCCGGAGCCATCAATGCCCATTGCCCAAGCATCCGGGGCATTCACTTGATTAATATTCCATTCAATTGAATTCGTTTGTTCAGATGTCTCGATTTCTTTCACAGCTTCACCAACAACAGTCGGCTGAATCAAATTGACGCTTTCATTAGGCGTAATCAATTCAACTTCCTCCATCATGGCGACCTGTTGCATAACCTCTTTCGTAGCCGTAACAGCAAGTCCATTTACGATATAAAATGATTGCAAGTCTTTTGCTTTTCCGGCTTCTACCTGTTTCTCCAAATATTCAATGATATTGTATTGCGATTCTGTCGCTGTTGCTCGAAGCTCTGAGACAATAGCCGAACGTTTCTGTATTTCAGCTTCTGCTGCTGTTAATTTTTTTGCAGTTGTTTTCTTTTCTGCCTCTTTAGCTACAGCTACTGTATCTACTTGTTCTTTCATCTTGACGAGAAACGTAACACGGTCCTCTTTATCAAACTTAGACAATAACTCGGAAGATACTTTATTTTTCAACGTTGTATTTAGATCAGCCTTTACGGACGTCGAAATGGCATTTTTCGATAATGCATCCGAACTCACCGCGTGAACTGAACTAAATCCTGATGGGAGGAGCAAACTTGGAATAAGCACAGATGCTGCTATAAGCGATGTTAATTTCTTTTTTCTTTTTCTGCCTTTAGGTTTCGTAAACATTCAGCAACTCTCCCTTCCTTCTTTTTAATAGCTAACCGAAAAATTGTCCCTCCCTTCCTAAAATATCAATCTTGTATAATCATGTTGTTAAAAATAACTATACAAACAAACAATAGACTTTTAATGTAGAAAAATGTCGCATTTTTAAGGGTACTATTAAAAATAAATAAAAAGGAGGAGATTTTTGCCGGATGTCAAACATTAATGCAGTAAATTCCCCTGCTGTTGGAGAGGTTGAATGTTAGTGTTCTGTATAGCTGAATGCTATTTCTTTTTTTAATCAGTACGATATTTAAGTTTTTGAATATTCAGTCAAACAGAGAGATTTTGCAAAAATAAGGCTAAATTCACCCCTGCTTTTGTCAGGTTTTGTAGAGAGTGATTGACTGTCAAAAAAATAAGAAGGAATAGCCATAAAAACAAGGCTTTAGGACAGAAGATGCACAATGATTTTATATATAAAATTAAACTCTTGTATTTTGCTAACATTCCGATATATTTAGCCAAGATCGGGCAGTAAGTATGCCTATGCCCTTTTTCATATAAAAACTTTAGCCGGTAATCGAATTTGGTCGAATTCGTGCATTTCGAGTCAAACTAACCTCTGCATCTGTCATTGAAATTAATCAAAATAGTCTAATCGAAAGATAAATTAATGAGTACGCAGTAGCAGTTATAAGGTTAGACAGCTACCTGTGTTTAAAATCTTATACTTATATAATGCAAAAAAGGACTGAGAGCGGCTAATCCGCAATCAATCCTTTGTTATTTACTAGTAATCTTTATGCTGAAACTTGCTGCTCAACAACAATCGTTCTCTTTCTAAATGAGAAAACGAAAAGAGCATTCACAAGCAGCAACGTGCTCGACACGATGAAAACGACAGGCAATCCGAAACTCCCCCCGATTATGCCGCCTATAATCGGACCTGCTACACCGCCCATATATTGAAATGTTTGATTATAGCCGTACGCTTTTCCCAAAATTGCATCCGGTACCCGTTTCTTCAACAACGAATTCACAGCAGGAAGCAGTCCGCCTAATCCAAAACCAAGAAGGAAGCGCAACACAATCAGCACCCATATATTAGAAACAAAAGCATGACAAGCGATAAGTACAGCAACCGCCGCTAAACAGACATTCAGCACTCTTTGCGGGCCGATGCGATCTCCCAACTTACCTAAGTACGGTGCTGATATCATGTTTGATACTCCAGAAATAGCTGTTACAATCCCCGCCAACAAGGATATATACATCACCGGTCCGCCTAAACTTTCCACATATAATGTTAAAATCGGCTGCATCGACATCATCGCCGACTGCAATATGAACGTTGTCACAAAAATTGATAACGTCAAACCCCAAAATTCCTTGTTGCTTACTGTCACGGTATTGATTGATTTTTTCTTTCTTTTTTCCGCGGATGAAGTTTCAACTAAAAATAAAGAAACGATAAAAGAGATTAGCAACAAAGCTCCGGTAATCCAAAATACTTGCCGAAACCCGACGAGATCAGCCAATAAACCGCCAATGACAGGACCGATTAATGTTCCGGCTACTCCTCCTGTCGATAATAATCCTAGAGCGCGTCCGCTTTCTTCATCAGGTGTTTGCGATGCTACCAATATGACAGCAGCCGGGATAAATCCGGCAATAGCTCCCATTAAAAATCGAAGCAAAACAAGTTGGAAAGCGCTCGTCGCAAAACCGATCATCATCATAATAATCGACATGCCGAGACTTGCGCGAAGCAGCATCGGTTTACGTCCAAATCGATCGGAAAGCTTACCCCAAATCGGTGAAAAGATTGCCGCTGTCAGGAACGTGCTGCTGAATGCCAAGCTCGACCAAATTTCAATATGATTTGTTTCCCCAAGTTCAGTAATGTACAAAGGCAAAAAAGGAATGACTAAATTCATTCCTGCTGCCGTTAAAAATGAGCCTATCCAACAAAGGTAAAGATTTCGTTTCCAAGTTTGCACTAAAAGGCCTTCTTTCGTATCCCGAAATATATTGTCAATTATCATTCTATTACAGTTGGACGATAATTATCAATAAACATATCTTGGTGATAAGCTTGTACTAGCTTTGAAGACCTTTAATCGAAAAGCTTTGATAACTACCTAAAATTGATACTTTGCAGCCTAACGCTTCTAGCTCTTGAATTGTACCTGGAATTAATACTTCATCCAATTCCATCTCCACATCGACAAGGAAGAAATATTTCCCTAAACCAGTCTTCATTGGACGCGATTCAATTTTTGACAAATTAAGCTTACGCCAAGCAAAAGCCGACAACACAGTATGCAGCATTCCCGGATGATTTTCCGGCAACTCGATCATCAGCGTCGTTTTTTTGCCGTTAATAGAGCAGTCCGTTTCCGGAAACTCTACAGGCTTTTTGGAAACAACAATGAAACGTGTTGTATTATGTGAATAATCATGTATATTAGGACGGACAATATCCAGGCCATATTCTTTAGCGGCAAGTTCGCTTGCAATCGCTGCTATATTCAATTGCGGATTTTCTTTTACAAATTGAGCCGCAGCTGCTGTCGAAGTCATCCGGTCGCTAGGCACACCCTTTAATTCATGATGAAGAAACTTGTGACATTGAGCAATCGCATGCGAATGTGAATAAACGCAGCTGACTCTTCTCCAATTATCTCGATTATGAGGATGAACCATAAAATGCTGCTGAATCGGTGTATTAATCTCTCCTTGAATCGGCAGCTTTACTTCATGCACTAAATAATCCAATGTAATCGTAACCGACCCTTCCAACGCATTTTCCAAAGGGACGACTGCTACATCGGCCTGATCGGCCATGACCGCATCCAAACATTCCGGAATTGTCATCATCGGTACAATCTCTTCATTTGGGAAAGCTTTCACTACAGTAAAATGATTAAAGGTCGCTTTCGGACCTAAATGTACTACTTTCACTACAACCCCTCCAGCATTTATAAAACATGTATTGCTTTATGTTAGGTTATTTTTTGAATTTTTACAATATAATAAATCAGATTTTATGAACAGTAATATTTAGCAACGTTATATCTCTTTATTTGAACCACTTTAAATGAGCGTGTTGATTTCCGTTACGGACGGGCGCTTTCCGCTCATCGTAAACCAAGCCTCCTCGTCGCTTAACGCTCCTGTGGGGTCTCGGCTGTCACGCTCATCTGAGCAGGAGTCGCCGTCCTTCACTCCAATCAACAAAATATGCTCAGTCAATATCTGGATGAGTTTGCACATAACCTATATTTTAAAAAAGCTCTATAATCATTGCTGCTAACATAATAAAAAGCCGAGAAATTCATTTAAAAAAAATGATTTCGTCGGCTTTTTTACACTATAGAAAAGTATAAATTGGCATCATGGTGGAAGATTCAGCGTAGTAGCCAATTTTAAGTTTATAGTATAAGTGCAACTAGACCTTTGCCTGCACCTTATCAGGCTTGTCAAAGGCAAGTTTTCTTTACACTATAAGTATATAAATTGGCAACGAGGTGGAAGATTCAGCATAGTAGCCAATTTTAAGTTTATAGTATAAGTGCAACTAGACCTTTGCCTGCGCCTTATCAGGCTTGTCAAAGGCAAGTTTTCTTTATAAGAGTATTGGCCAGGCTGTGAAAAACATGATGCTGGTTAGGCTCCTGAACCTAGCACTTCTACTTTGTTCACAAATTCCAGCTTCTTCAGTTCAGACAGCAGTCCGTCCAGATCCGTGTTCATCGAACTGACATTTAGGGATAGCGTCACATTTGCCCTTCCTTCAATCGGTATCGTCTGATGAATCGTCAGCACGTTACAGCCTGCATTTGCGACAATCGTCAACAAATTAGACAATGCTCCCGAGCGATCTTCAAGATGGAAAAACAGTGTTATAATTTTTTCTTTTACAATTGTATGAAAAGGAAAAACCGTATCACGATATTTATAAAAAGCGCTTCGGCTTAAATCAACCTTCTGTACGGCTTCCCAAACAGACTCCGCTTTTCCTCGTTGAATCAGTTCTTTCGCTTCCAATGTTTTTTGCATAGCTTCAGGCAAAACATCTTCACGAACTAAATAATATTTATGATCGCTGCTTTTTTTCAAAGTATTCACCCCAAAAAATTACTCTACAAATTCAAACTCAAATTCGCAGATCTTCACGATGTCTCCATCTTTCGCACCGCGTTCGCGCAGAGCATCGTCCACACCATATGAACGAAGCTGTCTAGCGAATCGCGCAACAGATGCGTCACGATTGAAGTCTGTCATTACGAACAATCTTTCAATCTTATCGCCGGATACAACGAAACGACCGTCCGGTTCGCGTGAGATTTCGAATTCTTTCGTATCATCTTCGAATTTGTACATAACACGATGGATACCTGCTTGTTCTTCCAACTCATGATCAAGCGGGAATTCCGGTGTATTCTCTAGCTGGTCAGCAACAGCGAACAACAATTCGCGAACACCCTCGCGAGTGAATGAGGAAATCGGGAAGATTTGCATATCTTCGCCTACTTTTTCTCTGAAGGCTTTTAAGTTCTCTTCCGCATCAGGCATATCCATTTTATTGGCCGCAATAATTTGCGGTCTCTCTGTCAAACGCAAGTTGTACTCTTTCAATTCGTTATTGATTGTTACGTAGTCTTCATAAGGATCTCTTCCTTCAAGTCCTGACATATCAATGACATGAACGATAACCCTTGTTCTTTCAATATGACGAAGGAATTGATGTCCTAAGCCGACACCTTCTGAAGCACCTTCAATCAGACCAGGCAAGTCCGCCATAACAAAGCTTCTGTTGTCTTCAGTAGATACAACACCCAAATTCGGAACGATTGTTGTGAAGTGATATTCAGCGATTTTAGGTCTGGCTGCTGAAACAACAGATAACAACGTTGATTTACCGACACTCGGGAAACCAACTAAGCCAACGTCCGCCAACAGTTTCAGCTCAAGAACAACATCACGCTCTTGACCCGGTTCACCATTTTCAGCAATTTCCGGTGCTGGATTGGCTGGAGTCGCAAATCGGCAATTGCCTCGGCCTCCGCGTCCTCCTTTAGCGATTACTGCTGTTTGCCCATGCTCAACTAAATCCGCGATAATTTCATTTGTTTTCTCGTCACGCACGATTGTGCCGGGCGGAACTTTTACAATTAAGTCCTCGGCATTTTTACCATGCATTCCTTTTGACATACCGTGAACACCACGATCTGCTTTAAAATGTCTTTTAAATCGGAAATCAACAAGCGTACGCAATCCTTCTTCTACCTGGAATACGACGTCTGCTCCTTTACCGCCGTCTCCACCTGCAGGACCGCCATTCGGAACATATTTTTCTCGGCGAAACGCTACCATACCGTTACCGCCATCTCCGCCTTTCACATATATCTTCACTTGATCAACGAACATATAATCACTTCCTCTTTTGTATACTTCTTTTGTTGTCCTCTATGTAGCCGAAGTTATCATTCACACTTCCACTCTATATCAAACACTAACTCTTCTGTTGTGCATTCATTTATACATATAGTTGCAGCTGTCGGACATTCACGCAAAAATGGCGCAATTAAATCTTTATTCATTATCTTTCCCCTTAAATCAAAGGTAAAACGGATACTCTCATCCTTTTCATAAATAACAGCCTTTAATTCGTTAGCGACAACCGGGTCAAGAGACTGACATAAACAGCCAATAAAAGATAGCGTCCAATCATACATTTTCTGATCAATTAACGGACAGCCTCTTTTAGCTTCTAATATTTCATATTCAAACGCAAACGGCAATCCTCGCCAATTAAGCGTAATGAGAAGCTCAGCCATTTTCGGCATATGCAAATTGGAAAGTTGGGCTTCATTTTTAGATTCCATTATAAAAGCTTCAATTATTCCTTTTACCTCATCTACTTTGCCTAATTCCAGGTTACCTTTAATCAGCTGTACTTTATTCAGCCAATCATGCCGACAATACTTTAAAATCTCAATAATGTCCCATTTTTTCTCCATAAAAATGAATCTCCCAATACACATCAATTTTTGCTGAGAATTACATGCTACCCCATTGTTTTTATCGTATACGAACAGTATAACAGAAAAGAATAAATATGGATGAGTAATCTAACGGGGAATTTATGTGGAACATCATTTTGAAGGCCCATAATGAATAAAACCCTAACCTAAGGTTAGGGTTTTATTGAAAGCATTAAGCTTCTTGTGCAACTGGATACACGCTTACTTTTTTGCGATCACGACCGAAACGCTCGAAACGAACTTGACCGTCTACTTTCGCATATAAAGTATCATCTCCACCGCGTCCTACGTTTTCACCTGGATAGATTTTAGTACCGCGTTGACGGTAAAGAATTGAACCACCAGATACGAATTCGCCGTCACCAGCTTTAGCGCCAAGGCGTTTAGCTTGTGAGTCACGACCGTTCTTTGTAGAACCTACTCCCTTTTTAGAAGCAAAGAACTGAAGATCTAATCTTAACATTTGTTCCACCTCCTACTTGTTGAGGTTAATTTTTATATATTTGCCATAGTCTCGTTCGATTGTCTGTAAAGAAATAAGCATTGCCTCAAGAAGAAGCTGCACTTTTTCTTCCGATTCTGCTGATAAATCAGCCGGAATCTGACAGTGGAGAAAGCCACCTTTTCCGGACATATCAATAACTGGCTTCACATCAGTCAAGCTCATAATACTATTGACTGTACCGAAAGAAACAGCTGACGCCCCTGCACATACAATGTCAGAACCGTGTTTTGCAAAATTAGCATGACCACTCATTGTGAAAGATTGAATCTTTCCATCTTGAGTATAATCAAATTTTACAGTAATCATCGTGAACCTTACGCGTTGATTGCTTCAATAACAACTTTAGTGTATGGTTGACGGTGACCTTGTTTTTTACGGTAGTTTTTCTTCGCTTTGTATTTGAAAACGATGATTTTCTTTTGTTTGCCTTGTTTTTCAACTTTACCTGTTACAGTAACGCCTTCAACAGTTGGGCTACCAACTTTCACGTTTTCTCCACCTACGAATAAAACTTTATCAAATGTAACAGTTTCGCCTGCTTCTGCGTTTAGTTTTTCAACGTAAACTACATCACCAGCTGCTACTTTGATTTGCTTACCACCAGTTTCGATAATTGCGTACATACTTGCACCTCCTCATATTTGTTAAGACTCGCCGTCAAAGGTGATTTACAGTATTGTAAATACTCTAGTAACCTAATCAGTGCGGTTGTAGCTTTTTTTGGTGCGCTACAAACATAACAAATGAATGGTATCATGAAATCTTACTGCATGTCAATATCTTTTGCGCGAAGGCCATTTATTCTGTTCTCTCAATTCAGCTGTTTAATATGATAGTACGGCTTTTCTGCCTCAATTATTTGAAACTCAATGCCAAGACCGATATTTTCTTCAAGCTTTTGTTTATAGACAGCATTTTCCCCTGAATACCAAATGAGCACATCTTTTGTCACTTCAACAATTGCTTGTGAATAATCGCTCTGGCGATATTGCATAAGCTCGCGTTCTAAACGAAAAGCTGCCGATTGCGCACTTTCAACTCTGCCAAGCCCTTCACAAGTAGGACAAACCGACGTTGTCGATTGGAGAAGTGAACCTGATTGCACCTTTCTTGTCAGCTGCAAGACGCCTAATTCGGTGAATCCAATCACCTGAATCGTCTGTTTATCCCGCTTAGCACAAGCTGCCACTTCCTGCACAATCCGCTTTTGCCCTGCCGAGTTGGAACAATTAATAAAGTCAATCAAAATGATACCGCTTATGTTGCGGAGCTTGATTTGCTTCATTGCTTCGATTGCTGCCAATCGGTTTGTTTCAGCAATTGTTCTTTCTTTATCTTGCTTGCCCGTGAACTTCCCGGTATTGACATCAATCGTCGTCATCGCTTCGCCTTCCTCGATGACCAAAAAGCTGCCGTTTGGGAGCCAGACGATACGCTTGTACAGCTTGTTTAATTGATCATCAATATTCCAGCGGGAGAAAATATTTTCTTTATCCCGTTCATATTTCAGCTCCCAATCTGCTGTAGTTTCTTTTTGCAGTTGCTGATAGAACGCATAATCATCGACATAAATGCTGCCTGAACCGAATTTCATTTCGTCCTTCAATTTTGAGAGCAAGTGATTTTTTTTATAAAGCAAAACAGGGGACTTCGCTGTTATCAGCTGCTTTTGCCATTCTTGATAGACATTTCGGCATTGCTCCAATTCCCCGATAAAAAACGCTTCATCCTTTTCATTCATTTCCGTACGGATAAGCATTCCTTCATTGTCTTCACGATGTTTCTCCGCCAGCATTCTCCAACGCTCTCTATCAGCATCAGCCAACTTTTTTGATACGGCAATATGTTTTTGCCCGTAACTGTATACAAAGCTTGGCGTAGATACTTCAATGATTCCGGTCACTCTTGCTCCCTTATGCTCTGTTTCATCACGGATTACTTGGATCAGCAGTTTTTCACCTTGCGTCACCAGTTGATTGATTGGTGTCTCTTTTCCTTTGCCGATTGCCGACAATAAATCACCTTTATGTAAAAAGCCGTTTTTTTGCCGGCCAAAATTGACGAAAGCAGCGTCCATTCCAGGCACAAGCTTTTCAATCCGCCCTACATAGACATTGCCGACAAGACTTTCTTCCGATTCATTATACAATACAATTTGCTCGAGCTTATCTTGTTCAAGCACTGCAAATCGCTGTTCTCTCGATAATAAGTTGACGATGATATTTTTCATAAAAAAAATCCTTCCCTCCAAAAACGGATGCCAAAACACCACGGACGTTTTCTGAAGAAAGAATAACATAATCAATAAGAATATAATAGGTCACCGATTTTAACACCGGTCATTTTTTCGCTGAAATAAGCGTGCAACACCTCATTTTCATCAAGCATACCTCGTTCTTTTCCATTTTTCATGACGATAATCGGATGCTTGCAGCCGCGTTGAAACAGCTGCAATATTTCATGCACTGTTTTATTCTCATCCACTGTCAACGAAATGAGACGCTGCATTTCGCTGTTTTTTCCATAATGGCGCTCGAGCAAAAAACGCATAAAGACATATTGTCTCTGTCTCCATTCCATTACAATAGCAAAACAAATGAAGCTTAAAATCAATATAATATTCAAACTCATTTGACCGGATAAAAGGCAGAAAGTAAATAGCGCGACTGAAAATAGAATTGAAAACCGCAATATGAGCAAATGGCTCTTCAAAAATGAGTACTTAAGCGAAAACAGCAAAAACAGCAGTTTCCCGCCATCAAGCGGCCAAATAGGCAATAAATTAAATAAGCAGATTGTGCTGTTAATATAAAGAAAGGTGACATACGTTTCATAATCGGCCACCCCTGATATATAGGCTAAGTAAACAAGTAAAAAGAGCACTAAATGCTGAATCGGGCCGAATAAAATTACCATTAAATCTTCTTTTAACGGCCGATTGCCATGCTCCTCTGTATCAAGCACACCACCAAACGGCAACAAGGTGATTGACTTGATTCGCCATTTAAAATGAGCGGCTGCGCATGCATGTCCCATCTCATGAACTAAAACGACAGCAAGCAGCATGAGCATTTCATAAATATGAGCTGTTAAAATCGCAATCGCCATAATCACCCATGTTGTCGGATGGATGCGGAGCATAAATAGCAAACGAAAATATTTATTCAACAGAAATCACCTGACTGGGATCAACGAATTGATCGGCTTCTTCTTTTTTCATTCCGAAAAACAAAGTGCCTTCTTCATTCAATACTCCAATTTGCTCGCCCTTGGAAATCTGGCTGTACACTTTCACATCAATAGCATCAAGATTGCCATACCACGTTTCGCTCTTATCCTTATGCTGAATAATGACGGTATTGCCATACTCCTCTTTAATACCGGCATAAATAATGACACCATCCTCAATTGCATAGGCACCGTCATCACTGTCTGTCTTCACGATAATGCCGGCTCCATTTGTCGCATAATCTTCAATAATCTTTCCTTTGACCGGCAGTATATAGTCACCGGAAACTTGCAGGGCATCCTCATTGACCGCTTTCTTTTCTGACGGCAAAAATGCAATCGGCTTGCCGAAGGTGTCCTCATACCAATCTGTCACCAATGCAAACTGCAGCTCGTTTTCCATCGTGGAGGAAATCACTTGCCGGACGGACTCTAAATCATTTGAAGGATATCGGTATATAATCGCCACCGTAATGAACAACAAGGAAGCGATTAATATTTTCAACAGCATAATATCCTTGCGAAAGAGCGGGTGACCTCTCTCCTCATCCGCATCAAAGGTCGTTACCGAGTGTGGTTGGAAAGGACTTTGTTCATGGCGCGAGTGCAGCTGACGTTCCTTCATTTTGTTTCTTTTCTTTATACGATTAATAATTTCTTTCCTTCGATCGTTATACACCATGCATGCTCCTTTACATTGGTATTGTAATACCACTATATGAGCAACTTGTCCGAATCATGCTAAGAAAAACTGGTACCGGACCTTCTTTGTTTCCAAGCAGATACTTTAAGATTACACACAACCTTGTATAAGCATATATCCTTGAACCACTGCAAACCAAAGAAGGAGCCATGCGGCAGATGTAAGACGGTACGGATGGGAAATCCGCTCTTTGATTTCCTAGCCGGCACGGCTTACACTCCGAGCATGGCAGGTATAAGGTTAGACAGCTATCTAAGTTCAAAATATATGCTTTCTTATCTTTCTTAAAAAACCGTCACCGGTCCTTTTTCAGTTTTGAATACGTCTCTCGAATTTACTCCAATGAAAAAGGAGACATGCGGGAACCGAAAAGCGGAAGCGGCCGGTTCAGCCCCGACCTGCATATGACGAATTACGTAGGAAATTGTAAAATTTCCGGAGTGATTTGGCTTATGACCTCGAGGGGCTGGGCAGTGGATCTGGACGTTGATATACTTTTTTCAACTTATACACAATATAGATTTTTATAATTTCCTCAAGCACAAAAAAGACACCCTGACCGACTCTGGGTGCCTTGCTTTCATTATTTAACGCCGAAAAGCTTTTTTATTTTTGAAAACATGCCCGTTGACTGAGCTTCAATCGGTTTCAACGGAATTGATTCTCCAAGTATACGTCTTGCGATATTGCGATAAGCAATCGATGCCTCATTGTTCGGGTCCAACACAACCGGCTCGCCTTGATTAGAAGCTTTAATTACATGATCATCATCGACAATAATACCGATTAAATCAATCGATAAAAACGCTGTAATCTCATCAATATCAAGCATATCGCCATTGTTCATCATATGCCCGCGAATACGGTTAATGACAAGCTTTGGTGACTCGATATGTTCTTCCTTCTCCAATAAACCAATAATGCGATCCGCATCACGCACTGCTGTCTTTTCAGGGGTTGTTACGACAATAGCCTTATCAGCTCCTGCAACAGCATTTTTGTATCCTTGCTCAATACCGGCCGGACAATCGATAATGATGTAATCAAAATCTTGCTTCAGCTCTATAACAAGCTTTTGCATTTGCTCAGGCGCGATAGACAATTTATCGCTTGTTTGCGCAGCCGGCAATAAATATAATAGCCCATCAAAACGCTTGTCCTTAACAAGCGCCTGCTGCACCTTACAGCGCTCTTGGATGACATCTACTAAGTCATAGATAATGCGGTTCTCAAGCCCCATTACCACATCCAAATTTCTCAGACCTATATCCGTATCTACTAAGCACACTTTTTTTCCCAATAGTGCTAATGCCGTTCCTAGATTGGCAGAGGTAGTCGTTTTACCTACGCCACCCTTCCCCGACGTTATAACGAGCGCTTCACCCACGATTAGATTCCCCCTTCTAATCTAGTTAAATTAGGTCTTAGTTGCTTTAAAACCTGAATTTTATCAAAAACTATATTATTATCATCATTTATGTACGCGCAAAATTGTTTGAGCTTATCTTTAGGCCCGGACGTCACCATCGCTGTATGAAGATTTGCAATACCGATTAAAGCTTTTTCCATTTGACTGGCCGCCACAACCGCCTCTGCATTTCCTTTATAGCCCGCATGAGCATAACCTTTAATCGTTCCAATGATAAAAATATTACCTACAGCTTTTACCTGTGCCCCGGGGTTTATATCCCCAATCAGCAATAAATCACCTGGAGCCTCAATCACTTGTCCGGACCTGACCTTCCCGACTATTGATTTAATTTGCCCCTCTTCAATCAATCGAGTCGCTTCTTCAACCGCCATTACGTTAGATTGAATGCGCTCTACAAGCAGCTTTGAGTTGCTCTCAATTGTAGAAATAATCTGTTCTTGTTCTTCTTGAGAAAATTGCCTATTTCCTGTATGTACCTTAACAGGAATGAGAGGATCGTCTTCCTTCACCAGGCGATAGGACATTGATACCTTCTCATTCAATTCTTCAATCACGTTCTGAAAAGAACACGAATCATTGAGATGTAGCGTCAACCCATCTTTTGTGCCTTTGATTATAACATTTTGCAGATTTTTATTACTTATCACGCACTCTCACCTCAATAATTCAATATTCTACGAAATGGCGTTTATTCCTTTCAAACAATACCTACTAAAAGTGACTCTATTTTGTTTTTTTTCTAAAAAGAATCTCATTATTCTCTTCTTCACTATATTTAAGCAAAAACTTCCGTAAAGGATAAGCTATAATAAGAATGACAATCGCATTCAATATTAACGTCGGAACCAGACGGTCGCTCAAAAACTGTTGGAAAGTCATCGAGACAAAACCAAGCAATGCATTCATTCCGTACACGATCATTTCCAATATGGCAATTGCTACAAGCGACATAAACGAAACAACAAAAATATTATTTTGCAGTATTTTCATGACTTTCGAAATGCCGTATGTAATAAGCGGGAAGATGAACAGATATATGCCTAATATCTCTGTGTATACCACATCAAAGAGGATCCCTATTACAAAACTATAGTATAGCGCAGTTCGATTTCCGCTATAAACAGCCATAAAAACAAGAAAAATCATAAGAAAACGCGGAACAAATATTTTATCGCTGGTAAAAAATCCACCTGAAAAAGTTGTAACAAAAATACTTTCAGATAGAAAAATTACGAGAGCAAGGAGTGGGATATAAAGCTTCTTCACAAGCCCGCCTCCTTAAGATCCGCATCTTCCAAATCCGATAAAACCTCTTTCTTATCAACATCTTGCGAAACAACAACTACATGAGAAATATCATACAAATCCGCATAAGGTTTCACATAAGCCGTTTGCGTCAATCCGTATTGATCGACCACTACTTCCTCGACAGTTCCAACCGGCAATCCTCTTGGGAAAACACCGCCAAGGCCTGATGTAATTACCGTTGACCCGACCTTCACTTCCACATCGGAAGGAATCTTCTTCAGGAGCAACATTTTAGTCTCTTCATCATAACCTTCGATTAGTCCGACAACATCTTGTTCTCCTTGAATAGTCGCTGAAATTCGGCTCTTCGGATCTGTAGTGCTAATTAGCTGTATTGTCGAAGAAAACTGATTGGATGATTTGACTTTGCCGATTAAGCCGCTTGCCGTAATGACTGCCATATTCTTCTTGACACCGTGCAGCTGCCCCTTATTAATAACCAGCACTTCCTGCCATTTATCCGGGTTTCTTGCAATAACCGTTGCATTGATTGGAGAATAAGAACGCAAATCATCTTCTTTATCAAGCAATGATCGTAATTCTTCATTTTCACTTTCAAGATCTTGAACCTTCGTTTGTAAAGTAGCATACTCTTCTAAGCGTGCTTTTAGCTTCTCGTTCTCTTCATATGTATTTTGCAAATCACGAAGGTCACCGAAAACATCTGCGACAAACTGTGCAGGCGTTTGAAAAATTTGTTGAACGAAGCCTGTTGTATCTTTAACAAATTGCTCTGGCCAGCTAACATTTTCTTTTTCTTTTAATGAAAAGCCAATCAATGCCACCAGAATGATAATACTTATCAAGAGTAATATAAGTTTTTTATTCAAAAAAAACTGTGGCATGGCTACACCTCTATTTATTCTGTATTCATAACTGTCAGGTTATTTTTATTCTATCGATGCTATTAAAAATCTCTTCACACTCTACAGTATACCGCAGAATGTGAAGAGCAATAAACATTATTTTTTACAGTTTTGCACGGTTTCTGAATTCGTGGATGTGATCCAGCGCTTTACCTGTTCCGACTGCTACGCAATCAAGCGGATTTTCCGCGATTAAAACAGGCATTTCTGTTTCTCTGCTGATAACTTTATCCAAGTTACGAAGCAATGCACCACCGCCCGTTAACACGATACCGCGGTCCATAATATCTGCCGCTAATTCAGGCGGAGTTTTTTCCAATGTGCTTTTTACAGACTCAACAATCGCATAAACTGTATCGCTTAATGCATCGCAAATTTCGTCTGCTGTGATTTCGATTGTTTTTGGAAGACCTGTCAGTAGGTCACGTCCGCGAATCTCCATATTTTCAATGCCTTCAGGATCACCTGCTGAACCAATTTCCAATTTAACCGCTTCAGCTGTACGTTCACCGATCATCAAGTTATATGATTTACGGATGTAGTTAACGATTGCTTCATCCATTTCATCACCTGCAACACGAACAGATTGACTAGAAACGATCCCGCCTAAAGAAATGATTGCCACTTCCGTTGTACCGCCACCGATATCTACAACCATACTACCAGTCGGCTCCCATACAGGAAGGTTTGCACCGATTGCCGCTGCAAAAGGTTCTTCGATTGTGTAAGCATCACGTGCGCCGGCTTGTCTAGTTGCATCGATAACCGCACGCTTTTCAACAGCTGTAATACCTGATGGCACACATACCATTACGTATGGGTTACGAGCAAATACACCTTTCTTCTGTGCTTGATTCATGTAATATTTCATCATTGTCGCTGTTGTTTCATAATCAGCAATAACGCCGTCTTTCATCGGACGAAGCGCCACAACGTTTCCGGGTGTACGCCCAATCATATTTTTCGCATCATTACCTACTGCGACGATTTGTTTTGTATCCGTGTGGAAAGCCACAACAGAAGGCTCGCGTACAGCAATGCCTTTGCCTTTCACATATACAAGTGTATTAGCTGTACCTAAATCTATACCAAGGTCTTTCGTTCCAATTCCAAACATGATTGTATCTCCCTTTCCGAACATCATTTCTAAGTCAGTTAAAGTGATTACACACTATAGTATAATCCACTGTATTATTTATATTAGCGTAATTCAAGCGCAATAAAAAATCATAACTTATATTATATTACATACCTTATTATTATGATAGTGTCATAAATATCCTTTTTCCTTTAAACTGACATATTTTTTCTCACCGATTATGAGGTGGTCCAAAATATCTATTCCGATTAATCTGCCGCATTCGATTAATCTTTTCGTTACATCTATATCTTCTTTACTTGGCGTCGGATCGCCGGACGGATGATTGTGCGCGCAAATGATAGAGGCAGCAGAGCGGCGAAAAGCCTCTTTAAACACCTCACGCGGATGAACAATCGATGAGTTCAAACTTCCGATAAAAACAGTTTGTTTATGCAATACTTGATTTTTCGTATTCAAGTATACACAAACGAAATGCTCCTGTGAAAGAAACCGCATTTCTTCCATGAGAAAATTCGCACAATCCTCAGGCGAACGAATCACATAGCGATCCGTCGTAATCAAATTATGCACCCTTCTTCCCAACTCGACAGCTGTCAGCAACTGAATGGCTTTTGCTTCACCAATTCCGTTTATGCTGGTGATTTCTTCTACAGATGCATCTTTAAGCAAGCGCAGGCCGTCAAATTTAATAATGAGCCGTTCAGCGAGCTGGAGAACAGATTCATTTTTCGTGCCTGTTCTCAACAGCAAAGCAATCAGCTCCTGATTTGTCAGCCCCCGCGCTCCTTCTCTTAAAAAGCGCTCACGCGGCCGCTCGCTTAAAGGGAAATCGCGAATTAAAAATGATTCACTCAATATACATACTTCCTTTCGTCTTAAATAACGTGACGAGCCGGAAGCTGTTATTAGTTAAACTATGAATTTGCGAATGCCGATAATTCACGCTGCAAACGTGAAATCGGGAGGCCTACGACATTATAGTAATCTCCTCGAATGCCTTTCACAAAAAGAGCCGCTTTCCCCTGAATACCGTATGAGCCGGCTTTATCAAAAGGCTCACCGCTTTCAATATACGCAAGGATTTCTTGCTGTGTCAGCTCCCAAAACGTCACTTCCGTTCTTTCATAAAATAGGAGTGTCTGTTGATTGGATAAAATACAGACGCCTGTATAGACGTCATGCGTTTCATTAGAGAGCTGCGACAGCATCTGCAAGGCATCTTCACGGTCAGCAGGCTTGCCAAGTATATGATTATTATGCACGACTATTGTATCACAGCCGATAATAATTGAGCCATTATGAGCTTGCAATGCCGCTTCAGCTTTCTTATAGGCTAACTGCTGTACAGCTTCTATCGGAGAAATAGAATCCGGAAGAGTTTCATCAACATCTGTGGGGAATGTTGTGAAGGGTAAATTTAGTAGAGTAAGAAGTTCCTGTCTTCTGGGTGAGGCAGAAGCTAGTATTAATGGTTGCATGTGTTTCACCTTAACCTTTATATGATTTCAATATGGAGATACATCATAATCGTACCAAAGTTATCCACCTTTCTCAACAATTGTTCGATAAAATTCGACTAAAAATTCCGAAATCAAACCTTTTTTATTTTTGTATCCGCCTCTTGAACTCACTTCAATAAAGAAAACTTGCCTTTGGCAAGCCTGATAAGGCGCAGGCAAAGATCTAATAACCCTTATACTATGGACTTAAAATTGGCGACTACGTCGAATCTTCCATCTCGTTGCCAATTTATATACTATAGTGTGAAAAAGGAGCCATGCGGGAACCGAAAAGCGGAAGCGGTCCGCAAGTAAGGAACAACGACTAAGAACACTACGTCCACATATCTTCGTCGCTGTGACTCTCATCGTGAGATCCTCCGACCTGCATAAGACGAATCACGTAGGAAATTGCAAAATTTCTGGAATGATTTGGCTTAGACCATAGCGCTGTCAAATTCATCACTTGCCAGTCATGAATTTGACACAATACTCAAAGAAGTCTAATCAGGGATGAAAACTGGCTGGCCGCTGCAGCTAGACACAGTCTAAGAGGAACATCGGCTAAAGGCTCACGTTCTGTGACAACACCGATGTGACCTACATCCTGTAGGCCCCGAGCGGGGCAGGTGTAAGGTTAGACAGCTATCCACGTTCAAAAATTTCTTAAGAAATAAATAATCCTCGCAGACAAAATCGCTGCAAGGATTGGCACTAAGACTTCAATTGCTCGTACATAGATACAAATTGCAGCAATTGCGACTGCACCTGCGCAATTGCCTTTTCGGAGAGCTCACCGCTTATTAGCAACTCAGCTGCTTCCTTTAAAGAGACGACCATTTTTGATACATTTTCATCTTTCGCTTCCATGGCCAGCAATTCTTTCAAATCCGTCTCAATCGCTTCTTTATCCGCTTGAGTCGAACCAAGTTTATGCTGCGTGGCCGCAACAGTTAATGTCTGATAAAAGGCAGCTCCTGTCTCGACAACTTTCGCATCTTCAGCGGAAAGCTTCGTCTCCCCACCGGCAAAAGTCAGCTCCTTCCAGTACACATCTATCCCTTGATCCTTATATGTTTTACCGATTGCTTTCGCATTTTCAAGAGAATCGCTGGCAAATAGCGCAACATACGTCTTATCTCCATCACTTACCGCAATCGCCGGAAATCCTTTTGAAGCGAAATCATCCCTCGCTGCCTCCGCTGCCTCACGATTACTGAATACGCCTCCCTGGACAAAGAACAGATTAACCGGCGGAAGATTCACTTTTGACGTCTGTTGGGCAGCACGTCCGTCTTCTATCGGAGGAGCTGTTGTATTCACAGTCGGCGCATCGCTTGCTGTAATCGTCCGAAATGCAATATACCAAAAGCCGGCTCCAACCAAAACAGCCGTAATAATCGACACAAACACCTTCTGAAAGATCCGCTCATTACGATTAATTTTCTTTTTTTGAAGACTGCTCGAGACAAATACACTTTCTTTTTCAAATGAACTCACTTCCCCCGATGGTATCACCCATTCAAAGCTTTCTTCCTGCTTCTCTTTAGATGCGGCACTTTCGATTAAAAGCGGGGCAGCCTCTTCTCCGGTCTCTGTTTTTCCCTCTTTAATCTCTTTCTTCTTTTCATTTATATATGCCTCTTCATTGCCATTTATTTTAATCGTAATCGTTTTACGATTTGGCTTGTCCATTCGCACACCCCTCCATTCGACGTTTGCTTCATCCTAACATAGACAAAAAAAAAAATAACAAGACTTTTGTCGTCTTGTTATCAATAGCTTTCGTCAATATGTTATATATTTTGATAGATTTAGTATTTGTTTTACTCCTGACCTCTTCGTTGAAGAATCGGGCTTTCGTAAAGAGGATTTGTTTTATTAGCAGGCTCAGCCGATCTGACTCTAGGTAAATCTTCCTGCAAATCTTTCAGTTTCGACGCATAATATGCCGAAACAACAACTGTATATTCCAGAATAGAGCGAGTTTGATCAACAGAGGTAATTTCCTCGAATCCTTCGAAACTGATATTCTCAACCTTTGTAATTCGTTCTAAACTCTCCAGCGAGGATAAAAATTTCTCCAAATCAGCATATCGTTCCGACTGTACGGTTAACGACAGCCTAACTTGCTTCAGACCTTCTATTGCCTGTGCCGGTACTGAAACCGGTTCGCTTACTGATTCTGATTCAGATTCTGATTCACTTTCGTCTTCCTCGCCAGCAGAAGCGACAGGCTGCCCAATTTCAACATTTTCCTCTACCGCAATATTAGTTATCAAACTTCCCGAAACAATTTCTGCTTGATTAAAATCTACGATAATCTGCTGAACATTCGGCTTAACCGGAATCTTTTTTTGCAATTCGACAGACGATACGCGCGGCTCTTCTGTTTTTTTATTTTGCTCAGTTTGTATGATCGCCAATTCTGTTTCAAGCGCTTGCAATTCCCGCTCCTTCGATTGCAAATCGTCACTTTTCGGGTAAATGACATAGAAATAAATTGCAGCCAAAACCGATACTCCTAGCAATCCGCTGAGTGCAATAATCTTCCACTTCTTATCCAACTTATCCAACTTATTCAACGTCATCCTCCCCTTCCTGCGAAGAAGATGAATCAGCGTCTTCGTTCTGTTTATTCAAGATAAAGTCAGAAGCTAATTTCATTTCATAAACCGCTTCATAACGCGGAACAAAATCTTCATTAAGCAACTGAAATTCTGGCTTTTCCGGCTCTCCATAACCATTTATTTCATAATAATGATAGGATTCTGTAACGTCCAACGAATTCAATTTTGCTTCTGAAGTCCATTCTGATGCCAACAATTCATCCAAGTAAGAAGAAGCTTCCAACGAGGCATCAAACCTTACAGTCAGTTCCACAGTGTTTTGTTCCTTGTAGTCGTACTGCATAAAAAATCCTCTTTGCGGCAGCAACGAAATCAGCTCATCCAATATAGGAACCGATTTTATTGTGTACGTTTCTCCCCACTCAATCATGTTTTCGAGTTGTGTGACGGAATTCACGGTTGTTTCCGCTTTCGTAGTTTCTATTTCAATCAGTTGCCTTGTCTGAGCCAAGTTTGATTCTAGAGCTACAATATCCTTTTTCGTTTGCGTATATGTATAAAAAAAGAAGCCGCCTACTCCTGCAAGCACAAGAACAATCAGCGCTGAAGCAATAGGGAATGCAAAACTTTTTCGTTCTTTTTTCGGGAGTAAATTAATTTCAGCTAACATTTAATCTCCCCCTCTTAAAGCAAGACCAATCGGCAAATAATACTGATAATCTATGTTTCGGATTTTTTCATTGCTTCGATCCGTATCAAGCAGTGAGCGAACCGGCATATTGAATCTATTTTTCATTTGCTCGACTATTGTACTTAAAAATGGATGGTCGCCCATTATAACTAAAGATGAGATTTCTTGCTGTTCCTCACTAACATTGAATTTATAAAAAGTGACAACACGGTCGATCTCGGTATACATGTCTATTAGAAACTCATAATATTGATCTTTATCCACTTTATATTCCCAGCGTTGGAATCCTAAACTATCATTTACAATTTCCCACTGCTCTTTATCGGAGCTTATCGGCAAATAGCGCATGAAGCTCGGCTTATCGTTCTCAAATACACTGACATTGACACCATACAAGTCAAAATGAAGGAACATAATATGTTCACCCTCATGACAATCATATAAAGAATGATAAAGACGATAATTCGCTAAAGGAACAATATCAAAAATGCTCGGCTTTAGCTTGCATTCTTGCAATAAATCACTATATTGTTTCACTATTTGTTCAGATGCAGCAAATATAAGAATTTCTTTCTGTCCATCTTTTTCACCAAGAACGATAACATCAAAGACCGGCTCTTCAAACGGCAAATGAATGCTAGTTCCTAGCTGTAAATATAAATGCCCTTCTATTTCATCGTCCGCTATCTCTTGTTCTATCTTCAACCGACGCACCAACACATGCTGATCTGGGACAAGAAAACGGACTTTCCGTCTGGCAATTTTCCACTCATCGACACATTGCTCTAATATCGCAGTCAACGCAAATGGATCTTCTATTTTTCCGTCTCGTATAATACCAGAAGGCAATAAATACTCTCCCATTGAATGAACAGACAGTGAATCATTGGACGCCACCTCTGTGTAGCGAATGACATGATCCTTTATTTCAATATTAATTACTTTATCTCTTTTGTTAAAAATAGATAGTCCCATGTTTTTCCCCATCCATTCATCAAATCTATACAAACATTTGCAAATACCAATCTAATAGAGTATCGCCAAAATAATAGGCGACTAGAGTTCCCACGGCAATAAACGGACCGAATGGAACAGGCTTCTTTTTTTCGACAACACCCGTAGCAATTAACACTATTCCCACGACCGCTCCAAAGAAGACAGAAAAAAAGAAAGCAAGCAGCACTTGTTTAACTCCTAAAATAAATCCCAGCAAAGCAAATAACTTTATATCGCCGCCGCCCATGCCGCCTTTGCTGACTAGGGCAATCAATAGGAGAAGAACAAATCCAATCATTGCTCCTAATAAAATATCGAGCCAATTTGCTTCATGAATCGTCAAATGCAAAACAATAAAAATAGCAGCAAAGAAAATCAATATCTTATCAGGAATAATCATATAAGCTAAATCCGAAACCGTAATAATGACTAAAAGCGATATAAGTGCGTAACAGAATATTAATTCATAGCTCCAACCGATTATAAACGGAGATACAGCAAACAAAAGACCGGTCACGAATTCCATAAACGGATAAATAGGAGAAATCGGAGCTTTACAGCTCCGACATTTCCCTTTTTGAAACACATATGATAGAACCGGTATTAACTCAAAAGCAGTCAAAACATTATTGCATTTCGGACAAGACGACCGCGGAGCCACTACCGATTCTTTCAAAGGAACCCGCAATCCGACCACATTATAGAATGAACCTAGTATAAGACCTATTATAGTTGTGTAGATTATTAGTAGTGTGATCATGGTTTAGGGCTCCTTTTAGTTCGAAGTTTGATCTTATTCCATTATTGCTAGTAAAGTGCCTTCAAGATCTTCAAGTTCGTCAGCTGTTGTAGCTGTTAATGTTCCTCTATCTGGATGTTCTAGTGTAACCGATGTAATTTCACCCTTATCATCGAAAGTAACTTTAGTAGACGTATATTCTTCTTTATCTGGATCTTTAAAAGCATCTAGATAGTCTAAATCCTTCAATTCCTGAGCAGTAGTTTCACCTTCAGTTGCAAATTCAGCTCCGGAAGCAACAGCCAATCTTGCAGCACTTACTAATTGCTCCGCATTTGCTACATGTGCATCCTTTTTTGAATTATCAATAATACTAGCTATTGCCGGAATTGCAATTGCTGCAATAATCCCCAAAATAACTACTACTGCTAACAACTCAATAAGTGTTAACCCCTTCTCATTACGCAAAATATTTTTTACTTTCTTCATTTTCCCCACCCTCTCAATTTTCTGTTACCTTAGTACGAAGTCTATTATACTATAAAATTAGAAAAAGTAACATAATTATGAAAAATTTATGAAAAAAATTATTACTTTTTTACTGAATTCACCCAACTGAATTGTAAATTTCAAACATTGGGATCATAATACTCGCTACTATAACCCCGATTACCCCAGCTAGAAGCACGATCATCAACGGTTCAATCAATGATTTTAGTTGGTCAGTCGCTGTTTCTACTTCCCGCTCATAGAAATCTGCCACTTTTGATAGCATACTGTCCAATTGTCCTGTTTGCTCGCCAATTGTAATCATTTGCGTGACAAGAGGAGGAAAAGCCCAATGTTTTTTCATCGGCAAGGCAATTGATTGACCTCTTTCCAACGAGTCTCTAGATTGAAGAATAACCTTGCCGATTACTTCATTTTCTACTACTTCCTCTACAATTTTCATCGCTTGTAAAATTGGCACTGAACTAGAAAACAGTGAACTTAATGTTCTTGTCATTCTTGCAAGCGCCGATTTTTGCAAAAGCTTTCCGAAAACAGGCATACGAAGCAGTGCATAATCTAAGTAATATTTCGTTTTTTTATTACTCTTTATAACCGAAAATAAAATGAAAATTGCGATAAAAAATAGAATGACAAGATACCAAAACTTTTGCATCACTTCACTAGCTTTTAAAACCGATTGAGTGATTGCCGGCAGTTCTTCACCAAAATCGGCAAACATCGAAGCAAAGGTCGGTACAATTGAAACTAAAAGGAAAATCGTGACGATGACAGCAATGATTCCGACAACTACCGGATAGGCTAATGCTGATTTGATTTTTTGCCGCGTCACATTTTGCTTTTCATAATGAACAGCCAAACGCTCCAATGTTTCCTCCATATTTCCGCCCGCTTCGCCTGCTTTTACCATGTTAATGAACATCGGTGAAAAGATTCTTTGATATTTTGCCGCCGAACGGGAAAACGGATTTCCTTCCCGCAATTCTTGCTCGATATTTGTCAGTGTCTTGGCTAAATGTTTACTTTCTGTTTGTTCAGCTAATATGGCAGTAGCATCAACGATCGTCACACCTGCTCTCAGCAAAGTGGCAAATTGCCGTAAATAAATAGTCAAATGTTCATGTTTAACGGGCGCGCCGATTACGATATCCTTCGTAAAGGCCGATTGCTCGACCTCCTGCACATTTATTACTTTAATCCCTTTATTCGTTAACGAAAAAATGGCATCCCGTTTTGAATTAGCGATGATGTGACCTTGTTCTTTCCCACTACGACTTCGGCCCTGATATGCAAACTTCGCCATTTACTCCACCTTTTCCCCTAAGTATGGTAAAGCTGTCTCCATCGCGATTTCTCCTGATGAGACTAAATCTTTCAAATTGCTTTCCAATGTATGCATTCCTTGTTCTTTCGACATTTGCAGTACATTTACGATTTGATGAATTTTTTCACTTCGAATTAAGTTGGCAATTGCCGGGTTATTAATCAAAATTTCTGTCGCTGCTCTTCTTCCTGCTTGGCGGACAGTCGGGAATAATCTTTGTGAAATGATACTGACAAGCACATTCGCCAACTGGATGCGCACCTGCTGCTGCTGGGCAGGCGGGAAGACATCGATAATTCGGTCAATGGTCGACGGCGCGCTCGATGTATGCAATGTACCTAATACTAAGTGTCCGGTTTCTGCCGCTGTTATAGCAGTAGAAATCGTTTCTAAATCACGCAATTCCCCGACCAAAATGACATCAGGATCTTGACGTAAAGAGGCACGGAGACCATTAGCAAAATTATCCGTATCATAGCCAACTTCCCTCTGATCAATGATACATGTGTTATGACTATGTAAATACTCAATAGGATCTTCCAATGTAATGATATGTCTGCGCATATGCGTATTCATATAGGAAATCATTGCTGCTAAAGTCGTCGATTTCCCGCTTCCAGTCGGTCCCGTTACCAATACAAGACCTTGTGGCTTCTCTACGATTTTTTTCAAGATAGGCGGCATTTTCAAATCATCAATAGACGGTATTAATGTTGGCACTACCCGAATGGCCAGTGCGATACAAGCCCGTTGGTGATAAGCATTTACACGAAACCTCGAAATACCAGGCAAAGTGTAGGAAAAGTCCAATTCGCCTTTCTCTTTAAAAATGCTATACATTCGCTCCGGAACCATCGCTTTAGCAATCGCCTCCGTATCAGAAGAATTCAGCACTTCTTTACCGTACCTTTTCAATTCGCCATTTATTCGCATAATTGGCGGCACACCTACAGTTAAATGAACATCCGATGCTTTCAGTTCATAGGCTGCCCGTAATATTTGTTCTACCTCTATTTTCATATCATCACCTTCATTCTTTAATCCAATGTCGCAACACGCAACACTTCCTCTGTTGTCGTTAATCCTTGCTTCACCTTTAATAAGCCATCATCAATCAAAAAGATTGTTTTATTTTTCACTGCAAAGTCCCGCAATCGATCAATTTGGGTCGAGTTCATGATTGCACGGCGAATTTCATCATTAATGATGAGCATTTCATGAATCGCCATCCGACCTCTATATCCGGTCATATTACAAGCCGGACACCCCTGCCCTCTTGTTATTTGCTCAATGCTCATACCTCTTTTAGAGAAAATCTCAACTTCTCTCTCTGTCGGCTTTTCTTTCACAGCACAATCCCGGCAAACTTTGCGGACAAGACGTTGAGCCACAATTCCACTTAATGAAGTCGCAATAAGAAATGGTTCAACTCCCATATCCAATAACCTTGTGATTGTGCTTAAGGAATCATTCGTATGAATCGTACTTAACACTAAATGCCCCGTTAACGATGCGCGGATAGCCGTTTCAACTGTCTCTTTATCACGCATCTCCCCGACCATAATAATGTTTGGATCTTGACGTAGTATCGAGCGCAATCCGGATGCAAATGTCATGCCGACATTCGCATTAACTTGAATTTGATTAATACCCTCTAACTGGAATTCTACCGGGTCCTCAATTGTAATGATGTTCACTTCTTCACTGTTCAGCTTATTTAAAGCAGCATATAATGTAGATGATTTTCCTGATCCGGTCGGACCGGTAATTAAAACAATCCCCGTCGGCTTATTGATCATTTCCTCGAAGCGTTGTTCGTGAATTTTATTGAAGCCAAGCCGGCTAATATCACTGACAGAGCTTCGCAAATCCAATATACGAAAAACAATTTTCTCTCCGAACACCGTCGGAAGCAATGATACACGCAAGTCAACCGGATGATTATTCACCGTCACCTTCAAACGGCCGTCTTGCGGAATTCGATGCTCAGTAATATCGAGATTTGACATAATTTTGATCCTGGCTACTAGAACATTTTGCATATGCCGAGGCACGACCCGCTCAATCCGCAATTGCCCATCAATCCGGAATCGGATAACGATACTTTTTTCTTGCGGATCAATATGAATATCACTGGCTTTTTGCGTAATGGCATTTGCTAATATTTGATTGACTAACCGTACAACCGGAGAATCATCCTCAAGATCTTGCTGATTGTTGTCATCCTCAACCAAAACCTCTTCAGTTAATGTTCCGAAGTCTTCATTTTGGTCGTAATATTTAGAAATCGCTCTTGAAATATCTTCTTTCGTTGCAATCGCCGTTTCAATTTTGAACCCTGTAGATAAACGAATATCATCAATTGTGAAAAAGTCCATAGGATCAGCCATTGCAACATATAAAACTTCTCCATCTTTTTTCAAAGGAATAATTAAATTGCGTGTTGCCATTTCCCTGGATACCAAGCTGAATAACTTCGGATCAAAAGGATAGCGGTAAAGATTAACACGCGGGATTCCGAGTTGAACTTCCAATACTTCAATTAGTTGATTTTCCGTAATTAATCCTTTTTGTAATAAGGCATCACCAAGCTTTTGTTTTGCTTCCTTTTCTTGCAAGGCTTTCTGTAACTGTTCCTCGGTGATTAACCCTGCCTCTATAAGCAAATCCCCCAGCCGTTTTCGCTTTGCATATGGCATACGTTATTCCCCGCTTCCCTTACCGAAATTATAGAAAAGTTCCTGAATTATTTTTTCGAATCTCTTATACAAGTCACAATTGAACTGGGTCGTATCTGCTTCATTACTATCCGCCCCTAGTTCGCCCAAACATGCAAGCAGTGATAATACCTGTTCAACTTCTGCACTTGCTAGATCGGAGTCACCACCGACGGAATCTTCTGTCTTCTGGGAGTGGTTTGCTTCACTTTGTTCATGTTTTGTATCGGTTTCTCCTCTTCCGTCTTCATTTGCAGTTTCACTTGTAGATTCCACTGTAGCTTCACTTGTAGCTTCGCCTGTAGTTTCACCTGCAGCACCGGTACCTGAACCAGTTAGCATTAAACTGCGAATTTCTTTTCTGTGAATAGGAGCGTAATAATCGGAAGCGATCTCATCTTTCTTAATTAGTGTTCCAGATTCGTCCTTCGTCTCTCTAATAATCGTTACCTTTTTTCCGTTTTTCCCTTCAGCAATTACTTGAACTTCCCCGAATCGAAGCAACGGATCAAATTGCACAATTGTCTCCTGCTTAAATGTTTTCTCATCGCTTGGATTGGCTGAATATTGATACAAGAACGGATATCCTTTCAAAGAGACAATTAGTTGACTGCCCTCAATTGACAAAGTCATTGTAAAAGGAGTTGCATTATTGTTAGCAAAAACAAAATCTTTGTTCAAATCTTTCGCTACGTTTGCTTCATAACCTAACTTTGCATAGACAGGAATCTCTGAGCTGATATGCCGCTCAACAATATCGAAATTCGTCTTCAGAATGATTTCATACAGTCCACTTGCTAGAACACTTAATGTTTCCGATGAATATTCTCTCTCCAAACTTTCTGCGAAATGAAGCAATGAAAATGTAGACTGCTGCTTTATTTCAATCATTTCTATCTCATTCACTAAATTAGTCAATTCTGCCAGCGAGTTCTCCGTCGGTACAGAAGCAGTCACAAGTTCAGCATCCGAATTTTCATTAGCTATGTACGTCAATAGTTGTACGGTACTTGAAGTTAGATTCAATGATGAGGCAGTCTCTTTCAACTCTGTTATTAACCCAGTCCAGTCAATATGAGCAACATCAATATTCGCCGAAATTTCAGTGATTTCATTTTCCAACTTCGATTGATCAATCATTACAACCAGTTGATTACTTTGCCCCATCTGTATTTGATTTAGCGTCGTGCTTAAATCAAAAATATAAACATCATTGCTTAACTCAATACTTTTCTCTTTGTATTGAATAACCGTTACAGACTCTTCCTTCCACTTAGTGATTTCACTCTCCAATAAGTCATACGCCTGCTGTCTCGACAACCCCTCAATAGAATGCGAGGAGAGACCTGTTCCTTCTGAATAAATCACATCGTTCTCAATGTATTGCGAATAGGCACGGGAACCAAAATAAACAGCACTAAACACAAATACTGTCGACAAACCTAAGATACTAAATACCCTCAAAAAATTTCTTGGATTCAACGTAATGCCCCTTTCTAAGTCCAAACAGAAACATTTATTTAGCAATTGCCTCTTTCTTTAACTCTTCTTCAAATAATTCATTTAATGGTGAAACATAATTATCAATCGGTTCGGCATTTTGTTTCTCATCTATTGGCTTTTGATTAAATGATAGCGGCTCAATTTCGTATTCTCCTAGACTGACATTATTAGATTCACTTTCTTGAACGTTTAAATCATTATTTAAATCTACTTTGACCAATTCTTCATTAATAGAATTGGAATTAAACTTAACTTCATCGATGCTATCTTCTTTGACCGCTAACTGCATACCTTGGTCATCTTCTATCGAATTAACTACGTTTACTCCCGACACAAAGTTGACCTTCATTGCAGTATTTTCAATCCCATGGTTACCAGCTCGAGTTGCTTCCTTAATAAAAATAAGCGAATACAATTTATTACCTATAAAGTAAGAAGAAAGCAGGAGAATCAATACAGTAGCTGCAATCAGTTGCCATGCAGGTAAATAAGCTCCGCTTAAAATACATAAAACAGCAATAGCACCTGATAGAACGACCGTAATGAGTTTCCCTTTACTAGATAAACCAAGAGGCAATAAATGCAGGATAAAATATAAGAACAAAATTGAAACAGTTAAGAGCCCTATATTAACAAACATCAGTCATACCATCCTCCCAAATCAAAATACCTACTAATAATGAAAATAAATCCAACGTAATCACATTTTACCATAAACTAATGAAAAATAATGTATAAAAGTATCAATCATTAGGAAGTAATGATTATAGCTAATTATTCCCGTATGAAATCTACTATTGATACAAATAAAGGCCTAAGCTGTTCCATTATGCTGTAACACATAATCTAGAAACAGCTTAGAGCCTTTTATAAAACTCTTTTCCGAATTAAATACATGCTTCTATAATTTAATTACTAGGTAAAAGTTCATCAATTATTAAAGGAAACTCTTCATCACTACCTATAGAAAGATCTTTAAAAAATTGCTGAATGTCCGGTGGAGATTTCAATACAGCTTTATTTAAGTTGATATTTTTTGCAACAATTACTCCTGTGAAAGTACCCTTATCAAACGTTACATTTCCTTTAGGGGCAAATAAAACACCGCTCCCGCCTCCACTAACTATTATGTCACCTTCACTGACGACTACCATATTCTCTCCACTAACATCTGCCGTTATATTTTTACTTTCAATATAAACTTTACTATTATCACCAATAGAAATTGTTTTATTAATAGTCGCTTTATGTACTGTATACCCTCTCTTCACTGTATACCAATCTGGGTTCCTTGTTGTAAAACTATAAAATTCGAAAGACGGAATATTCGGGTCCCGCTCAATGTTAGTCTTATCAGTATTCTTACCTGTATAAGTGCCTTTATATTTTAAAGAATCTACAACTCTGAATTTCCCGTCTATATTGAGATTCCCATTTACATATACTTGTCCATATATATTGTTTATTTCTCCTCCACCATTCGTCTTTAATATCATATCCCCATTTACATACAATTCTCCTTTAGGGTTATCTGTTCCAATATCCCCCAACTTGGAATTACCGTCTCTAATCAATGGGCCATTGATATAAAAACTAGTCACTTCTATCGACGATGAATTTCCTTTTAATCCACTAAAATCTAATCCATTTTTACCTGTAATCACAATTGAAGCACCATCTCCATAAATATTGGGATTGCCTTGAGAACCAGTGTCAAATGCTGAACTATATAAAAACACCTCTTTGTTCACTAAAAGTCTGTATGATCCATTTATCGAAACATCTTTCTTTCTTTGTTCACCTGATAATGTCGTTTTCAACTCATATTCATTGTTATGTTTGTCCTCAATAGTGAAAGTTACTTCAATGTCAGACTCTGAATTAAAAGTTTTGGTAGTTGAACTATCATTTTTTAATATTTCGACTATATCCCATTCAGAGCTTTTTAAGGTATCTAACTTTATTGTATACTCAGATTCATCTACAAATGGACTGCCATTAGATGAAAATATGACTTCCGAACTACCGCCACCTTTTTCTACATCTAAATCACCGCTATTTTCATGTATTGCCCGTAACTTCGTCATGACAATATTCGCTTCTTGCCTAAGTGTATTATGTGACTCTGATTTTTCTTTTGCATTTATCGTTTGATGTAAAACACCATAAATCGATCCACCAATAATAGCTGTTATTGTTAAAGCTAGTAAAACTTCAACAAGTGTAATACCTCTTTCATCTTTTAATTTCATCAAATTTTCCTCACTTTTCTGAAATATATCCTTTTACCTATTATAATATGTTATATAATTACTATAAAGACCTAAGGAGGAAAAAATTGGTGAGATATATTAAAACAAATCAGGCCTTTACTCTCATTGAAGTTCTTGCATCTATTACTTTACTTAGTATTGTATTAGCAATTTTTCTACCATTCTTCGCTAATTCCATCGAACTATCTTCAAAAACTGAAGATAAATTGACAGCTATTAATTTAGCCGAAAGAGAGCTTAGAAATGAGATGAATAAATTTGAAGCAAGCCCAATAAACAGTTGTCCTACAACTCCAATAACGAAGCAAATAGAAAAAACAAATAATAAAGAAGACTATTACTCTACTGTTGAATTTATTTGTGGAGAAAAAGAACTTAACCTAGTTCCTATGAAAATAAGCATTTCCAGAAATGAGTATGGCAATAATCCTATTACAGCCTTATATGGCTATGTGGAATTAAGTTCAAATTGATTAGGAGAGGGAGCATGGAAAAACATCTAAAAAATGAAGCTGGCTACACACTAATACTAGTACTGCTTATCATTACATTGTTTTTTATATTTTCGATAACCCTTATGGGAAACTTATTAAACAGTTCTTCGCAAAATAATAAAACAGAAGAAAAAATTCAAGAGGAAAATCTAATGCAAATGGGTGTTTCATACGTTGAAAGATTAATTGCCGTCACTGACCAAAATGTAAAAGATGATGATGAATTTATAATTGGTAATACAGACAATGAAACTTATGAAAATTACCAAACAGTTTTCAAAAAACTTCTAGAAACTTCTAAAACTGTAGAAGTCGAGAATAATAAATTTAAATATGAGATTACCGGTTACAAAGGTTTAAGTAAGGATGAGGATGAGGATGAAAAAGATGATAAATTTACAATTGAATACTCTATTATTCTAAATGATGACGAAGATATTAAACATGAAACAGAAAAAGAAATCACGATTTCTATACAATAAAACCCAAGGATGATCAGCGGTTTCTGATTATCCTTGGGCTCTTCAATTATTATTTAAATAACTTCCAGAAAGTAAAGCCAACTCAAAATCTGCCTCTCATTTCACATAAACTGCTGCCCGATTTCGCCCTGCCCGCTTAGCTCCCGTATACATAGCCCTGTCGGCATTACGGACAACTGTTACGTAGTCAGCATCTTCTTGATTTGCTGAGGCAACACCGATACTGGCGGTTACCCCGATTGAAACCATTCTCTCTTGCTGCCGGACGGCGAATGGCGTATTGGCAATCGTTTGCCTAATTTCTTCTGCTAAGGCGAAAGCAGCTTCAATTGTTATATTAGGGAGAAGAATGACAAACTCTTCGCCTCCATATCTTGCCAAAGTGCCTCTTTCTCCAACTGTTACTTCTAATAGAGAGGCTACTTGCCGGATTACATCATTTCCGTTTTCATGTCCATATGTATCGTTGACACGCTTGAAAAAGTCCAAATCACACATAATAAAAGAGAGATGCTCCAATTGTCCTAGCTTGAAAGCAAGAAATTGTGTTTCTATAAGACTTTCGAAATATCCATAGTTATAAACACCTGTTAGTGCACAGCGTTCACTTTTCATCTTTGTTTCTTCAAAATACTGCGCATTTTCGATAGCAATTGAGAAGTGAGAACATAATATTTCTAAAATCATTTGCTGCGATTTATCATACAAGCGAGCTTGATTAGCTGCTACTATTAAAACACCTTTTAACTGTGAGTTCCTTTTAATAGGGATTGCCAAAATACTTTCCACTTCAGCACCCTGTTTCTTGCACACCATATGCTTGCGCCATTCTTTTTGATTTTTGAACAAAAATGCCTGATCTTCTTTACAAGTATAGTAACTGAGAGCAAGCATCAATTCGGTCAAATCTTCATTTTCCTTACGATTTTGTGTGTTTAAGTAGCGTAAAAGCTGCAAACGGGAATCTTCATTAATTTCAAATAGATACGTATGTTCCCCGGGAAATAATTTTGAAACCTTCGCCATGAAAAGGTCTTCAACCTCTGAAACAGAATACCTTTCGGCTAGTTGATGTCCTATTACTGACGCTCTCTGCAAACTTTCATTAATTTTCACAGACGAATAGTGCACCTTCATAATTAGGGCAACGCTCAGCAGCGGTATGCCTACTAAAAGAAAAGCTAATAAATCGACCTCTTGGTATAACATATAAAGAATGATACCTATCGGAAAAACGACAATAGATGACAGACCTTCCCACAGCAAATCTTTACCAAACAAAATGCGCTTATTTCGGTGCTTAAAATAAATAATAAGCGAGATAATCAATTGGTTACTGATAAAAAAGGCCAGCATATAAACCAAAATAGCAAATAAGTCCCGTGGTTCAGTCACATCAATTTGCTGATGTGTCCCGCCTGCCAAATAGTAAGCGACGGCACTGCAGATGGAAACTGCATAGAACATTAATAAATTCAACGGGTAACGATAATATTCTGTTTTCGGTATTCTAAGTGTAGCCAGCATTGCAATTACGGCAATTTGAGTAAGCAGCAGTTCTGCCAATAAACCGAATTGCAAAAAAGCCGCAAGTGATACACCTTGCAAAACAAATATGACTGTTTTATTAATGATAAGCGGAAAGGCTGCTACTAATAACATTAAAGCAAGGAAAGCCGCCATATGTCCGTTGAATTCCAAATAACTGTAAGGAGCCCATTTATAAATCAGCCATATTCCTAATGGAAAAACAGCAAACCATGAAACCCACAACAGTAAATGTTTACCGTTTTTCACCATATTCGCCACACACCTTTAAGGAAAATTAAGAAAATTATATCATTTTACCCATTAATCTCTCAATCAATATGGCTAATTTTTCAAATAATCTTTGTTTGTAAGTATGGACGTGCGTAATACAAAAAATATAATGAGCCTGTTACAACAATCACCGCATCTTCATCAGCCATTTGCAGACTTTCATTGAGCGCCTCTTTATAATCCTCAAAGACACTGTGCGGCACATTTCGGCAATGCTTTGCAAATTCAGTTGCTTCAAGGGCTCGGTCCATTGTAAATTGCGTAAAAATAATATGATGCGCGACTTTTTCAAGCTTTTCAATCATCGAAGCAACATCTTTATCTGCCAACGCTGCAGTGACGAAGATGACTTTTTTATCCGCATAACGGTTTTGCAATGTCTCAATTAATGTGTTGATTCCCTCTTCATTATGCGAGCCATCGACAATGACAGCCGGATCTTTGCTGATTTGCTCCAGACGGCCCTTCCACATTGCTTTTTGCAGTCCAATGCGCATTTTCTCCTCTGTCAGTGAGTAATCATATTTCTCCTTCAATAAGATCGCAGCCGTCACGGCACAGGCAGCATTGTCGATTTGATGAGTGCCGATCATGGCAATCGACATGTCATCTAAATGATGAGTGCCAAAAGAATAAGTGAAACATTCACCGTCTTGGTCAGCCGGTTGAGCTATTGCGGTAAACTGTTCTCCCAATTTGAACAGCTCACTGTTTTTTTCCTTAGCTGTGCGCTCAATAATATTTAGTGCTTCTTCATTTTTTACGCCTGTCACGACATAGGAGTTATCTTTAATGATTCCTGCCTTTTCACCAGCAATTTCCCGGATCGTATTGCCTAAAATATTCATATGATCAAACGATATATTAGTAATAATTGAAAGCAATGGCGTAATGACATTAGTAGAGTCTAATCTGCCGCCAAGTCCTGTTTCCAAAATGACAAGGTCCGGCTTCTTCTCTTGGAAATACATTAATGCGATAATCGTCAAAATCTCAAACTGAGTTGGATAAACATCTTCCTGTTCCATTTCTTCCATTACTTGCATCACTTTGCGGAACAGTGCCAGAAATTCCTCTTCCTCGATATATTCATCATTAATCATAATGCGTTCTTTAATTGTTTCGATATGAGGCGATGTAAATGTGCCGACACGGTAGCCTTGTGCCATCATAATATTTTTCAAATAGTTCAATGTTGAACCTTTGCCGTTCGTGCCTGCAATATGCACAAAAGGAAGCTCCTCATGAGAAACGTGCAAGTGAGCCAGCAGCTCATGCATTCTCTCCAGGCCAAAATTCATGCCGAAACGCTTTTCGCGCTTAGCAAAATACGTATACATATCGTCTATTTTTGTAATCATTTCTGTCTTCCTCTCACATGCAATTGTATAAACTATCTTCCATCATATATGATATTGGTTTATGTAGACAAGTTGGAAAGAAATCCACTTGCCTACAGTAATATTTAATCCACTTTTTAAAACAATTACGCCACTTTTACTTGCAAGTTACCGTTCCGAAGTCACAAAAAGGAGTAACCGGCCTTCGGTCACCTTGCTCCTCTGCCTAATCGAGCGACATATCTCCGGAATCGGTCTAGTTTTAAAATTAATCAGTCTACTTTTGCAAACAATCAATCCGTAAATAGAATTAATCGGTCCACATTCAATAATAATCGAGCCAAATCTCCGCCCCAGCATAACACAAAGAGGACCATCAAAAGTCGATGGTCCTCTTTACGCACTTACAGTTGTTTCAATTCTTCAATACGACGAATAACAGCATCGCGTTTTTCGCTGTAGTCTCTCTCTTTCGCACGCTCTTCTTCAATTACTTTTTCAGGAGCTTTCTTCACGAAACCTTCGTTGCCTAGTTTCTTCTGAACGCGCTCTACTTCTTTGTTTAATTTATCCAGTTCTTTTTCAAGACGTTTTACTTCTTCTTCAACGTTGATTAAACCAAGAAGCGGGATAATTACTTCAACACCTGTAACAACAGCTGTCATTGCTTGACCTGGTTCTTCAACGTCTGTCCCGATTGTTAAACTTTCCGGATTACAGAAGCGCTCAATGTAGCCTTTGTTTTCCGTTAAAGCAGCAGCAACCTTCTCATCTTTTGCTTTTAAGATCAAGTTGATTTTTTTGCTTAATGGTGTGTTCACTTCCGCACGGATGTTACGTACAGAGCGAATAATTTCAACCAATAGCTTCATGTCTTCAGCCGCTTGCTCATCAGAAAGCTCAGCCTTAACAGTTGGCCATGCCGCTACTGTAATTGATTCACCTTGATGTGGAAGGTTTTGCCAGATTTCTTCTGTGATGAATGGCATGAATGGGTGCAATAGACGCATTGTGTTATCCAGTACGTAAGCTAAGATTGAACGAGTTGTTTTCTTCGCTTCTTCATCTTCACCGTATAATGGAAGTTTCGCCATTTCGATATACCAATCACAGAAATCATCCCAGATGAAGTTGTAAAGTACACGACCCACTTCACCGAACTCGTATTTGTCAGCAAGACGAGTCACTGTTTCAATTGTTTCGTTTAGGCGAGTAAGAATCCATTTATCTGCAACAGATTTTTTGCCTGTTAAGTCGATTTCTTCATATGTCATGCCATCCATGTTCATTAATGCGAAACGGGATGCATTCCAAATTTTATTGGCAAAGTTCCATACCGACTCAACTTTTTCAATAGAGAAACGTAAGTCTTGACCTGGCGCACTGCCTGTTGATAAGAAGAAGCGTAATGAGTCACAGCCGTATTTCTCGATAACCTCCATTGGATCAACACCGTTACCAAGTGACTTACTCATTTTGCGACCTTCACTGTCACGAACTAATCCGTGGATTAATACGTCTTTGAATGGACGTTGGCCAGTGAATTGTCTTCCTTGGAAAATCATACGAGATACCCAGAAGAAGATGATGTCATAGCCTGTTACTAGCGCAGAAGTTGGGTAGTAACGTTTGAAATCAGCGCTTTCTTCGTTTGGCCAACCAAGTGTTGAGAACGGCCATAATGCTGAACTGAACCATGTATCAAGAACGTCGTTATCTTGTGTCCAGTTTTCAGCATCAGCAGGAGCTTCAGTTCCTACATATACTTCGCCAGTTTCGTTATGATACCAAGCCGGGATGCGGTGGCCCCACCATAATTGACGAGAAATACACCAATCACGAATGTTTTCCATCCAACGTAAATATGTTTTCTCGAAACGTTCCGGTACGAAGTTTACTTTTTCGTCTTCGTTTGCCTGAAGTGCGATTGCTTCTTCCGCTAATGGTCCCATTTTAACGAACCATTGCGTAGAAAGGTAAGGCTCAACTACAGCTCCACTACGCTCAGAGTGACCTACTGAGTGCATATGCTCTTCGATTTTGATTAGAACGCCTTGCTCTTGAAGGTCTTTGACGATTTGCTTACGGCATTCGAAACGGTCCATACCTTCGTATTTGCCGGCACGAGCGTTCATTGTTCCGTCTTCGTTCATAACTAGGATGCGCTCAAGGTTATGGCGGTTACCTACTTCAAAGTCGTTAGGGTCGTGTGCAGGTGTCATTTTTACAACCCCTGTACCGAATTCCATATCAACATAGTCATCTGCTACGATTGGAATTTCACGACCAACGATTGGAAGAATAACTGTTTTTCCGATTAAGTGCTTGTAGCGGTCATCTTCAGGGTTAACAGCAACACCTGAGTCACCAAGCATTGTTTCCGGACGAGTTGTAGCTACTTCCACATAACCTGAACCGTCAGCTAACGGATACTTCATGTGGTAGAAAGCACCTTGAACATCTTTGTAAATAACTTCAATGTCAGATAACGCAGTTTTAGTTGAAGGATCCCAGTTGATGATGTATTCGCCGCGGTAAATCAAACCTTTTTTGTATAAAGAAACGAATACTTCGTTTACAGCTTTTGATAAACCTTCATCTAATGTAAAGCGTTCGCGAGAGTAGTCTAAACCTAGACCCATTTTCGCCCATTGCTCACGAATATGGCCAGCGTATTCTTCTTTCCATTTCCATGTTTCTTCAACAAATTTCTCACGTCCAAGATCATAACGGCTGATACCTTCGCCTCTTAGCTTTTCTTCTACCTTCGCTTGCGTTGCGATACCAGCATGGTCCATACCTGGCAGCCATAATACATCATAGCCTTGCATACGCTTCATGCGCGTTAAAATATCTTGCAGTGTTGTATCCCAAGCGTGACCTAAGTGAAGCTTACCTGTTACGTTCGGCGGTGGGATCACAATTGTATATGGTTGTTTTGACTCATCAGAATTCGCTTTGAAAAAGTCCCCTTTAATCCACCAGTCATAGCGGCCTTTTTCAATGTTTTGCGGATCGTACTTAGTCGGCATTGTTGTTTCATTCATTGCCATTGAAAATTCCTCCTAGTATAAAAATTTAAACATAAAAAAACTCTCTTCCTAAAAAAGGACGAAGAGAGTTAGTTCGCGGTACCACCTTTATTCCAATTAAAGAGACTCCTTTAATTGGCGCTTATATGTATAACGGCTCTGCACCGGCTTTTACTACTGATCCTTCATAAAAGCAGCTCCTGGGCTACTTCCGTCAGCTCTTGCTCAAAAGACCTTTCAGCTACTGGTCCCTCTCTCTTTCAGCAGAATTCAAACGTACTACTCCCATTCTCAGCTATTGAAATTTATTTTTTTGTTCTTTTATATTACAAAAAAGATTAGTCTTTCGTCAATCATTGTAACCACTTTTTTATATTGTATGCAAGTTGCAACGGCTTTTCCATAGGCCAGTCAAATATAATATCACCTTTTCCGGCAAACGACCATACACTGAATCATGAATAATGCCGAGAAATGAGTTGAAAACGCATGAAAAGAAGATTCAATCCGTATAATTTGCCGCCATTTGCGCAAAAAATCAAATTTGTTTGCGGTCAGTTCATCATTCCGATTACCGTCTTCCAGGCGATTCGCACATTTTTCTTCCCGACGCCGTTTGATTTTTTTCTGTTAGCACTGCTAATTGTCGCAGCATTCAGTTTGAGAGCATAAGGAACAAAAGCGCAAGCGCCCTCTAAAAAGCACCGTATGAACTGAGGCTCTCAGGATGAGAGTCACAAAGACGAAGACATGCGGCCGTGGCGGTTTTAGTCTTTGTTCCACCCTCCCAGATATAAAGGAAACACGAAGAACGACAGTAATTCGATTTGTCTAGTTGCATCGGCCAGCCAGCTTAGAAAAGCTTCCTCGAATATCTTGTAAAAATAATGACTGCCAAGTGATGATTTTTACAGCTCGGGTCATAAGCCATCTCTCCTCCGGAAATCAAAACCGGATTTCCTCCTGAGATCTGTCTTGTGCTGGTCAGTATGCGAACCGATTCCACATTTCAACGTTGACTTATTGAAGGAAGGTTGCCGAAGGGCAAAAGGTGCTTGGCGCTGGAGCTGGACGTCGATACACCTTTTTCAACATGAATACGCTGTTTAGAAACACTCCAAGAGGCTGGGACAAAACCCTCCTCTAAACAAGAAATAGCCGGTGGCATTTTACGTAAGTAAAGGGCCACCGGCTATACTTTTTTTACAACAAAAAGGACACCATCTGTTAAAATTTAAGTATCTGACCCCAAAAATTTTAATAGAAAGAAGTGTCCTTATGTTTAAAGATTATAACATGAATCAATTAGTTTTGCCTTTAGATTTAGAAGTGAAATTACAAAATAACGATATTGCTTTTTCCATCCACCATTTAGTAGAAAGTATCCCACAAGAAGCACTGGAACCATTTCTCCGAAATACAGGGTGTCCTGCCTACCACCCAAGAATGATGCTGAAAATTATCTTATGTGCTTATACGCAATCTGTCTTTTCAGGACGTAAAATCGAAGGACTACTGAAAGACAGCATTCGCATGATGTGGCTGGCTCAAGGATATGAACCAACCTACCGCACCATCAACCGTTTCCGAGTCCATCCGGAAGTGAAAGAATTAATCCGCCAATGCTTTGTCCAATTCCGTTGTCGACTCGTATCAGAAGAGATCATCGATCAGGAAGCGATCTTTATTGATGGCACAAAAATCGAGGCCAATGCGAATAAATTCACCTTTGTCTGGAAGAAATCGGTTGAAAAATATCATCAAGGGCTGATTGAAAAGTCGAACCAACTGTACAATGAGCTGCTTGAAAAAGAAATCATTCCTGAGATGGAACGGGAAAGCGAAGAACAATTATCCCTGGAAGAGCTCACTCAAATGGTTCAAAAAGTGGATGAGGCTGTATCTGAATATGACAAACAAATTGAAGCATCTGAGGACACAGCTGAGCGAAAAGCGTTGAGGAGCGAACGGAAATTCCCGAAACAAGCCAGAAGGCAATTGGCGGACCACATCGCTCGCAAACAGAAGTATCAAAGGGATTTTGAAATCTTTGGCGAACGAAATAGCTATTCGAAGACAGACCCAGATGCGACATTTATGCGGATGAAAGATGATTATATGAAGAATGGCCAATTGAAAGCAGGCTATAATATCCAAATCGCAACAGAGGGTCAATACGCGCTGGCTTACAGTATCTTTCCGAACCCAACCGATGCCCGTACCTTAATCCCTTTCTTGGATCAAATAGAGCAGCATTATTTTGAATTGCCGAAGCACATTGTCGCGGATGCCGGATATGGTAGCGAACAGAATTATGATGATATCCTTTCGAACCGCAAACGGGAAGCGTTGATTACCTATGGAATGTATCAAAAAGAACAGAAGAAAAAGTACAAACAAAACGAGTTCCATTCCGACAACTGGCAGTATGATGAGGAAAAAGACACGTACACTTGTCCGAACCAACAGTCTCTGGTATTTAAATATCATTCTACGCGAACGGATAAAGCAGGATTCACTCGCGAGTTCAAAATCTATGAGTGTGAAAACTGCACAGGCTGCCCATTCCGTTCCTCCTGCACCAAAGCAAAAGAAGGAAACAACCGAAAATTAATGGTGAATGAGAAATGGGAACAGCAAAAAGAATATGTGAGAGCGAAGCTTTCAGAAGAAGAAACAAGTTCCATCTACCGTCAACGAAAGACAGATGTGGAACCAGTTTTTGGATTCTTGAAGGCTAATTTGCATTTCAACCGATTTTCCGTCCGCGGACAGTCGAAGGTTGAAAATGAAATGGGCATAGCATTAATGGCCGTGAATCTACGGAAGTTCGCGGCCAGCAGCTAAGAATTCATAGATAAAAACAGAAAAACGTGAAATGGAATTGTCCATTTCACGTTTTTCGTCATTTGAAGCTAGTTATGTCCCAGCCTCTTTTTGTGAATGTTCACATGTCTAAAATTAGCACAAGCGTGTAACCGGCTTTTCGTTCACCCTTGCTCCCGAGCATAATCGAGTGGCTTTTCAGGGTAATCTGTCCACTTTTAAATTTTAATCAGTCCTCTCTCCAAAGAAATCAATTCGCTTTCTAAATTAATCGGTCCAGATTCTAAAAAAATCAGTCAACATTCAAAAATAATTAATCCGACTCGCTGCCCGCATTCACTACACTTTTTGTTACTGCATCCGCATATAAAAAAGCTTTGGGTCCCAGACCAAAGCTTTTTTTATTATTGGCTTGTATTTTGAGCTGCCTCTGCCGCAGCAGCTTTTGCAGCTTTCTTTTGCCCTTCAATTTCTTCAATCTTCATGACAAAATACTCAACATTTTTCAGTTGCCAGTAATATTTTTGCAGCTGATTAACATATTGATATTCTGTTTTCCGCTCATACTTTTCATTATGGTATGTTTCTGCCGCCTGCAAAACGTTGGTTGGAAAAGCCAAGTAACTGATAAATAGCATCATTTCATCATCGCGCATCGGGAAATATTTATAGTAAGAATAAAGCCAATCTACACATTCATCACAACGGGTCGGATACGTATGGCAATATTTCACGAAAAACGGAAGCAAATCGAAATGTTGCGGCAATGTTCGAGCATTCTCAAAGTTGATAAAGTACCCAATTCCATTTTCATCCAACAGGAAATGTTGCAGTGAAAACTTACCGTGCACGATGACTGTCCGCACCTTCTCATTATCTTTCGTTTCTTCATACCATTCTTCGAACTTACGGATTGAAAAGGAAACAGCTTGTGAAATGTCATAGTAGTAAGAGCAAAACAACAGTTCAAACGGCGACATATACCATTTTCCTTCACAATGACTGACAAATTCCTCAAGAAATGACTGTTGTTTTTTCCAACTGTCGATTGTTCGTTCGTAATGCAACTCTCTTTCTTCTTTTTCAATCGGTGTCTCTTTAACTGTTAAGCTATGAATGCGTGCCAATTCTCGAAACATTTGCTTATGCTTTTCATAACGCTCGCCAGTCTCGTCATTAGTCAGCCAAGGCATTAAGTAATAAAGACGGTTTCCTTGCAAGACACCATAACGTCCATCACTTGTGAGGTAGATTGGCACAACCCGATTATAGCCGCCCTGATAAAGGCGCTGAACATGTCGAATGAACGACATGCTTTGCTCAGCAGGAATACTTTTTATTGCGAAAGTTCCTTTGTCAGTATAAATTTTATGAATGCGTCCGAAAGATTCCGAATAGTGAATGCGAAGCGTATATTGCTGACTGATTTCATGCAGATTGACGGATGCATTTTCACTCGCTGTCATCCTTGTTCACTCACTTTCGCCGCATGATGCTATTTACGGACTATTTTTTGCGGTATATAAAGCACTTGACCTACCTGCAAATCACTCTCGCTGTCCAATTCATTGAGGTTCAGCAAATCTAAGCGACTGACCTCATAACGGCTCGCAATCTCGGATAAGTTGTCTCCTGCTTGGACAATGCACACTTTTAAGCGCGTATGTGTATGTGAGTCTTTTTTGCCGAAAAAGTCCGTCAAACTGACCGTCATCGAACCGCTTCTTTCTTTTTCTGCTGGCTCGGATTCTTCTTTTGCCTGCTCTTCTTGCACCTCTTCTGAACGATGAAAAGTGATTTGCATGCTTTCTTCTTCAGAACGGCTGAAGTCAGCAATCGACGGTTCTTCATGATCGATCGAATCAGACTCATCATTCAGCTCAGACTCATCATCTACGCTCCAGTACTCCGATTGCGCCCTCTCAGCTTGCGACTCATTGTTATTATTGTTGCGGGCATATTCAGATATACCGCTAAAATCCATATCAGGAGCTTTAAAAACAGGCATCGGTATTGTAAAGGACGGTTCCTGCAACGGTTTTGAGAAAGACGGGATATCAGAATAGGATGATGAAGGTTGTGCCAGCTCTGCTTCCTCTTCTGTCTCTTCTTCTAAATTATCTGCCGATTCCTGACGCGGCAACGCATACGCTTCTACCGTAAACGATTCAAAAGCTTGCTCTTTACTTTGTGACTCCAAAGTATGGGACTCTTCCGAAAGCGGTTCAAAGGCGTGTTCTTTACTTTGAGATTCCGCTGTACGGGACTCTTCCGAAAACGTATAAGACTCATACGTTGGAATTTCATGAAAAGAAGACTCCGGTGGGCTTCCTGGTTCTTCTGTAGCCTCTGCTTCACTATAACTGTAAGGATTGGCGATCATTTGCTCCGGTGCTTTAGCTTGTACGGAGCTTTCGTCTCTGTCAGCTCCATCATAAATACCAGATATCATTAATTCTGATATTAATTTAATACAATTGCTCTCGGGCATCGAGTAATCAAAGGTAGAGATCTCCACTTCGATAGCACTCCTGTCCTCCACTCGATTTGCCGGAATACTGATATCGACAGGAAACTGGTGGGTAAAGACATTCAAGCTGTCTTCTTCCCTTAAAAATACATCGTGAACAAGCTGGCGATGATTTTGTTCCGCCTCTAACGGCGCACTAGCTTGCTGATTGGCAAAACCTCGGTATTCACCCGAAATTTCCAAGCTCCCCTCTATCACCACGTACTGATCCTTTTCAATTATGTTCACATCCGGCTCAATAGAGAGAGAATACAATTCGGATACTTCAAAGCCTTTCGGAAACCAAATGGATTCCTCTAAAGAAAATCGCAAAAACGATTGATTTTGTTCACTCAAAATATGTCCTCCTCTCAATCACTTAAAGACTTCACCTATCTTTATTACACTATGAGGCAATCTGTTCTTTTAGTACTGAAACAAAAGAGTGAACATATTTTCATACCAGTTATCTGGTTTTACTGACATTGCTTGTTATATTGTCTCTTTTTGCACGCACAATACTGACGATCGGTTGAAGGATCATTATTAAAATTAATAATCCAACCCCTACACCAATGCTAATTAGTTCAGCATTCATTGCGTAGCCGATTAAAATAATAGCGACGAAAAACAACATCGTATCCCAAAACTTCCACTTAATATAAAAACGGGCTAGTGAAATAGACAAAATAATACCGATGGCAATAGAAATTTTTCGACTGACTTCAACCGTTGCGACATTTATGAATTCATTAAGACCAATCATCCCGGTGGATAGAAACAAACTAAAGAACGGTACTAAATAATATGAAAATCTTTGAAGTTTACGCGTTACATAGGTCTCTTTTTTTACTGCCCAGAAAAACGTATAAATAGTCAAAATAAAAAACAATGGAGCTAATACTACATTAAAAACGGAAAACGTTAATCCACCTAAGAATGCTTTTGGGATGAAATACATGGCATACGGAACTACAAGAAAAGGTGCGAAATCTTTTTGGAACCATTTATTATTATCTTTTGGTAACTCCGCTAACAATTCTTCACAATAAGCTTTCGGGTCATTCCCTACAATCTCACGAGCGCTTTTCCCCTCTTCTTGCGCTTCAAGTATATGATCTAAAATTTCAAGCAGCAGTTCCTCAGACCATTTCTCATCAACAGAAGAAAGGCGAATATACAACAAAATATCGCCATATATTTTTTCATTTTCTTCAGTCAATAGTTTTTGCTTCTCAGCATTTTCTTTAATTAAATCTTCAACTTTCATGCTCTTCAACTCCTGTTTTTATTTGGTCCATCAGCTTATTAACGCTCCCGGATAACACAAACCAATCGCTCTGAAATTCACGAAGTTGTTCTCTGCCCTTCTCAGTAATTTGGTAATACTTTCGCTTCGGCCCCTCTTGCGATGCCCTCATCTCGCTTGTGACAGAGTTTTGCTTTTGCAGTTTTAATAAAATCGGATAAATGCTGCCTTCACTGACCATATTCAGACCATATCGTGCTAAAATCTCTGTCATTTCATAGCCGTATACCTCTTTTTCCGCAATGACGGCCAAAATGCAGCCTTCTAGTATTCCTTTTAACATTTGACTTGAAGACAAATTATTCCCTCCAGTACATTGCAATGCAAGATAGTTATTTTTAAAAACCGGCTATCTTGCATTACAAAATAGCTATATGTAAAAATTACCCCTTTGAATGTGCATTGTCAATAGTTATTTGAAAATTCTAAAATGAGATGACCCCTAACAGAGATCATCTCATTTCATCATCCTATATCTTCTACAAAACTGCCACCAGAAAACTGGCTGTTGTACAAATCAGCATAGAAGCCGCCCTGCTCGAGCAACTGCTCATGATTTCCTTGCTCAATAACTGTGCCTTGGTTCATGACCAAAATCAAATCAGCATCTTTAATCGTTGACAGGCGATGGGCAATGACAAAGCTTGTCCGTCCTTCCATCAGTCGGCTCATTGCTTGTTGAATATAGACTTCTGTGCGTGTATCAACGCTGCTTGTCGCTTCATCCAATATCAGTATAGACGGGTTCGCTAAAATGGCCCGCGCAATCGTAAGCAATTGTTTTTGTCCTTGCGATATATTTGTCCCTTCTTCATTCAGTACCGTCTGATAGCCCTCAGGAAGCGTGCGGATAAAAAAATCAGCATGAGCTGCTTTAGCAGCTTGAACAATTTCTTCTTTCGTTGCGCCCTCTCTTCCGTAGCCGATATTCTCTTCAATTGTGCCGTTAAACAGCCATGTATCTTGGAGCACCATACCGAACATGCTATGCAGATTGCCACGCCGCATTTCGGTAATATCTACGCCATCAATTTTAATGCTGCCGCCACTAATCTCATAGAAGCGCATAAGCAAATTGATTAAAGTCGTTTTGCCGGCTCCAGTAGGACCGACAATCGCAATCATCTGTCCCGGCTTCACATCAATGTTCATATCCTTAATGAGTAAATGATCAGCTTTATATCCGAAATCAACGTGTTCAAAAGATACGTGCCCCTTCGGTTGATTGACCACTTTAGGATTTACCGCTTCAGCTACTTGTTCTTTCTCGTCAAGCAGTTCAAAAACCCGTTCTGCAGAAGCGATCGTCGATTGAATGATATTTGCGATATTGGCCGTTTGTGTAATCGGTTGAGAAAACTGGCGGGCATACTGGATGAAGGCCTGAATATCGCCGACAGTAATATATGCCTTTGTGACAAAAATACCGCCGACAACGCTGATCAGGACGTAACCGAAGTTATTGACAAAATTCATCAGCGGCATAATCACGCCTGAAATAAATTGTGCCTTATAGCTATACGTAAACAGCTTTTCATTAATGGCATTAAACTCTGCCTGAGCCTTTTGTTCATGACCAAACGCCTTAACGACTTCATGCCCGGTATACATTTCTTCAACATGACCGCTTAAATCTCCAAGCGTTTTTTGCTGGCCACTGAAAAAACCTTGCGATTTCTTGGCCACAGTTAATGCTATTACTGCACTGAGCGGCAGTGTGCACAATAAAATTAACGTCATGACAGGACTGATTGTCAGCATCATTATTATGACACCAATAATAGTTACTACCGAAGTAATGAGCTGGGTCAAACTTTGCTGAAGGGTCGTACTGATATTGTCAATATCATTCACAACACGGCTTAAAGTTTCCCCAGTAGTAGTGCTATCAAAATAGCTTAACGGCAAACGTGAAATTTTCGATTCCGCCTCTTCCCGCAGTTTATAAACAGTACGCTGTGCTACACTTGCCATTACAGTTTGCTGTATGAACGAGAAGACAGCACTGATGATATATAAACCAATCAAGATGAGAACAATTCTAAAAATGTAATCAAAATCAATACCAGTCCCCACACCGGCCATTTTCAAAGAAATACCCTCAAATATCTTCGTCGTCGCCTTCCCTAAAATCTTCGGAGCTAATATAGTAAAAATAGTGCTAAGAACAGCTGCGAAAAACACGGTTAATAGTCGTATTTTATAGGGTTTTAAATAACCGGTTAACCGGCGAAGCGTCCCTTTAAAATCCTTTGCCTTTTGAACTGGAGCTCCTGGTCCTCCACGATGACCAAAACCCGGACCCTTATGTTTGCTCATGCAATCTCCTCCTCTGACAGCTGAGAAGATACAATCTCTTTATACACATCACAAGTATCCATAAGCTGTTTATGTGTACCGATTCCCGCTACTTTTCCCTTATCAAGAACAATGATGCGGTCGGCATCCATGACGGTGGAAACACGCTGCGCTACAATAATGACAGTAGCATCCGTCGTTTCTTGTTTTAAAGCGGCACGCAACTTAGCATCGGTTTTAAAATCTAAAGCAGAAAAGCTGTCGTCAAACAAATACACTTCCGGTTTTCTCACTAATGCTCTGGCGATTGACAAACGTTGCTTTTGTCCTCCCGATACGTTTGTTCCACCTTGAGAAATCATCGATTCGAAGCCGTCCTTCATTTTCGATACAAAATCATAAGCTTGTGCGACTTTTGCTGCATGAATGACTTCTTCCTCCGCCGCTTCTTCATTGCCAAACAAAATGTTTTCCTTGACGCTGCCTGTAAACAAAACTGCTTTTTGCGGAACTAAGCCGATTTTCACGCGTAAATCCTCTATCGGCATGTCCTTCACATTAATTCCATCGACAAGGACAGCACCGGAATCTGCATCATAAAAGCGAGAAATCAATTTAAGCAAAGTGGACTTGCCTGATCCGGTTCCACCAATAATAGCTGTTGTTTCCCCCGGACCAGCGGAAAATGAAAGATTTTGCAAAGCCGGTTCCTCCGCTCCCGGATAGCTGAATGTTACTTCCCGGAACTCCACAGTTCCTTTTTGATGAAAAATAACTTCCTTTTTATCTTCATCCTCAATGGTCGGTGAAATCTCCAAAACTTCATTGATGCGGGCAGCAGATGCTGAAGCCCGCGGTATTAATACAAACATCATTGACAGCATAACCATCGAGAACATAATTTGCATCGCATACTGTATAAAGGCCATTAAATCTCCCACCTGCATATCGCCGGCGTCAATTCTGATGCCACCGAACCAAACAATAGCGACTTGCGTTAAATTCATAATCAGCATCATCGCCGGCATTAAAAAGGCCATAATTTTATTAACTTTAATCGTTGTCTCTGTTAAATCGGCATTGGCAGATTGAAAGCGACGCTGCTCAAAACCTATTCTATTAAAGGAACGAATAACACGAACGCCCGTTAAGTTTTCCCGAATCACGCGGTTGACTTTGTCGAGCCGAACTTGCACTTGCTGAAATAACGGAATCGCACGTCTGACAACGAGAAAAATGACAAGCAGCAGAACAGGTACCGCTACAATAATGACCCACGATAAACCTACATTTTTAGAAAGAGCCATAATGATGCCGCCGATTGCCATTAACGGCGCCATAATCATCATTCTTAAAATCATGTTCAATACAAGCTGGACTTGCGTAACATCATTCGTCGTTCTTGTAATTAAAGAAGCTGTGCCCACTTCCGTAAACTCATGTAAAGAGAAATTCTCTACGTGAGAAAATATTCTCTGACGCAAATCTTTTCCGAACGACATCGCCACCCTTGCGGCATAATAGCTGGCAATTATAGCAGCTATTGTACCTATTAAAGTGACAAGCAACATGAAAGCACCGATTTTCCATATATACGGTATATCCTGATTGATTACTCCTTTGTCTATAATGTCGGACATCAATGTCGGTAAATATAACTCTGATAAAGTCTGCAGAAAAACAAAACCGACAATGAACACAATCGGCAGTTTATACGATGTTAAATAGCGAAACAACTTGCGCATTTCTAATAATCCTCCAATAAGAAAAACCGTTACCGGTCCTTTTTGGTTAATTTGCGTTACATATTAAAAAGCAAACTAGAAATGTATACCATACTCCTTTTTAATTCATGACAAAATAAAAAAGGCTAACAACTAGTAAAACTAGTGTTAACCTTCATAATTATTTTAATGTAGCAAATGCCTTCTCAACTGCCGCAATTGTCTTGGCGATATCTTCATCACTATGTGCTGTCGATAAGAATAAGCCTTCGAATTGAGATGGAGGAAGAAAAATTCCTTCGTTCGCCATTTCACGGTAATAGTTAGCGAAAAACTCAAGATCTGAAGCTTTTGCTGTCTCATAATTGATGACTTTTTCATCTGTAAAGAAGAAACCAATCATTGAACCCGCACGGTTAAATGTCAGTGGCACTCCGTATTTTTTAGCAGCATTCATGATACCTTCTTCAAGCAGGTCGCCCTTGCGCTTGAATTCTTCATAATCAGCAGGAGTCAGACGGCTTAATGTAGCAATACCGGCTGTCATCGCCATCGGATTACCTGATAATGTACCCGCTTGATAAATTGAGCCGCTTGGCGCGATTTGATTCATTATTTCTGCTTTACCGCCGTATGCTCCGACCGGCAGACCGCCCCCGACAACCTTACCTAGGCAAGTAATATCCGGGTCAACACCGTAGAAGCCGCTGGCACAGTTGTAAGCAACCCGGAAACCTGTCATTACTTCATCAAAAATTAGTAGAGAACCATATTGGTTTGTTATTTCGCGCAAGCCTTGCAGAAAGCCAGGAAGCGATGGGACAACCCCCATATTTCCGGCTACCGGCTCAACAATCACACAAGCGATATCTTCACCGAAATGCTCGAATGCATAACGTACGCTTTCTAAGTCATTATAAGGAACAGTAATTGTATTTTTCGCAACGCCTTCAGGAACACCCGGGCTGTCCGGAAGTCCTAATGTCGCTACGCCTGAACCTGCTTTAATTAGCAAGGAATCACCGTGCCCATGATAGCATCCTTCGAATTTTAAGATTTTGTTGCGTCCTGTATATCCTCTTGCTAAACGAAGCGCGCTCATCGTAGCTTCCGTACCTGAGTTCACCATACGGATAATTTCCATAGAAGGAATACGTTCAATAATCAGCTTCGCCAGTTCATTTTCCAGTAAAGTCGGTGCACCGAAGCTTGTCCCTGTTTCAGCGACTTTTTTTAACTCTTCAACTACTTCCGGATGGCTATGCCCAAGAATAAGCGGTCCCCATGAAAGTACATAATCAATGTATTCATTGCCGTCGATATCATAAATTTTCGAACCTTGGCCGCGTTCCATAAAAATCGGGTCCATCGCCACTGATTTAAAAGCGCGAACCGGGCTGTTTACGCCCCCAGGCATTAAATTCACCGCTTCTTTAAAAGCTGCTTTTGACTTTTCATAATTACGCATCGTTCTATCTCCTTTAACGAAAAACCGTCACCGGTCCTTCTTTTGATTAAGCACAAATTATAAGCTCACATATTCTTACATATCTTCCTGAAGGTATTTCGCAACGTCCTTCGCAAAATATGTGATAATCAGATCCGCACCCGCTCGTTTAAATCCGGTAAGTGTTTCTAATACGATTTGCTTTTCATTGATCCAGCCGTTCAAAGCCGCTGCTTTAATCATGCTGTACTCGCCACTTACATTATACGCAACGATTGGTAGATTCACATTATTTTTTACATCACGAATAATATCCATATAAGCTAAAGCCGGCTTCACAATCAGGAAGTCTGCACCTTCTAGCAGATCGGATTCTGCTTCACGCAATGCTTCCATGCGATTGGCCGGATCCATTTGATACGTCTTACGGTCACCGAATTGCGGAGCACCGTTAGCCGCATCACGGAATGGTCCGTAATAAGAAGATGCATATTTAACCGCATAAGACATAATCGGAATATGTGTATAACCCGCTTCATCCAAACCTTGGCGAATAGCCGCAACAAATCCGTCCATCATATTAGAAGGAGCAATGATGTCCGCTCCAGCTTCTACTTGGCTGATTGCTGTCTTGACTAATACTTCAAGCGATTCATCGTTTAAGATTTCACCGTCACGCACAAGACCGCAATGACCGTGGTCAGTGTATTCGCACAAGCATGTATCAGCAACGACCAGCACCTCCGGATAATGCTCTTTGACAAGCTTTGTCGCTAGCTGCACAAGTCCGTTATGGCTGAAAGCGCCGGTTCCAACTGCATCTTTATCAGATTCAAATGGAACTCCGAACAAAATAAATGCGCGAACGCCAAGTTGCTTCGCTTCTTTTACTTCATCAAGCAAGTTATCCAATGACAACTGATAAACTCCCGGCATTGAGCTGACTTCATTTTTGACATTTTCTCCGGCTGCCACGAAGATCGGATAAATTAAATCTTCCGTGCGCAAAATTGTTTCTCTTACTAAAGCGCGCAAATTTTCGTTTTGGCGTAATCTTCTGTGACGTGCAAATTCGATATTCATAACATTCTCCTGCCTTTACTCTCGATAATCAATTAAACTTGCCACTAATCCTTCTATTGTATAAGGTTGTGCGCATATTTGGACATGCAAGCCGTGTTGCTCGGCTGTTTTTTGCGCAATCGGTCCGATACAGGCAATGACGCACTGTGAGATAAGCGAATGTAGCGCATGCTTTTCCACAACCTGCATGAAATGCCGGACAGCTGAGGAGCTAGCAAACGTCAGTACATCTATCTGCTCATTTTTTATAGCTTCGCACAGCTTTTCTTCACTGCCCTCAGGCATCACATTTTCATAAAGAATAATTTCATCGCAGTTATGACCTTCTTCTCTCACGCTTTCTGCAATTAAGTCCCGCGCTAAATTGCCCTTTACAACCAACACCTTTGCTGAATTAGTCAGCTTCGGTATGAATTCTTCGACAAAGCATTCTGCCACAAATTGTGACGGAACAAACTGCGGAACATGTCCGTATTGCTCAAGCGCTTCCTTTGTTTTCGTTCCGATGACAGCAATGTCAGGCAACCCGATTTCTTTTTCTACTTGCCGGAAAAAGAAGTCGACACCATTTTTGCTTGTCAGCACAAGCCAATCGTACTGCTGCGGATTAGTGAGTATCTCTTTTTCCTTCTCGTCTAAAGTGCGATGACGAAAGCCAATCATCGGGATCGAAACAGGCTCTCCTCCTGCTTCTCTTATTAAGTCAGCAAATCCTGCATTATCGCGCTCTTCTCTTGTCAGTAATACTTTCTTACCGGTCAGAAAAGAATGCGCACTCATGATTGGTTGCTCTCAGCTTTTACATCATCAATAAGCTGCTGACCACCGCGCGCTTTAATTCGTTCAGCTGCTGTTTTTCCAACCTCTTCCGCATCAATGCCTGACACTTGTTCCTTCAAAATAACCGTTCCATCCGGAGAAGCAACTAAAGCCGTCAATGAGACCTCATCTTGGTCGGTAATCGTTGCATACCCTGCAATCGGAACTTGGCATCCGCCTTCCATTGCATACAAAAATGCTCTTTCTGCCGTAACCGTTCTTTCTGTATTTGAGCAAGTGAATTTCGCTAATTCACGAAGCAACTCTTCATCATTGCTTCGGCATTCTATCGACAATGCCCCTTGTCCGACTGCCGGTATACATAATGAATCATCCAAATATTGCGTCACCACATCTTTACTCCAGCCAAGACGAGATAGTCCCGCTGCCGCTAGAATAATTGCATCATAATCTTCTTCTTTTAACTTATTAACACGTGTATCGATATTTCCGCGAATCCATTTAATTTGCAGATCCGGACGTTTTGCCAACAGCTGAGCACTTCTTCTAAGTGAGCTTGTCCCAACAATCGCTCCCTCTTTCAGCTGCTCAAGCGTGCTTCCATCTTTTGAGATGAGTACATCGCGGTGATCTTCCCTTACCGGTATACAGCCGATTGTCAATCCATCAGGAAGAAGCGCCGGCATGTCCTTCATACTATGAATCGCCATATCAATCTCATTTGAAAGCATCGCTTCTTCAATTTCTTTAACAAAAAGGCCTTTACCGCCTACTTTAGAAAGAGTCACATTTAAAATCCGATCGCCTTTTGTGACAATTTCCTTCACTTCAAATTCAAAAGGTAAGCCTAAATCCTTCAGTTGCTGAATAACCCAATTTGTTTGCGTAAGTGCAAGCTTACTTCTTCTTGAACCGACAATAATCTTTCTCATATTATCCTCCTAAATGTTCCAATAGTGAAAGCCTGATAAACTGCTAAATAAGAAAAAATTCAATAATACTAGTAAAAACGCTGCGACATTAATGAAAGCCAAATTTTTGCCGAATGATTGCTTCCCTTGCTTACAATATATATAGAATGAATAAACGAGAATAATAAAAAATGAACCTACTATTTTCGTATCAATCCAGTTAATGTCCGGGAGCGTGATGAACGCCCATCTGACACCAAGAACAAGGGCAATAAAAAGAACCGGTATACCGATTACATTCAATATGTAAGACAATTTCTCCAGCTTCGATAAATCGCCCAATCTCAAAAGCTTTTTGCCCCATTTTTTCTTCTTAAGTAAATCATACTGTATTAAGTAAAGAATTGAAAAAATAAACGACAAAGTAAAAGCCGCATACGCAAAAATGGCCATTGTAATATGAATAAACAGCAATTCGGATGCCAATTGCTGCGCCATTACCCGGGACTCGACCTGTGAAGGAGCAAATGTATGCACCACCATTAAAATGAATCCCAGAACATTCGTGAAAAATAAAATAAAATCTGTTTTAATAAATTTATTTATAAAAACAGCCAGTCCGATAATAAGCCATACATAAAAATATAACCCTTCAAATAAAGTCGAAACAGGAAATCTTCCTTTTTCAATCATATATAGGCATAAAAAAATTGTTTGCAGCACCCAAACAACCAAGAGTAACCAGAAAGCAAATCGATTCACTTTCTGGTTAGTATGAAGAAAGTCTATAAAATATAAAAGAACACTTAATGCATAAATAATTACCGTTACTTCATGAAGCCTCGTCATGGAAATGTCCAGCATTACACAAACCTCGCTTACGCTTCAACGGCGATCGCTTTCTGTTCACCTGCTTGTGCTGATGCAGCTTGATTCATTTCATACTTCAATTTTTGGACCTCTACTAAACCTTCTATATTAAAAGTTTTAATAAAACGATCCAATGCTTCATCTCTTTTCTTGGCACCTGATAATTCTTTCGCATACAGTATCGGATCTTTCAGCATCTGATTGATAATACTCTTCGTATGCTTACTGATAATTTTTCTCTCTCTGTCAGACAAGTTAGGAAGCTTTCTTTCGAGACTTTCCATCGTTTCTGCCTGAATTGCCAGTGCTTTTTCACGTAAAGCAGAAATAACCGGCACAACTCCAAGCATGTTCATCCATTGATTGAAATTCTCAATCTCGTCTTCGATCATCATTAAAATAGCCTCTGCAGCTATTTTTCGTTCTTGAAGGTTCGCTTCCACAATCCCTTCCAAATCATCTATATCATATAAAAATACGCTGTCCATTTCGTTAATGGCCGGATCTAAGTCTCTCGGAACCGCAATGTCCACCATAAAAATTGGACGGCCTTTTCTCAATTGTTCAACATATTCCATTAAATCTTTTGTTATTACGTACTCTTTCGCGCCTGTCGATGAAATAACAATATCGGCATCAAGCAAAGCACATTGAAGTTCTTTAAGATCTTTTGCCATTCCGTCAAATTTCCGGGCAAGAACAACCGCCTTTTCATGGGTGCGATTAATAACCGATACTTTCTTCGCTCCGGCGCTGTACAGGTTTTGGATAGCCAACTCGCCCATTTTCCCTGCACCGATGACTAGCACATTTTTGTCATTGAGGTTGCCGAAGATCTTCTTAGCAAGCTCTACAGCCGCATAGCTGACTGAAACAGCATTCGTATTGATCTCCGTCTCAGCATGTGCTCTTTTCGCCAAAGTGACCGCTTGTTTGAAAAGCTGATTGAATACCGTGCCGATAACTTCATCCTTCTGAGCTTGCGCATAACTTGAACGGACTTGCCCAAGTATTTGCGTTTCCCCTAAGATCATTGAATTCAGTCCGCACGTCACTTGAAACAAATGGTCAACAGCTCGGTCACCCTCGTAAATGAATAAATAGGGGGCAAAATCTTCAGTCGGCATATTAAACCATTGCGATAGAAATTCCTTTATATAGTATCGGCCAGTATGAATCTGATCAACTACTGCATAAATTTCCGTTCTGTTGCAAGTCGAAATGATGATATTCTCCAATATACTCTTTTTGTTTTGCAACGCTTTCATTGCATCTTTAAGCTCAGATTCATTAAAAGCCAAGCGTTCACGAATCTCAACAGGGGCAGTCTTATAATTTAAACCAACTGCAAGTATAAACATCCCTTTATCCGCACCCCCACGTTAGTTAACATAGTTACTTATTCAAAATTATACCATGAGGCAACTTCAATCTCTCTAAAAATTTTGAACATATAATGACAGACTATGTTACTATAAATATATTAATAAAAAAAATACAGATTAGAATTATTACTAAGTAATAATTTATCAATCAAATTTAAAATCTTCAAGTAGTTTGTTTTGAAAGAAGGAATAAGTATGAAATCCAACAGTATTTTTTCTGGCATCATTTTAATTGGCTTCGGTCTATATTACCTGCTGGAACGATTTACAATCGACTTTCTGCAAAATTTGCATACATGGCCTACACTCTTATGCATTACCGGAGTAGCCTTTCTTGTACAAGCTTATAAAGCGAACCATTATGACTCCATTTTGCCTGGCGTTATTTTTTTCGGCTTCGGCGTGCATTTTCATGTCATAAATACATATCATATATGGCCCAACCATCTCGGAGTATTCATACTGATTATCTCTTTAGGCTTGTTGCTGCAGGCGAACAAAACGAAAGACGGATATTTTCCCGGAATTGTGTTATTGATCATTTCTATGCTGCTTTTATTTAACGATAAACTGTTGAATATCCTCGGAGTCGTTCAAACCGAGCTGATTTCAAGATTTTCCGTTTGGGCAATTGTTTTAATCGCGCTCGGATTGGTTCTTCTCTTCATTAAGAAGAAATAGCTTGTAAGCGCCAAGGAACTGCTTGCTGCATATACTGCAAATAAAGAGGATTGATTCCGATGAGCAGGCAAGCGAAACGAATATCCATCTTCACCTTGCTTTCTTTATTTGCGATTGTTCAACTTTTCCGGCTGTTTTCGACCGAGCAGGTTTTCAGCGAAGCGATATTGCTATTAATAACCATTTCCCTTTTTATATTATTCAGCGGGCTAGCATCTATTGACGACTTGGACGACCTCCAATCCTTCAACTTCAGAATGCGGATTGGCTTCGTTTTAGAGCTGTTGGCGTTCATTTTACTAGTGTAGATGCTTTCTGATATTCTTTGCATCAACAAGGAAAGAAAGTCACACGTATAATAAATAAACAATAAAAACGAAGTGTACAGCAAATAATGCTGTACACTTCGTTTTTACATTAAATTAGACAGTATATATTTTTTGACATAAGTAGCTGTCCAACTTTACACCTGCCATGCTCGGAGACCTACACGTTGTAGGTCAAATCGGCGAAGACCACCTTTTTCATGATGTAATATCAAGTAGCTTATTCAATGTGAAAACAAGCCGGTGACGGTTTTTCTTATCTACATTCTTGCTTGCAATGATTTCCACGCTTCTTCTTTACCGAGACCTGTTTCAGAAGAGAATAAAATGATTTCATCTCCCTTTTCAAGCTGAAGCGTTTCTTTCGTTACCTTTAAATGCTTTTGCCATTTGCCTTTCGGAATTTTATCCGCTTTTGTCGCAATCACAATACAAGGGATTTCGTAATGCTTGAAGAAATCATACATCATCACATCATCCTTTGTCGGCGGATGACGCAAGTCGACAATCAATAGCGCAGCTCTCAGCTGCTCACGTGTCGTTAAGTATGTTTCAATCATTTTCCCCCAGGCTGCACGCTCTGATTTGGAAACTTTCGCATATCCGTAACCCGGAACATCGACGAAATGCATCATTTCATTAATAATAAAGAAATTCAGCGTTTGTGTTTTCCCCGGTTTTGAAGATGTGCGTGCTAAACTTTTTCTGTTCAGCATTTTATTAATAAACGATGATTTCCCTACATTGGAGCGTCCTGCCAATGCGAATTCCGGAAGATCGCCTTCTGGATACTGTTCTGGTCTAACAGCGCTTATGACAATCTCTGCGCTTGTTACTTTCATTTATTTTCCTCCTACCAATGCTAGCTCTAATACTTCATCGAAAGTAGATACAGGATGGAAACTTAATTCGTTTCGGATACTTTCAGGAATATCTTCTATATCCCTTTCGTTATCTTTCGGCAAAATAATCGTCGTTAATCCTGCTCTATGCGCACTCAGCGTTTTTTCCTTTAAACCGCCGATTGGCAGTACACGGCCTCTTAATGTAATTTCACCTGTCATACCGACCTCTTTGCGAATTGGCTTGCCAGTTAATGCAGATACCAATGCAGTCGCAATTGTAATACCTGCGGATGGACCGTCTTTCGGAACAGCGCCTTCCGGAACGTGAATATGAATATCATACTTTTGGTAAAACTCTTCATCAATTCCAAGTTCAGCGGCTTTTGAACGCACACAGCTTAATGCTGTTTGCGCTGATTCCTTCATGACATCTCCTAATTTACCCGTTAAGGAAATTTTGCCTTTCCCTGACGATAATGATACTTCTATTTGCAGCGTATCTCCGCCTACAGTTGTATAAGCAAGTCCCGTCGCAACTCCTACTGTATCATCTTTTTCCGCTTGTCCATAGCGAAATCTCTTTTTACCTAAATATTCCTCAAGATTATTCGCTGTGACAATGACACGCTTCTTCTCGCCGGAAACGATGATTTTCGCAGTTTTACGGCAAATGCTAGCCAGCTGGCGCTCAAGACTTCGGACACCTGCTTCACGTGTATAGTAACGAATAATATCGATAATCACATCATCTTTCAGTTGAAGCTGTGTTTTCTTCAAACCGTGATCAGTTATTTGCTTCGGCAGCAAATGATCTTTCGCAATATGGAATTTCTCAAGCTCCGTATAGCCGGAAAGCTGAATGATTTCCATACGATCGCGAAGCGGACCAGGTATCGTCGCTAAATTATTCGCTGTCGCGATAAACATAACATTCGATAAGTCATATGTCTCTTCGATATAATGATCACTAAAATTATGATTTTGTTCCGGATCTAATACTTCTAATAGAGCAGAAGATGGGTCTCCACGGAAATCATTCGACATTTTATCGATTTCATCAAGCAAGAATACTGGGTTGATCGTTCCAGCCTTTTTCATTCCTTGAATGATACGGCCCGGCATCGCTCCTACATACGTTCTGCGGTGACCGCGAATTTCAGATTCATCGCGCACCCCGCCTAGGGAGACACGGACGAAATGACGGTTTAAAGAAGTCGCAATCGATTTAGCCAAGCTTGTTTTTCCGACACCCGGAGGTCCTGCTAAGCAAAGAATCGGCCCTTTTAATGAATTTGTCAGCTGTTGTACAGACAAATATTCAAGTACACGCTCTTTCACTTTTTCAAGACCGTAATGTTCCTTATTCAATATTTTTTCCGCTTTCAAAATATTATGGTCATCCTTCGTGGAGACAGACCAAGGAAGGGCAATAAGCCATTCGATGTAATTTCGGATAACAGAGCTTTCGGCTGAGCTGGATGGAATTTTCTCATAGCGGTCCAATTCTTTTAAAGCAACTTTTTCAACATGTTCAGGCATACCAGCTTGTTCGATTTTTTCCGTTAAAACAGCGATTTCGCCAGTCTTACCTTCTTTGTCGCCTAGTTCCTTCTGAATAGCTTTCATTTGCTCTCGCAAATAATATTCTTTTTGTGTTCTTTCCATTGAACGTTTAACACGCTCGCCAATTTTCTTTTCAAGTTGAAGAATTTCGCGTTCGTTATTAATGTGTCCAATGACAATCGCCAAACGTTCTTTCACATCGATTGCTTCTAAAATTTCCTGTTTCTCTTTTACCTGCAACGGCAGATGAGAAGTAACGATATCCGCCAATCGTCCAGGTTCTTCAATGTCAGCTGTTGACGCGTACGTATCATTAGCATTCTTTTTCGTCATTTTTATGTATTTTTGAAAAGAATCCAGCAGTGTTCTCATTAATGCCTGATGCTCAGCATCCTTGTCCGCTGAATCTTCAAATGTTCTCAATTCAGCAGCCATGTACGTATCTTCATCTATAAAGGAAATAATCTCTGCTCGTTTCAAACCTTCCACAAGCACTCGGATTGTTCCGTTCGGCAACTTCAACATTTGTTTTACTTTAGTTAAAGTACCCATTTTATAAACATCGTCTTCTCCCGGCTCAGCCGTCGAAGTTTCTTTTTGTGTAGTTAAAAATATTAAATGATCATCAACCATGGCTTTTTCTAAAGCTTGTATGGATTTTTCTCTTCCTACGTCTAAATGAAGGACCATTGTCGGATATACAATCAGTCCTCGCAGCGGAAGGAGGGGAACGATGATTTCATTATTATTAGTCATGCTTGACACCTCCAAAGTAAGTGCATTCCGTTACATTTTCGAAGAACATTAACAGTCTTTTAACAATTCTAACGTATTTAATATTACGTGTCTATTTGATTTCTCATTAATGAAAACAGCTGAAAATACAATAAAAATCAATTTGTGAAATTCGTACAAGGTATAATTTCATTATAACGCAAGTTCTTACAAGTGAGAAATCATACCTCTTGTTATTTTTCTCAATCAAATATAAAAAGAACGACTAAAAGCACAATTTCTTTTTTAGTCGTTCTTCACATAGTTATAGCATATTTTCCTTTGGAATCACTTTAATACTCGGAAGCGGCTCTTGTGCTGTTTGTTCTTTTTTCAGTGCCTTATTCAATACTTCCCTTAATTGAGTTACCGGAATAATTTCAATTCCATCAAACTCTTTCAGCATACTTTGCATATTTTCTTTAGGTATAATTACTTTTTTAGCTCCGGATAAATAAGCTGCTCTCACTTTCGGGTAAATGCCGCCAATCGGCTTCACTTCTCCATGAATGCTGATCTCTCCAGTCATTGCCACCGTATGGTCGACAGGAATTTGGTAAATAGCCGAGTAGATGCCGGTTGCCATCGCAATGCCAGCCGATGGACCATCGATTGGAATGCCACCCGGAAAGTTGACATGAATATCATATGAATCAGCCGGAACACCCATTGTTCTTAAAACAGTGATCACATTCTCAATTGATCCTTTCGCCATACTCTTCCTGCGAATTGTCTTCCCGGTACCGCCGATGCTTTCCTCTTCAACTATGCCAGTTATCGTAATCGATCCCTTTTCTTCAGCCGCAATGACCATTACTTCAATTTCAAGCAGCGCTCCGCTGTTCGGCCCATATACGGCTAATCCGTTCACTCTGCCTATTTTCGGTTGCTCTCCAACCTTCTTTTCCATCCTCGGCACCAACTGGCTGCTCTGGACAATCCACTCTATATCCTCTATAAGTAATTCTTTGCGCTCATTGCTGACCGCAAGCCCTGCTGCTATTTGCACAATGTTGACTGCCTCTCTTCCGTTACGGGCATAACGTGCCAAAAATTGAAGACCTTCCTCACTTGCATTCAGACCAACTTTTTTAGCAGCATTCTTCGCGACATGAATAATTTCTCCTTGATCAAGCTCCCTGAAAAACACTTCCATGCAACGTGAACGAATTGCCGGCGGTATTTCATTTGGAGTTCTTGTCGTGGCTCCGATGAGACGAAAGTCAGCCGGCAGGCCATTTTTGAAAATATCATGTATGTGAGCAGGTATTTGTTGATTCTCTTCGGAATAATAGGCGCTCTCAAAATATACTTTTCTGTCCTCTAAAACTTTTAACAGCTTATTCATTTGAATCGGATGCAACTCCCCGATTTCATCTATGAACAGAACGCCCCCGTGCGCATTCGAAACAGCGCCTTGCTTCGGCTGCGGTATTCCTGCCTGCCCCATTGCTCCTGCACCTTGATAAATCGGGTCGTGCACCGAGCCTATGAGCGGATCCGCAATCCCCCGCTCATCAAAACGAGCCGTCGTCGCATCCAACTCTACAAAGACCGCTCTTTCTTTAAAACAAGATTGCGCGTTTCTCTTCGCTTCCTCCAATACAATACGGGCCGCAGCTGTTTTTCCGACTCCCGGGGGTCCATATACGATGACATGCTGTGGATTTGGTCCGCATAAGGCTGCTCGTAATGCTTTTATTCCATCCTCTTGGCCGATGATTTCAGCAAAAGAAGACGGTCTTACTTTTTCAGCAAGAGGTTCAGTAAGAGAGATGGCTCGCATATTCCGCAACTGCTCCATCTCCTTTTTTGATTCACGGTCAATGGTTGTTTTTTGCATACGTTGACCTTTTAATAAATTCAGAAAGTATAGCCCAATGATGATGCCAAAAAAGAGCTGTACCAAGATAATGATATTCGTCCAACTCATCTCATAACCTCCTAATCCTACCTTGAACGCTTTATTTTCATTATCACCCTCCACGTCTTAAATTAACCGTCTCGCAACGAAAAACCGTATTAAAGGCACAAACTTAACAGTCTGTCCTTCATCTGCCTTACTTTCTTCCACTTTTTTTGATTAATTGTCCGACTCAATCGCTCCCCGCTAGCCTTTTTCTTTAATAATCGAGTAGGAGGGGGCGATTAACCCCCGACCTCTCACACCACCGTACGTACGGTTCCGTATACGGCGGTTCAATTAAGATAATTGACGCAAGTATTCATAACGAGCTTG
>NZ_JACXSI010000010.1 GCF_014712675.1 Peribacillus faecalis | reverse complement strand
AGCTCGTTATGAATACTTGCGTCAATTATCTTAATTGAACCGCCGTATACGGAACCGTACGTACGGTGGTGTGAGAGGTCGGGGGTTAATCGCCCCCTCCTACTCGATTGATAAAGTATATATTTTTGATCTTAGATAGCTGTCTAACCTTATACCTGACATGCTCGGAGGCCTACAGGATGTAGGGCATATCGGCGTTGCCGCAGGACGTGGCGCCTTTAGCCGATGTACCCTTTTCCCACCCCTCCCAAGAAACCAAGTTCGGGTTCCTCATGCGGGGTTCTCAGGATGAGAATCACAGCGACGTTGCTACAGGACGTAGCGCTCTTAGTCGCTGTTCCTTCTTAGAATTTGTCTAGCTTGAGCGGCCAGCCAGTTTTCAATTTAGAAATGCTTCCTCGAATATCTTGTAATATTCATGACTGACAAGTGATGAATTTTACAGCTCGAAATCATAAGCCAAATCACTTCAGAAATTTTACAATTTCCTACGTGATTCGTCTTATGCTGGTCGGAGGCTCTCGGGACGAGAGTCACAGCGACAAAGATATGCGGACGTAGCGTTTTTAGTCGCTGTACCATACTTGCGGGCCGCTTCCGCTTTTCGGTTCCCGCATGTCTCCTTTTTCATCGAGGAGAGTCTAAGTAGCATATTCATGATGAAAAAGGACCGGTAACGGTTTTTCTTATGTTTTAATCTGCAAAATGATGGGAAATGGATTAAAGAATAGTTTTGTAAAAAGTTAAAGAGGGGATATTATGAAAACCATTAATAGTCATAAGGATAAAGTGTATACATATGAATATGACGGACATCCAGTTTGTAAAGATGAGGAAGGATATCTTTATTGTCGAGCCGCCAATACAGTGTTGCCTGAAAAACAGCTCTTTTGCTGGTGTTGTCCATTACTTGGCGATGAACAAGAGGACCATTCTGTCTGCTGGTATTATGATTTGAACCCGAGAGATCCTTTATTTGGTCATGCTGAAAAAACGCGAATAGACGGATTGATTAATGCAGGGATTGCCCCAGAATTTCCGGATTACGTGAAAGACGGCGAGAATTTTGATGCGCATTTCATTGAGTCTGCCTACCAGTTTGCCGCTAACTGGCATAAAGGAGCGGTTCGAAAAGGCACAACCATTCCTTATATTGGTCATCTGATTGAAACGGCTCATATCGTCAAAGGGCTGACAAATGATGCGAAAGTCATTGCAGCGTCAGTGTTGCACGATATTTTGGAGGACACAGATTGCACGTTAGCAGAATTGGAGGAGAAATTCGGTTCCGTTGTTGCAGATTTAGTGGCATGCGAAACAGAGAACAAGCGCACATATCTGCCGGCTGCTGATACGTGGAAAATACGTAAACAAGAGTTTATCGACCATTTAGGAGATTCTCCAATCGAGGCAAAAATGATAACGCTCGGCGATAAGCTATCGAATATGCGTGCGATAAAACGAGATTATGATGCCATTGGAGAACAGTTGTGGGAACGTTTTAACCAAAAGGATAAAAACGCGCACGGATGGTATCATCGCTCTGTTTGCGATAAATTGAAAGAATTCGAAGATACACTTGCTTGGCTTGAATACAATCAATTAATTCACGATGTTTTCGAAAAGTGAAAAGAGGTGGCAAAGAAGGGGATTCATTATGGAACATGTCCGAACTGCGGCTCGAATAATACAATAGAATTTGTGTATGGCCTTCCGACGTATGAGCTTTTTCTTGAAGCGGAAGAAGGTAAGGTGAAATTGGGAGGCTGTCTCCAGTATCCAGGGAATAGCCCGGATTATTATTGCAGAGATTGTCATTTCGAATGGACGAAACAACAAGTGATTGATTTTACGTACAACAAAATTAAAGCAGTCAAAGTTTCTTACGGTCAAGTGTATAAAGACTTTTATCATATAAATATTGATATGGAAGATTTGCAACTGTCATGGGAGCATTTGTACGAAATATCATTAGGTGAGAAAATAAAGCCAATTAGCAGACAAACCGCCGGCAATTTTGTTCAACAGCTCAAACGGGTTCATCTTTTGAATTGGGATGCTGCTTATCGTCGTTCATCAGCAACAGAAGGAACACAGTGGCAAGTTGAAATTATGACAGACGATGATGATCCAATCAGTAAAGCTGGTATTAATGATTTTCCTGAAGAATGGGGAATGTTTCGCAGCCTGATCGAAGTAATGGCAGGAGAAAAACTATATAATGATTAAAGAAAATATATGAGAGTCTTTCAAAGAGCAATATAAGCTCATTGACAGGCTCTTTTTTTATGTAAGTGCATTATTATCCAAAGGACCGATGACGGTTTTCTGAAAAGATAAGAAAGCATATAATTTGTACCTGGATAACTGTCTAACCTTACACCTGCCATGCTTGGTCCTAAGCCATCCCACCCAAGAAACCAAAAACGGGTTTCTCGTGCGGTTCGTCTTAGTCCTCCCGCATGCCTCCTTTTTCATTGAAGTTAAATCAAGAAGTGAAATCAAAAATGAAAAAGGACCGGTGACGGTTTTTCTAAGTTTTTTCGCAATTTCAATAATAGTACTGTATAATTAATAATGTTTGCTTAACCGAAAGCAAACTTATGATATAGATTGCAGGCTATAATAAAGGGTGGATGGAATGGAAAACTTCGATTTTTTGCTTATGATTAAAATGATTATCATAGGCTTGGTTCAAGGCTTTACAGAGCCGATTCCTGTATCATCAAGCGGGCATGTAATGATTGCCAGTAATATACTTGGTGTAGGGGAGCAAGGATTTACATTTGCGATTTTAACTAATACAGCGTCTTTAGTGGCGATTCTATTTATTTATCGTCAAGATATCAGTCGCTTAATCGTGAACACATTGAAATATATTAAAACTCGGGAGCAACAATATTTAGCAGATTTTAGGTTTGCTATGTTTGTTGTAATCGGTTCGATTCCTGCCGGCGTACTCGGGGTATTGCTTAGTGATTTCATCGCTGATAGCACAAGCATGACTACGATTGCGATTACGTTATTTGTAACAGGTATTGCTCTTTGGCTAATTCGCAATATTCGCGGCACGAAGCGCGATGGCGATTTAACGACGAAGGATGCGGTTATTGTTGGCCTGGGACAAGCGGTCGCTTTGACACCGGGAATTAGCCGTTCAGGTGCAACAATTATTTCAGCTTTGGCTGTCGGAATGAATCAGGAGACAGCTTTGCGTTTTTCGTTCATGCTATATATCCCGGTCAGTTTAGGCGGGGTTGTTTTAGGTATTTCCGACTTCTTGGGAGAGCCGAATAAGGCGGACTTAGCGGTTCCTTATGCAGCTGCTTTCATTGCAACATTGCTGATGACTTACTTCGCAATGAGATGGTTTATGGGCATTATGAAAAACGGCAAGTTAGTATATTTCTCATATTACTGCTTTATTGTCGGTACGCTGCTATTAATCTTTTTCCGATAATATTAAAAAAGGCGAAATCCTATTGATTTCGTCTTTTTGCAATGTAACAAATGATATTTTCAATTGTTTTAACTTTAGTAAAGACTTGGAAAACCTAAGTCTGTTAGCCGAACTTGGCCAATTTGTAGAAAAATTCTTTAACAAAATTCAAAAACACTTGCTCAGATGGAGAGATATCCCGGTTTGACGGTGAAATGATGCCTACAGTTCGCGTAATCGCAGGTGAGGCGATCGGTATCTTTACCGTATACCGCGGCATCGAATCGTATAATGAGCTTTCCGGGAGTAAAGTAATGCCGATCCCTGCTGATACCAGCCCTTTAAGAGCATCCATATCTTCGCCTTCCGAATTGATCTTAGGAATAAATCCTGCAGCTCTGCAAGCATCGACTGCTACTTTATTGAGAATGTAACCTTCAGGAAACAAAACAAAATCTTCATCCCGAAAATCGACTAAATATAGCTGGCTATTGTTTGTGAGCGGATGATTAGCAGGAAGCAGGGCATAAAACTTCTCGCTGAACAGTACTGTTGGAATAATCGCTTCATCTTTAGGCGGAAGCGGTCCCAGAAAAGCGAGATTCAACTCTCGGTTTTTTACCGCCTCAATTAAGTACTTGTACGATCCTTGTCTTAAATGGAATGAAATATCGGGAAATTCCTTTTTGAAAGCCGATATGACATTCGGTAAGACATAGCTGGCCAAACTGGTCGGGAAACCAATCTTAATGATTCCTTTTTCCGGGTTCAAATATTCTTCTACTTGCTTAGCGGCAAAATCGATTGCTTTTAAAGCGGTAACGGTATGCTCCAAAAAGATTTTTCCGATCGGTGTCAGCCTAACGTTTCTGCCGACTCGCTCGAAAAGAGGCGTTCCCAATTCCGCCTCCAGATTTGAGATTTGACGGCTCACAGCTGATTGAGCGACATTCAAATTGTCAGCTGCTTGAGAAATATGTTCCCTTTTTGCAACTTCCACAAAGTATTGTAATTGCCGTAATTCCAATGTTTTTCCTCCATTCATCTAATAATTAGATTAATTCCTTCTAATTTATATATTGTTTATATTAGTGTGAAAATTCTAAAATGTAAATAAGCTATGATAGATTTGGAGGAATAGATATGAACTTTCATCAATATCCAAAAGCGCAGGGACTATATTCGCCGGATTTTGAAAAAGATGCGTGCGGGATTGGTATGTACGTCAATTTTAAAGGAATCCCATCACATGAGATCGTGAAGAACGGTTTGGAAATGCTTTGCCGTCTTGAGCACCGTGCCGGACGCGGTGGAGACGGAACGGGTGACGGCGCAGGTATCATGGTACAAATTCCTGATGCATTTTATCGGATTACTTGTCCAGAACTGCAACTGCCTGAAACAGGGGAGTATGGAGTCGGACAATTATTTTTCACAGACAACGATGAAGAGCGTTTTGCAATTGAGGCGAAAATGAACGAGTTGATTGAAGAGGAAAACCAGATGTTAATCGGCTGGCGTACGGCTCCGACGAATAAAGATGGACTAAGCGATATTTCCGGCTCTACTGCACCGGTTGTCCGCCAAGTATTCGTCCGTAAAAATGCCTCTGACCGACTGGCTTTTGAACGTAAACTGTATGTAATCCGCAAGCAGTTAGAGCATTGGACAGAAAAACAAGGTTTTGAATTTTATTGTCCGAGCTTTTCGAGTCAGACAATGGTATTCAAAGGTTTGTTGGCGCCGGAAGAAGTGAGCAGCTTCTATAAGGACCTTCAAGATGAGCGATTTGTATCGGCGTTTGCGCTTGTTCATTCCCGCTATTCAACAAACACATTTCCTTCTTGGAAACGTGCGCACCCGAATCGCTACATCATTCATAATGGTGAAATCAATACTTTACGAGGCAATATAAATTGGATGCGCGCTCGTGAGCAACAGTTTGTATCGGAAGCGTTCGGAGATGATTTGCAGAAAATTCTGCCTATTATTGATACAACCGGTTCAGATTCATCAATGCTTGATAATGCTTTTGAGTTTTTTGTGTTATCAGGCCGGACACCGGCGCATGCTGCTATGATGCTTATACCTGAGCCGTGGACGGAAAATCCTCGAATATCTCAGGAAAGGAAAGCGTTTTATCAATATCATGCCAGTATGATGGAACCGTGGGATGGTCCTTCAGCGATTTGTTTCACAGACGGGAAGCAAATTGGTGCCATTCTGGACCGTAATGGTTTACGTCCGGGGCGTTTGTATGTAACGAAAGATGATCATGTTATTTTTTCTTCAGAAACAGGTGTGATTGATGTCCGTGATGAAGATGTCGTATTGAAAGACTACTTAAGTCCGGGCAATATGCTGTTAATTGATATTGAAAAAGGCAAAATCATCTCTGATGACGAGTTGAAGGCAGAAATGACTGCCGAACAGCCTTATCAGAAATGGCTGGATGATAATATGGTAAGACTGGAAGCAGAACAGGAAGAAGCTGTTGTGTTGGATGATTTGTCATTGCGTCAAAAAATATATGGCTATACGTACGAAGACATCAAAAAAAATCTTGTTCCGTTAGCGGCTGAAGGTAAAGATCCGCTCGGTTCAATGGGGAATGATACACCGCTTGCTGTTTTGTCTGACCGTCCGCAATCATTATTCAATTATTTTAAGCAGCTGTTTGCTCAAGTAACGAACCCGCCGATTGATGCTATTCGTGAGCATGTCGTGACATCTACAATGACGATGCTCGGCAAGGAAGGCAATTTGTTGCATCCGAATGAATTAAATGCCCGCCGCATCTTTTTGGAGACGCCGATTTTGACGAACGGTGAATATAACCAGCTTCTATATAATTACGAAAAAGATTTCCAAGCGACAACAATCTCGCTTGAATTGAAAGACACCCTAGAAACGGAATTGGTGCGAATCCGCAAACAGACAGTTAAAGCGATTGAAGATGGCTTTACGTTAATCATGCTTTGTGATAACAGTGAAGATACAAGCATGCCGACAGTGCCGATGTTGCTTGCTGTCAGCAGTTTGCATCAACACTTGATTCGCGAAGGTTTACGCACAAAGGCAAGTTTGATTGTCAATAGTGCAGAGGCGAGAGAAGTTCATCACTTTGCTGCTTTAATCAGTTTTGGCGCGGATGCCATTAATCCATACTTAGCATACGCAACAATTCAGGAAGCGATCGAAAAGAACCATTTAAATATGGACTATCCATTAGCAGTCAACAAATTCCGCAAAGGGATTGCAGAAGGCGTTGTCAAAGTAATGTCAAAAATGGGTATTTCCACTGTTCAGTCATATAGAGGAGCGCAAGTATTTGAAGCAGTAGGAATCAGTAAAGCCGTTGTTGAGGAGCACTTCACAGGCACGACATCGCAAATTGACGGAATCGGTTTGGATACAATTGCTGAAGAAGCGAAACGACGCCACCGACAGGCTGTCGAGTCATTGAACAGCGAGCTGGAATCCGGATCTCAATTCCAATGGCGCGCAAATGGCGAACACCATGCTTTCAATCCGAAAACGATTCATACACTACAATGGGCGACACGTAAAAATGATTATAAACTGTATTTGCAATATGCAGAAATGGCAAATGAAGAGCAAATCGGATTTTTGCGTAACTTATTCGACTTCAAAAAGGCTGAACGCAGAATTCCATTAGAAGAGGTTGAACCGGTTGAATCAATTGTTAAACGCTTTAAATCTGGAGCGATGTCTTTCGGTTCGATTTCTAAACAGGCACATGAAACATTGGCGATTGCCATGAACCGTCTCGGTGGGCGCTCGAATTCCGGTGAGGGCGGGGAAGACTCATCTCGTTATATATTAGATGAGAATGGCGACAACCGCCGAAGTGCTATCAAACAAATTGCTTCTGGTCGCTTTGGTGTGAAATCACACTATTTAGTTAATGCGGAAGAATTACAAATCAAGATGGCACAAGGGGCTAAACCAGGTGAAGGTGGACAATTGCCAGGAAATAAAGTATATCCGTGGGTAGCGGAAGTGCGCGGTTCGACACCTGGAGTAGGATTGATTTCTCCGCCGCCACACCATGATATCTATTCAATTGAAGATATGGCTCAATTAATTCACGATTTGAAAAATGCCAATCGTAAAGCCCGAATTTCTGTAAAGCTCGTTTCAAAATCGGGCGTAGGTACAATTGCGGCCGGCGTAGCGAAAGGAGCCGCCGATGTTATCGTTATTTCCGGATATGACGGCGGTACCGGTGCTTCACCAAAAACGTCTATTCAGCATACAGGGCTTCCATGGGAACTGGGTCTTGCTGAAGCACATCAAACATTGATGTTGAATGGTTTGCGGGATCGCGTGACGCTTGAAACGGACGGCAAATTGATGACCGGGAAAGATGTTGTCATGGCGGCGCTGCTTGGTGCTGAGGAATATGCATTCGCAACAGCTCCGTTAGTCGTTATGGGATGCGTGATGATGCGTGTCTGCCATATGGATACTTGTCCTGTCGGCGTAGCGACACAAAATCCGGAATTGCAAAAGAAATTTACAGGAAGCGCTGATCATGTAGTCAATTATATGCGTTTTGTCGCAGAAGAGATGCGTGAATATATGTCTGTACTAGGCTTCCGTACAGTCGATGAAATGGTCGGTCGCACAGATGTGCTGAAGCTATCCGATAAAATGAAAAATCATTGGAAGGCAAGCCAATTAGATGTGACTCCTTTGCTTCATCAAGTACAAGGAGCCCGCACGAAGCAAAGACAGCAGGATCACGGCATCGAACAAAGCTTCGATATGGTCCATCTGTTGCCGCATCTTGATGAAGCTATCCTGAAACAGCGCAAAGTGACGATGGAGTTCCCAATTAAAAATGTTAATCGTGTTATGGGGACGATAATCGGCAGTGAAATTTCCCGTAAATACGGAGAATCAGGCTTGCCTGATCATACCATTCATCTCAAATTTAACGGATCTGCCGGCCAAAGCTTCGGCGCATTTATTCCCCGCGGAATGACGATGACGGTAACGGGAGACGTCAATGATTATTTCGGCAAAGGCTTGTCAGGAGGAAAAGTGGCAGCAATCGCTCCTTTTAAAGGCGATTATGAGAAAAATGTCATTGCCGGCAACGTATGCTTATACGGAGCTACAAGCGGTCAGGCATTTATTAACGGTCGGGCGGGACACCGGTTTGCGGTGCGTAATTCAGGAGCAGACATTGTTGTTGAGGGTATAGGCGATCATGGCTGTGAGTACATGACGGGCGGACGAATTGTCATTTTAGGCGATGTCGGCAAAAACTTCGGTGCTGGTATGTCCGGTGGTATTGCTTATGTACTGCCTTCTAATCCGGCCGCGTTCAAAGCCCAGTGCAATATTGAAATGATTGAATTTGCAGAGGTTGAGGATAAAGAAGAAATAGCAGAAGTGCGCAAGCTGATCTTGGAGCACGCTGAACAAACGAACAGTTCGTTAGCTGCTGAGATTTTAGGAAATTGGAAAGAAATTGTGCCTCAGTTTGTCAAAGTGGTACCGACTGATTATCAAAAAATGATTGATAAGATTAATTTTCATAAAATGCAGGGCTTAACAGAAGAAAAAGCGGAAATGCAGGCATTTGTGGAAGCGACATCTTAACAAAAGAGGAGGGTTCTAAGATGGGGAAACCAACAGGATTTATGGAGTATAAACGGGAAAAGGTTCAAGAGCAACCGGCAAAAAAAAGAATCTCCAATTGGAAAGAGTATTCTTCTCGGCTGTCAGATGAGTCATTGCGCACACAAGGAGCGCGTTGTATGGATTGCGGTACGCCCTTTTGCCATATGGGTGTCGAAATTCAGGGCAGAGCGGCAGGGTGCCCAATCAACAATGTGATTCCTGAGTGGAATGACCTTGTTTACAAGGGGCAATGGAAGGAAGCTTTAGATCGCCTGCATTTGACGAATAACTTTCCTGAGTTCACAGGGCGCGTTTGTCCGGCGCCTTGTGAGGGTTCATGTACTTTAGCAATCTCAGAACCGGCAGTTGCAATTAAGTCGATTGAGCGCACAATCATCGACAAAGGATTTGAAAACGGCTGGATTGTTCTGAGAATACCGCAACGTCGCTCCGGTAAAACAGTAGCGATAATCGGTTCCGGCCCTGCCGGCTTAGCGGCAGCAGATGAGCTGAATCAGCACGGCCATAAAGTGACGGTTTTTGAACGTGCTGACCGTCCCGGCGGCTTACTTATGTACGGCATCCCGAATATGAAGCTTGAAAAAGAAGTAATTGAACGACGTGTAAACTTGCTGAAAAAAGAAGGCATTGAATTTCGATGCGGCGTCAATATCGGAGTAGATGTCGAACCGGAAGCGTTACGTTCATTATATGATGCAGTCATCTTATGTACAGGTGCGCAAAAACATCGAATATTAAATATGGAAGGTGCCGATGCTAAAGGCATTCATTTGGCGATGGACTATTTAACAGATGTAACGAAAAGTTTGCTTGATTCGAATTTTGAAGATGGCAAAGCGTTAAATATGGAAGGCAAAGATGTCATCGTCATCGGTGGAGGTGACACTGGTGCCGACTGTGTCGCTACAGCTATTCGCCAAAATTGCAAATCTGTATATCAATTCGGTAAACACCCGGCATTACCGGCAGAGCGTACGGAAGAAACGCAATGGCCGCGCGATCCGAATGTGTTTACACTCGATTATTCCTACGAAGAGACGAAAGAAGTGAAGGGCTATGATCCTCGTGAGTATTGCATTCAAACGAAGAAAATCGTGAAGGATGAGAATGGTCACGTGAAGGAGCTTCACACTATCCAGATGGAGAAAGTGGTCAGCGATGAAGGCTATGAATATTTCGAGGAGCTCCCAGGAACGGAACGCATTTGGCCGGCGCAACATGTATTTGTGGCAATCGGTTTTGAAGGCGTTGAGAGAGCCCTTCCGGCACAATTCGGTGTCGATGTGATTCGCAATCGCATCCATGCTTCTGCAAAAACATACGAAACTAACGTACCGGGCGTTTTCACAGCGGGAGATGCACGCCGTGGGCAAAGTTTAGTAGTTTGGGCAATTAAAGAAGGAAGAGAAGCGGCAGCGAGTGTTCATCAATTTTTACAAGCACAAATAGAAAAAGTTGCTTTATAAAAGATTAAGAACTCTAATTCTATACGAAATAGAGTTCTTTTTTATGTAGAGATTTTCATTAATTTGGTCACCTATACCTTTTATAATAATCCGCTGATTTTAATGGTTAATACAATTATGTATTTTCGAAAGCTTGTATAAAGTCCCTGATTTTATTATTTGAGTAAAGAACTGTTTGGGGTATTATATAAATAAGGGGGATTTATATGATAAAAAGATACTTGTTTACTTTCATTTTCTTTATTCTGATTTTAATGTTAACAAGTTGTTCAGAAGAGCCGATACCTGAAGAACGATTTGAGAGTTTTGTTAAATTATGGGGTGAGCAAAAGTTTGAAGAGATGTATGACTATTTATCGGTAGACGGCAAAGATAAAATTAAGAAAGAAGAATTTATTGAAAGATATTCTAAGATTTACAAAGATTTAGAGGTTGAAAATTTAGAAATTTCATTCAACAAACCTAATGAACCGTCAGATTCAAATGTAGATCAAGTAGAGTATGACTTTTCTGTAAAAATGGAGACTATAGCCGGTCCTATTACATTTGACAATAAGGCCGTTTTACTAAAAGAAGAACGAGAAGAGAAGTCAGATTGGTATATCAATTGGAATACAACTTTTATATTTAAGGAACTTGAAGAAGAAGATAAAATCGGAATTAACAGTACGAAAGCTGAGAGAGGGCAAATTTTTGATGTGAATGGACAAGGGCTTGCTGTTAATGGGATTGTTTATGAAATTGGAATTGTACCCGGCAATATGGGAGAGAATGAAGAAGAAATAAAGAATCAATTATCCGAGTTATTGGATATCAGGATTGAGAGAATAGAAGAATTACTGAATGCTTCTTGGGTTCAGCCGGAGCATTTTGTCCCGATAAAAAAAATTTCTGTGCAGGATGAAGAGTTGTTGAATAAGCTGCTGGCTATAGAATCCGTTACTAAAAAAGATGTTACTGCCCGAGTATATCCTTTTGGAGAGGCAGCGTCGCATTTGATTGGATACGTAGGAACAATTACGGCCGAAGAAATTGAGAAACGTGATGGTAAAGGTTATTTATCTACGGATGTCATCGGTAAAAGAGGGTTAGAGCAAGTGCTCGAAGAACGTTTAAAAGGTGAGCATGGAGTGAAGGTTTATATCAAGAAAGCTGATGGCTCAGAGGAACTTCTGGCTGAAAAAGAAGTGATACACGGAGAGGATATTCAATTAACAATTAATGGAGAATTGCAAACCAAAATATTTAACGAACTTAAGGGTGAAGCGGGGGCTGCAGTAGCTATTCATCCAATAACGGGGGAAACTCATGCTTTAGTAAGCAGTCCGGGCTTTGATCCGAATACCCTATCTTTAGGAGCATCAGCTTCACAGTGGGAAAAAATTGAACAAGATACGCAAAATCCATTGTTGAACCGATTTAAATCTACTTTTGCACCGGGATCTGTCTTTAAACCTATTACAGCGGCAATTGGCTTGAAAAATGGAACGATTAGTGAGGCAGACGGCATAAATATTAGTGGATTAAAGTGGCAAAAAAATGATTCATGGGGAAGTTATTATGTTACCCGTGTAAAAGAAGCAAATGAATCAATTAATCTAGAAAAGGCATTAATGTATTCTGACAATATTTATTTTGCACAAAAAGTATTAGAATTAGGAACAGCAAAATTCACAGAAGGATTAAAAGAATTTGGATTTAATGAAGATATACCATTCTCTTATCCGATTGAAAAATCCACTTTTGGAGAAATAGAATCAGAAGTATTACTAGCTGATTCAAGCTATGGTCAGGGGCAAATTGAGATGAGTGTTTTTCACCTTGCTGCAATTTATACGACATTCGTTAATCAAGGGAAAATGATTAAACCAATATTATTTTCTGAAGAAGAGCGTAACCAGGTTTGGAACGATTCATTAATTAATGAGGAGCAAACCGCAAGAATTAATGCAGCTCTTAAAGAAGTTGTAGAAAATCCAAGTGGTACCGCTTATTCATCAGCGAGAGTAGAAGGATATCCGATAGCAGGGAAAACGGGTACTGCAGAATTGAAAGAAAAACAGGGCGAGCAAGGGACAGAGAATGGGTGGTTTGTAGCCTATAATACTGAAAATCCAAACCTTTTAGTGGCCTTAATGGTTGAAGGTGTACAAGGGCGAGGAGGATCAAGTATTGCATCTGAGAAGGTTAAAAATATTTTTACGTATGATAAACAGTTTGCACGTTAGTTAATTAAATTATTTGGTTATATAGGCGATATAGAACAGGGCTAAAGGTTAAAATAGCGGGGATAGGTATTCGCTATCTCCGTTATTTAAAATAAACTTAAACATTTCAAAGAATTTGGAGAGCTAACTGGTAGCCAATACAATAGTATTTACTGACTATATCCATAGAGTGAAGGGTGAGGACCTATTAATAGAAACGCGATTGAATATATCGCAATTGTAGCAACAACACTTTCGTCTTATTATTGTTGTATTATCAAAATTTCATTTCCGCTTATTTATTTGTTGGCATATTATTGCTGGTCGTATGTCTTTCTTCAATGGTATTAGTTATTTTTTGCACTAAGAAAGCGATTGTGAGGTAGATATTTGGGATGATGATTCCACTTTGTTTATTGTTAGGTTATGAAATGCCACAACTGGACGTATTTTTAAATCGAGATGATATTTCAGGAGACAGTGCAGGATTAGGAGTTGCCTTGACTGGCTTAATTTCGCAAAATCAATTGAAAAATGATATACAGATTGGAGTGACGGGTGCTTTAAGCAACAAAGGGGATGTACTTGAGATTGGGGGAGTGAAACAGAAATTGCTAATTGCGGAGACTGAAGGCTACCCTTACATCATTATTCCTCATGATAATACTGCTGAAGCAAAAAAAGTAAAAGAAGAGCAAAACTTAAAGATTCAAATTATTGATGTGGAGCATATTGATGAAGCGGTACAGCAAATTGTTCTATTGAATGAAGAGAATGTTTAAAAAAAGGATTTTATTACGAATTCTCGAATATACTAACTCTCTAGAATTCTAGATTGAGAGGGGATAAAATGATTCGGGGTTCATGGAAAGCGTTAAGTTGGATTGCCATTTCGCAATTATTCGCTTTAAGTATGTGGTTCAGCGCGACTGTTATCGTTTCTGAATTGATTGTTGAGTGGCAAATTAGTCCACAGGCAGAAGCTTGGTTGTCTGCCTCTGTCCCAATTGGCTTTGTCATTGGTGCTTTTGTCAGTTCTTCATTAGGAATAGCAGACCGTTATAATCCACGGAAAGTATTTGCGATTTCGGCATTTTTCGGAGGAATATTTAACGGTTTACTCATTTTTATTGAAGCGGCAACGTTCGGTATTATGCTTCGAATATTAACGGGCATCACGCTTGCTGGTGTTTATCCTGTGGCCGTTAAAATATTATCACAATGGTTCCCCAAAAAACGCGGGTTAGCAATCGGTATTTTGATTGCCGCTTTAACAATTGGCTCCTCTTTACCGCATTTTATAGTTATGTTTTTCTCTACTCTAAACTGGAAACTAGTCATTATATACAGCTCTATATTGGCGTGGCTTTCGGCAACGATTGTATATTGGATTTTGCCAGACGCTCCAGAAACTTCGACCAGATCTATCTTCTCATTTAAGTTAATTAAAAAGGTGTTAAACAACAAACCGGTAATGTTAGCGAACTATGGCTATTTCGGGCATATGTGGGAATTGTACGCGATGTGGACATGGTTGCCTGTATTTTTTGCAGCCAGTTTTAAACTAACTTCACCTGAAATATCTTCGTGGATCATTGCTCTTTTATCATTTCTCTGCATCGGTATCGCCGGAGCAATTGGATGTATCGTCGGCGGATATGTATCAGATAAAATCGGGCGCTCTAACTTAACAATCATCTCGATGTTTGTAAGCGCTATCTGTGCGGTGCTGATAGGTTTTACATTCGGTCAAGCAATTTGGCTGACTGTTCTTGTGTCGATTATTTGGGGGATGACTGTGATTTCAGATTCCGCCCAGTTTTCAGCCGCTGTTTCAGAAACGGCAGAATCTGAATATGTCGGAACAGCTCTGACATTTCAAATGTGTATTGGCTTCTTAATAACGATTTTCTCCATCAATATCATTCCGCTCCTTGTAAATACAGTAGGATGGCAATGGGCTTTTACTTTATTAGCGATTGGTCCTCTTCTTGGTATTATCTCGATGTATAAATATAAACTGCATGAATTGAATAAAACAAAATCTGTTTTATAATATTGTGAAAATATGTTAAAATTTGTTATATGATGTATCTGAGGTGGATGGATGATATACAAAGTGAGAAGCGAAGGTATTATTAGTAAATTAATATTAAATGTCTATATATTCAGTATTGTAATTTTAATTAATATAATGGGAATATCTAAACCGTTTTTATACTACGTGATTGCAACTCTCTGTACTTTCTTAATTATTACTTTTATCAGTAATGTTGAGCTTACGGTAGATGCGTCATTTTTAGAGGTAAAAAGACCATTATTTAGAAAAAAAAGACTTGATCCTGAACAAATAAAAGAGATTAAGTTTATTCTTGTCGGATGGAAAGGGAAGGGTGCGATTATAAAATTAAATAAAGGTTTAAGTCTTTCGATTACTAAATATTCGCCCAATATTGTCATTGAAGATTTACTGGCGTTTGCAGATAAAAATAACATACCTATAAAAAAAACAAAGGATTTCATGGTTTTAGAGAAGTGGAATATGTAAAAGCACACCCTGCCTTTTGGCTTGTAGACGGGGTGTGCTTTTTAAATGCTGAATTTTAAAATTTACAAAGTATTTACAAACAGTTAACAGTGAGTTAACGATGTGGCTATATGATTAGGCTATAGGGAATAATAAAAGCATCCTGCAGTTCATCTAGGGGGGAAATTATGAGCAATGTAAAAAAATTAATAGCTGGAATCTTAATATTAACTTTACTTAGCATAACGGCAGCATGCGGTTTTAATGAGGATAGTGAATCAGGATCTTCAGGCGGAAGCACTAAAACAATATCGGTCTCGGGTTCAACATCAGTAGGACCTCTAGCAGAAAAATTAGCAGAAGCTTATTCAGAAGAAAATCAAAATGTAAAAATAGAGGTCAATCAAATCGGTTCATCTGCCGGTATCACAAATGCCATAAGCGGTGTTTCGGAAATCGGCATGTCGTCACGGGATTTGAAGGAAGAAGAAAAATCGGAAGGATTGACAGAAACTATCATTGCTTATGACGGTATAGTTGTTGTGACTCATCCGAGCAATAAGGTTAATGATTTAACGATGGAGCAAGTGAAACAAATCTTTACAGGAGAAGTAACGAATTGGAAAGAGCTTGGCGGAGAAGATATGGAAATTGTTGTCGTATCGCGTGAGGATGGTTCAGGTTCGCGTGATGCCTTCCAAGAGATTGTCGGTTACAGTTCAGGCGAGTTGGTTAGAGAAGCGATTATCGCAAGCGGAAACGGCAACATTAAAACGACAGTTGCTATGAATAAACATGCTGTCGGCTTTATCTCATTCGAATATGTAGATGATACAATCTCAACAGTGAAAATTAATGGTGTGGAAAGCACAGCGGAAAATGTATTGAATGAAACGTACAGTCTTTCTCGTCCATTCTTGTTCGTCTACAAGGAGAGCGGGATTTCTGAAGAAGGGCAGAAATTTATTGATTATATTTTAAGCGAGGACGGACAAGCGGTTGTTGCTAAGACAGGAGCAATTCGCATTAACTGATAGTTTGGAAACTGTTCGTGCAAACCACAGGAGGAAAGCAACATGTCAAGCCCATTGAAGGAAAAACAAACGGTTGGAAATGAAGGGTCTAATAATAAAAGAAAATATATAATGGAAAAACTATCTGAAAGGGTATTTCTGATTTGTGCACTCCTTTCAGTAGTCAGCTTATTTTTGATTATAGGATTCGTATTTGTAAAAGGATCGACACCGTTCGTTTCGGAAGGTTACAGTTTCATCGATTTTATTTTCGGAATGGATTGGGTTCCGAGCGAAGATAAATTTGGCATCTTCCCGATGATTGTCGCCTCATTGTTTGCGACTTTCGGAGCGTTGGTGCTTGGTGTGCCAATCGGTCTTTTAACAGCAATTTTCTTGGCGGAAATCGCCCCGAAAAACGTAGCGAAAATCATTTCGCCTGCTGTTCAGCTTTTAGCGGGTATTCCATCAGTATTATATGGTGTATTCGGTTTAGCAATTATCGTTCCTTTCCTGCAAAACAACTTTGGACTGGCAAAAGGACAAAGCTTATTGGCTGTAATTATCGTATTAGCGATTATGATGCTTCCGACAATTGTGACGGTAGCGGAAACGGCTATTCGTGCAGTGCCGAAAACGTATCGTGAAGGTTCGTTGGCGCTTGGTGCATCTCAAATAGAAACGATTTTCAAAATTGTCGTCCCGGCTGCGAAATCAGGAATTATGGCAGCAATTGTTTTAGGATTAGGACGCGCAATCGGCGAAACGATGGCCGTTATTTTAGTGGCCGGAAACAGCTTAATTCTGCCGACTAGCCTGACAGACAGTGTCCGCCCATTAACGACCAATATTGCGTTAGAAATGGGATATGCATATGGAACACATCAAGAAATGCTGTTTGCAACAGGTATCGTTCTATTCTCATTCATTCTATTATTGAACTTTGTATTGGTTAAAATTGCTTCGAAGGGTGGAAAATAAAATGAGAAAGTTTAAGGATCATGTATTGCGAGGTCTTTTATGGTTTTCTGCTTTCTTGACAGTAGCCATCCTTGTGACGATTGTCGGATTTATATTCATGAAAGGCTATAAGCTAATCAGCTTTGATTTTATTTTTGGCGATTATTCTGCAGACGGTCACGGAGGAATTTGGCCAATGATTGTGACAACTTTATATACAATCGGTATTTCCTTGTTGATCGCGACGCCAATCGGTATTTTGGCAGCTGTATACTTACAGGAATATGCGAAGCAAGGACGTTTAGTAAGATTAATCCGTTACGCGACTGAAAGCTTAACCGGTATTCCATCGATCATTTACGGATTATTCGGTGCTGTATTCTTTGTGACAACTTTAAAATTAGGTATGTCGATTATTTCAGCATCTTTAACTTTAACAATTATTGTTTTACCGGTTATTATCCGTACAACGGAAGAAGCGCTAAAAACAGTGCCAGGTTCATATCGTGAAGGCTCGCTGGCTTTAGGTTCAACAAAGCTTCAAACATTGTATAAAGTCATTTTGCCAAGCGCAATGCCAGGCATTTTATCAGGTATTATTTTATCAATCGGGCGAATCGTCGGAGAATCGGCAGCGATCTTTTTAACAGCTGGAACGGTAGCGGCAATGCCGGCAAGCATCTTCTCATCAGCCAGAACATTAACGGTCCATTCTTATCTGGTAACGCAAGAGTCCGGTGATATTCAGCTTGCGGCAGCAATCGGTATTGTTTTGATTGTCATTATTCTTTTCTTGAATCTAACGACAACGTTTATTTCTAAAAAGTTTAACAAAGCTGATTATTAAGAGGTGTGCATATGAGTACAGCAGTTATTGAAAAAATACAATCAGAGAACAGTGAACTACAGAAGGAGCATCGCATGTCAGATAATAAATCGGTAAAAATTAAAGTTAATGACCTGGATTTGTTTTATGGAGAAAAGCAAGCTTTATATAAAGTCGGAATTGATATAAAGGAAAATGAAGTAACAGCGTTAATCGGACCTTCAGGCTGCGGTAAATCGACTTTTCTTCGTACATTAAACCGAATGAACGATTTAATCGATAATGTCAAAATTACCGGGAACATTGTCATTGACGGCGAAGACATTTATGAATCAAATGATGTTATTAAGCTGCGTACAAAAGTAGGGATGGTGTTCCAAAAGCCTAATCCGTTCCCAATGAGTATTTATGATAATGTGGCTTACGGCCCTCGTATGCATGGCATCAAAAATAAAAAGGAATTGGATGCGATTGTTGAGGAAAGTTTGCGTGGCGCTGCTATTTGGGATGAAGTGAAAGATCGTCTGAAATCATCGGCTCTTGGTTTATCAGGCGGTCAGCAACAGCGTATTTGTATCGCTCGTGCAATTGCGATGAAGCCTGAAGTGATTTTAATGGATGAACCAACGTCGGCATTGGACCCGATTTCGACGATTAAAGTAGAAGAATTAATCGAGAAAATGAAAAATGAATACACTATCGTTATTGTAACCCATAACATGCAGCAGGCTGCACGTATTTCGGATAAAACAGCCTTTTTCTTAAACGGAGAAATTATTGAGTTTGATGAAACAAGCAAAATTTTCAGCATGCCTAAAGACAAGAGAACAGAAGATTACGTTACTGGCCGTTTCGGTTGATGAGGAGGAGATAATATGGCAGCACGCGAAAGCTTTGATAAAACACTTGGGGAATTACAGGATAAATTGACGGAAATGAGTGAGTTGACTGTAGAGGCTTTGGAGAAATCCTTTATTGCTTTAAAATCGCAAGATCTTGAATTGGCGCTTGAGGTCATAGAGGAAGACAATGTGATTGATGCTCTTGATACCGATATTAATAATTTTGTTATTTGGCTAATCGCCAAAGAACAGCCGGTTGCCCGTGATTTGCGCAGAATTATCGGTGCTCTGAAAATCTCCCTCGATGTGGAACGAGTAGCGGATTTTGCAGTGAACATCGCTAAGTCAACTGTTCGTATCGGTGCATGTGAGTCTTTGATTTCAATTACGCATCTTGAGGAAATGAAAAATTTGGCTATTAAAATGCTGCAAGAGTCAGTGCAATCATTCATCGAGGAAGATATCGCTTTAGCGAAAGAAGTTGGTGAGATCGATGATCAAGTAGATGAATTATACGAAGAGACTTCGAAAATAATATTAAACAGTTTAAGCAAAACTCCAGAGCAAATGAATCAGCTGACACAATTGCTGTTCATTAACCGTCACCTGGAACGGGCTGCGGACCATATTACCAACATCGCAGAAAATGCCGCTTACTTAATTAAAGGTAAGAGATACGATTTGAATTAAGAGCTAATTATAAAGACTCTATTAGAATACCAGACCGTTGAGAATAACTTTCTTAACGGTTTTTTATGTTTTTTCATTTCTTAATTGCAGATAACGAAACATTTAAACTGACTATGTTGAAATAAAGCAGATGCTAATCTGACACTCTTCAAATAAAGCTTAGTGCAGTTTCCGGCGGGAATAAAATATATATAATATTGTTTTGGAGTCTGGTGAAAGGATGTGAAAATTATGTTGAACACGAAAGATTTTTTCCTTGTTGCTTTATCATTAGCTGTAGTTGCAATTCCTTCTACTACACAAGCTTATGAATTCACGGATATTGATGTAAGCGGTAAGAGCGATATAGAAATCCTTAAGCTTGAAAAAATCGAACTGGTGCACTATCAAAATGAAATGCATAATCAAAAGGTTAAAGAAGCTAAGAGTGTCGAACTTGAAGAACAAGCCGTAGCAGAACAAGAGCGGAAAGAAAAAGAAGAAGCAGAACAAGCTGAAACTGAATTGCAACAACCCGATGACCCAATTATGATGGCACAATGGGAAAACGAAACATTTGCTGATATTCATGAACGGGCAATTTATTTGGAGGAACACCCAAACTATTTTCCAAATTGGACTGATGAGCAAACATTACTATACTTGCAAACACTTAGCGACAATTTGAAGACTTCCGGTGAAATGCAGATTCAATTTATTCTGGAGACTGAATAAGACGTTATGTAGGGGCAGTTCAGGTGAAGAAGGATTTGCAATCAAACATACCGATATATATAAGGTTATAGCCTAAGGGATCAAAACAATATATTTCAACATTTATAAGTTTGACGATAATTATATCACCATCTTAATCCTCGGAGTTTACTTTTAGAATTACGGCATAAAAGCCTTATTCAACCAAGAAAACAAAATAATCAGAATTACCTAATGATTTTTGTTTTCTTAACTCATGTGCGTTATCCTTTTTTGGTTGAAATAATAGACTGAATATTAAGTTAGTAGTAAAATAGAAATCATTTAAAGGGGAAGGGTGGTTACCGCATGATTATTATTCGGACGATTGCCCAAATATGTATTTTGTGGTTGTTTTATTTGATTGGTGTATTAATTGTTGAATGGACAGGTATTATTATACCCGCTAGCATTATCGGACTAGTATTGTTATGGCTTTCGCTGATGCTTAAAATCATAGATGTCAGGCTGATTAAAGACGGGGCCAGCTTTTTAATCGGCTTTATGACGCTTTTCTTCATTCCTTCGACGGTCGGTGTAATTGAATATCCGGAGCTGCTGTCGAAATCAGGGCTATTACTGGTCGTAGCTGTCATTATCAGTACGATATTGACAATTGTCATAACGGGAAAAGTAAGTCAAGTGATTGAGCGTAAAGAGCGTAGTGAGAAGGGGGAAGTAAGACATGGCAGCAGCAGTCATCATTATTAGTACAATCGTCTTATTTCTCCTCATGCAAAAGCTGTATATGAAAATAAATAAGCCGATTTTTATACCGATTTTGACGGTGACAATCATAACTGTATTCGTACTGCTTTTATTCAATATTTCTTATAGTACATATATGGAGGGCGGGGAATGGATTCAAAGGATGCTTGGTCCGGCAGTCGTGGCTCTTGCTTACCCGCTGTATAATCAACGAGCGTTAATTTTAAAATATAAGTTTTCTATAATTACAAGTTTAGTTATTGCTATGATTTCCGGACTTATTAGTATTGTGGTTCTGTTAAAGCTATTCAGGGCAAGCGACCAATTTTTACTTACAGCTTTGCCTAAATCTCTGACAACGCCGATTGCGATGGAGGTAAGCAGTTCCATTGGAGGAGTTGCACCATTGACGGCTGTGCTCGTTATGGTTGCCGGATTTACAGGAGCGACACTCGGTCCATTTCTATACCGGATTGCACGTATTGATTCAGCCGTAAGCAGAGGCGTATCGATGGGTAGTGCCAGTCATGGTATGGGAATTACAAAATTGAAGGATTATGGAGAGGAAGATTTATCAATCGGTTCGCTATCGATGGGGATAAGCGCTATTCTGGGCGCTTTTATTTGCCCGATAATTGCGATGCTGGTGATATGATTGGGTCAACTAAGAAGAAAAGTCGTATTGAACAAAAGGCTGTTTTGTTCATCTTGTATAGAAATTACCCTAAATAGAAGAAGTAACAAAAAAGCTGCAACTCAGGAATGAGTTGCAGTTTTTTAAAAGCTTATTAAATTGAAAGGCTGCTAATCTTTTATTGCGGATTCGTTGTCCAAATACCTGCAGTTTTAATAAATACACGCTGCGGCATTTTTAAGATAGAAATGATTAGTTCGCTTACATCTTCCGGTTGCATCATGCGGTCCTCATCACCGATTTTCAGGCCTGCATTGACAGCAAGATCAGTTGCCACTGTACTTGGAGTGATTGCTGTTACACGTACGTTTGATTTACGAACTTCCTGCATCAATGATTCTGTTAAACCTAATACAGCGAATTTTGATGCGCAATAAGCGCTTCCTGTCGCAAAGCCTTTTTCACCGGCTGTTGAAGAAACGTTAATGATGCTTCCTTCGTTTTGTTCAAGAATTGCAGGTAAGATTTTACGCGTTACATAATATGTACCCATTAGGTTTACACGAATAATACGTTCCCATTCTTCAGGATCCATCTCAAGCAATGTTCCGAAAGAAGCGATGCCGGCATTGTTAACCAGAATATCGACTTTGCCAAGAGAAGCAATAAGAGATTCCGCTGCTGCTTCCGCTTCTTCTTTTACAGAAACGTCGGCTGTCGCATATACGGCTTTAATGCCGTATTCTTTCTCTAATTCATGACAAAGAGTTTTTAGTTCTGCTTCATTTCTGCCGATGAATCCAAGATTTACGCCTTCTTTTGCAAGCTTGATTGCTGTCGCTTTTCCGATACCTTTATTGGCCCCGGTAATAAAGGCTGTTTTGTTTTTCAATTGCTGCATGGTAATTCCTCCTTTAAATTCAGTTCATTTATTATTATATAGAAATGGTATGTGAAAAATAAAACAATTTGCAATATTGGTATTAAACTGCAAGGATGACAGGATGTTATTTAGTTGCTATTGTTAAGATGATAACGATGTAAAAAGAAGGTTACCTAGTATGGATAGCAAAATCAAAGACATAATCAACAGCATCCCGGAAGCGCCTGGAATATACAAAATGCTCGATGCAAAAGGAGTTATTATTTATATCGGAAAAAGCAAATGTCTGAAAAAACGAGTAAAATCATATTTCGTTGCGTCACCTAGATGGGAAAAGGCACGGAAAATGGCTCCACTTATCCATGATATTGAATATATAGAAACGGATACTCATTTGGAGGCGCTGCTGCTCGAGTGTCAGCTCATAAAAGAAGTGCAGCCGTTTTTTAATGTGCAACTGAAAAATGACGGGCGCTATGTGTATGTGAAAGTTGCCGATAATCATTGTTCCATTGTGCGGGAAAGAGGAGAGAATTGTTACGGACCATACCGCAGCAAGCATGTGCTTCAAACGATGCTTGATCGCTTGAAAAGCATATTTCCGATTAATGAGCAATTGCAGTATCACGTTTTGCCTGTTGCAATGACAAAAGCGGAAGCAATACAAAATATTAAAGTAGTCCGAAATATGTTCGATAATACAGTAGAAATGGAATGGCTGGCTAAACAGCTAGAGAAAAAAATGCAAGAGGCCGCAACACAATATCGCTTCGGATTAGCTGCGAAATACCGCGACGTTGCCGAGGCGGTTCTTTTCTTTAAAAAGGAGATTGACCGCTATAACCGGCTTTTTAAAAAAGAATTGCTGCTGCAAATAAAGATTGATAACGGATATAAATTTTTCTTGATATCAAAAGGGCAAGTAGTTTATAAGAAGCGGGTACCCAGTAATTCGAAAGAAAATCAGCGTTCATTTCTTATCCAAGCAAGTCAGCGTAAGCATTTCTTCAGTATGAACGAAAAAAGTTTCATTGATTACCGGGATATACTATTTGCGGAAATTGATCTTCTGCCGGATGAGAATGTCATCGTCCTAGGTTCTTAATGCTACTTCTTTCCAGAGTATGGCAGTATAATAAATAGTGTAGATAAGTATTTTATACAGGAAAATAAGAGGGGATTAATTATGACGAATGCGATAAATACCAGTATGCTTGGATTTGTGATTGGAGATGCGATTGGTGTGCCGGTTGAATTTCTGAGCAGACGGGAGCTGGCAAATCATCCTGTGAAGTCGATGCGCGGTTATGGCTCTCATAATGTCGAGGCAGGTACGTGGTCGGATGATACATCGATGACTTTAGGAACTATGAAAGCCATTGCCGATACGGGTATGATCGATTATAAAGTAATTATGGATAATTTTTTATCGTGGGCAATGGGAGGCGAGTTCACAGTCGATGGCGATGTGTTCGATATCGGCATCACTTGCCGGACGGCGATTATCGATTATAAAGAGACAGGCTGTCAACCGTTAGAAGCAGGGCTAACGGACATCCGCAGTAATGGAAATGGCTCATTAATGAGAATGCTACCGATTGCTTTGTATTGTCATTACCGCAACATTTCGGATGAAGAGATGAAGGAAATTGTCAATAATACTTCTTCATTGACGCATGCTCATGATATTAGCCGTCTTGGCTGTTATTTATATGTTGTTTTTGTACGTGCTTTATTGGAAGGAAAATCAATAGAAGAAGCATATGAGGCGATGCTTCAATCGGACTTGCTCGGCTACAGTGAGGAAGCGATTAAGCATTATGACCGCATTTTTAGCCGTCAATTGAATGATTTGACGATTGATGAAATTTCTTCATCTGGCTTTGTAGTCGCGAGTCTTGAAGCAAGTCTTTGGGCGTTGTTGAATACTACGAGCTTTGAACAGGCAGTTCTCCATTCGGTTAACTTAGGCAATGATACGGATACAATCGGAGCAATTACTGGCTCAATGGCTGCGCTTGTTTACGGCTTTGAATCCATTCCTTCACAATGGATTGACGCAATTCGCAATAAAGACTATTTATATGGAATTGTAACTAATTTTACAAAAATAGTTGAAGATTAAAACATGCATTGAATAATTTTCTATAATTTGATACAGTATAGAATATATATATGATCAATGATGTGACCAAGTAAATAAGAATTGTGAAACAGAAAATATAGCAGTTGCTGAGAGCTATATCACCGCTTCTTATTGAAACCTATCACGGAGATGTTAGAAAACTAACCGAGTCGTTATCGTTACATAACGCTTAAAGGGTGATTTGCTGTTAAAGGCAATTTGCCGAACTAAGGTGGTACCACGTTTATTCAGCACAAAGACGTCCTTACGATTGGCGTTTTTGTGCTTTTTATTTGCTTTCATTTATGCTTTGCAAATAATATGATGAATAGCCGGACTGCGATAATGAGCGCGGATCCTTAGATAGGAAAAGTCGAAATTGTTATTGTTATAAGTTTTTAGGAGGAAACAAAATGTCACAACAAACGAATGATTTTACGAAATGGTACATTGAAACCATTCAAAAAGCAGGATTGATGGATTATACGCCGGTACGCGGCTGTATCGCTTTCAAGCCAGATGGTTATGAACTATGGGAGCACATCCAACAAGAAATGGACCGCCGTTTCAAAGAAACAGGTCACCGCAACGCTTACTTCCCAATGCTGATTCCGGAAAATTTCTTCCAAAAAGAAAAGGATCATATTGAAGGATTTTCTCCAGAGCTTCCATGGGTAACTGAAGCTGCAGGCGAAAAGCTAGAAGAGCGTCTTGCACTGCGTCCGACTTCTGAAACGATGATTGGTCATCTGTATTCAGATTGGATCAAAAGCTACCGTGATCTGCCAGTGTTAATCAACCAATGGGCAAACGTATTTCGTTGGGAAAAGAAAACACTTCCATTCATCCGTACTTCTGAGTTCTTATGGCAAGAAGGTCACACTGCTCACGTTGATGAAGAAGATGCTCGCAAAGAAACAGAACAAATGCTGAGCATTTATAAGGATGTTGTTGAAAACTTCCTTGCGATTCCTGTATATGATGGACAAAAAACACCATCTGAGCGCTTCGCTGGTGCGGTTGATACTTATTCAATCGAAGCGATGATGAAAGATGGAAAAGCGGTTCAAGCTGGTACTTCTCACTACCTAGGTACGAAGTTTGCTGAAGCATTCGATATTAAATACTTAAATAAAGAGAATAAACACGTTCATGTTCATACAACTTCTTGGGGAACATCAACTCGTCTAATCGGTTCTGTTATCATGGTTCACGGTGACGAGCAAGGTCTTGTTCTTCCTCCTACAATCGCACCTACACAAGTTGTATTGGTGCCGGTTGGACCATGGAAAAAGAATCCGGTTATCATTGAGAAATTGGATGAAATCTTTGCAGCGCTTAAAGCGAAAGGCATCCGCGTTCGCCTTGATGATTCTGACCAATCTCCGGGCTTCAAATTCAATGAATGGGAATTAAAAGGTGTTCCTGTCCGCATTGAACTTGGACCTCGTGACCTTGAAAACAACCAAGTATTAATGAAAGCACGTGACGAAGCGGACAAACAAACAGTTGCATTAGAATCTGTTGTTGAAGCAATCGAAAACGAGCTTCAAGTAATGCAAAAACGTCTATTAGAAAAAGCAAGAGCATTCCGTGATGCAAATTCGCATACACATATTGACTCTTTAGAAGCGTTAAAAGCGCATTTAGCTGAATCTGAGCAAAACGGAACAATTCCTGGCTGGATTTTAGCTGGATGGTGTGGAGACGACGAGTGTGAATCTAACGTGAAAGAAGAAACGAAATTCACATCTCGCAACATTCCATTCAATCCGCCAATGGAAAAACATACTTGCATTAACTGCGGTAAAGAAGCGAAACATACAGTTTGGTTCGGCCGCTCATACTAATCATTAGAGAAATCCATCCTTTTTCGAAAGGTTGGATTTTTTTTGTGTGTTCAAATACAAGGGATACTCCTCTCGACAGGGAATATATGGATATAAATACGCGCTTTGAAGGGGAAAGGTTATGAACGGCATAGTCAAAGATCAACTGGATAAAATGAGAAAGAACTTAATCGATGAGATTGTTTAATTAAATTATGCTCAATTTAATAATTAGAAAGTTAAATGTACAAATCGATTTACCGGTTTCTTTTCGCACCTGATTGTGTAAAAGAATAGGGAACTAATATTCTTTTAGTAGAAAAGAGGGGGAGAGAATGGAACTGATTGATGCGTATATTTCAGAAGTGATACAGAGATTGCCGGAGAAAAAGCGCGATGAAGCGGAGAAGGAACTGCGTGCGACAATAGCGGAAATGCTTCCGGAAGATTATGATGAAGAAGAGGTAAAGGCTGCTCTTGAAAAATTAGGGAACCCGGCAATTGTCGCCGGTCGCTATCATAAGCAACCTATGTATTGTCCGGTCCGCGTTATTTTGATGTTTACGTGACGTATTTGAAAAGGATTGTCCCGATTGCTGTTGCGTTGTCGCTCGTATTTGGATTAATTGATTCATTTACGGATTATTCAAGCGGGCAGGAAACGATTAAATTCATTATTAAAAGTTTTGCGCATAGTCTTGGTAACGCAATAGAAATAGTCTTTCAAGTCGTCTTTTGGATAACTTTAACGTTTGCAATCATGGAAAGAACCGTTAAAGACAAAGATAGCAAAGATAATCAGCCTTTGACGACGAAATTCAAAAAATGGACACCTGATGACCTAAAAGTGACTAAAGCTGTTCCAAAGAAAAAAGCAATCTCAAAATCTGAAGTTTTCTGGGGTTTTTTCTGGACGGCTATTTGGGGTACTTTATATTTTTATGCAAATCGGTTTATCGGTATTTATGAAGACAATGGTGAGGGGATTACATTCGTAACGGCTGTTTTTAATCAAAAAGTATTGCAGCATTATTGGACAAGCATCGTCCTTGTCATCATTTTGGAAGTTTCCTTGAACTTGTGTAAATTCATTACAGGCTATTGGACGAAAAATTTGGCTATATTTAATGCTGTAGTTGAAATTACAACAAGCCTCGTCTTTTTAGTCATACTTGTGAATCCGAATATATTAAATGGAAATTTCGTAACTTATATGAGCCACAAATGGTCTGAAAGCTCAAATGAAATCGCATCAGGATTCGTAATCATCGGTATATTCATCTTTGTCATATCAGCCGCAGTCAATTCGTTTGACGGCTTTCGAAAAGCGAGACTATTGTAAAAAAAACGGGTATTTTCCCGGATTGGTGTCTTTTTTGTGAATACTGTTCTCCTCTAAAGGAATGGCCATGAATTTAGTAGAATTATCAATAATAAAAGGCTGTTTCTTTTGGAGGGATTACAATGAAAATTTATTGTTTTGGAAAAGAACACGGCAAAGAAATCACACACTATGAGTCAAATTTTATCATGTCACAAGTTGTAGAATCGACACAGAACATTAAAATTAGTTGCATGTATTTAGGAAATGATGGTGTAATCGGGTATCATCAAGCTGCAATCCCGCAACTTTTGCTGATCATGCAAGGCCGAGGATATGTGCGTGGTGGCAATAAAGAATATGAAGATGTAAAATCAGGGGATGCGGTTTTTTTCAATAAAGGCGAGTGGCATGAAACGAAATCGATTACGGGCATGACAGCTATAGTCATTGAAGCTGAAGAAATGTATCCTGAGAAGTATATGTCTATGAAAAAGGAAGAATGATTTAAGATAAACTAAAAATAGAAGCTCTCCTTAAATGGAAAGCTTCTATTTTTAGTTCTTGTTTGATTCTTTTATTCTTTCAATTAAAGTATGCAACCTTAACTGGTTTTTCGAGGATTTAATCCGCGGGAATGCCTTTAAAATCCGGTTATACGGAAACTTATAATGATGAAATTTTGAAATTTCCTTTTTAATACGCTCGATTCTCGCTTTCAATTCTTCTGAATACCCCGCTCTTTTCTCATCCCATTCATGCTGCAAATTTTCTCTGTAAGATTCCAATAGTGCGCGTTTCTCCTCAAGTAACGTATAAATTTCCTCGAATTTTGTTTTTAATCTTATAAACATATGAATGGAAGTAAGTGTATCAATAATGAAATAAATAAAGAAACAGATGGTGAGATTATGCAGCCATTTTTCCGGAATATCGCCGATTAACTGAGATATTCCCGGATGAATAAATGTAACTAATAATACTGATAGGATACCGAATAATGTCGAATTTTTAAGGCAGACGCGACCATTTACATTCAATTTATGATGCGAATAATCCCAAAGCTTCAAATTCAACAGTTTTTCAAGAAAATAGCTCGTTATGTACTCAATAATGCTGGCACAAATAGCTCCGCTTAAAAAGATAAAAACAAGATGATTGCTAACGGGAGCCAACAAAATAAGTACAGCCAGTGCTCCGCATCCGTAAATTGGACAAAAGGGACCATTCAGAAAACCGCGATTAACAAAATGACGATCAAGCACCGCGCAATACACGCATTCACATACCCAGCCGAGAAAGCTGTAAACAACAAAATAAGCAAAAATCGTTTCTATCATAACGTCCGTTCCTTTCAATCTGCATAACTTGTCATTTTATACCCTTATTTTGAAAGGATAGATCCTAATTAACAGTAGTCGATAGTTTGTTGATATTTTTTCGTAATCCTTTCAAATTTTTAGTGGAAAATTTTTAATAAAGATATTGATAGTCTCTTGCAATTGTAGAGGAAGGCGGAGGTTTATATGCTATTTCATATCGGTTTAGACGTAGGATCTACAACGTCCAAACTAGTTGTATTAAATGAACAGAATGAAACGGTCTTTCAAAAATATTGCCGTCATTTTTCTGATGTGAAAAATACCACGATACAAATGCTTAAAGAAGTTTATATGAAGTTTCCGAATGCGAGGGCAACGATGAATATTACCGGGTCGGCCGGAATGGCAATGGCAAATTATGTGGACTTGCCTTTCGTCCAAGAGGTAATTTGCTGTACGGAGGCTGTTGAACGCTTCATACCCGAAACGGATGTTGTTGTAGAGCTTGGCGGGGAAGATGCGAAGCTGATCTACCTTCAAAACGGCATTGAACAGCGAATGAATACTGCCTGCGCCGGGGGAACGGGGGCATTTATCGATCAAATTGCAACCTTAATGCAGACCGATGCGGAAGGATTGAATCATTTAGCGGAAAATCATGAGAAAATTTATCCGATAGCTTCACGTTGCGGTGTTTTTGCAAAAACGGATGTGCAGCCATTATTAAATGAAGGGGCGCGCAAAGAAGACATTTCCGCCTCCGTTTTTCAAAGTGTTGTTACGCAGACAATAAGCGGACTGGCATGCGGTCGTCCGATTCGCGGCAAAGTCGCGTTTTTAGGCGGTCCGCTAACATACTTATCCGAACTGCGCCAACGTTTTATTGAGACATTGAATCTGACGGACGAGGAGATTATTTTTCCGGAAAATAGTCAATATTTCGTTGCTTATGGCGCGGCATTCAACAGCGGAAAATGTGAGGTTGTATCGTTAGCGCAATTGTGCGAACGTTTTGAAACTTTTTCTCGTTGTGTTTCCGAGAATGATATTTCGACATTGCCGCGCTTATTTGCCGGTGAGCATGATTTGCAAAGTTTCCGAGAGCGCCATAATCGAGCGAAGATTGAAAGAGGAAATTTAGCCACATATAAAGGTGAAGCTTTCCTTGGAATTGATGCCGGGTCGACAACGACGAAAATCGTTTTGATCGGTGCAGAACATGACGAATTGCTGTTTACTTTTTATGAAAATAACAACGGTCAGCCATTGCAATCAGTTATCAACGGTTTGGAACTGTTATATAAACAAATGCCGAATGACGTTCAAATTGCCCATTCGGCTATTACCGGATATGGAGAAGGCTTGGTTAAGACAGCATTGAAAATTGATATTGGCGAAATTGAGACAGTTGCACATTATAAAGCGGCCAAGAAATTTTCTCCAAACGTCGATTTCATTTTGGATATCGGCGGTCAAGATATGAAATGTATTAAAATCAAAAACGGAGCCATTGACCATTTGATGCTCAATGAAGCGTGCTCAGCCGGTTGCGGATCGTTTTTGGAAAGCTTCGCAAAGTCATTGAACCTGACAATTGAGGAATTTGCGCTAGCCGCATTGACAGCCGACATGCCAGTGGATCTTGGCTCGCGATGTACGGTTTTTATGAATTCTAAAGTGAAGCAAGTACAAAAGGAAGGCGTCACACTTTCGAATCTTTCGGCAGGGCTCTCGTACTCTGTCATCAAAAATGCGATCCAAAAAGTAATGAAGCTGCGTAATACAGATGAGCTTGGCGACAATATCATAGTACAAGGCGGAACGTTTTATAATGAAGCGGTATTGCGAGCATTTGAACTTTTGATTGGCAAAGAAGTTGTTCGTCCCGATATCGCCGGAATGATGGGTGCTTATGGCTGTGCCTTAATTGCCAAAGAGAAATACGAAAACAATGAAAGTGAAATCGTCAACGTCAATGAGCTGCAAAATTTTACATGTAATGTTTCTCATAGTCGCTGCGGTTTGTGCGGCAACAATTGTCCGTTAACAATTAACCGTTTTAAAGATAAACGATTCTTTATCACCGGCAACCGCTGTGAACGCGGCGCTGGAAGAGGACGTAAGAAAAATAAATTGCCGAATTTATATACGTACAAATACGACCGGATCTTCGGTTATCAATCACTCTCTTCTCAGCAAGCGACAAGAGGGCGCGTCGGTCTGCCGAGAGTACTTAATATGTATGAAAACTATCCGTTTTGGCATACGTTCTTTACATACCTTGGTTATGAGGTCGTGCTGTCGCCGAAATCAAGCAAAAAACTGTATGAAAAAGGCATGGATTCAATTCCGTCCGATTCAGCATGTTATCCGGCTAAACTAACGCACGGTCATATTCAAGCTTTAGTTGAACAAGATGTTGATTTTATCTTTTATCCGTCTGTTGTTTTTGAGAAAAAAGAAAATGAAGAGTCAACGAATCATTACAACTGTCCGATTGTGACATCTTATCCGGAAGTCATTCGCGTCAATATGGATATATTGAAGGAAAAACAAATTCCGTTCATACAGCCGTTTTTAACTTTGGATAATGAAAAAGCATTGATTAAAGAACTGTCAGAGCAATTCCTAGAAATTCCTAAAAAAAAGATTGCTGAAGCGGTACACGCCGCATGTCTTGAATCTAATCAAGTAAAGATGGACATTCGTGAAAAAGGTGAAGAAACGCTACGATACTTAAAGGATAATGGCATTAAGGGCATCGTTTTAGCAGGAAGACCGTATCATATTGACCCTGAAATAAATCACGGCATCTCCGAGCTGATCACTGCATACGGTATGGCTGTACTGACTGAGGATAGCATTGCTCACTTAGCGCCATCTGTAAAAGACCCGCGCGTCGTTAATCAATGGACATACCACAGTCGCTTATATCGGGCTGCAAGAGTAGTGGCAAAAACGGAAGAGCTGGAATTGGTGCAGCTGACATCGTTCGGCTGCGGACTTGATGCTGTTACGAGCGATATGGTTCAAGAAATACTTGAAGAAAATCAAAAAATGTACACCGTCATCAAAATTGATGAAATTAATAACTTAGGCGCTGCCCGTATCCGTATCCGCTCATTGAAAGCAGCGATGGAGGAGCGCAACAAAAAAACGATAAAAACGGAAAAACAGGTAAGCAAGCCGAAGCAGAACCGTCTCTTTACGAAGGAAATGAAGAAAGACTATACGATTTTAATACCGCAAATGTCACCAATACATTTTGATTTATATGAAGCTGTATTAAAATCAGAAGGCTACAAAGCAGAGTTGTTGCCGACTGTGCCGCATGGGGCGGTCAATGAGGGATTGCGCTACGTCAATAATGATGCCTGTTATCCGGCGGTATTGACGATCGGGCAAATCGTGCATGCCTTAAAGAGCGGCAATTATGACGTCAACCGTACAGCGGTCATCATGTCGCAAACCGGCGGAGCATGTCGGGCGACAAATTATATTTCGTTGCTGAGAAGAGCATTGAAAGATGCAGGCATGGAGCAAATTCCGGTTATTTCATTAAATGCACTTGGAATGGAAAAGCATCCGGGATTTGAAATAAGCTATAAATTTCTTAGAAAATTAATAGCCGCGACTGTATATGGGGACGCGCTCATGCGCATGACCTATCAAATTCGCCCGTATGAATGCAGGAAAGGCAGAGCAGATTATTTATGTACGAAATGGTCAATCTTATGCAAAAAATCATTGGCCAATTTCCGCTGGAAAGAATATGTACAAAACATAAAGACTATGGTTGAGGAATTTGATAACGTACCGATTCATGTTATGAAAAAGCCGAGAGTCGGCATTGTCGGAGAAATTTTAGTCAAGTTCCATCCAGATGCCAATAACCAAATCGTGCAGCTGATTGAACAGGAGGGCGGGGAAGCTGTTATGCCTGATATTCTTGACTTCTTCCTTTATTGTACATTTGATAGTGTCTATAAAGGCAATCATCTCGGGAAAAGTAAATGGGGCATCCCGGCCGGACATACGATCATTCGCTATTTAGAGCATTTCCGCAAGCCTTTAAAGGCAGCTTATAAAAAAAGCGAAAGATTCACGCCGCCTCATACCATTTATGAGTTGGCTGATCTTTCAAGCAGTTTGATCTCTGTTGCCAATCAGGCTGGAGAAGGCTGGTTCTTAACAGGTGAAATGATGGGGCTTATTGAAGCTGGTGTTCATAATATCGCTTGTGTCCAGCCGTTTGCCTGCTTACCTAACCATGTAACCGGTCGCGGTATGATGAAAGGGCTGAAGCAAATATATCCCCACGCCAATATTGCAGCAATCGATTACGATGCGAGCGAGTCTGCTGTCAATCAAGTTAACCGTCTAAAGTTGATGATGGCAACAGCGTTTAAAAATATGGAGCGTTATGAGATTTACAATGAAATAGACACTGCTCCAAATACCAATCTATTAAATGAATTAGTGAGCGAATCTCCGCTTAGAAATTAGAATGAGGCAGAGCTTCTTGTTTGTTAGAAGAGCTCTGCCTTGTCTAACATACTATCAATCGAACATTCTGCTCAAATTAGCCATTTCAATTGCCGATACGGCAGAATCATAGCCTTTGTTGCCTGATTTCGTTCCAGCGCGTTCGATTGCTTGTTCAATATTTTCCGTTGTGACGACGCCGAAAATAATTGGAACGCCTGTTTCCAATGAAACGGAAGCAATGCCTTTCGCCGCTTCATTACAAACATAATCATAATGTGTTGTGGCTCCTCGGATTACCGTGCCTAAGCAAATGATTGCATCATATTCTTTCGTATAAGCCATCTTTTTAGCTAGAAAAGGAAGCTCGAAGGCGCCTGGAACCCAGGCAATGTCTATATTTGAATCATCGACACCATGTCTTTTCAAACCATCAATGGCGCCTCCCAGCAGTTTGCTCGTGATTAATTCATTAAATCTTCCAACCACAATTCCAACTTTTAAACCTGTACCGATTAATTGCGCTTCAAATTTTTTTCCCATGTTTTAAGTCTCCTATTCCATTAAACGCGAACAGTCGCTTCTAAAGAAAGCATATGTCCCATTTTTTCTTTTTTAGTTAATAAATAATTTTCGTTTTCAGCTTCAGTCTTTACTTCTAGCGGCACTCGCTCGACAACCTCAATACCACAATCCGTCAAAGCGGTGATTTTTTCTGGGTTATTCGTTAGCAATTTAACTTTCTTGATGCCTAAGTCTTTCAAAATATGGGCGCTGATCGCATAATTGCGCATCTCTGCCGGAAAACCTAGCATCTCATTGGCTTCGACTGTATCATATCCTTGCTGCTGCAGCTCGTAGGCACGCAGCTTATTCAATAATCCAATGCCTCGGCCTTCCTGTTGCATATATAAAATCACACCGTTGCCGCTATTCTCAATAATTTCAAGAGACCGTTCAAGCTGTGGTCCGCAATCGCAACGTTTGGAATGAAAAATATCGCCGGTCAAGCAGGCTGAGTGAATTCTTACAAGTACCGGATCATCTTCTTCAATGTTCCCTTTTACTAAAGCGACATTTTCACTTTCATCAAGGAAATTGGAGTAGCCATGCATTTTGAAATCGCCATATCCGGTAGGGAGCTCGATACAGGCTTCTTCTTTAATGATAAGTTCAGTGTTGTAGCGGTAATGGATCAGTTCAGCAATTGTCAATATTTTTAAATCGAATTTTTCGGCTATTTCAAGTAATTGTGGCACTCGTGCCATTGTACCGTCCTCATTCATAATTTCACAGATGACGCCGGCAGGAGAAGAGTCGCACATGTTCGCTAAGTCGACAGCTGCTTCTGTATGCCCCGGACGGGTAAGTACGCCGTTTTCTTTTGCAATCAAAGGGAAGATATGCCCTGGACGTTTGAAATCTTCAGCATTTGAATGCTCATTAATAAGTTGCTGGATTGTCTCTGAACGTTCAGAAGCGCTAATCCCTGTTGTCGTGCTTTTATGATCAATACTTACTGTGAAGGCTGTTTGGAAGTTGTCTTCATTTTGGCTGACCATTGGATGTAAGTTTAATTTCTCTGCAATTGAACGGGCAATAGGAGCGCAAATGAGTCCACGGCCATGTGTAGCCATAAAGTTAATATTTTCAGGTGTTGCATGCTCGGCCAATGTGACAAAATCACCTTCATTCTCGCGATTTTCATCATCAACGACAATGATGATTTTTCCTGATCTTAAATCTTGTAATGCTTCTGGTACAGTAGAAAACATAGATATAGAACCGCCTATCCTTTTAATTTAAAAACCGTGCTGTTGCAAAAATTCCATCGATATACTAGATTTATTGCCGCTATTGCGGTCAAGGTGATGAATGATATATTTACCTATCAAATCATTTTCAATATTGACGAAATCATTTTCTTTTTTAAAGCCGAGGACTGTATGCTCTAAGGTGTGAGGGATAATTGAGATTGTTAGTTGGTTATCTTTTAGTCCAAATATAGTCAGGCTGATGCCGTCAATTGTGATAGAGCCTTTCGGGATGCAATAACGGCTTAATTCTTCCTTAATGGCTATGTCATAGTAAACCGCATTGGAGGATTTTTGTTTTCGGATAATTTTTCCGATCCCATCAACATGACCGGAAACGATATGTCCTCCAAACCGGCCAGCGGCACTCATTGCTCTTTCAAGATTAACAGGACTGCCGATCTGCAATGTTTCAATATTTGTTGCTTTTACCGTTTCCGGCATCACATCAACAGTGAAGCAGCGATCTGTAAAAGAAACAACGGTCAAACAGACACCATTCACAGCAATGCTGTCACCAAGGTTAATATCTTCGAGCATCTTTTGTGATGAAATGGTTAGTACCATACAATTCGGCTGACGTGTAATATTTGTAATTTTCCCAATGTCTTCAATAATGCCCGTAAACATTTGTTACCTCCGTTTAGATGTAATTTTAATGTCCTCTCCAAGTTGCTCAACTTTTTCAAATTGAAGTGGATAAGCTTCCTCCATTGAGCGTACATCGAGCTGAGCAATCATCCCATATGCATCGCTACCTCCAATTAATTTCGGGGCAATATAAGTAATGACACGATTGACATTCCCAGATTTCAGAAAGCTGGCCTGCACTTTTTGTCCACCTTCAACATAAAGAGAAGTAATATTTCTTTCTGCTAAAATATGGAGTACATTATCAATTTGTATATTAGATTCAGATAGCCTAATAATCTCAACATTTTCATGTTGAAATCTTGAGATTTTGGCACTGTCGACTTCTGAACCGGTAAGAATCCATGTCGGAGCTTCTTTGTCATTGATCAACTTGCAATCCAACGGTATGCGCAAATGGGTATCGAGTACGATTCGAATCGGTTGTTTAGAAGGGAAGCCATCTCGATTTGTTAGACTTGGATTATCTGCCAGAACCGTCTCAATACCGACTAATACTGCATCATGGAGACCGCGGTCAGTATGGACGTCTTTTCGAGAAAGTTGACCTGTTATCCATTTGCTATGACCTGTTTTCGTTGCGGTTTTACCGTCTAATGTAATAGCTTGTTTTAAAGTAACAAATGGTTGTTTTGTCTGGGCAAAGTGAAAAAAGGATTCGTTTAATTGGTCAGCTTGCTCTTGAAAGATTCCAGTGCGAACTATAATGCCGGCATTCTGCAGTTGGTTGATGCCAGAACCGGCTACAATCGGGTTACGATCAACGGAAGCGATAACAACTTCCTTAATGCCTGCTTCAATGATGGCCCGAGTGCATGGCGGTGTTTTGCCAAAATGATTGCAAGGCTCAAGCGTCACGTACATCGTTGCACCATTGGCTTGATCGCCAGCCATATTGAGTGCATGAATTTCCGCATGAGCTTCTCCAGCTTTCAAATGGGAGCCGAACCCGACAATCGTATGTTCCTTGACGATAACCGAGCCGACCTGCGGATTAGGCGATGTCTGTCCTTTCACCGCGGATGCTAACCGTAAAGCAAATGCCATATAATATTCATCGTTCATTTCAATCCCTCCTTTTACAAAATAAAAAACTCCATGGGGGAGACCAACGGAGTTTCGGGAGAGTATGAATGGCATAGTGAAATAAACCTTTTGCCTTGTATTTTTCGCAAAAGATTTATTATGAACTGCATGAAGCAGCTTCATTCCAAATTCATACGTCCTTCTCCCATCCAGACTATACTGTCGGCCTTGGAATCGCACCAAGTCCTGCCAAAAGGCTCGCGGGCTTAGATTATAAATCATCACCGCCGATTGGGAATTTCACCCGACCCCGAAGGACAATTATTCAATTGCAAATGAAAAACACTCCTTTATTCTGATAGGAGTGTTTTGGTGATTACAAATAAAATGGCATAGTTAAATAAACCTTCTGTAAGCATCTTTTCAAAAGGGCTTGCTGCCATTGTATTAATAATCCTTCTCCCATCCAGACTATACTGTCGGCCTTGGAATCGCACCAAGTCCTGCCAAAAAGGCTCGCGGGCTTAGATTATAAATCATCACCGCCGATTGGGAATTTCACCCGACCCTGAAGGATAGTTCATTTTATCAGCTAGTATAGCACCCATATAATGGATAAGCAATATGTATTTAGAAAATTCATATTTTAAGATTTATAGTATTTACCATTTTTAGAATATTATATATAATAAAAAAGTAATAGCAACTTAGAACTAATTAAAGGGGATTGATTGAGATGAAAAAAGACGTTACATATTATGATGGACGTGACTTAGAAACAATTACGGCGAAAAGAATGCAGGATCCTGAATATAGAAAACTAGTAGAATATATAAGAAATAATACCCATAAATATAATCCAGCTCCATTTCCTAATATAAAGAAATAGGATAAAAAACGAAGGGAGAAATAATCCTTCGTTTTTTTCTAGTATTTATTAGTTCTAAGATAATTATGTTCCAAATAATCAATAGAAACAAAAACCGAATCTGTAATCAAATCGTTAAAATTTCTAATAATAAAGAATAATCATTATGTTAAAATAATAACGTAGAACAATATTTAAAGAGGGTGTTTTACAAAATACCCCCTTACTGTTATCCAATCGAACTGCACATTCATTATTGCAACAAAAGTTTGTTCACATAATAGGAGGATGATTGAGTATGAGTAAGGAAATTAGAAATATTGCATTATTAGGCCATCAGGGCAGCGGGAAAACGATGACAGCAGAAGCTTTACTGTATGTTTCCCATAACACAGCCAGATTCGGTCATATTATTGAAGGCAATACAGTCAGTGATTATGAAGCGGAAGAGAAGAGCAGACAAATTTCGATTCAAACATCATTGTTGCCGCTATTATACCAAAATTATAAAATCAATATTTTAGATACTCCCGGATATTTGGAATTTGTCGGCGAAAGAATGCAGGCGCTTCAAGCAGCTGACTCGGCATTCATTGAAGTGAGTGCGCGCTCCGGTATTAAAGTTGGAACAGAACGAGCTTATGAGGCAGCAAAACAAAAAGGCGTGCCAATTACTTTTGTCATTAATAAAATCGATAAAGAAAACAGTAGTTTTGAAAAAGTGTATGGTGATTTGAAAGAAAGATTCGGTTCCAATACGGTTGCGCTGCAAATCCCAGTTATCAGAAAACACATCATCGAGGGGATTATTGACGTGTTGCACGGCACTTTTTCAGTGTATGACCTGAAGAAGAATGAAACTGTGTTAAAAGAAATCCCGGCAGATTACGAAGAACAATATAGGGCTTCCTATAATGAGCTTATGGAAATTATCTCTGAATCAAGCGAAGAGTACTTGAGTGCATATTTAGATAATGGAGTGTTAACAAAAGATGAAATGATTACCGGACTGAAAAAAGGTATTTTAGCAGGTGAAATATATCCTGTCTTGTGCATTTCTGCACAATATTGCCGAGGTGTTCAATTGCTGTTGGATTATATTTGTGAATCGATGCCTGCTCCAAAAGAAGAAACATTTCATTATCATGATGAGAAAAATGAGGAGCATGAAGGTTCACTATCCGATTCTGAAGCTGAACATGTAGGGTTTATCTTTAAAACGGTTGCCGATCCTTTTGTTGGTAAGCTATCGTTTGTAAAAGTGCTTCGTGGTACTTTATCTGTGAATTCAACAGTATATAATGCCAATAAAAATAGAGAAGAAAAAATTAATAGTTTGTATACTGTTCGAGGCAAAGAGCAGAAGACGATTGAATCAATTGAGGCAGGTGACATTGGTGTTATCGCCAAACTGCAATTTTCCAATACAAATGATACATTGTGCGATAAAACATCTCCTATTTTTGTCGACCATTTAACATACGAACTGCCGACTTTAGAAAGAGTCGTGGTCGTATCGAAAAAAGCAGATGAAGATAAAGTTTTAAGTGCGCTTACGAAAATTCAAGAGGAAGATCCGTCTATTATCGTCTACCGTGATCCGGAATTTTTGCAGCTGCGCATTGAAACGATGGGGGAAACCCACTTGGAAATCATTAAAAGTAAACTTCTGCAAAAATTCGATATTGAAATCGAGTATGAACTGCCAAAAGTGCCATATCGTGAAACCATCAAGGGAAGAGCGGATGTGCAAGGCAAATATAAAAAACAAAGCGGAGGACATGGCCAATACGGAGATGTGAAAATTATTTTTGAACCGCGAACAGACGGAGAAGACGAATTGCTGTTTATTAATAAAGTCGTCGGCGGCGCTGTTCCAAAACAATACATCCCAGCCGTTGAAAAAGGTCTGGAAGAAGCGATGGAAAAAGGTGTCTTAGCCGGTTTTCCGTTAATACGCTTACAAGCGACTTTATATGATGGAACGTATCATTCAGTCGATAGTTCGGAATTTGCTTTTAAAGCGGCTGCAAGTCTTGCTTATAAACAAGGCATCACTCAAGCTGTTCCGTGTATTTTGGAACCGGTAATGAAAGTGGAAATGGATATTCCGTCTGAATGTATCGGTGACGTTATGGGTGAACTTACAAGAAAACGCGGACGCATTTTAGGAATGGAAGAAGTGAAAAATTCCGAGCACATTACTGCAGAAGTACCGCAATCAGAGATGCTTAATTTCACAACAGAACTGAAATCATTGACCGGGGCAAGAGGACGATTCTCATCTGAATTCGCACGATATGAAGAATTGTCAGAAGAACTCTCTAAAAAGTTGCTCGATCATTTGGAACGGATATAAATTCGAATAATTAATTGATGGAAAAATCGGGTTTGTTTTTACATACGAACCCGATTTTTATTTCACTAAAAGTTATTTGTTAAGCATAAATTAATTGCCTGATTTGATTAGAAAACTACTGAAGCGGAAACCAACATGCTCAATTATATTGAAAATTAAATATTGGTTATTTTAATAAAATACTTGCAATTTAGAAATATAATCATTATTATAAATCTTATTGACTTACTTGGTTTAACGAAGGGGAGAAGAGAAGTGCTTCAAATGATGATTACAGGATTAATTTGCGGGGCATTATTGGGATTCGTTTTGCAACGAGGACGTTTCTGCTTGACCGGCGGGTTCCGTGATATGTATTTAACAAAAGATAATCGTATGTTTTATGCGTTATTAATAGCAATTGCTGTTCAAAGCATTGGCGCATACGGATTAATCAGCGCAGGTGTATTTGAATTTAATGCAGGTACATTGCCATTGGCATCTATTATTATCGGCTCATTCATTTTTGGTATTGGCATCATTCTAGCCGGCGGATGTGCAACAGGCACTTGGTATCGAGCGGGTGAAGGTTTAATCGGCAGCTGGATGGCTTTAGCCGGTTATGTGCTGATGAGTGTCATGATGCGAAACGGTGTGTTTGCTCCATTTACACAAGAAGTGAAATCGCATCAGCTTTCGGACAATTCGATTGCTTCAACACTTGGGGTCGATGTTTGGGTGTTAATTGCTATTTTACTGGCGGTTGTTGCTTGGGTCGTATATAAAGAAGTGACGAAACCAAAAGTATTTATTCCACAATTGAAGCCGAAGCGTACAGGATTGGCGCACGTTTTGTTTGAAAAACGTTGGCATCCATTCGTGACGGCTGTACTGGTCGGCTTGATAGCAGTTCTTGCTTGGCCGTTAAGCGTTGCGTCCGGTCGTATTTTCGGACTGGGTATTACCGTTCCGTCCGGAGATATCTTATTGTATTTAACGACTGGCGATGACACATTCCTGAACTGGGGAGTATTTTTAGTATTAGGTATTTTCCTAGGTTCATTTATTGCAGCGAAGGCAAGCAACGAGTTCCGTTTCAGAATGCCGGATGTCAAAACGGGAATCCGCAGCTTTACAGGCGGTCTTTTAATGGGATGCGGTGCTGTATTAGCGGGAGGCTGTTCGATTGGAAATGCATTGGTCATGACTGGAATGATGACGTGGCAAGGATGGATTTCGCTAGTATTTATGCTTTTAGGTACTTGGACAGCTACTTATTTTGTATTTGTCCGCGGTCGTAAAAAAGCAAGCAAAAGCACATTAAAATCAGCATAAAAAAGGGGTATATAATTATGAAACAAGTTTTAGAAGTAATGGGTATGGTTTGTCCGTTTCCGTTAGTAGAAGCGAAGGAAGCAATGGAAAAATTAAATTCTAACGATGAATTGGAAATCCAGTTTGATTGTACACAAGCAACAGATACAATCCCGCGTTGGGCGGCAGAAGCAGGTCACACAATCTCCAATTTCGAGCAAATTGGGGAAGCCGCTTGGACTATTACAATTATTAAAAAATAATAGAATAGTATAAATGAAATAGGCGATTCTCATGCAAGAAATATTGCATAGAATCGTCTTTTTAAAATTAGAGAGTTAAAAATATACACTTTTAAAATACAAAGTATTATAATATGATTTATAGGAAATTTTTACATACGGAGGATTAGGAATGCCGAACTGGTTAAATAACACACTCTATGTCATTGTCATGATTGTCAGCATGGGCTGTGTTACACAAGGATGGGAATGGAAATCAAATAAGAAAACTGAAGATGCAGCATGAGTTAAAAAAAGAATCGTTCTGAACAGATGAAAACGTTTGTTCTGAACGATTTTTTTATTTTATAGGCCTAATCCAAATAATACTATTGGGATTGTGACGATACTCAATATTGTTGTGACCAGTGTCGTGAAGGAAACAAGATCCGGCTCTGTTCCGAATTGTATCGCTAACATTGTTGTGTTGGCGGCTGCCAGCATTGCCGCTTGAATAATCAATACATTTTTCAGCAATGAACTGATCGGCAAAAATGATACGATAATAATTGCCAATACCGGCGAAACAATCATCCGGATGAAAGTGACAGATGATACGTAGCGATAGCGACTTCCTTTCGTGTAATATCAGCCAGTTGCATACCGAGGACGAGCATAACTGTCGGAATCGACGCATTAGTGATCAAAGAGATTGCTTCCATGAAAGTAACCGGTATATTAACGGAAAGGAGCTGCAAAACAATCCCTAACATTGCACCATGGATGACAGGCATACGGATTACCCGCCCAAAGGAGTCTTTCTATGATGCCGGTTCTTTTCCTCCTAATGAAGCGAAAAATAAACCGATTGTATTCATTAGAAATGAATGGACTACCATCACAATAACAGCATAATCAAAGCCGATTGAACCTAGAGCAAATAAAACAATCGCCCTCCGTAATTGCCGCTGTTCATGAAAGCGCCGCTAAGCATCATTGCTGATAACTGCTGTTTAGTCGCTTTTGTGCAAATGGCAGTGATTCAGACAATGACCATTAGTGCTAAACATAGAATGAGACAGAACAAAATGATATATAAATATTCGTCTGTCAATTCATTCGTATAAAAGGTCCGAAAAGCTAAGAAAGGCGACATTATGTATATAGTTATACTTGAGATTGAACGTATGTTAAAGCCAATCATTTTCTGTCCGACAAATCCGGCAAAGAATATTAAAAAAACCGGTAGTACAATCATTAATAAGTCCAAAGTTTTCATTCCCAACTATTACGTTATAAATCTATGACAATAGTATCAAAATTGCGAATCAATTGACATCGAAATTTGTGCGTGTTATATTTACTTCGAAGTCGAGATATTTTAATTAGTAATAATTTATTTTATGAATAAAGGGGACATATTTATGAACCACTTAAAAGGCATCCATCATGTTACAGCTATTACAAGCAGTGCAGAAAAGAACTATGAATTTTTCACATACGTGTTAGGGATGCGCCTTGTCAAAAAGACAGTCAATCAAGATGACATTCAGACATACCATTTATTTTTTGCGGATGATAAAGGAAATGCAGGGACAGATATGACGTTTTTTGATTTTCCGAACATACCAAAAGGGGTTCACGGCACAAATGAAATTGCTAAGACATCTTTCCGTGTGCCGAAAGATAAAGCATTGGAATATTGGATAAAACGCTTCAACCGTCTGAAAGTTGAACATACAGGCATACAAGAACAATTCGGCAAGAAGACACTCTCATTTGTCGATTTTGATGATCAAAAATATCAATTGATTTCTGACGAGAATAATACAGGGGTAGCTTCTGGCACGCCTTGGCAAAAAGGGCCGATTCCATTGGAGTATGCGATTACCGGCTTAGGGCCAATCTTCATTCGTATAGCAGATTTTAATTACTTCAAACAAGTGTTGGAACGTGTTCTCGAATTTAAGGAAATTGATACTGACGGTGACTTTCATTTGTTCGAAGGTGTAGCAGGAGGTAATGGGGCGCAAATTATTGTTGAGCAAAATACAACTCTTCCGCAGGCAAGACAAGGTTTCGGAACCGTACATCATGTTGCATTCCGTGTCGAGGACAGGGCGGTACTGGATGAATGGACAGAACGTTTGGAGCGCTTCGGTTTTCAAACGTCCGGTTATGTAAACCGACATTTCTTTGAATCGTTATACGCTCGTGTTGCGCCGCAAATATTATTTGAATTTGCGACAGACGGTCCTGGATTTATGGGGGATGAGCCTTATGAGACTGTAGGTGAGAAGCTTTCGTTGCCGCCTTTTTTGGAGCCGCAACGTGAACAAATTGAAAAGCTTGTGCGTCCTATTAATACGGTAAGAAGTACAATTGAATTTAAAAAAGAATATGAATAAATAAATGCGCCGGACAAACTTCTGTTCGGTGCTTTCTTTGTCAAATTAGTGAAATATTACGCAACTTACTAATATATACAAAATCTATTACCTATAAAAAAGGAAAAAGGCCCTCTCATCCGGAATTTTTATTATATGAATGATAATTCAGCGAGATTCATATATTGAAACAATAAGCAAAAGGAGGAGTGCAGATGGCGGCAATTCCAAAACCGGCATCAACAGTTGTATTATTGGACAGAGATAATCGGGTGTACATGACCAAAAGACCTCATACGATGAAATTCTTAGGAGGATACTTTGTCTTTCCAGGCGGCGGAGTAGAGAGGGAAGATGAGCATGCCGATGAACAATTTATAAAAATTGAAGGAGAAAGAGTTGAACTTCCTCTTTCTTATTATGTTGCGGCAGCACGCGAGTTGTTTGAAGAAATAGGTATTTTATTGTGCGAAAAAAACGATCAAACGGAACCGTTACCGAATTATGAGAAGACCATGGTTTATCGAAAACAGTTATTAGACGGGGATCTTTCATTTTGTCAGCTATTAAAGAAGGAAAAAATGCATTTATGTACAAAAAAGTTGAATTATTTCGGTAATTTAATCACACCGGAGCGAAGCCCAATCCGGTTTAATACGAGATTTTTTCTTGCCTATTTGCCTGATGGTCAACAGCCGATGCCTGACACTTATGAAATTGAAGAAGGACTATGGGTTACACCAGAAGAGGCACTTTCAGCGTATAGAGAAAATCGTATGCCAATGGTGCTGCCGACTATCACAACATTAAATGTCATTCAAGATTATTTGCACGGCAATCCGCTGAAAATGCCCGAAATTATATTAGAGTAAATGGTTATGCAATAAAATACATTTCTTCGTTTTGGGAAACAAGCTCTTCTTTTATTAATTTTATGAGGTGTGCTTCAACTGTTTTTTTCGCTACGATAAATATAGACGGATGAATATTATTTTCATAAATGATCTTCGTTAGCTGCTCGCTATTCAAGCTTTTATATTCCGACAGTATGGAAAGAATTTGTTTTTCTCTGAATAATCGCCGTTCCAGCACATAATCAATTTGCTGATACGGATTTTCCACCCAATCTCCATGTCCGGGTCCGATTCTTCTCAGTTTTAAACTTCGCAGTCGCTTTAATGTCTCGAAATAAGCGCCCATATCCCCGTCAGGAGGTCCAATCCACGGTGTTCCGCTTCCTAAAATATTGTCGCCGGCAATTAAAACTTGTTTTGAAGACAAATAAAAATTTAATTGTCCGGCAGTATGGCCGGGGGCATGAATGACTTCAATCTCAGTCGAATCAATTGATAGCATGTCATGATCCTTTAATGTCAAAAGGCTGCTGATAGAAGGAATCAATTTTTCGATATTTGTTCTTTCTTCCAGATGACAATAAATGTCGGCCTTCCAATCTGTCAACTGCAGTAAGCCGGGCGCGTGGTCCGGGTGATAATGAGTCAGCAAAATCTTCTCAGGTACTGCTAACCTGTGCATCTTGCGAGCAGCTTCGATAGATTCCTTCGTTTCAGGCTGATTATATCCTGCATCGACTAAAATCGACTGTCTGCTGTTACCGATTAAATAGCAATTCGTTGTATCGTGAGGCCATAGCGTCGGGGAAGGGACAGGAACTCGGATAATACTAATGTCAGTCGTCTGCGACATGTCAAACATCCTCTCTTTTTCTGGAAATGAAATATTACATAATACTTATTCACTTGCTTACCGCAATAATCCTTCTTTCATAAAGCCTGCCTAATTAGGTGAATATAAATATTTAAATAGTTAAAAATCTGTAAAAGCATTGAAGAAAGGAAATTTAAGGTTTATCATTGATTGTGAAGTTCGTTACAAAGGAGTTGATTTACTTGAGTATATTTAGCAGCAGTGACCCGGATCCCGAAGAGATAAAGGAGGAAGTAAGTATTATCTTTTGTATGGGTTTGGGGAATGTTATCAGTAATTTCAACCCATTAGGAAGCGTGATTATTTCCTCTATATAAATGAGGAGGCTTTCATTACAGTTTCTCTAAAGGAGACATCAATATTAGAGGACTTTAAAAATAATAAAGTAAAAGGATTTTTCACATATAAGAAAACCCGATTTGCTCTTCAAATCCTATTTGTGATTTCCACTTATTACTTACGCTACTTAAAGCAAATTAACCGCAAGACAAATGAAGTAGAGCGGGAACTGCACCAATCAATGAAAAACCAGGAATTATACGCCTTTCTTGCTTTAGAAAAAAGTTTAGTTTATTTCATGACGTCATTGAAGGCGAACAAAGTCGTTTTAAATAAAATGCTTCGTCTTAATTTGCTTAAAATGTACGAAGAAGACAAAGATTTGCTCGAAGATGTCATCATCGAAAATCAGCAGGCGATCGAAATGGCAGAAACGTACAGCAGTATTTTGAGCGGAATGATGGATGCGTTCGCTTCAGTAATCTCTAACAACTTGAATATCGTCATGAAGTTTTTGACATCATTTACAATCATACTATCGCTGCCGACAATGGTCGCAAGTATTTACGGCATGAACGTCGGTTTGCCGTTCCAGGATAAGCCGTATGCCTTTTTGCTAATTATTTCGATTGCCGTACTATTATCAACAATTACAACTATTATCTTTTGGAAGAAAAAATTCTTTTAAATATGACAAATTCATACAAATTTCACATCCATAACAATTTTATAGTTATGGATGTTTTTATGTTATTATAATTCCAAACAAACTATGTTCCAAATACTCAATAGAATTAAAAACCATAATAGTCACCAAGAAGTTAACAGCTTCGGTTGAATTAAGCAAGAACAATCTATACTAAACCTATACAGGCATCAATAATAATGATAAAATCCAATATATAAGCAAATGATTATATATCAAGTTTGAAAAAGGATACTTATTTATGAAAAAAATCGATTTAACCACAGGCAGAGAAATTACGGTTATTTCTTCTCTTGCTCTGCCGCTGGTCGGGACGTCTTTATTGCAGTTTTTATATAGCTTTATAGATATGCTTTTCGTCGGCGGATTAGGTTCAGGAGCAATCGCTGCGGTCGGATCAGCCAGTTTCTTCGTGAACCTCGGCTATAGCATACAAGCGATGATTGTTGTCGGGGGAGGAATTAAACTTGCTCATGCGATGGGAAGCAGAAACGAAAAGCTGCAATCAGCATATATCGGAAGCAGCTTACTGCTAAATACAATCATCGGGTTAATCACAATATTTGTCCTTTTCGCTTTCGGCAATCATATACTGGGATTTCTTGATTTGAATAATGCAGAAGTGCAGAGACAGGCCTATGAATATTTATCTGTATCCGGCATTATGCTGTTCTTTTCCTATTACAATTTGTTTTTCATCCGTATGTTCAGCAGTTTCGGCAATAATAAGCAAAGCTTTTATATTAGCGCATTAGGGATCTTTTTAAACATTGTGCTTGATCCACTCTTTATTTACTATTTCAAATTCGGGGTCATGGGTGCGGCTATTGCCAGTCTTATCGCTCAGATTACCATGTTTTGTTTATTCGTTTATATAAGCAGAAAGTTGTTATTCAATAAAAAGTTAGCGCCGGTAAGTTACAAACACTGTTTGGATATTTTACGTCTTGGTTTGCCGATGACTACCCAAAGAGTGCTGTTTACTGTCATAAATATACTATTGGCAAAAATGATTGCTTCGTATGGGACTGAAGCGATTGCAGCGCAAAAAATTGGTCTCCAAATTGAATCAGTTACATTTATTGTCATGGGCGCGCTGAATGGGGCAGTTGGAAGTTTTATCGGACAAAACTTTGGCGCTGGTCATATTAAAAGAATTAAGAATGGGTACAGTGTAAGTATGATGATGGCAATCGGATATGCGCTACTCATTAGTATTATTTTTATCTTATTCTCGGAACAGTTGCCGCGCCTGTTTATAGATGATCAAAAGACAATTGAGATAACAGCTTCTTATTTAATTATTATTGGAATATCACAAATATTTATGGCAATGGAGATGATCAGCAACGGTGTGTTTTCAGGAATGGGATTGCCAAAAATACCGTCTATCATTTCTATTATTTTTACGGCAATCAGAATACCGTTAGCATATGCGCTCATTCCGGTTCTAGGTTTAGATGGAATTTGGTGGAGCATTGCGATTTCATCAATGATAAAAGGTATCGTTGCTATTATAATTTTTCAAATTATTTTCAGAAGGAGATATAACCATGAACAATAATTTCTTTTCCGATTTTACAGCCAAACAGTGGTTAGATGCGGAATTCGGGATTGAAAGGGAAGGGCTGCGAGTTGATTATGAAGGCAATCTTTCAATGAAATCTCATCCGAGTGTATTCGGCGATAAAAAAGCAAACCCATATATAACTACTGACTTCTCAGAAAGTCAGCTTGAACTTATTACACCGGTTTTCTCTAAGGCAGCCGATGCAATTGCATTTCTCGATTCCCTTTATAACATTGCGATCTTAGAAATGGAAGATGAACTGATTTGGCCTCAGTCAATGCCGGCAATATCTCCTCCTGATGATGAAATCCCGCTTGCAGTATTTTCCGGCCAAGAATATGACAGGACATACCGTGAGTATTTAAGTGCCAAATACGGCGGCAAGAAACAATTAATCTCCGGCATTCACATTAATTTTTCTTTTGGGACTCATCTTCTTGAAAAACTGTATCGTCGTTCAAATAGTAACCAGTCCTTTCAAAATTTTAAAAATGAACTATATTTAAAAATGACACGAAACAGTTTGCGATACAATTGGCTGAATATTTATTTGCTCGGGGCAGCGAATATCATACATAAAACATTTGAAGAAAATTGTGTAGATTCGCTCGAGGAAATTTCCAAGGAGGGGTACTCAAACAAAGAGGCCGTTTCATTCAGAAACAGTAATTGCGGCTATCGAAATAAGCCAATGATTTTGCCTGACTATTCTTCTATTGCAAACTACATTTCATCGATTAATTCGTACATAGAAAAAGGCGAGTTAAAAGATATAAGGGAATTGTACGCCGGTATTCGTTTGAAAAGCGGAGGAGCTTATACAACGGATAACCTACTGAAAAACGGCATCCAATATATTGAACTTCGGACGATTGACTGCAATCCTTTTGCGAAAGCCGGCATGAAGGAGGAAGATTTGCAGTTCATTCATATGTTTTTGCTTTATTGTTTAATGAAGAAGGAAAGTACATATGAAAATTGGCAAACGGAATCTGAGTGGAATGATAAAACGGTAGCGGTGGAAGGGCAAAGGCCCGACACGCTTTTACAAAGAAATGGACAAAACATTTCCTTGCAGGATTGGGGCATGGAAATCCTTAAAGAAATGTTGGACTTAAACGAACAATTGCAGCTTCCGTTCGGATCGATTTTAAAAGATAAAATTGAAGTTATGAAAGATCATGAACAAACATACTCATTTCGTATTTCCGAGCTTTGTCAGCAATCAGATTATATCGAAGCCCATCTGGAATTGGCAAAGCAGTATAAGGAGGAAGCTTTCAATGAAAGGTTCCGCTTAAAGCCATATACAGATATGGAGCTATCGACACAAATTTTATTGAAAGAAAGCATTAAAAGAGGGATTGCCTTTGAGATTTTGGACAGACAGGACAACTTCATTCAGCTGACTAAGAACGGCCGGACAGAATATATAAAGCAAGCGACAAAAACGAGCAAAGACAACTATGTAAGTGTTCTGGCAATGGAAAATAAAACGGTTACAAAAAAGATCTTGCAGCATCACCGGATAAATGTACCGAACGGCGAAGAAGTAACCGGATGGGAGCAGGCGAAGGAAGCAATCGTTCGTTGGGTGAATAAGCCTATCGTCATTAAACCGAAATCAACAAACTTCGGATTAGGTATTTCGATTTTCCCGGACGGTGCTTCTAAAGAAGATTTAATTAAAGCAGTTGAAATCGCTTTTGCCGAAGATACTTTCATTTTGATCGAGGAATATATACGGGGTAAAGAATACCGCTTTTTAGTGATGAACGGTAAAACGGTCGCAGTTTTGCACCGTGTGCCGGCTAATGTTTCAGGCGATGGTCGCTCGACGATCGCTGAGTTAATCGCGAATAAAAATGAAGACCCGCTTCGTGGAAAAGGCTATAAAACCCCATTGGAGAAAATTGAAATTGATGAGAATTTGAAGCTTTTTCTTCAGCAAGAAAACAAAACAGTTAATACAGTATTGCCTGAAGGCGCCATTCAGCACTTACGGGAAAACTCCAATGTCTCAACCGGCGGTGATAGCATCGACGTAACCGATTTGGCTTCAAACTTCCATAAAGATATAGCTGTACAAGCAGCGCAAGCAATTGGAGCCAACATATGCGGCGTCGATATGATGATAGAACAATTCGGGCAAGAGACTTCTCCATATTGCATCATTGAATTGAATTTCAATCCGGCTATTCACATCCATTCTTATCCGTATAAAGGCAAGGAACGAAACATCGGTTATGAGATATTGAAAGTCTTGGGATTTGATTAAAAAGAAAGCGGCATTCGTTTATGAATGCTGCTTTCTACGTTTTAGTCCACTAGTTGAAGCGTTTTTTTAGGCCAAAAAGTAAGTACACAATATAAACGGCTGCATACCGTTGCTAATCAAACAAAATGTATAATAACGAAACCTTTGATACAATATTCCGTATATTAAGGAAACGAATAAAAGAAATGGGATGAAAAATGGAGAATAAGGAATCGTTGCAGGAGCATCTGCAAATTATTGAGGCTTGGGAAAAAGATCAAAAAGGGCTATGGTTTTGGGAAAAGCTTGGCCGTTTGCCGTTTAAATTTTTAGATAAAATGACGCCAAAATTCATTCAAAATAAAATGGGTGTTTTAGTCAATGAGTTAGGAAGCTATATACAAACAGGCGGGCAATATTTAATTAATGAACAGACCGTTCTGAAAAATATAAAAACAAAAACTCCGGAAAGTACAATTGAAACTATTGCAGATGTCGGGGATATTCCTTTGCAAACTATGGTTGAGATGGGGGAAGATTTGCTTCAAAATCGTGTGAAGCTGGCTACAGTACAAGGGGCTTCAACCGGAATCGGTGGTATTTTTACGTTAGCAATTGATATTCCTATTTTGCTCGGCTTGGCTTTGAAGACATTACAGGAAATTGCCATCATACACGGTTATGATCCGCAGGACAAGCAGGAACGTGTCTTTATAGTTAAGTGTCTCCAGTTTGCCTCAGCTGATATCGTCGGGAAAGAGGCAATTCTTAAAGAACTATCAACAATGCATGAAGGAAGCAGAGATTCTGAAAATATGATTTCTCAGCTGCAAGGTTGGAAAGAGGTTGTTTTAACGTACCGCGACCAGTTTGGTTGGAAAAAGCTGTTTCAAATGGTGCCGATTGCAGGAATCATCTTTGGTGCCTTTGCCAATAGAGGTATGATCAATGATATTGCTGAAACAGGCAATATGCTGTACCGGAAACGAAGAATTATGGGAAAAATGAATGAAATTGAATCGTTAAAGGATAACCCACTTTAAAAATTTTAAAAACAGGTGTGAAATGTATCATTTCGTACTTGTTTTTTATTATAAATGATTCCCGGATTCAAAGCAGATTCCTTGTAATAGAGAATAGCGTAGGATATAATCGCACTAATCTTATAGGAATTATGTATAAAGGGGAATCGATTATGAGTGATTTATTGAAAGAAGTGTTAGCTGCAAATGAAAGCTATGCAAATGAATTTGGAGAAAAGGGTCGATTAGCATTACCGCCGCAACGCCGTTTTGCGATTTTAACTTGTATGGATGCCCGTCTTGACCCTGCAAAATTTGCAGGATTAAGCGAGGGAGATGCACACGTTATCCGTAATGCAGGGGGCCGTGCGAGTGATGATGCAATCCGTTCACTTGTCATCTCGTATAAATTGTTAGGCACGAAAGAATGGTTTGTCATTCATCATACAGATTGCGGAATGGAATTGTTCACGAATGAAATTATGGGAGATTTGCTTGCGAACAGCTTAGAAACAGCGCAATTTGACGGACAATGGAAAGATGTCGGCAAGGGTCCAGGTTCTGTTGAAGGGAAATATGTGAACTTCCTGACTATCAGCAATTTAGAACAAAGTGTTATTGATGATGTCGAAAGAATTCGCAATCACTCGTTAGTACCGGGCAATATTCCGATTTACGGATATATTTATGATGTGAAAAGCGGTCGTCTAATTGAAGTTACAAAGGCAACAGAAATCGGTAAAGCGAACGTATAGTTTAAAAACGAAAGACTTAGCGAAGTCACCGACTATTGCTGAGTCTTTCTTGATAGATAAGTCTATAATTTTGGACAAAGATGGCTGTCTAACCTTACACATGTCTCCTTTTTGATTTGCAACATAATTAAGACAGCAATCATCTGAAATTCTGCAAACTTGAGTATGCGCCTCACCAAAATGGATTGGTGCTGTTTTTTATAATTTTTAAAATACTTTGACAATAATGTGTCGAATATTTAGAATGAGAATGAATATTCTTTCGCGAATTGGAGGTGCGCAAAGATGGCTGGCAATAAGCGGGAAGATATATTGAATTCTGCTTTACATCTATTTTCAGAGAGAGGTTATGACGGAACGACTGTACCAATGATAGCCGATCAGGCAAAGGTTGGCACGGGCACTATTTATCGATATTTTGATAATAAGGAGTATCTGGTAAACTGTTTATTTCAGGAATGTGTGCAGAAGTTTTCTGATGCAGTGATTACATATGAATTTTCCTCTCAAAATGATATAAAGCAGCAATTTAATGTATTCTTTTTCAAAATGGTAGAGTATGCAAAGAATAATCCGCAAGCGTTACAGTTTATCGAGTCACATTGGAGAGGGCATTATTTAGATAACAAAAGCGAGGAAATGTTTGAGCAGTTTTTAAATTTCTTTCGTTCATTTGCCGAAAACGGGAAAAGAGCCGGGATACTCAGACCGTTGCCGGAAGATGCCTTTATTGCCATTGTGTATGGTGCCTTTACACATCTATTCAAGCTGGTTCGCATAGGAATGTTAAGGGATGACCAACATTTATATGAAGAAGTGGCGGACTGCTGCTGGAATGCTATTAGAATTCTTTAATTCTATAGTGGACCAAAATCGGAATGAATATTCATTCTATTATAATTATTTTTCGGAATGAACGTTCATTCCATAAAACAGCAAAGGGGAGATAGGATGAAAAGAGTGATGAATTGGCGAATCGCATCATTTGTCATTTGGCTGATCATTTCAGCAGTTATGATTATAGCGATGCCGAATTTAGACCAATTGGTAAGAGAAAAGGGACAAATTTCGATCCCCGATACGGAACAAAGCGAAATGGCAAAAGATTTGCTGCATAAGATGGATGGGGAGGACAGCAAATCATATTCAATTATCGCGGTTTTCAATAGCGGAAACGATAAAAAATTGACAGATGAACAATTAGTTCTAATAGAAAATAAGATTGATCAATTAAAAGATCAACAGTCAGGACTGGGCATTAAAAGCATCCTTACGCATCTTGATAACGAAGAGCTGAAAGGCCAGCTTGTTTCCGAGGATGGAACGACTATTTTAACGCAAATTGAAGTTGATTCCTCACAAGGGGAAATAACTGAAGTGGCAGAGGAGCTCTATTCCTATGTTGAAATTAGCGATATAGATAGCTATTTAACAGGAACGGATCTCGTTATTGAAGATTTTGTGCAATCAACTCAGGACGGAATTAAGAAAACAGAAATAATCGCTATTGTATTTATATTGGTTGTCTTGATCTTAGTGTTCCGTTCACCTGTTGTGCCGTTAGTATCTTTGCTGCTTGTCGGCATCTCCTACATTGTTTCAATGGGAATTGTTACGCAGTTGGTTGATCATTTCAACTATCCGTTTTCGAATTTCACGCAAGTATTTTTAGTCGTCATATTATTCGGAATCGGGACAGACTATAATATTTTATTATTTACTCGTTTTAAAGAAGAGCTCGGGAAAAGTGACAATATATTAGATGCGATAAAAATAACATATAAAACAGCAGGGAAAACAGTTCTATACAGTGGACTCGCTGTATTTATCGGTTTTATGGCGTTAATATTGGCAGATTTCCAATTATATCGTTCAAGTTCGGCCGTTGCGGTCGGCGTCGCTGTATTAATCGCGGTATTGATGACAGTCAATCCATTTTTTATGGCTTTGTTGGGCAAAAAACTATTTTGGCCGAGCAAAAAGTTTGAAGGTCATGCAAATAATAAAACGTGGGCATTGCTTTCAAAAGTATCTGTATTCAGACCGTTTTTAGCAATAATTTTCGTTGTGATTATAAGCATTCCGTTTATTTATAAATATAGTAATGTCTTAAGCTATGATGACTTAATAGAAGTGAATGACGGTTATGCGTCAAAGCAAGGCGTCAACGTAATTGGCGAACACTTCTCTTCAGGTTTCTCTGCACCTTTGACATTCGTTTTAAAAGCGGAAGATGCACTTGACAATGAAAAATCATTGCAGGTGATTGACCAATTAACAGAAACCATTGCTGAACATGAAGGGGTTGCGAAAGTTTTCTCAGCGACAAGACCGGCAAATGACAAAATCGATGACTTATATGTCAGAAGCCAATCTGATACGTTGAACAGCGGATTAGGTGAGGCGAAAGATGGGGTCAATCAAATTAACGATGGGTTAACGGATGCGGAACAACAGCTAAATCAGCAAGATGAGGACGGTGTGGAAAGCGTCCAAACATTGATTGATGGAACCGCAGAAGTGAAGAGCGGTGTCGATACATTAGCAAACGCTCTTGATCAGCTGGCAGTAGGGCTTGTTTCCGGAGTAAGCGGAGCCGAAGAGATTGAAAACGGGTTAGCAGCGGTGAATAGCAATATGACCGAGTTAACAAGCGCAATGAGCCAATTGCAGCAAGGGTATGTGGAGCTTGAAAAAGGGATGAGCTCATTCAGCAGTTTCTTTAAGAATGTTTCACAAGCAATTGATGGTGCCTCTCAAGCTTTTTCTGCTATTGAATCAGCACTGGCAAATGCGATAAAGACTAGCCCTGAATTAGGCAATAACAAGGATATCCAAACATCTATAGCAGTTGCCAAAACAGGTAAGCAACAAATGAACGTGCTTTCTCAGAAGCTTATTGAGCTGACTCCTCAATATGAATCAGCAATTATTTCATTTCAAAAAGCGAACAGCGCTTTTGATCAAGCAAACAATGGTTTGTCGCAACTGCAAACGGGCGTGAGCCAATTGCAAGCCGGTTCAACTGAATTAGCTGATGGACTGCAGGAAGCGGCTGCCGGATCAACGCAAATAGCTGATAAAACACCTGCTCTTTCTAATGGTTTAACAGCTATTAATGACGGACAAAAGCAGCTTTATTCAGGATTGACAGAGCTATCAGCAAAAATGAAGGAACTGCAGTCCGGTTTATCAGAGACAACGGACGGATTGACTGAAATCAGCGATGGCTTGACTAATGCGCAAAGTTATCTGTCGGGATTAAGTGAATCTAAATCAGCAGAACAACTGCATATACCGGAAGATGTGCTGACCGGAGAAGATTTCCAAAAGGCATTGGATATGTACATGTCAGAAGATCGCACAATTACTTCTATGCGTATCATTTTGGACGTCAATCCGTATTCAAAAGAAGCAATGGCCGTTGTGAAAGATTTAAAAGAAGATATTGCTTCAGCAATGGATGTCAATTATTTGAATGGAGCACAATATGCGCTCGGAGGGGAAACATCGCAAAACATTGATCTTGAAGAGCTTGCCAGCGGTGATTTTATCCGTACAGCGACAATCATGCTGATCGGTATCGGCATTGTGCTTATCTTCATCACACGATCGCTGCTAAAATCATTATTTATCATCGGTTCACTTGTGTTAGCTTATTATACATCAGTAGGTATGAGCGAATGGTTCAGCACTAGTGTATTAGGTGTAAATGAACTGGGCTGGAATGTTCCGTTCTTTAGCTTCATCATGATTATTGCGCTCGGAGTAGATTATAGCATTTTCTTGATGATGCGCTATAACGAGTTGGAAGGGAATTCTACTAAAGCGATTGTCGAAGCAGCGGGCAATATTGGCGGAGTTGTCATTTCGGCTGCTATCATTTTAGGAGGTACTTTTGCAGCATTAATTCCATCAGGAGTTCTTACGCTGATTGAAATTGCCATTACGGTGATTATCGGTTTGTTGCTGTTAAGTTTCGTCATGCTGCCGATTTTGCTTCCGGCATTGCTGGGTGTAGTTGACCGAATTAAACGTTTCAGCCAAACGCAAAAAAAGAAGCAAGATTAAAGAGAGTAAGCGGCCGCGCAATATATAGTTGCGCGGCCGTCTTTGTTTCTTTTTACTGGTGCCGGTTTTTCTAAGAGATAAGAAGCATATATTTCTGGACATGGATAGCTGTCTAACCTTATACCTGACATGCTCGGGCCTAAGCTGCCTCCCTCAAGAAACCAAAGGCGGGTTTCTTGTGTGGAGCTCTCACGATGAGAGTCACTGCGACGAAGATATGCGGACGTAGTGTTCTTAGTCGCTGTTCCTTCTTAGTCCTTGTCTAGCTGCAGCGGCCAGCCCATCGAGGTCATAAGCCAAATCACTCCGGAAATTTTACAATTTCCTACGTGATTCGTCTTATGCAGGTCGGGGCTGATTGGGCCGCTTCCGCATCTCGGTTCTCGCTTGTCTTCTTTTTCATTGAAGTAGTAGCAAGTAGTGAACTCATTAATGAAGGACCGGTACCGGTTTTTCTTTATTTTGTCAGATTAGCATTCTCATATAAATCGCGCAGTTTGCGTTTCAATATTTTTCCGACACTTGTGCGCGGCAATTCATCTAAGAAAAACACATGTTTCGGTGTTTTGTATTTTGCGAATCTTTGCTGGGTATAGGCAATAAGCTCAGCTTCTGTGACAGCAGCTCCCGGCTTTTTTATAACGCAGGCGATAATTTCTTCGCCCATTTTCTCATCAGGCACACCGATGACAGCTGCTTCAGAAACATCTTCGTGCGCGGCAATTACTTCTTCCAAATCACGAGGATACACATTAAAGCCGCCACGGATAATGAGATCTTTCTTCCGGTCTACGATGTAAAGATAGCCGTCTTCGTCCATTTTCACAAGATCGCCGGTATATAGCCAGCCGTCTTTGATAGCTTTTTTCGTTTCTTCTTCTAAGCCGTAGTATCCCGGCGTAATATTGTCACCTTTTACAATTAATTCACCTACTTCTCCACGATCAACATCATTGCCGTTGTTATCTATGACCCGTACTTCTATTCCAGGAATCGGAATGCCGACAGAGCCATATTTAATCGAGATGCCGTCACGATGTGAAGATACTACAGGGGCAGCTTCGGAAAGACCGTAACCTTCACGGATCTCAGCGTTGAATTTCTTTTTGAATGCCTGTATTAAGGCGACTTGAAGAGAGGCTGAACCGCTGATGACAGATTCAAGACTGGATAAATCGTATTGGTCGCTTTGTGGCGCGTGTACCATCGCATGAATCATAGCCGGAACTAAGCCGATGCTTTTAACCTTATATTTTTCAATGCATCGGAATAATTGATCGAGATCAAAAGTAGGGAAAACAACAACGGAATTCCCTAACAGAAAGTTTGTATTCATCGTTGTGAATCCGTATATGTGGGCAAGCGGCAAAACACCGATTGTTGTATTTGGCTCATGATCACCGTTTTCAATTGTCATTTCATAGGCAGTTCGCGCACTGGAATATAGATTTTTATGGGTAAGCATCACACCTTTTGGTCTGCCTGTCGTACCTGATGTATAAAGGATAACCGCAACATCTGATTCCGAAGCATCTATAAGCTCTTCTTTGTTTTCGTCACATTCTTCTATTGCTTTATGCAGTTCAATAATATCAATATTTTCAGAGTCATTTTTGTTTTGGATTTCATCTGCAACGATAAAGGTCGGTTTATATGGAAGGTTTTTAGCAGCTTCTACTAATTTAGGCAGCACGAGGGATGAAGTAATAATTGCTTTAGCTTTGCAATCATTAAGAATGAAGTGGATCTCAGAGGGGTGCAATAGGAACATGACAGGTACAACAATATTTTTGGCTCTTAAAATACCTTGGTAGGAGAAAATCACCTCAGGACAGTTCGGAAGACTGACAACGACGCGCTCTCCGTCACAAATTCCGAGACTTCTCAGCAAAACAGATATCTTTTTTGAATAAACGATGGTGTCTTCATTTGTGTAGGCAATGTCATTGAAGTAGAGAAAAGGGTATTCTCCATATTGCTCCAGCGAAAAATCTAATAGATTCGTTAAAAGCATAATTTACCTCCCTTAATAATAGTGTACCTAGCTAGAAAGTGTAGCAGATTATTTTTATTTTTGGAAGCGTTTTCAACATTTGTCGAATGATTGATGAAGGGATAAAAATTTGCTTAGAGAATATATTTCTTAATACGAAATAATCTTGATTTACGAAACGGGGAGAAACTGAAATGAACCGGAAGGCATTTATCATATTGGCTTTTGTTATGTTTTTGACTATGACCGGCTACGGCATAGTGTTTCCGAGTTTGCCGTACGTTGCAGAACGACTTGGTTTATCGGCCTTTGAAATGGGAAGCCTGGTAACAGGATGGGCTGTTGCACAGCTTGTTGCAACCCCGATTTGGGGTCGCTTCATTGATCGTTTTGGCCGAAAAAAAGTATTGTTTATCGGTTTGGCAGGATTTGCTGTTGCCTTCCTGGCCGTTATATTTGTTAAATCATACATACAGTTGCTGCTTGCACGTGTTATTGGGGCCGTTCTTTCTTCCGGTTCAATTCCGGCTGCTTTAACGATTGTCGCGGATTCAACCAATGATGAACAAAGGGGTATTTCTATGGCAAAGATGGGAGCAGTTAATAGCCTTGGATTTTTATGCGGTCCTGCGATTGGCGGTATTTTTTCACCGTTTGGTATGAACGCGCCGTTTATCGTTGCAGGCTGCTTATCGTTAATTTCTTTGCCGTTCGTTTTTATTTTCATTAAAGAGCCGGAGAAACAGCAAGTGAAGAAATCTGAAGAAAATGTCAGCTTCCTTGGTTCATTATCATATGTAACAAAGACCGGTTATCGCGAACTTTATATGCTGACGCTCGGGAAAGCATTGGCGGCATCCAGTTTATTTGCGATTCTTGGCTATTTTATGATCGAGAAGTTTGCCGCTGATCCTTGGCAAGTCAGTTTATGCTTCAGTTTGTTTGCCGGCGGTTCCGCATTTGTGCAATTCTTCTTATTAAATTACTTGTACGAATGGAATTCAGATTATTGGATTATAAAATGGGGCTTTATATTATGTACAGCCGGCTACTTATGTATCGCATTTTCAGGTTATATATGGCTTATTGCCGCAGGTTCCGTTGCTGTAGGTGTCGGCATGGCGTTTGTCCGGCCGACTGTGATGGCATTATTGTCGAAACAAGAGCAAATAGGAAGAGGAATCACGATGGGGCTTGATCAAACGATGGACAGTTTAGGAAGGGTACTTGGCCCGTTATTTGGCGGATTTATCTTTTCGATACATATTATTTTGCCGTTTATTGGCTCGGCGTTAATTTGCATTGTTATGCTAATTGGACTCTTCATTATACGTGGAAATAATCAAGGAATGTGGAATGCTTCAAATAAGGAAAAGGTGTATAAGGAAGCGTAGGTTTATTTTAATGCTGTCGCTCTGAAGGATCTTTCGGTCGCAGCAGAGCGAACAGTTAAAACCAATATGCCCGGACTGATTTAAAGCAAATACTTAGAATGTGCTTGGTTCTCAGCGGCAAATGTAATGACAAAATCGCGAAAATTACAGACAGCAGGTGCTAAATAGTGATTTTTAAGACTGGCAAGATAAATGCTTCGCTTGTAAGCAGGCTCTTCAATAGATAATATTTTCACATCATATTGATCGAGAGCAGCTATTCGCGGCATAACCGCTATTCCATAATTGACCGATACAAGTCCGGCGATAGCACTGTCTTCCTCGACTTCGCATACAATTTTCGGTTTGATATTCGCTTCGGCAAATAAACTGTTTATGGTCGGTCGAATACCGCTTTCGCGATTAAAGAAAACTATCGGGTATGGGGCAGTCTCCTTTAAATGAATACTGTCTTTATCCGCTAACGGATGGTCTTTCGGTACAATAACAACAAGCTCTTGTTCAGCGATCGGAATAAAATCGATATCTGGCTCATTTTCCACATAGGAGCAGAAAGCCAAGTCGTACTTTTCATCTTTTAGTCCTTGAATAATATTTTTTGTTACACCTTGGCTGAAAGAGAAGCTGATGTTTTTATTGGCCTCAATTTTAGAAAAGTCCTGAATGACTTTCGGAATGAAGCGAGCACCAAGCGTATATATAAATGCTAAGTCTATCACGCCATGAGTCGGGCTTGATAACTTCTGCATCTTTTTTTCGCCTTTTTCCAGCACATCCAAGGCAGTTTCTACATATTCAAGAAAAGAACGTCCGTATTTTGTCAGTCTGACATTTCTCCCTTGTTTCTCAAATAAATAAACGCCCAGTTCTTTTTCAAGCTCTGAAATCGCATGACTTAAGCTAGGCTGCGTAATTGAAAGATCAGCAGCTGCTTGAGTATAATGTTCTACTTTAGCCAGAGAGCGGAAATAGTAAAGTTGTCTTAAATTCATCAATTTCTATCCTTTCTATAGAAAAAACCTATCAATAATACGGCAAAAACCAATTAGATTATTTATATATCATCGCCGTATAATTTTATGTAGTGATACAACAAACATATACATAACGTAAATGAGATTAATATTGTAACGAAATGTGAAAACAATCACAATAGGTATTTTTACGTTATAGATGGTTGCAAGGAAATAGTGAATAGAATTCTACTTTTAGAATTAATAGAAAGGAAAAATATAAATGACTTATCAACATATTTTTGAACCTTTACAAGTAAAAATGATGACACTTAAAAACCGTATTGTTATGCCTCCTATGGGTACTAACTTTGGAGGACAGCACGGTGAATTCAATGAAGATCACATCAGCTACTATGAACAAAGAGCAAAAGGCGGCACTGGTCTAATTATCGTTGAGAATGCCAACGTTGACTTTCCATTAGGATCTAACGGTACAACACAAATCCGTATCGACCATGATAAATATATCCCAGGTCTATATAACTTAACAGAAACATTACACAAATATGGTACTTGCGTATCAATCCAAATTAACCATGCCGGTGCATCAGCAGTACCTGACCGCATCGAAGGCCTTCAACCGGTTTCAGCTTCTAACATTCCTTCTAAAACTGGCGGAGCAACTCCAAGACCATTGTCTAAGGAAGAAATTTTAGAAATCGTTGAGAAGTACGGTAAAGCTGCTAAACGCGCACAAGCTGCTGGTTTTGACGCTGTTGAAATTCATGCGGGTCACTCGTATTTAATTTGCCAATTCTTATCCCCATTATACAACGATCGTACAGACGAGTTTGGCGGAAGCTATGAAAACCGTGCTCGTTTTGCTCGTATGGTCATCGATCGTGTTCGTGCTGAAGTAGGACCATTCTTCCCGATTATGCTTCGTTTCAGCGCTGATGACTTATTAGCTGGAGGTAACACTTTAGAAGATACTCTACAAATACTTGAATACTTGAACGATGAAGTAGATATTTTCAACGTATCTGCAGCTGTAAATGACTCAGTTCATTACCAAATCGACCAAATGAACCTTCCAGATGGCTGGCGTTCATACATGGCGAAAGCTGTTAAAGAGAAATTCGGCAAAGTGACAATGACAACAGGTAATATCCGTAATCCGCAAGTAGCAGATCAAATCATTGCTGATGGACATGCAGATCTAATTGGTATGGGTCGCGGTCTGATTGCTGATCCAAACTGGGTAAATAAAGTTCAATCTGCAAACGAAGAAATGATCCGTAAATGTATTTCATGTAACATCGGTTGTGCCGGACACCGAATCGGTTTAAACCGTCCGATCCGATGCACAATCAACCCGAACCTTTATGTGGAAGATGCGCATAAAGAAAGCCGTGTTGCAGAAACAACAAACGTTGTTGTAATCGGTGGTGGTACGGCAGGTCTTGAGGCAGCATGTACTGCAGCTGAAGTAGGATGCACAACATACTTATTTGAGCAAAAGCCATACTTAGGCGGTCTTGCTCGTGAAATCGCAACATTACCGGCGAAAAACCGTATTGCCGATTTCCCTAACTATTTAGTCCGTCGTGCGGAAAGCTTGAAAAACCTGATTACATTCACTAACACAAGAGCAGATATCGAAACTATCGAGAAATTTAAGCCAGATGTTGTTGTCAATGCGACAGGTTCTCAACCATTATTACCGCCAATCAAAGGTTTATTAGAGCGTATCGATAAAGAAAACGAAAATATTTTCTCAATCATGGGCTTATTAGGTAACCTTGATGAGTTTAACAACACAGATGTTGAAGGCAAAAACATTGCTGTAATCGGTGGTGGAGCAGTAGGTCTTGACGTTGTTGAATATTTCTCTGAAAGAGGAGCAAATGTAACAATCGTAGAAAGACTTCCAATGCTTGGACGTGACTTAGACCACATCACTCGCATCTCAATGATGAGCATGATCAAAGAAAAAAACGTAACAGTTCACACAAACACTTCATTAATGGAAGTAGCTTCTGATCACTTTAAATTACAATATGAAGGCGAAGACATGAACCTTGAATTCGATTATGGATTCGTATGTCTTGGTATGAAACCGGTAAACGAAAATGTTCAATTGCTTCAGAAACATTTCGCTAAACAAGGCATTGAATTCGTAAACATCGGTGACAGCCAACGCGCTCGTAAAATCATGGACGGTGTTCGTGAAGGAAGAAACATTACAGATACATTGAAAAAAATTGGTGTAATGTAATTTCAATAGATCTACAAATGGCTATCCCTTTTCTAAGGGATAGCTTTTTTGCATTTAAAGTCAGAGGAGGCTGCCGGCAATAATTTTCACGATTCAGAACCATACTACGGTCATGAGGTGGAATATATGTATCAATTATTGAGCCATAATGACTTAGATGGAGTAGGATGCGGCATTTTAGCGAGACTTGCTTTTCGTGAGAAAGTGAATGTGCGCTACAATTCCATTGCGTCGCTGAATAAAGAAATAGAGCAATTTTTGGATGAGGACAGAAAAGGAATATGTTTGTTAATTACAGATTTATCTCCCAACGAAGAGAATGAAGAGAAATTAAACGAGTTTTATCAAGTAAATGGTCGTGTACAACTGATTGATCACCATAAAACTGCACTGCATCTTAATGAATATGAGTGGGGTTCTGTCGTTGTAGAAGATGAGGAGGGGCGTCTGGCATCGGCAACATCTTTGTTTTACGATTACTTAATTTCAAAAGGCTTTTTGGAGAAAATGGACGCTGTCACAGAATTTGTAGAACTTGTCAGACAATATGACACATGGGAATGGGAGCAGAATGAAAATCATCAAGCGCATCGACTCAATACACTTTTCTTTTTAGTGTCCATTGAGGAATTCGAAGATAAAATGCTTGAACGTTTGCAGACAGCAGAGCATTTTGATTTCGACGATCTCGAGAAGCAGCTGTTAAAAGTAGAAGAAAATAAGATTGACCGTTATATTCGCAGAAAAAAAAGAGAGCTTGTTCAGAAAGAGACGGACGGAAAATTAGCCGGTGTTGTTTATGCGGAATCCTATCATTCGGAGTTAGGGAATGAACTAGGCAAGGCTTTTCCGCATCTAGACTTTATTGTAATGCTCAATATAGGATCTAAAAGAATTGCCCTCCGCACGATTCATGATCATATCGATGTCTCTGAAATTGCGGATTATTATGGCGGCGGAGGACATCAGAAGGCGTCTGGCTGCTCTTTATCTAATGAAGCGTATAAGCGATTTGTAGAGGATACTTTCCACCTCGAGCCAATACGGGAAGATGCGAAGTGGAATCGCTATAACGTAAAAGAATCCTCGTTCGGTTCGTTATATAAAAATTCGCAGGGAGAAGTATTTTTTTTATACCCGAATGACCAGTTGTGGGAAATCGAAAAAAATAAAAAGAAGCTGGAGCAAAGCTTCAACAGCTTTCAAGAAGGAGAATTGTTTTTAAAAAGGAATGAAGGAGCATGGCTGCTAAGAGATGAGCAGTTCGTTGCTTATCTAATGGATGAGGTGAAACGATAAAACGGTTATTTGTGGGTATTTTACTGTTTCAAAAAAAGAAGAGCGGTGAACCCGCTCTTATATTTCGTTTCTAAAGAATATATATAAGGTACTTAACCAGGAAGGCCCGGTAACGGCTTTTTCTGTGAAAATAAAAAACTAAACGAAGCAAGTAGCGAAGAAAAGTAAGGAGAAAACAAGGCGATCGTCAAAAAATGCCCAATCTTAAGAGAGGTATGCTTGTTTGTTTTAAAAAAAACATACCCTAATCAATATGTTTTAAAAGGTTAAGCTATTATACCTGGTTCCTGATAGAGTTGATGGTTTGTAAACAATTTATAAATGATTCTAACGAGCTTGTGTGCAATCGCTGTGATTGCTTTTTTTCTTCCTCTTCGCGCTGATAAAGACCAAAAGGTAGCTGCCATCTGCGTTTTTCTCGATCGTGAAATGCTCCAAGCGACTTGGCAGAGGGCAGCCTGTATGTGCGGATTGCCTTTAATTTTTTGTTTCCTTTTTTTACCTACAGTTTCATTGTTACCCGGTGAAACGCCGGCCCAAGAAGCTAAATGTTTAGAAGAAGGAAATTGTGTCATATCGGTTCCGATTTCAGCAATAATGGAAGCTGCGGATTGGATTTGAATACTAGGTACACTCAGAAGAATATCCACTTCTCCCCTTTTTTGACTCTTTGATTTTTAAGGATGATCACGGACAGAAAAATGCTTTTTGTTCAAGCTCTACACAAGCAAATTCCATACAGTTTCTTATCCAGGGATAAAACTACCATTAAAACCGTCGTATATGTTACACACCATAGCATTACCATTATGGGTAGCTTGGTGGAAAACAAAACCCCGGGAATATATTTTCATCCCCGGGGTGTGAGTGTAAAATCATGAATGTTTCTTATTGAATGATCCCGTCAAAAATAGATTCATCTAATGTTTCGTCAAGGTTGTTTTTAAAATCATCTACAGCCTTATTCGCTTTTTCGATTTCATCGTTCGCTTTTTGGATTTCGCTGTTAGCTTCATCCATTTGGCTGTTTGCTTTTTCTACTTCTCCTTCAAGACGTTGGATTTCCCAGCCTCGTTCTACAGAAGTTTTAGTCGTTTGTTCGTAAATATCATATAAAACATCATAATCTGCCTGAAGGTTTTCTAAGTTAGCTTGAGCAGAAGAAAGTGCCTCGCTTGCTTCTGCTGTTTCAGCTTGAGCAGTTTCTAACTCTTTACTGAGACGATCTAGATTTGCGTTTACTTCATTTAATCTATTTTGAAGCTCTTCTTTTTCAGCTTCTGTTGCTTCAGAAGATTGGAGCAGTGCTTGATAAGCAGCATCTAAGTTATCATAGTTCTTTTGCAAGTTTGCTAATTCATTCTCTAAATTTGTATTGGTAATTCCTGCAGCTTCAAGGTTAGCTTTCATTTGTTCTATTTCTTGTTTTTGGGCTTTGTACAATTGAACAACTTGCTCCGCTTTAGCAACATAGGATTTAATTTCGTTATCAGCTGTATTAAGTGTGTCTTCTCCGTTAAAGGTTAATGCTGACAATACAATACCTCCGCCTAATACAATTCCTGCTCCGACTTTTAATAAAGAGTTCATTGAATTTCACCTTTCTATTAAATTATTTTTGTTGACCTGTCTTCTCAGTACCAGGTGGTCTAAACTGATAAAAAGAGCCATTTTACTTTGTTTCCACTTAGTCATCTGTGAAAAGTGGAAAGGAGATGATAAGTGAACTGTAAATGGTTAGATTTGTGCTGTTATATATAAAATGAATAAAAATTGTATAAAAAGTGGCTGATAATTTCTAGAGACACTCGATGATTATAAAGTACAAAAGAGGAAAAAAGTTAAAAAACATTAATTTAACAGCATTTACCTCAAGTGAAATTCAGCAGATTCATAATGTTATCTAATTATAGAAAAGGGTGTTGAGTACATAAATATTCAAAATTATAATTAGGAGACGGTCTCAAAGAGTGCTTAGACTACAAGAGAGCCTCTGTTGGTTTGCTATTCGCTCTCTACTTTAATTTCGTAAGGGTTGTTTTTTTGTAAAACCTACTATGATTTTGCAGTCTTTCTTTAAGCTCCACCATACGATAGTCAAAACGTTTTATTATAACCTTGCCACTTTTTCAGATATGATATAGATAGAATGATAGACCGTTAAACTATCAGGGAGAGGCTGGGGTCGAGTTTGAACAATAGTAAAAAGCAACAGGAATATATTTATACATATGCATGTGAGAGGGGAGAACGCTCCTTATGTGAAATGGAGATGTTCTATCTTTTTGGTATCAAACCGGAGACGCGTATTCTAAAAAGCAATATTGAAATAGAACCGAGCAGGAGCCCGTTTTTTAGAGAACGGATTGATGTTATTTTTGAGGGAAATGAGGTATCGGATATTATAGCGCAGGTACAGCAGCTTCCTATGCTTGATTCGACGTTTAAAGTGATTTTCGTAAAAACAAACGATCTTAATGAGTCAGAGAAAATAAGACATGCAGAGCGAAAGCGCATTGAGAGAGAAATCGGATGGCATTTAAAAGGTGAAGCAGATTTGATGGAGGCAGAGGTTGAATTCGGCATTGTTCCATTTGAGGGAAGATGGTACTTCGGTAAATATCGCAAGAGCGAACCGGTATGGCTTCGTCATCAGAAGAAACCACGTGAATATTCAACTGCACTTAATACACGAGTTGCAAGGGCAGTCGCAAACATTGCCGTTCCAAATCCGGATGGCATAAAGGCTATTGATCCGTGCTGCGGCATCGGAACGGTTCTTGTGGAAGCTTTGTCGATGGGAATTGATATAGTAGGCAGAGATATCAATTATTTGGCTGCAAGCGGTGCGCGTGAAAATATTGCTTACTTCAATCTCGAAGCTGATGTGAAAACGGGCCCAATCTCAGCAATCACTAATAGCTATGATGTAGCGATTATCGATTTACCTTATAATTTATATACATCAATTACACCTGAAGAACAGGCGGCAATCATTCAGCAAACCCGTCGTATCGCTGATAAAGCGGTAATTATAACGATTGAAACTATTGATCGGGTAATTGAAGAAGCGGGATTCGAAATTGAGGCTCGCTGTGAAGCAAATAAAGGACATTTTTCAAGACAAATTCTTGTTTGCGGATAGTTTGGAGATCAGCTAATGAGCTGGTCTTTTTTTATTGGTGAATGAAAGCCTATTCATAGATAGAATCTATAAATAAAGCAGCATTTTTCAATTAGATTTGTGTCATTTTGTCTTTTATAATCAAGAAGTAAACCAATTGCGATTGATAGCACATTTAGTAACTTATGAAATATTAGTGAAGTGTTGTTTTGGGTTTGTGAAATTAATTTCACAATAAAAACTGGCTGAGATTATTTTTTAAGGTTGAATGTGAATGATTTCACAATACGGTGATTAATAAGCTTTTTGTAAAAGACAATACTATAACAAATAGGCGCTTCTGGAGGGAAGAAAATGACTGAAATCGGTCTTATTAATGGGAGAACTAAATTACTAGGACTTTTGGCAACACCAATTGGTCATTCATTGTCGCCGGCGATGCACAATATGTCTTTGAAAAAGCTTGGTTTAGATTATGTGTATATGGCATTTGAAGTAGGCAATAAAGAGCTTGCTGATGTTGTTACAGGTATGAGGGCAATGAATATTCGAGGATTCAATGTATCAATGCCAAATAAAACGAAGATTCTGCCATTATTAGACGAGCTATCACCGGCTGCGAAATTTGCCGGAGCTGTAAATACGGTCGTCAATGAAGGCGGCAAACTAATTGGTCATAATACCGATGGAATAGGGTATATGCAATCCTTGAAGGAAGCTGGAGTTGATATAGCCGGTAAAAAAATAACAATTATCGGTGCCGGTGGAGCAGCAACAGCTATTGCCATTCAAGCAGCATTAGACGGTGCTGTCGAGATTTCTATTTTTAATCACAAAGATGAGTTTTATCCAAGAGCTGAAAAAAATGCTCACACCATCAATCATGAAATAGAAGGAATCAATTGTAAAGCAGCTGCCTATGATCTGGAAGATACTGAGCAATTAAAAGCTGAAATTGCTTGTAGTAACATCTTGACGAATGCTAGTGGTGTCGGGATGAAACCGCTCGAAAATGAAAGTGTCATACCGGATGTAACTTGGTTGCGACCTGATATAGTCGTATCGGATGTTGTATATATTCCCTCTAAAACAAAAATGCTTCAAATTGCCGAAGATGCCGGCTGCAAAACCATTAACGGGCTCGGTATGATGCTATGGCAAGGAGCGAAAGCCTTTGAAATATGGACAGGCCAACCAATGCCTGTCGAATATGTGAAAACTAAGTTGTTTAATGATTAGTAAAAAATAGATGATATATCTATTTATATAAACAAGCTTTATTTAAGGAGAAAAATGATGAGCACTTTAAAAATCAAAGATGTAGTAATCGGAGAAGGCGCTTCTAAAATCATCGTTCCTCTAGTAGGAAAAACAGAAGCGGAAATTTTAACAGAAGCAGAAATGGTTAAATCACTTAAGCCGGATGTAGTAGAATGGCGAGTTGATATTTACGAAAAAGTAGAAGATTTAGAAGCTGTTACTGCATTAATCGCTAAACTTCGTGAAGTATTTGCTGACGAATTGTTATTATTCACTTTCAGAAGCCATAAAGAAGGCGGAAACAAAGAAATCAGCGATGCTTTCTATGTGGAATTAAACCAAACAGCAATCCGCACAAAAAACATCGATCTAGTAGATGTAGAGCTATTTAACGATGAAGAAAACGTAAATACTTTAGTGGCAACAGCGAAAGAAAATGGTGTTTATGTAATCATGTCTAACCATGACTTCTTTAAAACACCTTCTAAAGAAGAAATCATCAGCCGTCTTTGCAAAATGCAAGAATATGGCGCGGATATTCCGAAAATCGCTGTAATGCCAACAAACGTTGCAGATGTTATTACTTTATTAGATGCTACAAACACAATGAAAACAGAACATGCAGATCGTCCGCTAATCACAATGTCTATGGGCGGAACCGGCGTTATCAGCCGTCTGGCAGGTGAAGTATTTGGCTCAGCATTCACTTTTGGAGCCGGTAAAGAAGCATCTGCACCAGGACAAATTCCTGTAGAAGAGTTACGTACTGTATTAAACATCTTACACAAAAGCTTATAATACTATTTTTAATTTTTGATAATAGATTGACTTAATATGTTCACACAGCCGTCAAATTAAAGTTGCTGTGTGAATGTAATCTATCAGACTTATTTGTCGCATAAAAGCTAAAGTAATTACCAGTTAATTATAGAAAAAAACTATAGAAATACCGTTTTATTTCAATTAGACTTGTGCATAGCTGACTTTTATAATCGAAGAGTCAGGAGCTAAAGCAATTATGTAACTTAATTAATCTATTTAAATTTAAGTAATAATGTGAAAAACTGAACAGTTTAATGTGAAAGATTTCACAATAAACCAGTATATTATCTTTCTGGCAAAAACTCATAAAAGAGAATTTTGGAGGTATTACAATGGCAGATCAAGGAAGAATCGACGGCAGAACAAAATTACTAGGACTATTGGCAACACCAATCGGGCATTCATTATCACCTGCAATGCACAATATGTCTTTAAGAAAATTAGGCCTTAACTACGCTTACATGGCATTTGAAGTTGGTAACCAACAACTTGCTGACGTAGTAACAGGTATGCGTGCATTAGAAGTTAGAGGCTTCAACGTTTCTATGCCGAACAAAACAAAAATCCTTCCTTTATTGGATGAATTATCACCAGCTGCACAATTTGCTGGCGCAGTTAACACTGTAGTAAATGAAAACGGCAAATTAGTTGGTCATATTACAGATGGTACTGGCTACATGCGCGGACTTAAAGAAGCCGGCATTGATGTAGTTGGTAAGAAAATGGTACTTATGGGTGCAGGCGGAGCAGCAACTGCAATCGCTATTCAAGCAGCGCTAGATGGCGTAGCGGAAATTGCAATCTTCAACCGTGACGATGAGTTCTATGCTCGCGCTGAAAAAAATGTACAAATCATTAATGAAGAAATGAAAGACGTTAACTGCAAAGCGACAGTTCACAGACTTGAAGATGAAGAAGCTTTAAAAGCTGCGATCGCAGAAGCAGATATTTTAACAAACGGTACTGGAGTTGGCATGAAGCCGCTTCAAGACGAATGCTTAATCCCGGACGCTTCTTGGTTACGTCCTGAATTAATCGTTACTGACGTAGTTTATATTCCACGTAAAACAAAACTTCTTGAAATGGCTGAAGGTGTTGGCTGTAAAACACTTAACGGCTTAGGCATGATGCTATGGCAAGGTGCTCGTGCATTCGAAATGTGGACAGGTGAAGAAATGCCTGTTGAATATGTAAAAGAGCAAATGTTTTAATCGAAACACTTAATTCTTTAGTAAGCACGCTCTATTCGCTAATGTAGCCACAGAGCGTGTCCATAATAAAAACAACAGTTGAAATGGAGTTCAAAAATGAAAAACAAGTATTTTCCAACGGCAATCGCCATGTATATCAACTACTTTATACATGGTATGGGTGCTATCATTTTAGCACAAAACATGACTTTCTTAACGGAGCAATTGCATACTGACAAAGCAGGTGTTGCTTACGTTATTTCTGCATTAGGTTTCGGTCGTCTGATTGCTTTAGCAATCTCAGGGGTGCTATCTGATAAATTCGGAAGAAAACCGACGATCTTTGTTGGTATGTTAATTTACTCAGCATTCTTTATTTCTATTCTTTTTGCACCAAATGTACAAATCGCATTTATCTTTGCTTTGTTAGCAGGTATCGCAAACTCAGTTTTAGATTCAGGTACTTACCCGGCATTAATGGAATCATTCCCGAATGCAGCAGGTACTGCGAACATTATCATTAAAGCGTTTATCTCAGCAGGTCAATTCACTTTACCAGTTATTATCGGTCTTATTATCACAAACAATTGGTACTGGGGAGTTTCATTCATCATTCCGGTTGTTATTTTTGCGCTAAATGCAATCTTTATGATCAAATTGCCATTCCCGGCTGTTTCAGCTCCTGAAACTTCAAAAGGTGAAGCAAAAGAAGAAACTACTGTATTTGCTCAAAAACCAAAGTTCTGGGTGGAAGGTCTTGCAATGCTGATGATTGCTTTCACGGCAACAGCAACTTTCCTAGTTGTTCAAACTTGGTTACCGACTTTCGGTGAAGAAGTTGTTGGTATGACAAACACTTCTTCATTAAAATTGATTTCTTATTACAGCACAGGTTCTTTATGCTCTGTATTCTTAACTTCATTCTTAGTTAAAGACTTAATCAAACCAATCTACGTGGTTGTAGTTTACCCATTAATGTCTCTATTAGTTTTACTAGGTGTGGCATTCATTCAAACACCATTTATGGTAATCGCAGGTTCATTCTTAATCGGATTCTTCGCAGCAGGTGGCGTTCTTCAATTAGCGTTAGTTGTTATGACTGAATTCTTCAAAGGTAAAAAAGGTACTATGACTGGTATTTTCATGACAATGTCAAGTGTAGCTAGTGCCGTAATCCCTGTAGTTACTGGTGTAATCGCTAAAACAAGCGTATTAAACATCATCCTTTTCGATGCTGGAGTTGCAGCAGTAGGTGTGGTATTATCACTTCTTGTATTAGTTCGTTATTTCAAAGTAATGAATGTAGGAAGCAAAAAAACTACTATAGCTGCTTAATAAATAATAAAAGATGTAAGGCTATCTCATTGAAAGCCGAATATAGTGTTCCGGCACTATATTCGGTTTAATTATGCAGATAGCCCGTTTTTACGAACAGATTTGTAATGAAACGAGCGGAGGTTTAAATGATGAAAAGCAAATTTGCGGCAATTGGCTGTTATATTAACTATTTCGCATTTGGAATGGCATATATTATGATTGCTCAAAATATGTCGTTTCTAACAGAGAAATTCAATACAGATAACGCGGGCGTTTCTTTTCTTGTCTCAGCTTACGGAATAGGACGCTTAGCTTCACTGTATCTTTCAGGAGCAGCATCAGATAAATTCGGCAGAAAGCCTTTTGTCGTTTTAGGGGCGATTTTCTGCGCACTATTTTTAATCGGAATTCCGTTAAGTCCTAACTATGGTACCGCACTTGCCTTTGCAGTATTAGGGGGATTGGCGAATGCTTTCTTGGATGCAGGAACGTATCCGACGTTAATGGAATCATTCCCGAATGCTCCGGGTGCAGCGACTGTTATCAATAAAGCCTTCATTTCAGTAGGGTCGTTAATTCTGCCATTTATGATTTCATTCTTTATTAATCATGATATATTTTTCGGATGGTCATTCTTTGTACCGGCGATTGTTTTACTTGCTAGTGCAGCTTTTTTATTCACTGTTAAGTTTCCTTCTTCTTCTGCAACTAAAACAAAAGGTGAAGTTACAGTTGTCAAGTTCAATGGAAAACCAAAGTTTCATATTGAAGGTCTGGCTCTTGTAGGAATTGGTTTTACAGCGCCGGCATTATTATATTTAATGAATATTTGGCTGCCGGTCTATGCCCAAGAAGTTTTGGATATGCAATTAACAAGCTCATTGAAGCTGCTTAGCTACTATAATATCGGTGCATTCATTTCTGTTATCGCAGTAGCAATCGCCTTGAAATCTTGGTTAAAGCCAGTTCATGTTCTGCTTGGCTACCCAATTATTTCAACTGTCGCAACTATCGCGTTTATGAATGCATCCAGCACTCCAATGACGATCCTTTGTGCATTTATAATCGGTTTTTCACTTGCAGGAGTAATGCAGTTAGCGCTTAGTGTTATATGTGAATTTTTCTGGAAAAACAAAGGACGAATGACAGGGATTTTATGTACGGCGACTAGTTCCGCATCTGCAGGTATACCATTTGTAACAGGTATGATTACTCGTGTTACGGATGTTAGCGGCGTATTTATGTTTTCATTATTCATCAACGTCCTCGGTATTTTGTTTGCCATCATCGTATATTTCCGTTACAACAAGCTGACAAAGCCGGTTCAAAATATTGTTGAACAAGCAGCATAATTAAGAAAACCCATTTTTCTAATCGTGAAAAATGGGCTTTTTTATTTTCAAAATATGTATAAAGGACTTTGATGGTTTTACGAGGAAAATAGTTCCATGTAATCATTCTTATTTTAAAGGTACAAGGTAGGATGCTGATCGTCATGAATAGTATTATTTTACCTTTTTTTTCAAAATTAGTCGCATATTGTCAGTTAACGGAAAAATCGTGTGTTATATTTTCTTTAGCGATACTTTAAATCCATTCCATAAACCCTTTCCTCTTCTCTTATCCGCAATTTTTAAACTTTGAATATTATTTACAATAAAACCCAAACGGATTTGCAAACATTGTGTACTATTTGTGATGGCACACTATAGATAAAGTGCTACTTTGACCAGGTTCAAGCAAATTGAAGGAGGTGTTGCAACGCTATAAATGAAAATAAAGCCGTAATAACTTTAAACTTTGAAGGAGGAGATTTTAAAAAATGAAGAAGTATCAAAAATTGCAAAAACAATTCGTTGCGACAGCTGTAACAGCTACTTTAGTTGCATCTGTTTATGGGCCAGCTGTATCAGCCCATGGTAAAGATCATAACCCGGGAAACTCTAAGTCATGGTCCATCACCAGTGTCAAACCTCTTTCAAATACAACTGTGGAGATTGTACTGTCTAATGAAGTAGATAGTGTGAAAGTAAGTAACTTCTCGATAAAAGGTGCAAAAATCACTTCTGCAAAACTGGCAGCCGATAAAAAAACTGTTACCATTGAAACCTCGGAATTAGATTATGATAAGCGCTATACGCTGCAAGCGAGCGGATTGAAAATAAAAGGAAAAGAACAAAAAAATATCTCCATCGCTTTTAAATCAGCTGCAGTAACTGATTTGTGGTCACTTTCTATAAAACCGGCCAAGGAATCTCTTCAAGCGAATGGAAAAGACGAAACCGAATTGACAATGCATTTAATAAATAAAAAGACGGGAGAAATTGATACGACTGCCGACGGTCTTCAGCTTCAGATTAATACTACATACGGCACCGTTACTCCAAAAACAATTACGATGCAAGACGGCACAGCAAAAGTTAGTTTACGTTCAAGCGACAGCAAAAAAGATCTAACAGCTAAAATTACCGCCCGAATAACAAAAGCTCCGAAAGAAAAGAGAGATTTAATCGGCAAAATGACAGGCACCGCAACTGTCAAGTTCATGGCAAAGCCATTCACGCTGTCCTTAATGCATACAAATGATACACATGCAAACCTCGATAATGTTGCAAAACGTGTCACAGCGGTCAAAGAAGTTCGCGCTAAAAAACCGGACTCTTTATTGCTCGATGCCGGCGATGTATTTTCCGGCACTTTGTATTTTAACGAATTTAAAGGACAAGCAGATCTTCAATTTATGAATTTAATGAAATATGACTTAATGACAATGGGCAATCATGAATTTGACTTAGGTTCAAGTCCGGAGGGGCATACGGCACTTGCTGACTTTGTGAAAAAAAGCAAATTCTCATTTGTTAGCACGAATGTGAACTACAGCAAAGACCCTCATCTGAAAAAGTTGTTCTCTAATGAGATCACCAGTAAACCAAAGTCTGGGAAAATTTATAATGGCGTCATTAAAACGATTAACGGGGAAAAAGTCGGTTTTTTCGGCTTAACGACTGAAGAAACGAAAGATATATCAAGTCCTGTTAATATTACATTTTCCAACTATATTGATGAAGCGAATGAAGCAGTTAAGGCGTTCGAAAAGCTTGGAGTTAATAAAATTGTCGCGATCACCCATATCGGTTATGACGATAATCCGGCATATGATAATGATTTGACGTTAGCAAAAGAAGTAGACGGTATCGATATTATAGTCGGCGGGCATAGCCATACACAATTGGATCAGCCGGTTGTTATCGATGAAGATGAAAACGGGGCTACAAAAGATCCGACTGTCATAGTGCAGGCTTATCAGTACAATGAATTCCTTGGCACGCTTGATGTTGAATTCGATAAAAAAGGGAAAATTGTCGGACATGCCGGCGAACTGATTAAGATTGCCGATAAAACGGCAGACCCTGAAGCAGAAGCATTATTAAAACCGTATAAAGATAAAATAGACGAAATTAAAAATACACCAACAGAAGGAGTAGCTGCAAAACCATTAACATCACCTCGAGATGGCGGCGATGTCACAAAACCGAGTGTACGCAAAAATGAAACAGAACTAGGTAATTTAATAACAGACGGCATGCTTGATAAAGCGAAGGACTTTAATCCGAATACCGTAATGGCCTTCCAAAATGGCGGCGGTATCCGGGCTGATATTAATGAAGGACCGATTACGCTTGGAGAAATTTTAACTGTTTTACCGTTTGGCAATACATTGGCAACGATGGAATTGACTGGCGCAGAAATTAAAGAAGCACTTGAACACAGCGTCCGACTGGCACCGGCAGAAAACGGCGGATTCCTTCACGTATCCGGAATGAAATTTATTTATGATAGTACAAAACCTGCCGGAAATAGAGTGCAAACAATGGAAGTGAAAAATGCAGATGGATCTTATTCAGCAATTCTGCCAGAACAAAAATATGTTATCGCGACAAATGCCTTTACAGCTAAAGGTGGAGATGGCTTTACTGTTTTCCAAAAGGCATATAATGAAGGTCGAGTAACTGATATTGGTTTAGCTGATTGGGAAAATCTTCGCGATTATGTTAACAAATTGAAGGATGTTAATCCGCAAATTGAAGGACGAATTAAAGATGCAGCATCTAAAACAGTTGATGCATCTGATTTTAGCGGAACAGAAGAGGCACCTAAAATGTATAACGGCAATATTGTTGTAGATGTATCTAACATTACGGCTTTGAAGCATGCTGTCATTAAAGGTGATTTAAAGCTGACGGGTACAGTAACAGATGCTTTCACGTTTTCTAATTTGAAAATTGAAGGAGATTTCGATATTTCCGAGGTTAATGGCTCTATTTTTAATTTTACCGGTATTGAAGTAGGCGGAGAAACGATTTTTTAAACGATAAACATCATGAAACGACACACTTTAAACCAAACTCAAAGCATGAGAATAACGAGATGGAGAGTGTGAAATGAAAAATTTTTGGAAACGTACCGGTAAAATATTTGTCGTCTTAATTTTGCTTCTCGGTTTTAGTTTGCCTAATTTTAATGGCTTATTTGCAAAGGCGGAAACAGTGATTTCTGTAGCTGATGCCATCGCTAATAATTCAGGAACAGCAACCGTAGAAGGTTATATTGTCGCATATACATTGGGAACAAAAAACTATACGAGAGACCCTGCGCGCTTTAATGGGGATACAAATATCGCAATTGCTGATTCTCCATCAGAAACAGATCCGTCAAAAATTATGCCGGTTCAAATTACGAATACGGGCAATTGGCGGACAACATTCGGTTTGCAATCCAATCCTTCTAACATTGGCAAGAAAGTACGTGTTACCGGAACGCTAGAAGCTTACTTCACAGTCCCAGGTCTAAGAACACCAACAGCAATGAGTTTCGTCGACGGTTCTACACCAGACCCTGAACCTGAACCAGAGAATCCAGAACTAAAAACAATAGCGGAAATCAGAGGGACAAGCCTTGATACAAAGGTAGCAACAACAGGAATTGTCACAGCTGTGTTCGGCGGTTCAAATGATACTGTATATATCCAAGACGATACAGCTGGAATTGTCTTATATGGTCCTAATTTAGGACTTGAAGTCGGTGACCAAGTAGAGGCGCAAGGTAACTTAACCGAATATTCATCGCTTTTGGAAATTGTTTTGACTAAAAATGATATTAAGGTAATCGGGAAAACGGATGTTCCAGAAGCGACTATCGTAAAGGCAAGTGAGCTGCGAGAAGAGATTGAAGGCATGCTTTTGTCAGTTGAGAATGTCAAAATTGTATCGGTGAGCGGAGCAAATTATACGGCAGAAGATAGTGAAGGTACAAGGTTTATCATTCGTACAACAAACCCAAGTCTGTTTGTAGCAGGGAAAACATACGATTCCATTACTGGGGCATTAGGTGCCTTCAACAATGTCTATCAATTACTGCCTAGAGGTGCAGAAGATGTAATTGAAAATGCCAATAAAGTACAGGCTGTCACAGCTAATCCTCCTGCCGGCTTTATTAAACCGGGCACAGAAGTTACTTTGTCTACTGCAACAGATGGGGCAACTATCCATTACACGTTAAATGATGATACACCAACTGCTGAGAGTGCAACTTTTGAAGAACCAATTGTTATTGATGAAAATGTTGTCATTAAAGCAATTGCTTTAAAAGATGGCATGGAAAACAGTGATGTAGCAACATTTAATTATATGTTGCAAGAAGGAGAAGTTCGAATCCATGATATTCAAGGTATATCGCATTATTCTTTGTACGACGGGCAAAACGTCAGTGATATTGAAGGGATTGTTACGCATGTAGCAAGTAACAGCGAGTTTTATATGCAAGATTTGCAGCCGGATGATGATGATCAAACGTCAGAAGGTATTTTAGTGTATCGCTCCGGCCATGGTAAAAAAGTCGGTGATATTGTTAAAGTTACCGGCGAAGTAAAAGAGTATTACCGCGGAAGCAGCCAAGGCACTGATTTGCCGATTACTGAAATAGCTGCTTCTTCAATTACAACCGTTTCAAGCAATAACGAACTTCCAGAACCGATTGTTATCGGTAAGGACCGTATCCCTCCAACTGTGGAAATTGACAGCGACAGCTTAACTGTTTTCAATCCGGAGGTTGATGGGATTGATTTTTATGAAAGCATTGAAGGTATGCTAATTGAAATCGAGGACCCTAAAATCGTTGCGCCTGTTTATTCTGGTGAGCTGGTCGTTGTTGCTAAGCAAACGGAAACGAATACAAATGCCGGCGGATTAAAGCTGACTGCTGAGGACGGCAATCCGGAAAGGCTGCACATCGTGACAAATTCTTCTAATCTTGTGGCGAAAGCCGGTGATTATTTTAACGAACCGATCAAAGGCATCATGAGCTACTCCAATAGCAACTTTAAAGTACTGCTATCAGGAAACTTGCCGCAAATTCAAGAAGGTGCGACAAAGCAAGAGATTACTTCTATTGAAAAAGTAGATGATCAATTAACAATTGCAACATACAACATTGAGAACTTCTCGGCAACGACATCAGCAGCTAAAGTCACAAAAATCGCACAATCAATTATTACGAATTTAAAGTCGCCGGATATTATCGGCTTGACGGAAGTTCAGGATAATAACGGCGCGACTAACAATGGGGAAACGAGCGCTGATCAAACAGCTCAAGTATTAATCAATAAAATCAAGGAATTGGGCGGATCAACCTATGTATACACGGATGTAGCGCCGGTAAATAACCAAGACGGAGGTCAGCCGGGCGGGAATATTCGACCAGGATTCCTATATAATCCGGAGCGTGTAACGTTAGCGGAGGGCTCAAAAGGCAAAGCAACTGAAGCGGTGGCATATGCTGATGGTAAATTGTCCGTCAATCCGGGTGTCATTGACCCAACGAATGCCGCGTTTGAATCAAGCAGAAAACCGCTTGTTGCTCAATTTGAATTTCAAGATGAAAGTGTCATCGTAATCGCTAATCACTTTAATTCCAAAAGTGGCGATCAGCCCTTGTTCGGCAGCAATCAACCTCCTGTATTATCAAGCGAAGTGCAAAGAAATAAAATTGCCGCAGTAGTGAATGGCTTTGTAAAAAGTGTTCAAGCGGATAATCCGGAAGCAAATGTTGTCGTAGTCGGCGACTTTAATGATTTTGAGTTTTCGAATCCTATGAATATTTTAAAAGGAAATGAGTTAACAAATATGATTGATGCAGTTCCTTTTGAAAAACGATATACGTATTCATATCAAGGAAACTCTCAGGTGCTCGATCACATTCTTGTCTCTAACAATCTGGCAAGTTCAACCATTGTCGACATTCCGCATTTGAATTCTTCATTGATGGAGGAGCATGGACGAGCAAGCGACCACGATCCGGTATTGATACAAACAAAACTGAAAAATATACCGGTTAAGACATATGCCAAAACTTTTAACCTCACTGGCTTTAAAACTAACAAACTGTCAGTAAATACACCTGACTCACTAGTTGATTTAGATCAAACCTCAATCATTGCAGACGCGATTTATTTAAAATATACAGCTACTCTTAAAGGTGACGGTCTGAGAAATACAAAGGTAGTAATCAGTTCAGCTTCTGCTGAAACAATCATTGATATTACTGGAGCAGAAGTGAAAGAGGTTGTCATTGAAAATGCTGATATTAAAGAAATCCATGGAGCGGAAAATGTTCAGAAATGGACAGTGGCTGATGGAGTCGATACTTCTAAAATTAAGTTTTTCGATTCGAAAGGGAAAGCGATCGCTTCTCCTTTCGTACCGGAGAGTGCCATTGATATCATTCTTAAAAAGCAATTTCCAAATGTGAGTGTTCAAAAAGGGACGTCGCACACAATAAATTTAAATGAGTATTTTCAAAGTTTGACTGGCTTGAAATTGAACTATTCTACAACGATTGGCTTTATTGAGGAAGATATTCTTACCCTTCCGGTTGATGAAGAAGGCAATTACATCATTGCTGTAACAGCTTCAAATGGAAGCTCAGAATTTACTACAACTTTCTCGTTAATAGTTAGCAGTAATTCAGAGATAGATTCATATTACCGAACAGCAGTAAATAAAACTGGTTCGGAACTAAAAGCTGCATTGCACAATATCATTAAAGAACATACAAAATTAACGTATAGTCAAGTTTGGGATGCTCTGAAAGAGACGGATGAAGATCCAGCGAATTCTAATAATGTCATCTTGTTGTATGCAAATAAATCTATCTCTAAATCCAGCAATGGCGGAAATGTTGGTCAATGGAATAGAGAGCATGTATGGCCGCAGTCACATGGTAATTTTGGAACGAATGCGGGACCCGGAACGGACCTTCACAATCTGAAACCGGAGGATGTGCAAGCTAATAGTTCAAGAGGAAACAAGGATTTTGATAATGGCGGCCAAAAAAACCGTTTCTGTGAGTGTTATACTGATTCCGATTCTTGGGAACCGCCAGACCATGTAAAAGGTGATGTGGCACGAATGATGTTTTATATGGCGGTTCGCTATGAGGGGGCAGGGGAGTTGGATCTCGAATTAGTGGACTATACAGGGACCGGTTCTAATCCGATATTAGGAAAACTTTCTACATTAATAGAATGGAATGAATTAGATCCTGTAGACGATTTTGAAAGAAACCGTAACAATATTATCTACTCGAAATGGCAGCATAACCGAAATCCATTTATTGATTATCCAGAATGGGCAGAGGAAATCTGGGGAGCAGCAATCAATAAAGCAAACGCAGCGAGTTAAAAAAAGTGCTGGAGCTGTACTGCACTATCTGAATTCAAAATATATACTTTCTGAAATAAGCGTGGGCAATGCTCACGCTTATTTTTCTTAAGTGCGCCCGGCATGGGTGCAATCTATAGGGTGAAAGTCCCGAGCTGTGAAGGCAGAAGTAACAGTTAGCTTAACGCAAGGGTGTCCGTGGTGACGCGGAATCTGAAG
>NZ_JACXSI010000009.1 GCF_014712675.1 Peribacillus faecalis | reverse complement strand
AAGCTCGTTATGAATACTTGCGTCAATTATCTTAATTGAACCGCCGTATACGGAACCGTACGTACGGTGGTGTGAGAGGTCGGGGGTTAATCGCCCCCTCCTACTCGATTGAATGGCGCAAAAGTAATTTTATTCATTTTGAATTAGAATAATGGTAGACTATTTTTATTGTTTAAAAGCATATTAGTAAGAACATACTTGGAGGAGAGGAATTTAAACACGTGGTAGAAAGAATAAAAAGAGAATGGTTTTCCAACATAAGAGCGGACATCCTTTCAGGTATTGTTGTCGCATTGGCCTTAATCCCGGAAGCGATTGCGTTTTCAATTATTGCCGGTGTTAATCCGATGGTCGGCTTATACGCATCGTTTTGTATTGCAGTTATTGTGGCGATTGCAGGGGGCCGTCCGGCGATGATTTCCGCTGCCACTGGCGCGATGGCGTTAGTGCTCGCTCCATTAGTACGCGATTATGGCGTTAATTATATGTTGGCAGCAACTGTTTTAACAGGTATTATTCAAATCATTTTCGGTATATGTAAAATAGCGAAATTAATGCGATTTATTCCGAGAGCGGTCATGATTGGGTTTGTCAATTCATTGTCAATTCTGGTCTTTATGGCACAAATGCCTCATTTTATGAACGTAACGAATATAACGTATGTATTTGCTGCTATTACAATCATTTTGTTAATTGTGCTTCCGAGATTTATTAAAGCGATTCCGGCACCGCTTATTGCTACAATTGTTTTAACGATTGCGGCAATTATGATGAGTGTAGACGTACGAACAGTCGGAGATTTAGGGACAATCGAGAAATCATTGCCTTCGTTTTCACTTCCAAATGTCCCGTTAAACTTAGAGACCTTCATGATTATTTTGCCGTTTTCAATTTCTCTGGCGATTGTCGGTTTAATAGAATCATTGCTTACTGCATCGATTTTGGATGATATGACAGAAACGAAATCGGATAAAAACAGAGAAGCTAAAGGTCAAGGTTTAGCGAATATTGTAACAGGATTTTTCGGAGGAATGGCTGGTTGTGCAATGATTGGCCAATCCATCATTAATGTGAAATCAGGCGGTCGCGGCAGATTGTCGACTTTCATTGCCGGGGCATTTTTAATGTTTTTAATCATTGTATTAGGAGATTGGGTAGTGCAGATTCCAATGGCTGTGCTGGCAGGAATTATGGTGATGGTTGCTATTACATCATTTGATTGGTCAACTTTCTCATATATGAAAAAAGCTCCAATAAGTGAAACGTTTGTTATGCTTCTGACAGTGTCAATCGTTGTTGTGACACATAACTTGGCAATTGGAGTAATTTCAGGCGTTATTATAAGCTCATTGTTCTTTGTTGCTAAAGTTTCGAAAATTATTGTTGAGCAACATTCGGAAAATGGAGCTGAAGTTTACACAGTGAGAGGACCTTTATTCTTTGCTTCAGTTGAAGGCTTTTTATCTTCATTTGACTTTTCAAAAAAAGAAGAGGACATTATCATTGATTTCTCGCAAACGACGATTTGGGACGACTCAGCTGTCGGTGCGATTGATAAAGTAGTTATGAAACTGACAGAAAACAAGAATAAAGTGACGGTAACCGGCTTAAATAAGTCCAGCAAAAGAATAGTCGATCAATTAACGGATATGAATATCTCAGTTCATTAATGGAAAGGAGCTAGAAAATGTATCAACATATTATACTGGCGGCAGATGGTTCAGAGCATTCGCTGCGCGCGACTGAGGAGGCAATTACAATTGCTTCACTCGTCAGTAATTGCAAGGTTGAGGTGCTGTTTGTCGTTGATTATTCAAAATCAAAAACAGACGTTATTCATTCTCAAGGGATTGAAGGATTAGAAATATCAAGACGTAAAAAATTGCTGCCAATTGCAGAAAAACTGAAAGAAAATCATATTCCCTATGAAATTAAGCTCCTACATGGTGAGCCTGGTCCAACTATTGTGGAACATGTCAACGGATCAGAAGCTGATCTCGTTGTTATTGGAAGTCGAGGTTTGAATACATTGCAGGAGATGGTATTGGGTAGTGTTAGCCATAAGGTGGCAAAGCGGGTACAGTGTCCGGTGCTGATTGTCAAATAAATTAGCGCTTGTCCGGTCGGTTTAATAATTCTATAATATTTAAATATAGAAAATGTTTGAACAACAGGAGGGGACCAGCTATGAGAGCTCAAAAATTATCTTTAACGGCACTGCTCGTAGCGATGTGCTTCGTCGGAGCAAATATTAAATTAATGGGTTCCATCGCTTTTGACGCAGCTCCGGCATTGGTCGGAACTTTGTTGTTGGGTCCGTTTTACGGCATGGCACTAGGCTTTTTTGGACATATGGTTTCAGCCTTGCTAGCTGGATTTCCGCTTTCGTTTCCAGTACATATTATCACGGCTATTATGATGGCTATTACGCTGCTTGCCTACAGTTTGACCAGAAATTGGGCGAAGAAAAAAATGAATGGAAAAGTTGCTATTATTCTATCAAGTATTGTTGCTTTTTTATTCAATTGTCCTATTTCCTTGCTGGCTGTATATCCGTTATTAGGAGAAATGGTAATTGCCATTGCACCGGTGTTAGCTATTGCTTCAGTCTGCAACATTCTCGCGGCTGAGATTATTTATGCTGCATTGCCTGCCGGATTGAAGCAGAAACTAGCTGCAAAATAGCTATACAATCTTTGAAAATAGAGTGTCAAGCTGTCACAAGTTTGACGCTTTATTACTTTTTAAGAGAGTATAAACTTACATAGATTTCTAACCGTACACCAGGACCGGTGACAGTTTCTGAGAGGAGGAGAAGGTATGATTTTTATATCCGGAGGTGTCCGTTCAGGTAAAAGCTCTTTGGCTGAACAGATGGCACAGCAAATGTATGCTGAACAAAATGCCTCAGCGCTTTACTATATGGCAACAACAAAGCGCAATCATGATAAAGAGATGAACGAACGGATTAAGCTTCATCAAGCATCGCGAAGTGAAAGTTGGATAACCGTCGAGGAGCCTTTATACATTGATGATAGAATAAATGAGCTTCAGTCACATTCTATTTTATTGATTGATTGTTTGACAGTTTGGAGCAGCAATGTGCTTTTTTCAGAAAATGCAAAATTAGAAACGATGGTAAAAAGAGTTGAAAACTTAGTTCAAACCGCTAAAGACAAGAATATAGCAGTGATTTTTGTCTCGAATGATTTAAATGAGGATATCCCGATAAAAGATAGTGGCGTACAGGAATATGTGTTTAGTCTGGAAGCAGTACATAAATGCGTTGTTCAGCTTTGCGACCAAGCTTTTCAAGTTATTGCGGGATGTCCAATTCGCTGGAAGTAAGGAGAACAACAATTATGAAAAATATCGCATACGGTGCAGTATTGTCTTTACAGTTTTTGACCCGATTTCCTTTGCCGATTGCCTGTGATATCAATCAATCATCTATGAAATGGGCATTGCGTTTTTTTCCGTTTGCCGGGTTAATAATCGGAGCTTTTATAAGTCTGATTTATTTTGTTCTAGGTCCGATTATCCCGGACACTTTAATGACGGTATTACTGCTTTCTGCTTGGGTTTATGCTACAGGAGGTCTGCATCTTGATGGCTGGATGGATGTAGCCGATGCAGCCGGGTCTAATGCGGCACTTGAGAAGAAATATGAAATCATGAAGGATTCGAGGGTCGGTAGTTTTGCCGTTATAGCAGTAGTCTTTCTATTTATTTGGAAAGCTGCTTTTTTATATGAATTTCTGAATTCGGCTGATCAATTATTGATTACACTTGGGCTAATATTTATCCCGATGCTTTCCCGTTTTCAGGCTTTGCTGCAATTAAAAATGTTTCCGGCTATTCAAAACAAAGGGCTGGCGCATGAATGGAGAAAGTATTTATCGTGGCGTGAAATCATCATTGCTTTTTGCGGTATAGCCGTTATCGTTTTCATTTATTGGCCATTTATCTTTTTAGTCATTTTCCAACTTTTATTTACTGTTTTATATGGTAAATGGGCTCTCAAACAATTTAACGGAATTAATGGTGACTTGGTTGGTGCATCAATCGAAGGAGCGGAGTTATGGAATATAGCGATTCTATACATATTTATCTCATACGTCATGGTATGACAAAATACAATACAGAGAAAAAATATCTCGGCCACACAGATATTCCTGTCATACAGGAGAAATTGCGTGATTATAATCAGCTTCATGAAACTTTAAATAGGATAAAATTTGATGCAGTTTATTGCAGTGATTTATTGCGCTGCCGGCAAACTGCTTCCTTTTTATTCGGTAAAGAGAGTATTATTTTCGATCAGCGGTTACGTGAAATGCACTTTGGAGATTGGGAAGGCAAAACGTACGAGCAATTGAAATACGAACCGGCTTATTGCAAGTGGCTTTCTGATTGGGAAACAGAGTGTATTCCGAACGGGGAGAACTGGGAACGCTTCAAAAGTCGAATACAGCAGTTTTTGCATGAGGGGATTTTGCTGGAAGAAAATAGAGGAAAAACAATTACAATTGTTTCGCATGGCGGGGTAATCCGTCAAATCGTTTCCGGTTTAAATGATGAACTAGCATTTTGGGATGTGAATGTTAAATTTGGTGAAGCAATTGTATTGGTAATTAATACTACAGGAGGTGACTTCAAATGCACGTCGTTATCGGTGGTGCCTACAGCGGAAAACGCCAATTCGTAAGGGAAAACTGGGAGTCATTTCAACTTATTTCTGCTTATGAGAAGAAACACTGGGATGAATCAGTAACAGAAGCTGTAATCGCATATGAAGGCTTTGAAGTTTGGGTCGAGGAACTATTGGATAATGGAAAGTCGAATGATGAAATAATTAATTGGTTTAAACAATGGCTAAATGATTTGGACAATCGTAATGTCATTTTAATTATGTTGGAGATCGGAAAAGGAATCGTTCCGATAGAGGAGAAGAACCGCCGCCTTCGCGATATTGTCGGCTGGATTCAACAAGAAGCGGTCAGACAGGCTGACAAAGCGACAAGTATTTGGCATGGGTTAGCGAAAACGATGAAGTGAGGGGGAGTTGACATGCAAATTCGAGATTTGACTATTGTTCCGCTGCCTAATGAACAATATATAGTAACGGCAGTTGATATTAGTGCTTCTATTGGAGAAAAGCCGAATGATATATTGCAAGTAACCCCAGAGCTCACAGGGAAAATGGCGGCAAGAGTTCCGTTAATGGAAGTGCTGGCAAGCGGTGCGCAAATCATTGCGATAAATGATGTTGTCGGTGCAGAAATAGAGCCAACCGGGAAAAGAGTTATTAAGGGAATCGAAGAAGAAATGCAGCTTGCCGGCCTAGCTCACCTAGAGCTGAATGGAAGTACAGAAGAAAATATGACGACTAGCCAGACAAGCGTCGGGGTGACCGTAATCGGACTTGCTAATTTTTCTTATTTAAAGGTTAATAATGTGAAAAGAGATGCCATTCTTTTTGGTTATGGTGAACCGAGAATGGGGGAGGAACTTGTAGAAAAGCCGGAATTGGAAGTTACATATGAATTAATAAAGTCATTGGTCGAACGAGATGATGTATTTGAGATTGTTCCTATAGGTTCAAAAGGCATTCTATATGAAGCGAATCTTTTAGCGAGATTAAATGATTGTTTATTTCAGGAGACGGCTTCGTGCACCGAAAGCCTGCTTCGTAAGTCAGCAGGCCCGGTAACAGCTGTCATTATTGCAGTCGATGAAAATCAAGCAGCAACGTTTGTACAAACGTATCCTGAAGCATATGTTATCGGCAAATTAAAAAAGAATCAATAAACGGATCAGCATTGATTATTGTAGAAATATTAGTAAGAGTACTTTTAAGCATTAACGAGGTTGGTAGAAGTGATTTTCAAAAAAATGATTAGACTGTTTTCTATGCGTTAAATATACATTGAGCCCGTAAGAGTTTGATAAGAAGAGCCTATATCTGCTATTACTTAGTAATCTAAGATACAGGCTCTTTTCTTTATGGATGTGTTCATAGGTATTGTTACTTTATACATATACTTCTTCCACTAACAAGAAATTTTATTTGCAACAATAACTACTCCGTTTTTAACCATTCGTATGCTCTATTTCATAATAGGATTTGTGATTTGTTTGGCTGCTTTGATTGGATATTTTTATTTTGGCTCTGTTAAAGTCTGTTGTTGATAATTCGATTAACAAAAGAGCAGTTAGACAAAGCTATCGGACATAAACTTTCAAATGAAAATGTTTTATGTACCGATTCTTGGCGTGCCTTTAAAACATACGCTGCTGAAAAAGGGATGGATATTTATCAATTCAAGTCTGATGGTAAGGTTCGCACAAAGGGACTATACCATATCCAGAACGTTAACAATTATCACCGAAGGCTTAAAGGATGGAAACAACGTTTTAATGGAGTTGCAACTAAATGTCTGAATAATTACCTTACTTGGTTTCAGGTGTTAGAATCCATCCAACATCAAAGGAATCCTATTACTATGAATGACTTGATGATTAAAGGGAATTTAATACAAAATATCGAAACATATGATACGCTTAGGTTATCTAGATTCACGATATAAACATTACTGTTTGTTCAACTAGAGGCAGGTTAGTGCAATAAAAGAAAATAACAAAAGAGACTATTAATAGTCTCTTTAGAAATAATTTTATTCAGTAATTTCAATTTGATTGCCTTCAGGTCCCAGTACACAACTTTCATAGTAACCATCACCTGTTGTACGAGGACCACTGATTATTTCATATCCAGCTTGTTCTAATTGACTTGTCAATGTATCTACCTTTTCTTTACTACCAACGCTAAATGCTAAATGTATATACCCTGTTCTAGTTAGTGTTTTTTCGGAATTAACCATATTAGGGCGTTTCATTATCTCTAATCTTGCACTATCTTCAAATGATAAGAAATAAGTTTCCAATCCAGTCTTTGGATTGTGGTATTTGGTATTAGATGAAGCACCAAAAAACGTAACAAAGAAATCTTTTGTAGCTTCTAAATCATTTACATACATTGCAATATGTTCTATTTTCATTTCTATTCCCCTATCTGATAAATTTTATCTATCTTTATTTTAAAATTACATAAAGAAAAAGATTTGGATGAGTTATGGATATTTTGTGTGTAATTTCATTTAAACAAACGGGGGCGTTAGTAAAATTAAGCAAATATTATAAAACGGAACTTCCAAATTAGGCAGTTCCGTTTTATAAGTGATATCAACATTGAACTTTAACAGAGCCTTTATTTTAAAAAACAAACTATTGCTCGATCAAGTTTGCAACAACAATCAAAATGATTTTTCTTATTGAGTTAACGGGCAGATTAGTGGAAGAATGAGTTAGTTTTTGTAAAAATAAAACAGTGTGCATTTCTATGAAGAAAGGTTGGCCTCGAATAATGTATTTTATACTAATAATAGTTTCAATCATCATAATCATAGAGTTGTTTGGTGTTGGTGCTAATGTACGAAAAGTTATGAATCAAAACGAGGAAATAATTGAATTGTTAAAACAGTTAAATGATAAAAAATAGCTACATTCCTCAATGAAGCTAAACCAGCTAATAGTTAGTCAATAAAAGAGCTTGAGCTGGAAAGTAATTACTTTTCTTTGAGTATTTTTTTTATTTCCTTTAACTCATCTATTAATTCCCTGTTTGTTTGAATTTGGTTATTAACTTTTTTGAATAACATTCTGATCAGAAAAAAAGCAACCAAAATTATAAGAGCAGTTGAAATAAATTGGAACCAAACAAGCAATAAAGGTTCATATCCCGAAACACCTTCGAATTTCATCTTAAATCATCCTTTTATTAGTATTTATGTATAAATTATACATAAATTCTGAAGAAGGAGGTAACAAAATTTATTAGTGGATTCACTTATAGAGGGAGGGAGGTTAGTTGAATAAAAACTGCAACATTTATTGGGTTGATACGTCTAATGTTAAAAGGAGGTGCTGCTGTAATGAATGCTGTTAAAGGAGAATATATCTTGAAAAAGAAATACAATTTATTATTTATACTATTCATAAGCATTTTATTATCTGCTTGTAATACAGAAGATGCAAAAAGCTTAGGTGAACCTGATGTATATGTAACTTTTAGAGGAACAATTGCTGAAATGATTTCCGACGATCGTGCTATTGTGCATTGGGAGCAAAAAGGCAGAACAACCCCAATATTTGTTAACCTCTCCGTTAATAGTGAAGCAACCTTTCAGGTTGGAGATACAGTAGAAGTTGGCTTTGATGGTGAAATCAAGGAATCCCATCCTGCTCAAATTAAAACCCTTTCCGTTGAATTAGTTGAATAATACGGTAGTGGAAAGCTCAATGAACTAAAACGTAATCACGATTTAAAAATATAAGTTTCTGAATAATTAAATTAAAATCCCATTTACTGATGTTAGTTTGTGAGAACATACACTTAAACTATTAGGGGCTTTACTTCAATATCCAATGGCTGTGTAATCAGCATTTTTTTCTTATTCCACAAACGGTGCATATTAGCTCAACAAGGAATCAACTTGTTGTGGTAATATATGGGTTGTAATGTAGTGAGTAAACATTAAGGAGGATTAATGTGGAAAATACTACGATATTCCTGTTGATGCTATTGATTATAATTTTAAGTGTTAGTCGGGCAAAATCGTACCGATGGACCCAAAAGAAATTGTTGTTTACTGCCTTAGCAGCTTATGCAATCATTGCTCTGGTAACGTTCAGTATCCTATGATTCGCAGAGTGACCAATCTGCTGGGGGTATGTCGACTCCCTTTTTTCGGTGGATAACAAAAAATTATGGTTGTCAAATAGATGGCTTTTTTTTATGCGCTAAAGGTGCGTTAATGAAAATTACTATTTGTATATTTATTGTTTCATTTTCATTATTGTCAGTATCGATAAATATAGAGAGATTACATAGGGCAATAAAAGGGGTTTTGTTGTGTGAAAAAATGCATTAATCAGGCTTTAAAATATTTTTTAATCTTTTTTCTTATTGGTTTAGTTAGTAATAAGCTCCTTAAATCTAATTTTGAAGTATTAACTTCTTTTTCTATTGCAATAGGACTATCTTTAGGCATAGTAATATTTAGTTCTCGCAAATGAAAGTCTAAATATTGTGATGTGTTGTACTTAACCTAACAGGGGCTTTAGTTGGAAAACAATTCCTTTCAATGCATTCTTAGATCCAAAAGGCCGAGAATGGAAGCGAACAAAAACAATGAAATTCAACGCTGATAGTATTGGTATGACGGAATTTATAAACGCTTTAAAACAATTAGAATCACAATTCGGTTTGGAACGTGAAGACTTTCTTATTGTATTAGAACCAACTAGCGGCCATTATTCGTTTCTCATACAAAAAATACTTCTTAAGGAAAAGTTTGAAGCGTTTCTAGTTGAAAATTTAGCTGTGAAGGACTTTTGTGAAAAATATTTGGGTATATCAGAAAAATTTGATTATATGGATGCGGACCGAGTTCGGACATATTAGAAAATCGGGAGTCAGAAAAGTTTGAAAGATTTTAAATGAAAACCTTAAGTCCATTAAATCACTCTAAAATTGCTATTAAAATGAAGATATTTTTATTAGCAATTTTTATATAGACTACACTACATTTAATCGGTGCTTTTTAATTGTAAAAAGCTTATATAGCAGTACTGAACGGGTATATAAAAGTGACAGAGAAAATATGAAGTGAGGTCGGTTGATATGATATTAGTAATAGGGGGCAACAAAGAAAGTTTGGATATTTGCAAGTTTTTGAATGAGCAATCTTATGCATTTATTATGATTCCAATCAAAAGTGGCGAATCTGTTACTTTTCAATTTGCTTCACATATTGTGCAACCTCCAATAAATGAAGAAGATTGGATGCATTTATATGAAAAGCAAGGGATTTCGTTAGTAATTGATGCTTCATATCCGTTTGCATCAACAATTTCCAAATATGCACTTGATACTTGCAAAAAGATGCACATTCCATGTGTACGCTATGAACATGATTCACATAATCAAGAAGAATCTATTGATATAGTTCAGAGTATTCAAAGGGCATGCGAATTGGCAGAGCCATTAGGTGAACGAATATTTTTGACAGCGAGCAGCAAAAACTTGCAGGAATATATGGAAAGATTGCCGGATAAACATATTATCGCAAATGTTCTGCCTGTTTCTGAAATTATTCATTATTGCGAGTCAATCGGTTTATTTGCAGAACAAATAGTTGCTTTAAAAGGTCCATTTTCTAAAGAATTAAATAAAGAATTGTTTAAATGGGCAAAAGCGGATGTCGTCATTACTAGTGATTCAGATAAGTTGGAGGATATTGATGAAAAAATTGAAGCCTGCAAAGAGCTTGATATTCCGTGCATTATTGTTCAAGCACCGCACGCAACTTATCCGGAAAAGGTTTCATCGATGAAAGAGCTCGAAGAATACCTGAATGATATAGCTTAAATAAAGTGATGAGAATGTGAAGAATAGGTGATGGGTATACAAAATAGTCCTCTGTTAATGTTTTATCTCCTGAAAAAAGTGATATTTAATTAATAATAAAAATCATTATCAGGAGGGCAATGCTATGAGTGATCAAAAGAATAATCCAAATGAGAAAGATAACAAAAAACTGACCACTGCCTTTGGTGCGCCGGTTGCGGATAACCAAAATACAATGACAGCTGGTCCTCGTGGTCCTGTATTATTACAAGATGCATGGTATCTTGAAAAAATGGCGCATTTTGACCGCGAAGTTATTCCGGAACGCCGTATGCATGCGAAAGGTTCCGGCGCATTTGGTACTTTTACAGTCACACATAATATTACAAAATACACAAAAGCTGCTATCTTCTCTGAAATCGGTAAACAAACAGAAATGTTCGTCCGTTTTTCAACTGTAGCCGGCGAACGCGGTGCGGCTGATGCCGAACGTGATATCCGTGGTTTCGCGATGAAATTTTACACAGAAGAAGGGAACTGGGATCTTGTAGGTAACAATACACCTGTATTCTTTTTCCGTGATCCGAAACAATTCCCGGATTTAAACCATGCGGTTAAACGTGACCCGCGCACAAATATGCGTAGCGCGCAAAACAACTGGGATTTCTGGACAAGCTTACCGGAAGCGCTTCACCAAATTACTATCACAATGAGTGATCGCGGTATTCCTAAAAGCTATCGCCACATGCATGGATTCAGCAGTCATGCGTACAGCTTCATTAACGCCAATAATGAGCGCCATTGGGTAAAATTCCATTTAGTCAGCCAACAAGGTATCGAAAATTTGACAGACCAGGAAGCAGAGGCAGTTGTTGGTAAAGACCGTGAAAGTCATCAAAGGGATTTATATGAAGCGATTGAACGTGGAGATTATCCGAAATGGAAAATGTACGTTCAAATTATGACCGAAGAACAAGCTAAAAATATGCCGTATAATCCATTTGATTTAACAAAAGTTTGGTATCATAGTGATTTCCCGTTAATTGAAGTAGGGGAATTCGAATTGAACCGCAATCCTGATAATTATTTTGCTGATGTTGAACAGGCAGCATTTGCTCCGACAAACATTGTTCCCGGTATCGGATTCTCACCGGATAAAATGCTGCAAGGCCGTTTATTCTCTTATGGTGATACACAACGTTATCGTTTAGGTGTGAACCATTGGCAAATTCCGGTTAACTATCCGAGAGGAGTGAAAAACTTTAATCCATATCATAGAGATGGTGCAATGAGAGTTGATGGCAACCAAGGCTCTAAACTTCATTATGAGCCAAACAGCTATGGCGAATGGCAAGAACAACTGGATTATAAAGAGCCTCCATTAGAACTTTCCGGAGCTGCCTATGAATGGGATTTCCGTGAAGACGACGATGACTATTACACTCAACCGGGAAAACTATTCAATTTAATGTCGCCTGAACAACAAAAAGTGTTATTTGAAAATACAGCCCGCAATATGCAAGGTACAACAAAAGAAGTTCAATTGCGACACATCAACAATTGCTATAAAGCAGATCCTAAATACGGTGAAGGTGTTGCGACAGCTCTTGGCATTCCAATGAGCGAGGTAGATGCTGCGAAATAAGAAAAACCGTCACCGGTCCTTTTTCATTTTTGATTCCGCCACATGAGTTCACTTCAATGAAAAAGAAGACATGCGGAAGGACTAAGATGAATCACCCGAGAAACCCGGTTTTGGTTTCTCGAGGGGAGGCAGCTTAGGCCCGAGCATGGCAGGTGTAAGATTAGACATAAAGAAAAACCGTCACCGGTCCTTTTTCATTTTTGATTCCGCCACATGAGTTCACTTCAATGAAAAAGGAGACATGCGGAAGGACTAAGATGAATCACCCGAGAAACCCGGTTTTGGTTTCTCGAGGGGAGGCAGCTTAGGCCCGAGCATGGCAGGTGTAAGGTTAGACATAAAGAAAAACCGTCACCGGTCCTTTTTAGCCGCACATACTATATAAGACTATTAAAGAGCGTGCAAGAAGATATTACATTCTTTGCATGCTCTTTTTAATTTTTTTCGCGATATGCTCTTTACAATTTTACTATAATGGCATAAAATTGGTATTATTTACAAAATCACGTTAGAAAATCTCACATTAAAATAATTTGCTAGTCTCTGCAAATTTTTAAAACCAACACGAATCTAAAGCATACTGTGCTATTAGCATCAATATATTTGTAGTACTCTAGTTTTTTCTTCCCTCATACATATTTATCATGTATTCCTTCGTTCATAAATGTAATTCAACATAAATTTTCCGATTCAAAATCTGCTATATAGGAGGTTTTCAAATTGAATCAAACCAGTCAATCAAAGATTTCATTCGACAACCTTAGTTTAAACTTTCGAGAGGTTGATCCCGGATTGTCTAAGCAAGAAGCAATCGAAGAAGCCAGTCGATGTCTTTATTGCTACGATGCACCTTGCATTAAAGCATGCCCTACCGGAATTGACATACCTGCTTTCATCAAAAAGATTGCGTCAGGCAATGTAAAAGGTTCAGCAAAAACCATTATGAGTGCAAATCCCGTAGGAGCAAGCTGCGCACGTGTATGTCCGACTGAGGAACTATGCGAAGGAGCTTGTGTTCTCAACCATTCCACCAAGCCGATTATGATCGGCAACCTTCAACGTTATGCAACCGATTGGGCCATCCATAATAATATCCAATTATTTAAGAGAAAAGAAAACAACGGCAAAACTGTCGCCATTGTAGGCGGTGGTCCGGCAGGTTTGTCGGCAGCGAGAGAACTGGCGCTTCTTGGCTACGAGGTAACTATTTTTGAAGCAGAGGAGAAAGCAGGTGGTTTAAATACTTATGGGATTGTTTCTTTCCGGTTACCACAATCTATCTCCTATTGGGAGGTTCAACAAGTAGAAAACTTGAATGTGGAGATCCGCACAAACACGAGAGTCGGGAAAGACATTTCTCCGCAAGAAATTATTGACGGTTTTGATGCTGTTCTTCTTGCCATCGGGATGTCTGCTGTTCCAGATTTGAATATTGAAGGCGAACAGCTAAAAGGTGTTTACGATGCAATTGATTTTGTGAAAAAAACGAAGACAGAAGAGATTACCGATCAATATAAAGGAAAGAAAATCGCAGTAATAGGAGCTGGAAATACAGCGATTGATGCTGCCACTTGCTCTGTTCGTCTTGGCGCTGAAAATGTGAAAATTTTATATAGAAGGACAATCGAAGAAATGACAGCCTACGATTTCGAATATGAATTTGCCAAGCAGGATGGTGTAGAGTTCAGATGGCTGACAGCACCAAAACGAATTATCGGTAATGAAGCCGGCGAAGTGATTGCCATCGAATGCGTCAAGATGACATTAGGGCAACCGGGAGCAGATGGAAGAAGGAGACCTGCGCCAATTGAAGGGTCTGAGTTTACGCTGGAAGTGGATGGTGTCATTAAAGCAATCGGTCAATCAAGATATGTCGAATTAATGGAAGCATTCGGACTAAAGCATGAGGATGGTGTACTAATCGTTCAGCCTACTACGTTTCAAACATCAAATGACAAGATTTTTGCCTGTGGAGATGTCATTTTCGGTAAAGGTCAGGGAGAAGCGATGGTTGTTTCTGCTGCACAGCAAGGAAAGGAAAGTGCGGCTTCAATCCACCAACTGCTATCAAATATGGAATAAAGAGAAGGAGGTAATAGGATGGCTGATTTACGAATTAATTTGGCGGGCATTCAATCTCCGAATCCTTTTTGGCTGGCTTCTGCTCCGCCGACAAACTCGGGATATCAAGTACAGCGCGCCTTTGAAACTGGTTGGGGAGGAGCGGTATGGAAAACGCTCGGCAATCCGATTTTAAATGTTACTTCGAGGTTTGCGGCTGTAAGTTTTAATGGCCAAAGAGTGGCCGGATTCAACAATATCGAACTGATTTCCGATCGACCGCTGGAAGTGAATTTAAAGGAAATATACGAAACGAAGAAAAAATTTCCTAACCACGCGATTATCGCTTCGCTTATGGTTGAACCGAAGCAGGAGAAATGGCATGAAATTGTTAAAAAGGTTGAAGCAGTAGGAGTTGACGGCCTCGAACTTAACTTTGGTTGTCCCCATGGAATGAGTGAACGCGGAATGGGTTCAGCTTCCGGTCAAGTGCCGGCTTTGGTGGAAAAGCAGACATATTGGGCGAAGGAAGCAGCCACTACACCGGTTATTGTCAAGCTAACTCCGAATATTACTGATATTACTGCAACTGCAGAAGCAGCAGTAAATGGCGGAGCCGATGCAATCAGCATGATCAATACGATTAACAGCTTAGCGGGAGTTGATATTGATACGTGGAACACTATACCGCATGTTGCCGGAAAAGGAGCACATGGCGGTTATTGCGGACCGGCCGTAAAGCCGATTGCTCTACATATGGTCGGTGATTGTGCGAGAAATGCACACATCAATGTGCCGATTTCCGGAATCGGCGGCATTTCGACTTGGAGAGATGCGGTTGAGTTTATGTTGATGGGAGCAACAGGCGTACAAGTATGCACAGCGGCGATGCACCATGGTTTCCGGATTGTTGAAGATATGATTGAAGGATTAAATAACTACTTGGATGAGAAGGGACTTGCTTCTGTGATGGACATCGTCGGCAAATCTGTGCCGAAATATTCTGATTGGAGCGACCTTGACCTTAACTATAATATTGTCGCAAAGATTAACAATGATATTTGCATCAACTGCAATAAATGTCATATCGCATGTGAGGATACGTCACATCAATGCATTGATATGTTAAAAGATGCAGCAGGCAATCCAATTTTAAGGGTCAGGGAGGAAGATTGTGTAGGCTGCAACCTTTGTTCGATTGTTTGTCCGGTTGAGGGAGCGATTGAAATGGTCGAGCTGCCGAGAGAGCTTCCGCCGATGACCTGGAATGAACGTCAAGCAGCATTAGGGGCAGCATGCAAAATTGAGAATGTAAGCAATTAATAGATAATGGAGGTCATATTGATGAAAAAAATCATTAAAAATGGAATCATCGTGACAGCATCCGATACATTTGAAGCTGATCTTTGTATTGAAGACGGGAAAGTAAGTCAAATCGGAAGCAATCTTTCTTCAGACGATGCGGAAATAATTGATGCTGCAGGTTGCTATGTATTTCCTGGAGGAATTGACCCTCATACGCATTTGGATATGCCTTTTGGCGGTACTGTGACAAAGGATGACTTTGAATCAGGAACAAAAGCGGCAGCTTTCGGAGGAACGACGACCATCATTGACTTTTGTTTAACATCAAAGGGGAAAAGTTTGGGCAGTTCTATTGAAACATGGCATAACAAGTCGAAAGAAAAAGCCGTCATAGACTATGGTTTTCATTTGCAAATTGTAGAAATGAATGAAGATGTGCTAAAAGAACTTTCGCAGGTTATTGACTCTGAAGGCATTACCTCCTTTAAAGTATTTATGGCTTATAAACATCAATTTCAGGCGGATGATGAGACATTATATAAAACGCTTGTGGCCGCAAAAGACCTTGGAGCGCTCGTGATGGTGCATGCTGAAAATGGTGATGTTATCGATTATTTAGTGAAAAAAGCGTTGATGGAAGGCAATACAGACCCAATCTATCATGCGTTAACAAGACCTCCGGAAGTTGAAGGCGAAGCTACAGGTAGAGCGGCAACGTTAACTGGGCTAGCCAAATCTCAGCTGTACGTCGTCCATGTTTCATGTGCGGAGGCTGCAGAGAAAATAGCGGAAGCAAGAAATAGAGGAATCGACATTTGGGGAGAAACTTGTCCGCAATATTTAGTGCTAGATCAAACATATTTGGAGAAGCCGAATTTCGAAGGAGCAAAATATGTGTGGTCACCACCTTTACGTGAAAAGTGGAATCAGGATGTTTTATGGAATGCATTAAAAACGGGGCAGCTGCAAACGATCGGCTCTGACCAATGTTCTTTTGATTTTGCCGGTCAAAAAGATCTTGGGAAAGGCGATTTTTCCAAAATTCCGAATGGAGGTCCGCTCATTGAAGATCGGGTAAGTATCCTTTATTCAGAAGGGGTGAAGAAAGGTAAAATCACATTGAATCAATTTGTCGATATTACTTCGACACGCGCAGCGAAACTATTCGGTCTATATCCGAAAAAAGGAACAATCGCGGTCGGAGCTGATGCTGACTTGGTCATATTTGATCCGAATATTGAAAGAACCATCTCCGCAAAAACGCACCATATGGCTGTTGACTATAATCCTTTTGAAGGAATGAAAATTACGGGTGAACCGGTTTCAGTTTTATCACGCGGAGAGTTTGTCATCCGTGAAAAAGCATTTGTCGGCAAGCCGGGAGCGGGACAATATATTAAACGGGCAAAGTATGGAAAACAGTTCGAAAATAATTCTCCTGCGGAAATAATGTTGTAAAAGCAGTTTTCTTAAGTTCCTATTTCTTTTAGCCTTTCCCATCTATATAATAAGGAGGTTTTTCTGTATGAAAGAGAGAAGTAATTATTTGAAGTCTCCAGATTTGTTGCCGATTGGCCATCACGATCGAAAAATAGGAACTTTTGGTTTTGCCGTTATTTGGGTAGGTATGGCCATAGTATTGGCTGCTTTTGCGATCGGAGGCGGAGCTATTCAAAGCTTACCGCTTGGTATGGTCATATTGGCGACGATTATTGGTTCGGTTGCAATTGGAATGTTAATGACAATTATAGGCGATATAGGGGTTGAACACGGTTTATCTTTTCCTGTATATATGCGCGCGCCGTTCGGGACGATAGGGACGCACATCCCTTCTGTTGTCCGTGGCTTCACGGCGTCGTGCTGGTTCGGTATTAATACTTATTTTGGGTCTGCTGCTATCAATGGCATTTTAAACTTATTGTTTGGTTTTGATAATTGGTTTGTTTGCTTCCTCTTCTTTGCGGCTGTTCAATTATTCAATACAGCGTTAGGTATTAAGTCAATTGAACGATTCGCCGATTTGGCAGCACCAATCATTATTTTGATCTCTTGCTGGATGTATATCGCGATGTCAGATAAGGCAACAGCTGAAGGTAAAGATATTTGGGCTTGGGTAGAGAGCCCGGTAGCAGGAGGAGCGGCTTTTACCGCGTTTATGGTCGTAGTTATGGCAAATATGGGATTCTGGGCGACATTGGCGGCAGATATGCCTTCATTATCACGTTTTTTCAAAGCACCAAAGAACGAACGAAATTGGTTTAAGCGTAATAAATCGCAATTAGTCGGAAGCATTATCGTCATGCCAATCTTCAATACATTTATGGTAGTGATCGGCGCGGTATCATATATCGCAGTTTCAAGCGCTGACCCGGTAAATGCTTTGCAAGAAGCAGCGGGCGGATTTATTTTAGGTATCCTGCTGTTAATGATCGTATTAGCACAGTGGTCGACGAATACATCTGCTAACGTCATACCGGCAGCAACGATTTTCTCGAATGTCGGCGGACCAAAAGTACCGTTTTGGGTCGGTGTAATCATTGCCGGGATTATCGGAACGCTGGCTCAACCATGGAGTTTATTTGATATCTTGAACCAAGTCTTGCTTGTGGTTGGCGGTATCTTAACATCTATCGTCGGTATATTATTCGTAGATTACTATATTCTTCGCAAAAGAAGAGTGAACGTTCCAGACTTGTATGAAATGAACGGTCAATTCAAATACGCTGGCGGCTTCAATATGGCGGGAATGATTTCCTGGATTGTCGGCGGAGTTGTCGCGAACCTTTTGCCGACCTACTCAGCTATTGTCGGTTTTGTAGTCGGTGCAGTACTCTACTATATTTTAGCTAAGTATTGGTGGTTTAAAAAATTCAAACAAGCGGAAATGGAAAATCCAAGCGATGCCGAATACTTAGGAATCACAGTCGGCCGCTCTTGGAGCATTGAAGATGAACCGGGCGCCTCAGCTCCAGCTGAGGCAATAGTTAAATAAGGGGAAGGGGTTGTGCTTATGTCAGAACATCAGCAATATTTGCAGGAACGGGAACAAATTGATTTTCTGATTGATAAAGGCTATCAAATTAAGACAATTTCTGAAAGCCTGGATGGCGACATAGTTACATTTGAAAAGATAGACAGCAATAATGTAACCGGCATTGAAACTTTACTTATTCAAACACCTAAAGCACGCAAACACTTTTCTGTAAAACTCGTACAGCAGCAAACTACTTAAGTAAGGAGGAACAGAAATGGAACAGCAAAAAATGAAAATTAACGGAGAAAGACTGCAGCAAACACTCGAACAGTTTGCAGACTTTGGTCGAACTGAATTTAACGGCGTTACACGATTATCGTTGACGGATGAAGACAGGCAAGTAAGAGATTACTTTGCTTCATGTTGCGAAGAATTAGGGATGGGAGTTGCCGTTGATGATATTGGAAATATGTATGCAACGTTGCCTGGCGTTGAGGATAAACCGCCGATTGTAATTGGCTCTCATCTAGACACGGTCAAAAAAGGCGGCCGTTTCGATGGAGTGTTAGGAGTTGTCGCCGGTCTGGAAATTGTCCGTACTATTGTTGAAAATGAAATAAAACCACGAATCCCGATTACGATTGTAAATTTTACAAATGAAGAGGGGGCACGCTTCGAACCGTCTATGATGGCTTCAGGTATTCTCTCGGGCAAATTTGATAAAACAGTGATGATGCAGAAAACAGATGTGCAAGGCATTACTTTTGCAGAAGCGTTAAATGCGATGGGATATGCGGGGGATGAAGCTGCCCGTCTCAAAGAGGCGACTGCATTTCTGGAACTTCACATTGAACAAGGTCCTATTCTTGAAAGCGAAGAGATTTCAATTGGCGTCGTCGAATGTGTTGTCGGTATGGTTTGTTATGAATTCGAGGTGACGGGTGAATCCAATCATGCAGGGACAACACCGATGGGAATGCGAAAGGATGCTCTTTTCACTGCAATTGATGTTATTAATGAAGCAAGAAACAGACTAAGCAAGATTGACAATGAACTTGTTTTTACAATCGGCAGGCTGAATGTTTATCCGAATATACACACGGTCATACCGAACCGGATTGTATTTACACTTGAAGCGCGCCACAAAAATCCAGAAACCATTAAACAAGTAGAGACCATCATTCAAGAGTTAACTGAACTTTCAGTTAATGAGGGTTGTGACATTGAAGCAAGAAAGCTATGGGACCGCGCTACAGTATGGTTCGATGATGAATTACTGCAATTGCTGGATCAGTCAGCAGAAGAACTGCAGTATTCCAACAAACGAATGGTGAGCGGAGCCGGTCATGACGCACAATTTATCGCATCTTACGTGCCAACAGCCATGCTGTTTGTTCCTAGTATTAATGGTAAGAGCCATTGTGAAACGGAACTGACGGAATGGGAGGACTGCGAAAAAGGGGTAAATGTCATACTGGAGACGGTTCTTCGGTTACTTGAAAAGAAATAGCATATATTTTGTGCAATGATTCAGTTTCGGCTGAATCATTGCCATTAACTAAGAATATAAATGAAGATATACATACTATAAACCACCTTAAGGAGGAAATGTAATTATGTCAGTCGTCAATAAAGAAACTATTATCTTAAAAAACTATATTAACGGTCAATGGGTAGACGCTCTTGGAGATGAAACATTAGAAGTTCCAAATCCGGCGACGGGAGAGGTTTTGGCAAAAGTTCCGATTTCCACAAAAGAAGATGTTAATTTAGCAGTAAGTAAAGCGAAAGAAGCGTTTAATTCATGGAAAAATGTGCCCGTCCCGAAACGGGCCCGCATTTTATTTAAGTATCACTATTTGCTGACTGAAAATCATGAAAAATTAGCGAGATTAATAGTTTTAGAAAATGGGAAGGCGTACAAAGAAGCATACGGTGAAGTTCAAAGAGGAATTGAATGTGTTGAATTTGCTGCTGGAGCACCAACTCATATGATGGGAGAAACATTATCCAATATTGCAGAAGATATCGATTCAGAGATGTTCCGCTATCCTCATGGCGTAGTAGGTGGTATTACTCCTTTCAATTTCCCAATGATGGTGCCTTTATGGATGTTTCCGTTGGCGATTGCGTGCGGCAATACATTCGTACTAAAGCCTTCTGAAAGAACACCGCTATTAGCTAATGAATTAGTTGAACTGTTTACGCAGGCAGGTGCACCAGCCGGCGTGTTAAATATTGTTCATGGTGCACATGATGTCGTAAATGGTTTATTGGATCATCCGGATGTTAAGGCGATTTCATTCGTCGGTTCACAACCGGTCGCAAAATATGTATACGAGAGCGCAGCTGCGAACGGCAAGCGGGTTCAAGCGTTATCAGGTGCTAAAAATCATCATATCGTTATGCCGGATGCCGATATGGATAAAGCTGTTGCTAACATAATCAGCTCTGCATTCGGAAGCGCCGGACAGCGATGCATGGCTTGTAGTGCCGTTGTTGTCGTTGGTGATGGTGATGAATTTGTCAATGCGCTTAAAAACAAAGCAGATGAGCTTATAATAGGAAACGGATTAGAGGAAGAGGTGCTTTTGACTCCGGTTATCAGGGAATCACACCGAAATAAAATACTCGAATATATTGATAAAGGGATTGAAGAAGGAGCTTCCTTGCTTCGTGACGGACGCAAAGAGATGGATGAAATGAAGGAAGGAACATTCCTTGGCGCAACAATATTCGATCAAGTCAAACCGGATATGACGATTGCGAGAGATGAGATATTTGCGCCGGTGCTTAGCTTGCTTCGTGCCAAAGATTTGGATGAAGGACTGGAATTCATTCGCAAATCACGATACGGAAACGGCGCTACCATATATACGAAAGATGCAAAAGCCGTACGTCAATTCCGAGAAGAAGCTGATGCCGGAATGCTAGGCATTAATGTAGGTGTACCGGCAACAATGGCTTTCTTTCCGTTCTCGGGTTGGAAGGATTCTTTTTATGGAGATATGCATGTAAACGGTAAGGATGGCATTAACTTTTATACACGCAAAAAAATGATTACCTCCAGATTTGAGTAAAGTGAATCTTTGTTTGGCGGAGCTTTATCCCACCAAACATTAGATATGTTAAACGGGATAACCAGCAATCTCTAAGGGGGAATACAGATGGCGGAAGTTCGAGAAGACGTTGATTTGCTTACGAAGGATGAAAAGTATGTATGGCATTCGATGAAGCCATACAGTCCGAATGCAACGATGATTATCGAAGAAGCAAAAGGTTCATGGGTAACTGATGAGAAGGGAAATAAATATCTCGATGGTATGGCCGGATTATGGTGTGTGAACGTAGGATACGGACGAACTGAATTGGCGGAGGCGGCTTATGAGCAATTGAAGAAATTAGCTTATTTTTCGCTGACACAAAGCCATACCCCCGCTATTAAACTAGCTGAAAAGTTGAATGAAATGCTGGGAGATGATTATGTCATCTTCTTTTCGAACAGCGGCTCGGAGGCAAATGAGACAGCGTTTAAAATCGCAAGACAATATCATCAGCAAAAAGGCGAACAAAATCGTTATAAATTCATCTCCAGATACCGTTCTTATCATGGGAATACATTGGGCACGCTCGCGGCAACAGGGCAGGCACAGCGGAAATATAAATATGAGCCTTTAGCACCCGGGTTCATTCATGTTACGCCGCCGGACCAATACCGCAGCCATGAAAGTGAAGACCTAGCGCCGACTGAACTGAATTCCGTCAAAGAGATTGACCGAGTCATGACTTGGGAACTAAGCGAAACAATTGCCGGAGTCATTATGGAACCGATTATTACAGGAGGAGGTATTTTAGTTCCTCCGGAAGGATACATGACAGGTGTTAAAGAAGTTTGCGAAAAGCATGGCGCCCTGCTAATTGTCGATGAGGTCATTTGTGGTTTCGGTCGTACAGGTGAGGCGTTTGGTTATATGAACTATGGAGTAAAGCCGGATATCATTTCAATGGCAAAAGGCATTACAAGCGCCTACTTACCGCTTTCGGCTACAGCGGTAAAAAAAGAAATTTATGAGGCATTCAAAGGGTCAGAAGAATATGATTATTTCCGTCACGTTAATACATTCGGCGGCAATGCGGCGGCATGCGCACTCGCTCTGAAAAACTTGGAGATTATGGAAAAAGAACAACTATTTAAGCGCTCGAAGCAGTTGGGCGCTCAATTAAAGCAAGCACTTACTGAAAACTTGCGAGATAACAGCTTCGTAGGCAACGTTCGTGGCAAAGGGTTGCTGATCGGCATCGAACTTGTAAAAGATAAACAAACAAAAGAACCATTACCTGTCGAATTGGTGAATAAAGTGATTGCCGGCTGTAAACAAAAAGGATTGATTATCGGTAAAAATGGCGCTACTGTTGCCGGCTACAACAATGTTTTATCTTTGGCGCCACCGTTAAATATTGAACAAGAAGACTTAAACTTCATAGAGAAAGTAGTAACTGAAGAGCTTAATGCTCTCAAATAAAGTAAGCGCCTGTGCATCTCCTCGGAGACTGCCGGGCGCTTACTTTATTATCTTTAAGCTAGTTTTTTATTCAGTATTTTATACAACTGCGGCAAAATCGTACAAACAAGAATAACCCGAATTACTTGAACAGCTACTACAAAAGTTGAATCTGCCCCATATAGAAGGGCGGCTGTCGACATTTCTGCAATTCCTCCCGGAGCAAACGCTAAAGCAGCTGTCGTAAATGTAATATTGGTCAACTTTGAAACAACAAAAGAGCATAACATCATAGCCGATATAAAAGCAATCGTTGTTAAGGAAGAAAGAGCGATGACTCTTTTAACACCAATAAACATTTCCTTTCTAATTCGAGAGCCAATGCTTGCGCCGATGAATATTTGAGCAAAAATAAATAAAATCGGCGGCCACCACACATTCAAGTCATGATTTACAATCGAGGAACCTACCGCCTGCGTAATGGCAATGCCGATCATCGTTCCAACGAGCCAAGGGGCAGGTATTCGAATTAGTTTACCGAAGAAATAACCGCCAATGCCAATAATCATAAAAATAACCAACCACAAAAAGCTCCCATTTTCACCTTGGGTTGCCGCTAAACTAGAAAAGAGGCTAATATTATGTACATCTGTAAATGAAAGCAAAAGCGGAATCGTACATACGACCATAAATACGCGGATTGTTTGCACAATACTGACAACAGCGGTATTAGCGCCGACGTCATCAGCGATTCCGCCCATAACGGACAGACCTCCCGGAGTTGTGCTAATGAAGCTTGTCATCATTGATAAAGAAGTAGTTCTCCAAAGCAAAAAACCTGTCAGCAAGGAAAAGATAATAGATAACAGGAGCGTAAAGAATATTATGAAAAAGTGCTCCTTAAATGCAGTGATGACAGCTAAATTTATTTGTAATCCTATCTCAATTCCCAATAAGTACATGCCAATATTAAGCCAATATTTTGGTATTCCTTTTAAAGACAGTGAGTTTTTTACCCATTTAGGTCTTACATAAGACAAGCTGGCAGCTGTTATAAGCGTTCCGATCACCCAGCCCATTGAAAAGCCCGTCAATGAAAGTAATAGTCCACCGATTCCGCTCACAAAAATAAAGAAAAAACTGTTTATGAAGCTTTTCACATTTGAACCTTCTTTCTATATGAACAACATAATATTATTATACAATAATTGCAGTTAATGATTAAAAAAGTGTGTTGAAAATGGTAGATAATCCTAAAAGTCATATAATTAGTAATATATCGAACGTATAAACTATAATTATATGTATAGATAAGGATTTTTATGCTTAAAAAGCAGAAAAGGTGATTGGAAATGCCCATTTGGTTGTCTTATATTGTCGTATTGACAATCTTTAATGCAGTAGTTTTTTATATCGGTTTTACGACTGGCAAATGGTTTTTTCATTCAAAAACAACATTCAAAAAAATATATTTAATAATCTTCATACTGTTAGCGAATGTTTTAATGTTCGGCACAATGTCTGAGAGTGTTTATTTACGAGCGGGAAGCGCTTATTGGATGGCCTTCTTTTATGTTTTGTTTCTAACTGTGCCGATCTTGCATATTTTGATTTTCTTTTCCCGTTACAGTAAAATCAAGCGTATTCAGGCTGAAAAGTGGGCTGCTATAATAACCATTCTCATGGTAGTTGTTGTATTCGTTTACGGCACCTATAATGCATATACTCCGATAGTTCGTTCACACGAGGTAAATGTTAAAAAAGAAAATACAAATAACTTGAATATCGTTATGGTTGCTGATACGCATTTTGGCTTACTTTCAGGTAAAGGACATGCTGAAAACATGGTTGAAGAAATTAATAAACTGAAACCGGATTTAGTTTTAATTCCGGGCGATATTGTTGATGATTCAATAAATCAATATGTCGAACAAGGAATGACGGAAGTATTGGCTAAAATTGATTCTGTTTATGGGGTTTACGCTTCTCTTGGTAATCATGATCTTGGCGATATAAATGAATTGATTAAGACATTAGAAAAGAGTAATGTGAACGTTTTATATGATGAATCGGTTGAAGTTGCTGATGCTATCATGTTAATTGGCAGAAAGGATAGAACGGATCAAGATCGATTGCCGTTATCTAAGTTGACGGAAAATATTGATCAAACAAAGCCTGTCCTATTATTGGACCATCAGCCGTATGAACTTGATATTGCCAAAAATGAGGGTATTGACTTAATGGTTTCCGGACATACTCACCGAGGCCAATTGGCTCCTTTTCATTTATTCACAGAAAGGATATATGAAAATGACTGGGGCTACTTGAAAAAAGGAAAGTTACATTCAATTGTGACATCAGGATACGGATTTTGGGGACCGCCAATACGTACGAGCAGTCAGTCAGAAATTGTCCAAATACAATTAAACTATTAAAAAATAGAGGCAATGAAATCAAAAAGATTTCATTGCCTCTATTGTAAATTTTCGGGAATTAGGGTTGTTGTATGATGAAGCGAACGGACCCATGAAAGAAAGACTGCTCCAAGTAAAACGAAACCGACATAGCCCATAATCGGGTAGACGCTTCCGACCAATTTGCTAAAGCCGACAAAGCTTGATGTAAAGGCTGCTGCGCCAACTGCGACAACAGAAACTTTAAACGTTTTAGTATCTGCAGGAACAAAACGGGCAGTGAACGCATAAAGCATTCCGACACAAGTATTGTAGATCATTGCTAACAAAATGATAGATAAAATGTGTCCTAAAATAGGCGTGATATTATTTGCTAAATATAAAGTCGGCATATCGATACCTTGCACATTTTTCATGTTTGTCAGCATGCCGCCGTTGATTAGCATTAATAGCACACCTAACAAAACGCCTCCGATGATACCGCCTGTAGCGGCTTCTTTTTTATTCTTTAAACGCCCGCCCATTAAAGACAGCATCGAGAAACCTACTGCAATATTAAATGATACATATAATAGCGATGATAAAATCCAGTGAGAAGCGGCTGCTTCTTCTACATTACTATAATATTCAATTTCAATTAAGCTAGTATCTGCATTAAAAATCGCATAGCCGGCAATTACAATCATAATTACTAACAAAAACGGAGTAACTGAACTGATAATTGAGATAATTTTATCGATTTTTAATAGCAGGGTAGCAACTGTTAATACTGTCATCGCAATTGCACCGATTTGAGATGGTATGCCAAATTGCTGCTCGACTACTGAACCCGCACCGGCAATCATGATAACCGCAACACCAAACAGAAAAAACGATAAAATAAAATCCACTGCTGTACCTATGTAACGTCCGCAAATAAGCTGAATAATATCCTTGTGAGAAGTCGATTGGATGTGACTCCCTAATTGAGCGATCTGCATCCCGATAAATGAAAAGCAAATTGCTGCAATAAACACAGCCGGAACGCTATATATGCCGAAATTTGTGAAAAATTGCATTACCTCTTGTCCAGAACCAAAGCCGGCACCAACAATGATTCCAACAAAAGCACCAGCTAAATTAATACTGTTCTTCATAAAAAAAGACCTCCTGCTACATATAAAGACTAGATGCTAACAATGTTCAAAGAATCACAAAATTAGAACAAATATATGCTGTTTTAAGACTATATTTTTAGTATTCTATCACAATATATTCTATTTAGCAATTTCTGTTCATTTTTTTAATGCGCAAATTTAAAAATTCTGTAAAATGCGCTAAATTGTGTTAAATTAATATTAAAATGATTGGAGAGGACAAACAATGGAACAAGACTTTTATTGCGATGAAGTTCTCAGCGGGAAAACGAAAGTAGAAGTTGTAAAAGAAACAAAGCATTCGTTGGCCTTCTACCACACCCGGCCATTTTATGAAGTTCATATTGTTGTTATTCCTAAAAAGCATATCAAGTCTTTAATTGATGTTGAGGAACAAGATATACATATAATAAAGGATTTGTTATCTGTAATTAAGCATGTCTCAAAAATAGTTAATGATCAATACGGTGCTTGTACGGTCTCTACTAATATCGGGGAATATCAAAGCAATAAACATATGCATTGGCATGTTCATTTCGGCAAGAGAATTAAATTATTAGACGGAACTTGGTGTTAATTTGAGGCTGTATAGTTGATTATCTTGTTGTATACAGTCATAGCCTATTTGATTAGCAACTTTATGACAGTATTTTAATGTGATTATTGAACAAATCTTGTATGAAAGTTATTGACGTTTAATATTCTTTATATTATGATTATTTTAAATACGAATTAGTATAATTGTATTAATTCAAACATATAATTGCCCCAAAGGGGAGTAGCTTTCAATTATGTCGTCAGTACGTGATAACCATCACCGGCATAATTGGCAACAATATCGTTGCTTGCGAGACCTTTGCCAATACGGTAAAGGATATATATAGAACTTATGACCTTTACCGGAATAGTTGGTAAAGGTCTTTTTAACTAAAATTTTAAATGTAAGGGAGAAAAAGATTTATTTTGGACAGTGATTTGCATAGGAAATGGTTAGTGATTATTACGTTTTATGTGGCGATTTTATTGTATGGATTATCGATGTTTACAGTTCATAATTGAAGTCCTCCACGGTAGCATCGTTCTGCCGCTTCAGCAACAAGTGATTGATAACCAAAAGCCGATGTATCAATAATCGTAGTCTATTCGGACCTCTTAAAAGTCATCGTTGATTTTTTAGGAGGTTTTTTGTATTTCCAGTGAAAAAGGAGAGGTTCAGTTGAAGAAGATTATTTTTGTTATATTCCTTTTGATAACTTTGATTGCCTGTACACAAGAAACTTGGAAAGAGAGTGAGATTTTTGAATCCGGCGGTTACGAAATGATTGGTGAGGAAGGTAAAATCGGCTTTATTTATGACTCGGAAGTAACAAAATTTTATCCTGACAAAGAACAAAAATATATGTGGCATTTATGGGGTAAGGAAAGGTTGTCAGGTAAGACGGCATTTAAAGTCGTGGCTACTTCAAAAGAAAAAGAAGAAATCATTATATTGGAAGGAGAGTTAGGTGGTCCAAATAACGGAGCAGATGCCCATACACCTTCTATGCTAAAGCTTCCTGAACCTGGTATGTGGAAGTTGGATGCTTATGTTGAGGAGGAATTATTCGGGACTATTTTTGTTGAAGTTCATGAAGAATAGTTATTAAAGAAGCATATCTACTCATATAAACAAGTCACTTTTGCAATAATAACATAAATAAATTAAAGCGAGAGTGCATATATGAACAGACTGCTAATTATTATTCCTTTCCTTATTATGGCATGGTTTCCTAACCAGGTGTCCGCCCAACAAAAAGTTCCCATTCTTATTTACCACTCTATCGATGAATTTAAAGGTCATGGTGTGAAGGATCTATATGTAAGTCCGGAAAATTTCGAGAAGCAAATGATGTATTTGCGCGATCATGGCTACACATTACTTACATTTGAGAAATGGCATGATTTAAGTAAAGTGAAGAAGCCGATTTTTATTACATTAGATGATGGATACAAAAATAATTTAAATGTATATACTGTTTTCCGGAAAATTGAAAGCGAATCGTTTAAGCCGACAGCTACTATGTTTGTCATATCTGATTTTATCGGTCGCAAAAACAGACTTTCTGAAGAGGATCTGAAAATGCTTTCGAATTCCAACTTAATCTCAATTCAGTCGCATTCAGCTACACATCCGGAGCTGACAAAAACGAAAGATCTGACAGCCGAATTGAAAAACTCTAAGGAGCGTATTGAAAGCATCACTGAAAAACCGGTAATCGCGCTGGCATACCCATATGGACTGTATAATAATAAAGTGATTGAAGAGATGAAGAAGTATTATCAATTCGGTCTGACTACAATCCCTGAGCTATATACAGCAAAAGGCGGCAAAAACGAAAATTATCTTTTGCCGCGACTATATATTAAATACGATACGACATTGGATGAGTTTGCAAGGATTATTGGGGAAAAATGAAGAGTTTGTTGCTAATAATTAATAAAAATCAACAAGTAAACCGATAAATGGTATTAACAAACAAAACAATTCAGGTATAATATTATGTGTAATGAATGAGTGCGTATCTTCAATTGCATAGTTTGTTTTGCAATAATGGTTATTAGTAATACGTTACATTTACTAACAATTGAAGAAATAGCCTTTTTCGGGATAAAATTATATATAGATTCAATGTTGAAAGAGAGTGGTACCAATGGGCCGTAAATGGAACAATATTAAAGAGAAGAAAGCTGCGAAAGACGCAAACACAAGCCGTCTTTATTCAAAGTTTGCTTTAGAGATTTATGTAGTAGCAAGACAAGGCGAGCCGGATCCGGAATCAAACCAAGCTTTGAAATTTGTGCTTGAGCGCGCAAAAACATACAATGTTCCAAGAAATATTATTGATCGTGCAATCGATAAAGCAAAAGGCGGTTCAGATGAAAACTACGATGAACTTCGCTACGAAGGCTTCGGGCCAAATGGATCAATGATTATCGTTGATGCATTGACAAATAACGTAAATAGAACAGCTTCTAACGTTCGTGCTGCATTCGGTAAAAACGGAGGCAACATGGGTGTCAGTGGTTCAGTGGCGTATATGTTCGACAAAACAGCTGTAATCGGTCTTGAAGGCAAAACAGCTGACGAAGTACTTGAGCTATTAATGGAAGCGGATGTAGAAGTTCGTGATATTTTAGAAGAAGATGAAGCAGTTATCGTATATGCTGAGCCAGATCAATTCCATGCGGTGCAAACTGCATTGAAAGATGCCGGCGTTGAAGATTTTACTGTAGCTGAATTAACTATGCTTCCTCAAAATGAAGTTACTTTAGAAGCAGATGCACAAGCTCAATTCGAAAAACTGATTGATGCGCTTGAAGATCTAGAAGACGTTCAACAAGTCTTCCATAACGTTGATTTAGGTGAATAATTTTTAATTATTAAGACTCACACAAATGTGAGTCTTTTTTCTTGCTGTATATTATATAGTTCACACTATATTTGTAAAACTTTGATAGATACTTTAAAATAGTTAATGTAATTATGTCATTTTTGTGAATAATTGTAATTTTCAGAAGGGATTGAACAACTATGAGTCAAACACATTCCAATGTAAGTTTACTGGATGCTTTTGTGAAAATTGCGCCAAGCTTACATAAATTGATGCAGGATGATATTTCAATCAGTGTTTATGATACGGAAAAGTTATTAATATATGTGCCTGCGAAAACGTTCAATTTGAATTTAACACCGGGAGAGCCGCTAGTTGATGGAGACATTTTATCTACGGCAATCAAAAGTAATAAAGAAATGGCTGCAACCGTACCAAAAGAGATATTCGGAGTGCCATTTGCCTCGAAAGTTATTCCGATTCATGATGAAACCGGAAAGGTTATTGGAGGCGTCGGGGTAGCTACGAGCATCGAAAAAAAGAACAATTTGCATGAAGTTTCCGAGAGCTTAAGCGCTATTGTCCAAGAAACAGCAGCCTCGCTTGAAGATATTACAGTCTCAGCATCTAATTTGGCAGAACGTATCATTGACGTTTCCAACCATTTAAAAGAAGTTGGAAACGGTACAAATCAAATCGGGCAAATATCTAAAGTCGTAAAAGGAATTTCTGATCAAAGTAATCTATTAGGATTAAATGCTGCTATTGAAGCTGCGAGAGCTGGTGATGCTGGAAGAGGGTTTTCGGTTGTGGCTGATGAAATCAGGAAGCTTGCTACAAATTCAAAAGAAAATGTCACTCAAATCGATGAAATTACAAAAGGAATTCAGGAAGCAATAAATAATTTAAATAATGCTTTCGAAGGGATTACTGATTTTGCTGATTTGCAGGTAAATTCCATTCAACAAATCACGGAGATTGTACAAGATATCGGCAAAAATGCGCAAAAATTATCCGCAATGGCTGAAAATAAATAACGATACATAAAGAGCCATCAAATGTTTGATGGCTCGATTTAGCTGTCTAAACATACACCTGCCATGCTCGGAAGCCTACAGGATCTAAGTCATATCGGCGTTACCAACGTGGCGGTTATAACCGATGTTACTTTCTAGGCTTTGTCTAGCTTCAGCGGCCAGCCCCTCGAGGTCATAAGCCAAATCACTCCGGAAATTTGCAATTTCCTGCATGATTCGTCTTATGCTGGTCGGGATTGATCGGGCCGCTTCCGCATTTCGTTTCCCGCACGTCTTCTTTTTCATTGAAATAGAAAAGGACCGGTGACGGTTTTTCTTATTTATTTATCTTCGCGCAAGATGAAATCATTGCCGTCTTGATCTTTAAATTTGAACATACTGCCATAAGGCATCTTCATAATGGGCTCTACATTCACTCCGTTAGCTTGCATTTGTGCATGAGCAGATTCAATGTCAGTCGTGCTTAACAAAATGTTTGGGTGTCCGACGTTGGCTGATGGATTTTGCTGTTGCATCATTTTTTTATCATACAAAACAAAAGTAGTGAACTCATCTTCGCTTGGTCCGACTTCTAGCCATGTCATATTAGGACCCATTGGCTGTTCAAATTTCACAACAAAATTCATTTTTTCTGTCCAAAAAGCTTTTGCTGCTTTTTGATCGTCAACGTATAAGGTAATCTTTCCAATTTTATTTATCATCTTTTTTCTCCTTAGGCTTATGTACTAATTGAACAATTAGTAGTATATAGTAAGCAGATGTGAAATGGTACTTGTTAGAAATATATATATTTTTTGATAACAATACAAAACCTGTAATTGATTATTCGAAAGGATCGACGATGTCCGGAACTGATTGCGAAGATTCATAAAGCAATTGTGTGACGGTCACACATCTGTAGCCATTTTCATCAAGATACGTCAGTACATCGTCCAAAGCATTGACCGTTTGAGAAATGGTTGAATCTTCAGTTCCGTGCCAATCATGCAATAAGATGATATCTCCTGGGCTTAGCCCTTTTTTTATGTAAGAAGCAATTTTGGAGGCAGGAGGACTTTTCCAATCATGCGGATCCTGATTCCATGACCATAATACAACAATCTTCCCGTTTTTAATGGCTGTATGAATAATATTATTATTGTACAGACCTCCAACAGGACGATATAATGTAGGCTTTTTACCTATCAGGTTTTGAATAATTACATCAGTCTTTTCCAGTTCATTCGTCAATTTTTCCGAACTGATTTTGCCGCTATAAATATGGCTGTATGTATGGTTTGCTATTTCATGCCCTTCTTTCGCTGTGCGCTTCAACACTTCGGGAAACCGTTCCACTTTGTTTCCGGCAACGAAAAAGGTGGCCTTTGCATTATGTTTAGCGAGTATGTCCAATATTTGCGGTGTGAAAACAGGATGCGGACCGTCATCAAACGTAATAGCCACAATTTTTTCTTCTGTTTTGACCTCCCAAATGACCTTACCTGTTTTTTCATACGCTTCTCGACTATCTCTATGTGCGTTTGCTTCATTAGCTGTCACGAATATTACCAATAATAAAAAGAAAAGTATAAAACATTTTTTCATAAAAAATCTCCTCTTTAGTACAGTGTTTTTATTATGTGATGGGATGTATGAAAATATCCGTTTTATAAGACTATACGGAAAGCTGCAGCATATACTGTTTTATAGTCTGAATGCCATGTGCTATGGAGGATAAACAACTTTATACATAGCCGTGTACAGTGCTTCAAAAATGATTTCACTTAAAAAAGGGGATGGAGATCATTGAAGATTGTTCCGACTAAATTTAATGAAGCATTCATAATTGAGCCTGTTGTATATGAAGATTCAAGAGGGTTTTTTATGGAAAGCTATAATGCTGAATTGTTTAAGAACTTTGGATTTAATACAAATTTTCTTCAAGATAACCATTCCTTATCTGTTAGAAAAGGCACAATTAGGGGATTGCATTATCAGTTGAATCCCTGCGCACAAACAAAATTGGTTCGGGCGACAAGGGGCGCTATCTTTGATGTCATAGTCGATATTCGTAAAGGTTCTCCTACATATGGACAATGGGATGGTTATGTCCTTTCTGCCGAAAACAGAAGGCAACTGCTTATACCGAAAGGGTTTGCTCACGGATTGTGCACACTCGTTGATTTCACTGAAGTTCAGTATAAAGTAGATGCGTTATATTCCGCACAATATGACAGAGGAATTGTTTGGAATGATACAAAAATAGGCATTCAATGGCCGATCAATAACCCTGTTTTATCCGAAAAAGATGCTAAAAATCCTGCTTTAGAGGAAGCCGATAACAATTTTACTTGGAGTTGATCGCATGAACATCTTAGTGACAGGCGGTATGGGATTTATCGGATCTAATTTTATCTCATACATGCTTAATAAATATGCCGATTATAACATTGTCAATCTCGATTTATTAACATATGCCGCGAATGTCGAGAATTTAAGTAGTTTGGGCGCTGACAGTCGCCACACGTTCATAAAAGGCGATATCGGCGACAAGCAATTAGTAAATTCAATCATAAAAGAGCATCAAATACGAATCATTGTGAACTTTGCTGCGGAATCTCATGTAGACCGTAGTATTTCCGACCCGGGGGTATTTGTCAAAACGAATGTTTTAGGAACGCAAGTATTATTGGATGCGGCTAATGAAAATAATATTGATAAGTTTGTGCAAATCTCTACCGATGAAGTATATGGAAGCCTGGGAGAAGCGGGTTTTTTTACAGAGGAAACGCCTTTAGCTCCAAACAGTCCGTATTCGGCAAGCAAAGCGGGAGCTGATTTGCTTGTCCGTGCTTATTATGAAACGTTTAATCTGCCAATCAATATTACGAGATGTTCCAATAATTATGGCCCGTATCAATTTCCAGAGAAGCTGATACCGTTAATGGTGACGAATGCGTTAGAAGGTGAAGTGTTGCCGATATATGGAGACGGAAAAAATATACGAGATTGGCTTCACGTGGCTGACCATTGCTCTGCTATAGATTTAGTCATCCATCAAGGAAAGGAGGGCGAAGTATATAACATCGGAGGCAACAATGAAAAAACGAATAATGAAATTGTCCAATTAATTATAGAAAAGCTTGGTGTTTCAGCAGATTTAATTACGTATGTTCCCGATCGTCTCGGTCATGACCGTCGTTACGCTATTGATTCCAAGAAAATCAGCAAACAATTAGGATGGACACCAAAGTATAATTTTGATTCCGGCATATTGGAAACGATTGAATGGTATATCAGCAATAGACAATGGTGGGAAAGCATAAAAAATGGTACTTATCATACTGAAAAAGGATGAGAGAAGATGAAAATACGAAAAGCTATTATTCCAGCAGCGGGTTTAGGTACCCGTTTTCTCCCCGCGACTAAAGCAATGCCGAAAGAAATGCTGCCAATTGTTGATAAACCGACAATACAATACATTATTGAAGAAGCGGTCCAATCAGGCATAGAAGATATTATTATCGTGACAGGAAAGGGCAAACGGTCAATTGAAGATCATTTTGATCATTCGTTTGAGTTGGAAACAGCCCTTTATAAAAAAGGGAAATTTGATGCTCTAGAGCAGGTGAGAACCTCTTCAAATTTAGTTGATATCCATTATATTCGCCAAAAAGAGCCAAAAGGATTAGGGCATGCTGTCTGGTGCGCACGGAAATTCATCGGAAACGAACCATTTGCTGTACTGTTAGGTGATGATATCGTCGAATCAGAAACACCTTGCTTGCGGCAAATGATGAATCAATATAACCGATACAACGCCTCAATTCTCGGTGTTCAACGAGTACCGCCGGAGGACGCATCACGCTATGGAATTGCCGACATAAGCCAAATTGGACACCGTATATACAACGTGAAAAATGTTATCGAAAAACCTGAGCAAAGCGAAGCGCCTTCCAACTTAGCTGTAATGGGAAGATACATTTTAAATCCGTTGATCTTCGATATTTTAGAAAATCAAGAACCTGGAACCGGAGGAGAAATTCAGCTGACGGATGCCATTGCCAGATTAAATGAGATCGAAGCCATCTATGCATATGAATTCGAAGGCACCCGTTATGACGTCGGCGAGAAATTCGGCTTTATTCAAACTACAATAGAAATGGCATTAAGACACGAAGAACTTCGCCATAAAGTGCTGCCTTATTTATCAATTATTATCGATCGTGAACTATCCAAAAATGAAAACTGAAAATGATAGTAACATATTTAAACTAATGATATTGTCCTAATTTGTTGGTTTATAATTTTTTTTGATTAGTAAGTAGGTATTAAGAACTATCTTGTTATCGCAAGAGTTCTAATGAAAAGTATCGATTTTTTTACGGTTTTAACACAAACTATTGTTTTTAAGTCATACTTATTTACATATAACCCAATAATTACTTATAATGGTAAGGAATAATAGGTATAGAAAAGAGGTGACTGTACTAGTGGAGGTTCATTTAGGCCGACGAATTGCTTACGCCAGGAAGAAAAATAAACTGACGCAAACGGACTTCGCCAAAAAAATCCATGTTTCCAGTTCCCATTTAGGTAATATCGAGACAGGTAAATACCAAGCATCCAACGACATCATATTACTAATGTCCCAAAGCATGGACGTACCTATATCTTATTTTTTGAATTGGGACAAGGTAAATGAAGTTACAGGAGAAATTATCGAAATGCTTTTTCAAGCGATATTAAACAATGATCTTGAAGAAGCAAAACAATTACTGAAGTCCTTAAAGCATCCGATTGAGTGTATTCAGCAGGAAATATCGTTCAATATGTTGAGAGCAGTATATCACATAAAAAAAGGACGAATTAATAAAGCTTTGGAGATTGAAGAGGAGTACTTATCGTTATTCTTGCCAATCTCAAATATCGAAGAATATCCATCTGAATTCCAGTTGTATTATTACTACTTTTTAATGCAGATTAACTTTGTTAAAGAGGAATATGAGCGAAGTTACAGTTATGGAAATGAAATATTAAATATTTGTTCTGATGACTTTGTATTAATTAATATACTTATTAATTTGTCCAATATAAGTATGAGATTATCACTTTATGAGGAATCTTTGACTTATATAAATAAAGCAATCTGTAAAGTAGATGAACGCGATTATAGTAATCTAACTTTTGTGGCATATATACAATTATCAGCCCTTTTAATTAATAGTAAGCAATATGATAAAGCATTAAATATAGTAGATCGCTTAAGAAAATTAGCTGAGCAAAATGAATCTGAACAAGTTAAATCTATAGCCTATCAACATATTGGAACGATTTATTTTAATCATGAACAATATGAAAAATCGTTATATTATTTCAAGGAATCAGAAAAAAATAACATTCAATTACCGATAGAAATAATTCAAACTATAATTACTTGTTACCTTAAATTAAATCACTATGAAAAAGCTAGTTATTATATTGAGAAAGGTGAGAGCTATATAACAACTGAATATAACAAAATGATTATTTTAGCTCAAAAAGCAGAATTATATCTATTAGAAGGTAATGAGAAAATGCATTGGAAAATACAAAAAAAGACTATTCATTTCTTTATAAAAAATAACTACTTAGAAAACTTAAGATATATATATACTTATTTAGGTAAGTATTATTATGTCCAAAAACGATATAAAGAGTCTGCTACATATTTTATGGAAATGGAGAGAATTAAAGATGAAGAAAAAAAGAATAAAACTAGGGCTCCTCTTAACAGTACTATGTTTCTCATTAACACTAAATAATGAGTACTTATTTAAAAATACTAATACGGATATTACTCACGGCGGGTATCAGCCTGGACCTGGATTGTTGAGTAACATGAAAATAGAAGTAGCTCACGGCGGATATCAGCCTGGACCTGGATTGTTGAGTAACATGAAAATAGAAGTAGCTCACGGCGGGTATCAGCCTGGACCTGGATTGTTGAGTAACATGAAAATGGAAGTAGCTCACGGCGGGTATCAGCCTGGACCTGGATTGTTGAGTAACATGAAAATAGAAGTAGCTCACGGCGGATATCAGCCTGGACCTGGATTATTAAAAATCAATTATAATAATATTCTATAATTCATCAAAAGGTAGAAGGGAAGAACCAATCTTTCCTTCTATTTTCATTTATCAATATAGAATACTAAGTTAAAACAAGACTCCACCAAAAATCTTTAATAAAACCCTCAAAAAAATTCGAAACCTTGCAATCCCCTCAAACTATATAAATTTCCCGATAAATGTTTTAAAGTATAGTTATACAAAGAGAGGTAATAAGATTCATTTCTTACTAGGTATAACATCCTTAATAGATGAATGATCTGGAGGACAATGAAAAGGAGGTTATCGAAATATGGATACTACTTTTACACACTTTATTGTAGGTCATGCAGAAATGGATTCAATCCGGATTATTGAGAAAGTCGGAAAACATATAAAAGAATTGCGTGAATGTATATGCGTAGAAGAACTTATTTTAAATAAAATAAATGCAGAGCCGGAGTTCAAAGTTTTAACTTTTGAAGTAAAGGTGAATAGCGCTTTATATATTTTTCATATCCATAGATCTTTTGTTTCGGGATGGTTTGATGGCTATATCGAAAAAAAAGAAATCACTGATGAACGTACTCAATATATTTTAAACAATTGGGAAATCGCATTGCAAAATAATGAGTTCTCATTAAACTATCAGCCGATTTTAAATCTTAAATCGAATAGCTGCACAAATGTTGAAGCACTAATCAGATGGAAACATAAAGAAGAATACATTTCACCAGCAGTCTTTATACCTTTACTTGAAGCGCGTGAGCAGCTGTCACAATTGGAATATTGGGTTATAGAAACGGTTTTTAAACAAATATGTGAATGGCAAAAAAATGATATTCGAATAAAGACACATATTAATATTAGCAATCAAACATTACAAGAAGATAGTTTCTTGAACAACTTTACTCAATTAGCAACAAAATACAATGTATCGCCAGAAAGTATTATTTTAGAAATTACCGAGCATTCATCATTAACTGTAAGTGAATCATTAGTTAGCAATATGACGAAGTTAGCAGAACTTGGGGTGATTTTCGCAATTGATGACTTTGGAGCCGGTCACACTTCATTTTCCTACATAAACACATTGCCTATTTCAATGGTGAAAATCGATAAGCAGTTTATAGATAATGGGAAAAATAATGCGGTATTACAAGCGATTATAAATGCACTGAATACATTAAACATGACAATTGTTGCTGAAGGAATCGAAACGGATGAAATGATGCAGCAAATGAAGTGGAAAGCAATTCACTTAATACAAGGCTATCATTATTCAAAGCCGGTAACAGCTTGTCAGCTGTTGCCAATCCTACTAAAGACAAAATTGCACTTTAAAAGGGAAAAAGCGAATATTAAACATCATTTCTCGAAGGTCAAAGAAAATACGTATAAATATAGAATTATGTAACGGCTTGACAGATATGTTGCACTAAATTATTATATGATTATATTAAATAATACATTATAGTCCTCATCAGCAATAGATGAGGTAGAGGTTGCGGTGTTTAAGAGTACATAAACCGAGAGTCAGAAAACTCGATGACGTTTGTTGAAAGGAACCACCGCCGAAGCGCTGCGAATTTCTGGTCGCAGTAAGCTGGGACTGCATCGAACAGGTGCAGGACTGTCATAGCATTTTGCTATGGAGAACTATCCATCAAAGTTGGTGAGCGTTGTAGATACAGACAACACACCATCTTTAAGTGGTGTGTTTTTATTTTCTCTACCTGTTGTGAATGAGTAACGAACAAGAGACTATTAACTTCAGAGGAGATTGTCAAATGGGTAATCAACAGAAAATTGGATTTTGGATTTTAACATCATTGGTAATCGGCAACATGGTCGGTTCCGGAATCTTTATGCTTCCTAGAACATTAGCAGAAGCGGCAAGTCCGGCTGGTGTCATATCAGCTTGGATATTCACAGGTTTAGGCGTTTTATTCGTCGCATTCGTATTCGGTAACTTAGGAAAAAGAAAACCTGAACTACAAGGCGGACCGCAAATATATGCGAAAGAATTATTTAAAAAAGGCTCAAAAGCATCAACATTAACAGGATTTATGTCAACGTGGGGATACTGGATTGGTAACTTAGCAGGGAATATCGCGATTGTAACGACTTTTGCCAGTTATTTATCAACGTTCTTCCCGGTAATGACGAGTCAGGCTGATTTATTTACAGTCGGAGGTTTTACACTAAAAGTCGGAAATGCACTTACATTTTTAGTTTGTACAATTGTTTTATGGGGTACTCACTTCATTATTCTTAAAGGCATCGAGGGCGCAGGTAAAATTAACTTGGCCGCTACAGCCGCAAAAGTAACTGGATTTTTCATCTTTATTATTATTGGATTAACAGCTTTTGAAGCATCTAACATAACACCTTTTATTGCAGACAAAACAACAGAAGTCGGCGAAACAGTAGGTATGCTTGGACAAATTAATGCTGCGGCAGTAGCAACTTTATGGGCTTTCATCGGCGTTGAATCAGCCGTCGTTTTCTCATCTAGAGCGAAAAAACAATCAGATGTTAAACGTGCAACAGTATTAGGATTAATGATCACATTAGCGATTTATATCGGAATCAGTTCATTAGTTATGGGCTTGCTTCCACAAGAAGTTCTAGTAACATCTGAAAAACCGCTTATCGACGCTATCGAAACAGTTTTAGGACCAATCGGCGGAAAATTGTTGGCAGCATTAGGTTTAATTTCATTAATCGGTTCTACAATCGGATGGACAATGCTTTCAGCGGAAGTACCAAGTGCCGCTGCTAAACAAGGCATCTTCATTCCACGTTTTATGAAAGAAAACAAAAAAGGCATTCCGGCATTTTCATTATTGCTGACAAATGCATTAGGTCAGTTATTCATTTTTTCAACGATTTCAAACTCGATTTCAGAGGCATTTAACTTTATTATTTACATCGCAACATTGTCGTACCTAGTTCCTTATGTAATCGCTGCTGCATTCCAATTGAAGCTCGTAATTACAGGAGAAACATATGGCGTTAAAGATGGAAGACTGAAAGATGGAATTATCGGTGGAGTAGCAACATTTTATTCTGTTTACGTTTTATTTGCCGGTACATCAGACCTTAAAACATTCATTTTAGGTGTATTACTGCTTGTAAGCGGACTGGCTTTTTATCGATTTATGAAACAAAAACCAGAGACACCTTCCACTTCACAAGATACAGTTTTAGAAGAAAATGCTTCTTAAAATATAAAATCTCTTCTGCTTATGCGGAAGAGATTTTTTTGTAGTCAAACTAAAATAAAGGTATACTTATGGAAAAGAAGTTTCCACTTATCATAGCCAATAGCCGAAACTTATGATAACATTAACTTTTACACAATTAGAGGACGTGAATAGTATGATTAATATTGAAATCCCAAAAGTCGATGTAAGCATCGAACGACGTAAACAACAAATCAAACCTGGAGAAGCAGTAATCCCTAGCATCAATGGATTCATTGATTTACATGAAATCCCTCGCGATAAAGGCGGCATCTTCATGTTTTACAATATCCATGATGAACTTCTTTTCGTAGGCAAAGCGCGCAAGCTAAGACAACGCGTAAAGAAACACCTTGAGGACAATGTTTCTCCAGTTAAAAACCATAGAGACGAAATTTATTCAATTGATGTATGTGTAGTAGAAGATCCTATGGAACGTGAAATTTACGAAACATATATCATCAATACACTTCATTCGAAGTATAACATCGATAAAGTATTTTATAAGTAATAGAAAAAGCTGATTGCGATTGCAATCAGTTTTTTTATGTTATTGAGAACAAATTGTGAATTTTGAAAGAATGGACATAACTTAAATAAGCGGCTAATACATTATTGATATCTTGTTTATGGCTTATAACATCGACAATTGTTAACAATTGTAATTTTATGAAAATTATAATTGACACTTTTTTACACAGATGCTATTTTATAGTTATTAGTTCTTTATATCGAACGTATAAAGCGATTTATAAAGCAAGAGGAAATAGAACTGAATCTATTTAATTTCTTATGAGAGGATTTGTTTAATATGCAAGAATGCAAAATCAGTCTTAAAGACTGCATTACCCAAGCAGAAGGCAATATCGTAAGTGATATGGACGGAGAGAAGGTAATGTTAAGCATTAAAAACGGGAAATACTACAACCTTGGGACCATTGGGGGAGTTATTTGGGATTACATACATAAGCCAATTCAAGTAGATGCTTTAATTGCAAAATTGCAAAATGAATATAATGTTGAAGCGGAACAATGTAAGGAAGATGTTTTGCCCTTTATCGAACATTTACTTGAAGAGAACTTAATAGTTTTAGTTAGTGAGTAAAATCAAATCATTCTAGGGTGGAGAAATGAGAAATAAAGAGACGGTAAAAGAAATCAGTATAAAAGAAATTATCCAACCACTATTAAGATATTCATGGTTAATTATTTTAACTGTATTGATTTTTGGCTTGGGGGGGTATTATATTGCTCAAAGCAATAAGGGTGTTCCTTTATACCAATCATCAGCAAAAATAATCGTAAATGCAACTGCTGAAAATATGTCAACGATGCAAGTGATCATTAAGGATACTGTCGTACTTGAAAAAGTTGTTTCAGAATTAAAGCTGTCTATGTCCCCCGAACAATTAGCAAATAGCTTGGAAGTCTATTCAGTAGGTTCGTCTTATGTAGTGATTATTAGTGCAACAAATAAAGATTCACAATTAGCTGCAGATATTGCCAATACTACCGCGAGAGTATTTAAAGAAACAGTGCCGACGATTTTGGATTTTGATGCTATACATTATTTATCAGAAGCGAAGGCGACAGCTATCCCAATAGCAACAGAAAGTAGCAATTCTACAATATTAAAAGTTAGTATAATCGGTCTAGTACTTGCAATCGGTCTAGCTTATTTATTGAATGTATTCGACAGCAGAATTCGCACAATCCAAGAAGTAGAAGAGCAAATCGGATTGCCGGTTATTGGTTATATCTCTAAAAGTAACAAAAAGAATACGAGAAATAATAATAAGAAGAAAGATGAAAAAATGTTGTTAGTCAGTAAGGAAACAGAATCAAATGAAGTAAAAATATGAGGTGTTTAGATGATCTCTTCTACTACTAAAATAATTTCTATCTCAAATCCGAAATCACTCATTGCTGAGCAATATCGATCATTACTGACAAATATACGATTATTGACGAAAGAAAGTGATATGAAAAGTGTCCTTGTAACATCACCATCATCTGGCGAAGGTAAAACGGTAACGGCAATTAACTTAGCGGTGACACTAGCTTCACAAAATGCAAAAGTACTTATCATTGATGCCAATTTTAAACGACCGAATATTCATCATTACTTTAATTTAGACAATAATGTTGGATTAGTAGATTTATTGCTCAATGAGCATCGATCGGCAAATGAGGTTATTCAGAAAACAAGTATTGCTCATCTTGATATACTGGCTAGCGGTTATGAAAAGTTAAATATTATTGAATCTGCAAATATTGAGAAACTGTTAACATATCTTTACAGTTTATACGATTACATCTTTATTGATTCTCCATCTCTGCTCGAGTCGTCAATCACGAAGGTTTTAGCGAACCATTGCGATGGCACTGTCATGGTAATAACAAAAGGGCAAACGAAATTAAAAGAAACATTAACAGCAAAAAAAGAGTTGCATTTTGTGCAGGAAAAGATTTTAGGGATTGTTTTAAATGATAATTCACATAATATTTTGCAAAAAATATTCAAAGTATTCTATAAGAAGTAATTTATTTTTGTTTTACCGTTCTTGATTAAGAACGAAATTGAATAAACAACAGGTGATGTCTCCTTACCTATATAAACGGAGGCACTCGGTCATGCTGTGGGTTGAAATATACCTTAGACGCTAGTCGTCGTTGGTGTGGTGTGAGGAGGGGTTGGATGCCCCATTTAAATTAAAAACGGAAGACCCTTTAATAATTTATTGGAGGTTTTCCTTTTTTAATTTAGCAGTAGGAGATGAAACCTTTTTATGAAATATCGTCAAAGGCTTACGTTATTTATATTGATTGACACGGTAATCATTTTAATTACTTTTCTAGGGAGCAACGCTATAGTTATACCTAATCATCTTATCAGCATGCATGAATTAAGCATTATGTCATTAACTTTGCTAATTGGTCATCATCTTTTTGCATATATATTTAACTTAAATAAGAAGTCTTGGGAGTATGCCAGTATCGGAGAACTAATGATTATATTAAAAACGGCAACTTCGACCATGATTTTAGCAGCAATTGTGCAGGTAATCTTTTTAAATGTATTCGATGAACGGCTCCTAATCACTATTTGGCTATTACATCTTGTTTTAATTGGAGGTTCTAGATTTTTTTGGAGAACATTCAGAGACTATTATTTATTAAAACAAACGAATAAAAAGAAAACGATGATTATCGGTGCTGGATCTGCTGGGACAATGGTTGCAAGACAGCTTATAAAAGGAAATGCTTCAGAGTTGCTGCCTGTTGCATTTATAGACGATGACACAAAAAAACAGAAACTGGACATTTTTGGTATACCCGTTGTTGGCAAAACGAAGCATATTGAACATTATGTCAAAATGCTTAATATTGAGCATATCATTATAGCAATACCATCATCAAATAAAGAAGAGCTCAATCGTATCTTTTTGGAATGCGCCAAAACTGAAGCAAAAACACAAATCTTACCTTTGTTAGAAGACTTACTAACCGGGAAGTTATCGGTTAATAAAATTCGTGATGTGCAAGTGGAAGATTTACTTGGCAGGCAGCCTGTTGATCTCGATATTGAAAGTATTTCGGAATACATTAAAGATCAAGTAATTTTAGTAACAGGCGCTGGCGGTTCCATCGGTTCTGAAATATGCAGACAATTATGCCACTTCTCTCCGAAAAGCATTATATTATTAGGTCATGGTGAAAACAGCATCTATTCAATTTACATGGAATTAATAGAAAATTATCGTCATTCAGGTATTGAATTTATAACGGAAATTGCAGACATACAAGATAATAAGAAGTTAATGGAAATAATGGAGAAATATTCGCCTGAAGTTGTATATCATGCTGCTGCTCATAAACATGTGCCGCTCATGGAAAAAAATCCTGAAGAAGCAATTAAAAATAATGTAATCGGCACACAAAACGTCGCTAATGCTGCTAGCTGGTATGGCGTGAAAACGTTTGTAATGATTTCCAGCGACAAAGCTGTTAACCCGACAAGCGTAATGGGTGCTACAAAAAGGCTGGCAGAAATGCTTATTCAAGAAATGGATAAAAATAGCGATACAAAATTTGTCGCGGTACGTTTCGGGAATGTTCTTGGGAGTAGAGGTAGTGTCATTCCGTTGTTTACAAAACAAATAGAAAAAGGCGGTCCGGTGACAGTCACTCACCCGGACATGATCCGTTATTTCATGACCATACCTGAATCTTCCCGATTGGTTTTACAAGCGGGAGCACTAGCTGATGGAGGAGAAATCTTTGTTCTCGATATGGGCGAACCTGTTAAAATTGTGGACTTGGCCAAAAAGTTAATTAAGCTATCCGGTTATTCATTGGATGAAATCAAAATTTCATTTACGGGTATCCGTCCAGGCGAAAAACTATATGAAGAGCTTTTAAGTCATGATGAGGTATTAGAAGAGCAAATATATCCCAATATATATGTCGGTAAAACGAAGAAACTATTTATTCCTGAAATAGAAGAAATAATCGCTAACTTCTCAAATTGGGATAGTGATCTTATTAGGCACAAAGTATTACTGATTGCAAATGGACAAGAAGAGACATATCCAGTTATCTCAATATTAAATTAAAGGAGCAAAGATATGAAGATCAGAAAAGCAATAATACCCGCTGCTGGATTAGGAACAAGATTTCTTCCGGCGACAAAAGCGATGCCAAAGGAAATGTTGCCGATTGTCGATAAGCCGACAATCCAGTATATAATCGAAGAAGCGGTCCAGTCCGGTATTGAGGATATTATTATTGTTACCGGCAAAGGAAAGCGTGCAATCGAGGATCACTTTGATTATTCTTTTGAGCTCGAACATACGCTTTACGAGAAAGGTAAATTTGAGTTGCTAGAAGAAGTGCAAAAGTCTTCAAAACTAGTAGATATTCATTACATTCGACAAAAAGAGCCAAAAGGCTTAGGTCATGCGATTTGGTGTGCTCGTAAGTTTATCGGTAATGAGCCTTTTGCTGTTTTGTTAGGAGATGATATTGTCCAAGCAGAAAAACCTTGCTTGAAACAATTAATTGATCAATATAGTCGCTTCAATTCATCTATTCTAGGTGTTCAGCAAGTGAAGCCAAATGAAGTATCACGATATGGCATTATTGATGCTAAACAAGTAGGGGCAAGATTTTATAGTGTTGACGGATTAGTTGAAAAACCGGCTATAGAAGAATCACCCTCCAATTTAGCAATCATGGGAAGGTATATATTAACTCCAAAAATATTCGAAATATTAGAAAATCAACAACCTGGAGCCGGCGGAGAAATTCAGCTGACAGATGCGATTGCCACTTTAAATGCAGCGGAAGCCATTTATGCATATGAATTTGAGGGGGTACGTTTTGATGTTGGTGAAAAATTCGGATTTATCCAATCTACAATTGAAATGGCTCTGCAACATAGCGAGTTACGCAATCAGCTATTATTTTATTTGCAATCGGTTGTTGATCGGGAAATGTTAAAAGAAGAGATTGACACATTATGACAGACAAGAAAGCTGTTTTATTTTGTGCAACGAAAGATATTCATTTTCATTCCTTTCATCTTCCATATTTTAAATGGTTTAAAGAAAAGGGCTATGAAGTACACACTGTCTCGGGAGATTTTCTTCCCTTACCTTACGTCGATAGTCATTACACCATCCCAATACAACGATCGCCTTTTTCTATACAAAATATAAAAGCACTACTTAAATTAAAGAAAATCATACATTCAAATGACTACGAAATTATACATTGCCACACACCGATGGGCGGCATACTTGCACGCATAGCCGCACAATCAGCCAGAAAAAAGGGGACAAAAGTCATTTATACGGCACATGGCTTCCACTTTTATAAAGGTGCACCAGTACAAAATTGGTTAGTTTATTATTCTATTGAAAAATGGTTATCTTCGTTAACCGACTGCTTAATAACAATCAATCAGGAAGATTATAAAAGAGCCAGAGAACGCCACTTTAAAGCAAGAAGGATTGAACATGTCCATGGCGTAGGAATTGATACTAATCATTATAAGCCAGCTACATCATCGACAAAAGCTGTTTTAAGAATGAAATTTGGCTATGCCCAGGATGATTACATTTTATTTTATGCAGCGGAATTTAATAAAAACAAAAACCAACAATTATTAATCAGGACACTATCACTATTGAAAAATTCGCTACCCAAGGCGCGTCTGATTTTTGCCGGTGAAGGACCTTTACTGGAAAAATGCAAACAACTGGCATTGCAACTTGGTGTTCAAGATAAAATATGCTTTGCCGGTTTTCGGAACGACATCAATTTATTATTGCAACTTAGTGACGTAGCGGTAGCATCTAGTCTTAGAGAAGGGTTACCGGTAAATATTCTTGAAGCAATGGCCAGTGGATTACCGATTATTGCAACCAATAATCGCGGACATCGAGAGCTAATAAAGAACAACCAAAATGGCTTTATCTCAGTGGCAAATGAACCAAGCCTGTTCGCATCTAAAATACTCTTTTTGTACAACAATCCGGATATCGAAGCAAAACTTGGGGAAAACAGCTTGTTACGGATCCAAAACTATACCTTAAATAAAGTAAAAAATGAGATGGCTACTATTTATTCTCGATACATTGCGGAGGAAGACTATGGTACCAAAAGTAAGTATTATAGTGCCAATTTATAATGTGGAGAAGTACCTAGCAAGATGTTTGGATAGTTTGCTGGCACAAACACTTCATGACATTGAAATCATGGCAGTCAATGATGGATCAACAGATAGAAGTTTGGATATACTTCATGCTTATAAGATCAAGGACTCACGCATAAAAATAATCAATCAAGAAAACCTTGGAGTATCAGAAGCAAGAAATGCAGGCATTGTAAAAGTCAGTGGTGAATATATTGCCTTTGTTGATCCGGATGATTGGATAGAGAGTGACATGTACTCAACAATGTATGAAAAAGCAAATGAATATAATTGTGATATTGTAATGTGTTCATATGTAAGAGAATTTAAAGATCATTCAAAAATAAAGGTATTTGAGCTGCCTAAAGAATATCATTTTAAAAATGAAGAAGTGAAAAGCTTTCTTTTGCGAAGATTGATAGGACCTATAAATGAGGAAATCTCCAACCCCGAACTATTAGATGCTTGGGGACCAGTTTGGTCAAAATTATATAAAAAAGATTTGATTGCTAATAATGGCATTAAATTTACAAGCCTTAAAGAGATTGGTACAAATGAAGATTCACTATTTAATATCGAAGCCGTATATAATGCTAACTCATGCTGCTTTATAAACGAACCCTTTTATCATTATTGGAAAGAAAATGAGACATCAATCACAAGTTATTATAAACCGATGTTAATGCAGCAATGGGCAACATTATTTAGCAATATTAATAGCATTATAAAAAAAGCAAAACTGGACAACGAATATATGAGAGCATTAAACAATCGAATTGCTCTGTCAACATTAGGTTTAGGTTTAAATACAATCAGCAAAAACAATTCGGATTTTCCGCTTATGAAATATAAAAAACTGCAAGTGATTCTCAATAATGAACATATTCGGCACTCTGTCAGTACATTTGAGTTAAATCAAATGCCTGTCGTATGGAGGGCTTTTTATTTATGTGTTAAATATAGATTCGTTATAGGTTATTTCGGTTTTCTGCAATCCATTGAATTTCTGCGGAAAAGAATAAGGTAGGTGATAAAAGGATGAAACCAATTCGAATTCTTCAAGTTGTTACGATTATGAATCGTGGCGGCCTTGAAACAATGCTAATGAACTATTATCGCGCTATTGATCGGGATCAAATTCAATTTGATTTTATGGTCCATCGCGAAGAACGAGGTCATTACGATGATGAAATAGAAGAATTGGGAGGGAAAATCTATCGGATGCCGCCTATCCGGCCAGGAAACTATAGACTGTATTTCAAGAAATTAGACTATTTTTTCCAAAATTATAAAGAGTATAGAATTGTCCATTCCCATATAAATGAAAATAGTAGCTTTGTATTAAGGGCTGCAAAAAAGGCACATGTTCCAATACGGATTGCTCATAGTCATTTAAGTGACTTAAGCGTTGATTTTAAACTGCCTTTCCGTATATATGCTCGAGCTCTTCTTAAGAGTCATACAAATCAATATTTCGCTTGCTCAAAAAGAGCTGGTAACTGGCTATTCGGAAAAAATACAGACCAAAAAGGCACAATTGTTTTAAATAATGCTGTAAATGTGAAAGAATTTCAATTTGATCCAGAAGTCCGACTTAAATTACGAGAGAACCTAAATGTTGGTGAAAGTATAGTTATTGGCCATGTTGGTAGATTTAACAAACAAAAAAATCATGATTTTTTGATTGATATTTTTAAGGCGGTCCATGACATGTTTCCTAATGTGACCTTACTGCTTATAGGTGAAGGTAATCTTAAGAAAAAAATAAAAGAAAAAGTACATAAATTAGGTTTATCAGCTAATGTGAAGTTTTTAGGAGTAAGAGAAGATATACCACAGTTAATGCAAGCAATGGATCTGTTTTTATTTCCGTCATTATTTGAGGGGCTTCCAGTTGTTTTAATTGAGGCTCAAGCTGCCGGTTTGAAATGTATAGTCTCTAACTCTATTACAAATGAAGTTGAGATAACTGACCGAATTCAGTTTATGAGTTTAAGGGATTCATCAAAGGTCTGGGCTGAAACAATATTGTCTTCATCCCTTCAGCATACTGATACTTTTGAACAGATGAGCAGCAATGGATTTGATACAACAACAACAGCAAACTGGTTAGTCTCCTATTATGAAAAAGTCTATTCGATGGGAGGGGTATAGTTTGAGTCCTACTCTTACCGTTTTTACTCCAACATATAATAGAGCTTATTCCTTACACCTCTGTTACGAAAGTCTTCTCAGACAAACATCAAAAGAATTTAAATGGTTGATTATAGATGATGGATCAACAGATACAACAAAACAACTAGTAGAAAAATGGGTGACAGAAGCTCCTTTTGAAATCGAATATGTCTACCAAGAGAATCAAGGAATGCATGGAGCCCATAATACAGCATATGAACATATAAATACGGAACTAAATGTATGTATAGATTCAGATGATTATATGGCGGATGATGCTGTAGAAAAGATTGTTCGTTTTTGGAGAAAATACGGAAGCGAAAAGTATAGTGGTATTGTTGCTTTAGATGCAACGACAGACAATCAAATTTTAGGGTCTAGATTACCAGAAGAAATAACTTCATCGACTTTATTTGATTTATATCAAAAGCAAGGAGTTACCGGTGATAAAAAACTCATATATCGCACGGAATTAACAAAACAGTATCCTTATCCTTTGTTCGAAAACGAGAAATATGTCGGTCTCACTTATAAGTATTTCAAAATTGATCAGCAATATGAACTGCTAGTAATGAATGAAATAGTTTGCTATGTTGAATATTTGCCAGATGGCTCATCACTTAACATGTACAAACAATATCGAAACAACCCACAAGGTTTTTCTTTTTTCAGAAAAGAGCTCATGAAACTTCCATTCGGAAGTACTATTTATAAGTTTCGTCAGGCTATACATTATGTTTCTAGTAGCTTAATGATGAAAAATAAACGGTTAGTTAAAGATAGTCCAAAAAAACTACTTACACTCTATGCTTTACCGTTTGGATATATTTTATTCCTACTTATATTATATAAAACGAAAACAGAAAAAATTGTTGCTACAGTACAACAAGGTGAGAGAAAGGGTTTTAATCAGTGACCATTTTATGGATCAATCTTGCACTTGTTTTTATATTTTCGATTTTAAGTAGACTATTTGCTAAACCAGCTTATCTAGATAATGGAATTAATACGAATTATCCTAAACCAAATAAGCTTCTTGTATTTCTTGTTATGGCAACTTTAGTAATTGTTTCTGGGTTACAAACAAATATTGGTGATACGCCGCTATATGCTCATTCCTTTAAAACACAAGAGTTTAACTGGGAAAAGGTTAAAGAAGGTAAGGATATTGGATTTGGTATTTATCAAATGATCCTTCAAAACTTTACTGACAAGCCACAATATTTAATTTTTATTACAGCAATGGTCACAAATATATTGATTATAGCTGTTTTTTACAATTATTCTAAATTTTTCGAGTTAAGTACTTTCGTTTATATTACGGGCGGTACACATGTTGTTTCAATGAATGGTTTACGTCAAGTAATGGCAGCAGCTATTTGTTTTATAGCGATTAAATATTTACTAAAAGGGAACTTTGTAAAATATGCTTTAATTATTTTATTTGCATCGACATTCCATTTTAGCGCACTTATTTTATTGCCAATGTATTTCCTGACGCGCGTTAAGGCTTGGTCAAAGTTCACCATTTTCAGTTTAGTAGTATCTATATTAATTGTAATAGGCTTTGAACAGTTTACATCAATCCTATTTTCAGCGATTGAAGATACTCAATATAGCGAGTATTCATCTTTTGATGAAGGAGGAGCTAATATAATCCGTGTAGTTGTTAGTTCAGCACCACTTATCTTAGCGTATTTAGGGAGAGATAAATTAAGAGAAGTTTTCCCTAACGTCGATTATATTGTCAATATGTCACTATTTGGATTGATTTTTATGATCATTTCAACTCAAAACTGGATATTTGCCCGAGTATCAATTTATTTTAATCTATTCCAATTAGTATTAATCTCATGGATCTTAGTGATTTTTGCGAGAAAAGATCAAAAATTCATTTATTATTGTATGCTAATCTTTTATTTTGCCTATTATTATTACGAAACTGTCATTAGTTTAAACCTTTATTACCGAAGTCCTATTTTAGAGAATCTTATATAAGGAAGGTGAGTGTTCTGTGATATTAGTAACTGGAGGAGCTGGATATATAGGGTCACATACATGTGTCGAACTTTTAAATGCCGGCTATGAATTGGTGATTGTAGATAATCTTTCGAATAGTAAAAAAGAAGCTTTAAACCGTGTACAAATGATTACAGGGAAAAGCTTCTTTTTTTATGAAATAGATTTGTGTAATAAAGAGGATTTGGAAATGGTTTTTTACAAACATCAAATAGATGCGGTCATTCATTTTGCAGGTCTTAAGGCAGTTGGAGAATCTGTTGCAAAGCCTTTGAAATATTTCAAAACCAATTTGCAGAGTACGATTAATTTATGTGAAGTCATGCAAAAAAATAATGTAAAAAAGTTAATTTTCAGTTCCTCAGCAACAGTGTATGGAATGCCTGAGAAGGTACCAATTTTTGAAGACTTCCCTTTAAATGTGACTAATCCATACGGAAGAACGAAACTAATAATAGAAGAGATATTACATGATATCCATTTTTCAGATCCAAAATGGAGCATATCCATTTTGCGGTATTTTAATCCAATAGGTGCTCACGAAAGTGGTCTGATTGGAGAAGATCCAAACGGAATCCCGAATAACTTAATGCCGTATATAACAAAAGTGGCAATTGGAGAATTGCCAGAACTTCAAGTGTTTGGAAACCAATATCCAACTAAAGATGGAACTGGTGTTAGAGACTACATCCATGTTGTAGATTTGGCTATCGGTCATCTGAAAGCACTAGAGCATTCACCTTTAGAAGAAGTTTCTATTTATAACCTCGGAACAGGAAAAGGGTACAGCGTGTTAGAAATTGTTCAAGCTTTTGAAAAAGCAACCGGTGTTGATATTCCTTATAACATTGTTAATTCAAGACCCGGCGACGCAGCCATTTGTTTTGCAAATGCATCAAAAGCTAATAAGGAATTAGGATGGTATGCTGATAAGACAATAACTCAAATGTGTAAAGATGCCTGGAAATGGCAAAGCAGTAATCCGAATGGATATATAGCAGAGCATACCTCCATTCAATCATAAAGAATATTTTATCCAAAGTTAAAGGTGAGATTATGAAAGAAACTAGTTATTTAGATGAAGTCATTTTAAAAAAAATCCTTACTTATGCTTGTAATATAGAATCGGAGAACATAAATGCGAAGGATTTAGTTGAAGAAATAAAACAGCAAATCATATTAGCAATGAAAAATAAGTGATAAGGATGGATATGGAGAAATGAAAAGATTTTTTGATTTATTAGTGTCCACTTTATTATTTATAATTTTTATGCCGGTTATGTGTATACTTGCTATCTTAATAAAAATTAAGATTGGTACCCCGATTCTCTTTATTCAAGAGCGTCCAGGCCTACATGGAAAACCTTTTAAATTTTATAAATTTAGAACAATGAATAATAAAAAAGATGAAAACGGACAATTGTTGCCTGATGCTGATCGACTTGAACATTTCGGGAAATTATTGAGGAGTTACAGCTTAGATGAATTACCGCAATTATGGAATGTAATACGCGGGGATATCAGTTTAGTAGGTCCGCGACCATTATTATTAGAATATTTACCTTTATATACTAAAGAACAAGCAAAGAGGCATAAAGTAAAGCCGGGTATTACAGGATGGGCACAAATTAACGGAAGAAATTCAATAACCTGGGAAGAAAAACTAGCTTTGGACAGTTGGTATGCTTCAAATCGGACTTTTTGGTTAGATATGAGAATTTTGTTTGTGACGATTAAGAAAGTAATTCAATCAGAGGGAATTACGCAATCCAATCATGTGACTGTTGAAAAATTTATAGGTTCTCAGAAAAAAGAAGGTATGTAATGGAGAAAATTATACTTATAGGCAATGGCGGTCATTCGAGGGTTATTAGAGATTTGGTTTTAGCGAATAAGAAGTTTGAATTATTTGCTGTTTTAGACGATCAGTTCACGAAAGTTGTTAAAAGTGACATATTGTATGCTCCCATTTCTTATATAAAAGAACTTGAGCAAAGCTATGAGTTTAAAATTATACTTGCTATTGGAAATAATAAGATAAGAAAAAAGATAGTTACAGAACTAAAAATCCCGTCCGATAAATATGCATCATTGCTCCATCCTTCGGCCGTAATTAGCCCTAGTGTGAAAATAGGTTATGGCACAGTCATTATGCCTAAAGTGGTAATTAACGCTAATACAGTTATCGGAAATCACGTTATCATAAATTCATCTGCTGTGGTGGAACATGATAATGTAATAGAAGATTTTGCACATATTGCACCAAATGCCACGTTAACGGGATTAGTGAAAGTTGGAGAAGGAACACAGATAAGTGCAGCTGCTTCGGTAATACCAGGGATTGCAATAGGAGAATGGTGTATGATCGGAGCTGGTTCAACAATTATTCATAATATACCTTCTTACTCTAAAGCTGTCGGAAGTCCGGCAAAAGTAATAGAAAAAGTTTGGTGAAGGGAGTTAACATAATGAAGAAGAAAATCCTCCTTTCCCCTCCTCATATGAGCGGAGAAGAGATCGAATACATTAAAGAAGCATTCGCTTCTAACTGGATTGCACCTCTTGGTCCGAATGTAGAAGCATTTGAAAAGGAATTAGCGAGTTATGTTGGGGCTAATGATGCAATAGCTGTCAGTTCGGGTACAGCTGCGATTCATTTAGCTCTTTCTTTATTGGATGTAAAAAAAGATGATATTGTCTTCTGTTCAACACTTACCTTTGTTGCTTCAGCAAATCCAATTTTATATTTAGGTGCAGAACCAGTATTTATTGACTCAGAACCAGACACTTGGAATATGTCTCCGTTAGCTCTTGAGAGAGCCCTTAAAGATGCAGCATCTGATGGCAAATTACCTAAAGCGGTTATTGTCGTGAATTTATATGGACAGCCGGCGAAAATGGACGAAATTTGTGAGCTATGCAAACTTTATAACGTTCCCATAATCGAAGATGCCGCGGAATCATTAGGATCTACTTATAAAGGACAGGCAAGCGGGACATTCGGAAAATTTGGTGTTTATTCTTTTAATGGAAATAAAATAATTACTACATCTGGAGGTGGGATGCTTGTATCTAATGATAGTGAAGCAATAAAGAACGCACGCTTTCTAGCTGCACAAGCTAAAGATCCGGCACCTTACTATCAGCATAGTAAACTTGGATACAATTATAGAATGAGTAATATTTTAGCTGCTGTTGGCCGTAGTCAATTAAAAGTATTGCATCAGCGGGTAGAAACAAGAAGAAATATTTTTAATTCATATTATAGCTTTTTAGCAGAATTACAAGGAATTAATTTTATGCCTGAATTAGAACATACACAATCAAATCGGTGGTTAACAGCTTTAACGATTTCAGAAAATATATCACCAATGACCGTATCAGCTCTTTTAGAAGTTTTGGAAGCAGCGAATATTGAAGCAAGACATGTATGGAAACCACTTCATATGCAGCCCCTTTTCAAAGACAGTACATATTATCCTCATGATGAAAATGAGCATGTAGCAGAAAAACTATTCAAAACAGGACTATGTTTACCATCAGGTTCAAATCTTACAACCGCAGAACAATTACTAATTATTTCTACGATAACTAAAGCATTTAAATACGATACAAATTTCGTAACAAAATAAATTTCAATGTTAATGAAGAGGGACTTTATATGATAGGGAAAAAAATTTCAGAAATTCGGAAAGACAGAGGATTTACTCTCTCGGAATTAGCTGGAAGGTCAAACATATCAAAATCTTATTTGAGCAATATAGAAAGAGACCTAAATCAAAATCCTTCTGTTGAAGTTATTATAAAACTTGCAAATGTATTACAAGTAGAAATTGATACAATATTAAGTCCTATCTTAAAACAAGATGATTCGCAAATACTTGAAAAAGAGTGGATAGATTTCATTAAAGAGTTAAAGAAATCTGGAATACAAAAAGAACAACTGCATCATTATAAAACTCTTATTGAATTCATTCAGTGGCAGAATCATCTTTCTAATTGTAATAAAAAGGAGTAGGAAAAGTGAAAGAAAGTATTCCTAAAATCATCCACTACTGTTGGTTTGGAAAAAAGGAAAAGCCAGAACTCATTAAGCGTTGTATTAAGAGCTGGCGAGAAGTACTAGTTGATTATGAAATTAAAGAGTGGAATGAAGATAACTTCGATCTATCCATTAACAATTATGTAAAAGAAGCATACAAAACGGGAAAATATGCTTTTGTTAGCGATTATGTAAGGGTTCATTCATTGTACCAGTACGGGGGCATATATTTAGATACTGATGTGGAAGTATTCAAATCTTTTGATGATTTACTCCATCATGATTCCTTTTGGGGCTTTGAACAGGCAAATTATATAGCAACAAGCACTATAGGTGCAAAAAAACAGCATCCATTCATCAAAACTTTTGTAGATAGTTATAAAAATCTCGATTTTATTCAATCAGATGGTCAATTAAATGAAAAAACAAATGTAGCAATAGTTACAGAACTGTTAGAAAAAAAGGGGCTTAAGAGAAGCGGCACATATCAAGAAATAAAAGGATGTGGCGCTTTTTTTTCCCAAGATTACTTTTCACCTTATGATTATATTAATTGCTATACAATGAAAACAAAAAACACTTATGCTATGCATCATTTTTATAAGAGTTGGATGCCATTGAAAACTAGAATGAAAGGAAAAGTTAAAAAGCTGGCAGCCAAAGTAATAGGTGGGAGTAATATAGCTAGAATAAGATCGACTTTTTCTAGAGGAGAGAATATATAAATGAAATCCGTACTAATAGCATCATTCGATATGGAAATAGGCGGTGTTGAGCGAAGTTTAATTAGTTTGTTAAATAATTTTGATTATGCAAACTATACTGTGGATTTAATGTTGTACAAACACCAGGGAGATTTTATGAATTTACTCTCTGATAAAATAACTTTATTAGAGGAAATAACTCAATACACTACATTTAGGAAATCCATAGCGGAAGTCTTGAAAACTAAACAATATCCTATTGCTATTTCAAGAGTAATTTCTAAAATAATGGCTGATATAAAAGGAAGGGTTAATAAAATAGCAGAACCTGGTTACTATCAGATGCAACTTATGTGGAAATTTGCACTACCGATTCTTCCTGATTTAAATAAAGAATACGATGTAGCGATAAGTTATTTATGGCCGCATTATTTTGTTGCAGAAAAGGTAAAAGCTAAAAAGAAAATAGCATGGATACATACTGATTATTCAGCAATTGAAGTAGATGAAAAATCAGATGTGAAAATCTGGAACAAATTTGATTTTATCATTGCGGTCTCAGAAGCTTCAAAACAATCCTTTTTAAAAAAATATGGTGAATTAGAGAAGAAAGTAGTCGTAATTGAAAATTTAACATCACCAAATTTAATTAAAAATTTGGCTACTGAAAAAATAGACAATCCTATGTTTCTAGATACTAGATTTAAAATAATTACTGTAGCCAGACTATCTCATGCAAAGGGAATTGATCAAGCCATTAAAGCTTTAAAAATATTGAAGGATAGAGGTTTTAATAATATAGCATGGTATATTTTAGGTTATGGTGGCGAGGAATCAATCCTAAAGGAATTAGTAAAACAATATAATTTAGAAAATAATTTTATATTTCTAGGGAAACACATAAATCCTTATCCATTTATGTTAAATGCAGATTTGTATATTCAACCATCTAGGTATGAAGGGAAAGCAGTAACTGTAATCGAAGCACAAATTTTAAATAAACCAGTAGTGATAACAGATTACTCTACAGCAAACAGTCAAATTAATGATGGATACGATGGTGTTATTTGCAATATGTCTCCTGAAGGAATTGCTAATGAAATAGAAAAGTTATACCAAGATCTAAATTTAAGAAAGAAATTAGAGTTTAATTGTAAGAAATCTAATTATGCTAATTATAATCAATTACAGTTATTGTATCGATTGTTTAGCGATAATAACGATAAAAAGGAAGCCGCGGGGTTATGAGTGTTAAAGTTAGCGTCATTATACCTGTATACAATGCAGAAAAGTATATTCGTGAATGCATAGAATCACTTTTGAATCAAACTTTACAGCAATGTGAATTTATATTTATAAATGATGGATCAGCTGATAATAGTGAACAAATTATTAATGAGTATAAAAAAATAGATAATAGAATAATACTGATAAATCAAGAAAATAGTGGAGTAAGTACGACACGTAATGCTGGATTACACAGGGCTTCCGGCGAGTATATTGGCTTTGTTGATGCAGATGACTTTGTAGAAGTAGATATGTATGAACAATTATATACGAAAGCGAAAGAATATAATTGTGATGTTGTTTTTTGTAATTATGAAAGTGAAATAGACGGACATAAGCTTATTACAGATTATACTTTTCCGAAAAACAATCTTTTAGACGTAGATTTTATTAATCATACAATACTTCCCTACTTCATAAAGGAAGAGAATTTGAACACAGTTTGTAATAAGATATTTAAAAATAAAATAATACAAGAAAAGAATATTACCTTCCCGCGGAACATGGACTTAGGAGAAGATGGAATGTTTAATATTTCTTTTTTTTATACTGCTAAAAATACAATCTATCTTGATTATACTGGGTATTACTATAGAGAAGTAGCTGGTAGTGCAACTAGAAATATTCTTAAAAAAAACTACTTCCAGCAATCATTAAATGTATATAATATGGAACTCCCTGATCAAATCCAAAATAAAATTGGTATTCATACTATAAAGCAATTTAAATCAATCAAGCTGATTAAAAGTACCATAGCTTATATTCATATATATTTTCAACCATCTAAAGAAGTATCCTTCCTTAAAAGATACTTATTTATAAAGAAAATGATAAGTGATAAAAGTGTTCAAGAATCATTATCTTATTATTATATAGAAAATCAAAGTGGATTAGTCAGTTATGAGAGAGCACTTATTTATGCGATAAGAAAAAGACTTACTATAATTCTATACCTGATTACAGCGTATAGTCGTGCTAGAAATAAAGAAAAGTAAGGAGTATATGTATGAAAGTAATGATGTTTGCCCATAATGGCAGCTTAAATAGAGGATGTGAAGCAATTGTTAGATCATCCAGCACAATTATAAAAGAAAAAATAAAAACTTCAAAAGTATATTTAGTATCTGGAAAACCTGCTACTGATACCTTTTTGTTGAATCTAGATGGGATTTATGATGGATCAAAAACACCTTTAAGAAAATATTCTATTAATTGGTTTTTGTCCGCAATTCAATTGAAATTAATGCAAAAGGAATCTTTTGCATTAGGACATATAGAGAAGAACATAATTAAACATATAAAAGATGTGGATATCTTTTTATCTATTGGTGGAGACAATTATTGCTATGGAGAGCAGCCAGGAATGTACGAAATAGATAGAAGAATAAAAGAACAAGGAAAAAAATTAGTATTGTGGGCTTGTTCCATTGGTGAAGAGGACTTGTCTCCGAAGAAGTTAGAAGATTTAAAACTGTTTGATTTAATTTTAGCACGAGAAACACTTACTTACACATTGTTAAAAGATAATGGGCTTACTAATGTAAAGTTATGTGCAGATCCTGCTTTTACGATGGAAAAAACGGAACTACCTTTACCTCCAATTTGGAAAGAAGGGCATGTGGTTGGACTTAATTTCAGCCCGTTAATTGATGAAAAGAATAAAGATGCTAAATCATCTGTAAGAATGTTAATTCAACATATTTTAGATACGACAAATCTTACAATTGCATTAACTCCACATGTAATCGAAGAAGGAAATAATGATTATCTTATACTTAATAGCTTTTATGAAGAGTTCAAAAATACAAACAGAATAATAATATTACCAGACAATTTAAAAGCTACAGAATACAAGGGTTATATTGCTAGAATGAAATTCTTTATAGGAGCAAGAACTCATGCAACGATTGCGGCCTATTCAACGAATGTACCTACTATGGTATTAGGCTATAGTGTTAAATCAAAAGGAATTGCCAAAGATCTATTCGGCGAGGAGAAATTTGTGTTAGGGGTTAATGAAATATCAGATTATAAGAAACTTATACAATGCTTTGAGCAGATGGTTGAAGAAGAAGCAGCAATTAAAAATCATTTGCAACAAAAAATACCTGTCATACAAAAACTTTCGTATAAAGCAGTAGATTATATAAAAGAGTTAACTTGATTATTATGAGGTGTGAAAATGAAAAAAAAGCTCTTATTTGTCATGCCTAGTTTAACTTCTGGTGGGGGAGAAAAAAGTTTAACAAACTTACTGTTACAAATAGATTATGAAGTATATGAAGTAGATTTATTATTATTTAATAAATCAGGTTTGTTTTTAAACTTAATCCCAAAAGAAGTTAATATTATAGAAATACCTTATGATAATAAGATTTTCACCAGATTTATTATTAAATCTATAAAACAATTTTTAAAAGAAGGAAAAATGTTGTTAGTTTATTCAAGATTAATGTTTTCTTTGTTCAATATTATATCCAAGACTAATAAGGAGCAAAAAACATGGAGATATGTTAGTAATTCATTTGTACAATTAAAAAAAGAGTATGATATTGCTATAGGTTTTCTTGAAAAATCACCAATCTATTTCATTGTTGATAAAGTAATTGCAAAGAAAAAAATTGGATGGATACATACAAATTACGGGAATTCTGACATGGATTATAGGTTTGATGCTTCCTATTTTAACAAGTTAGACTATCTTGTTACCGTCTCAAACGAATGTGCTCATTCTTTAATGACAACATTTCCCGATTTAAAAGATAGAATAAAAATAATAGAAAATATAGTATCTCCACAAACTGTAGAGGAACTATCACATAAAAGTGGAAATGACATTTCAACTCAAGAAAAAAATTATATTAAACTGATAACAGTAGCCCGGCTAAGTTATGAGAAAGGCATTGATTTAGCGATTAATGCCTGTAAGCTTCTTGTAAATCAAGGATATCAAATTAGTTGGCAGATTATAGGTGAAGGTACTGAAAGAGAAAATTTAGAGCAATTAATTAAGAGAAATGGATTGACAAATATTTTTATACTTTTGGGAACAAAAGCTAATCCCTATCCATACATAAAAAATGCGGATATCTATGTTCAACCATCCAGGTATGAAGGTAAATCTATAGCTATTGATGAAGCAAAGATATTACATAAGCCTATTGTCGTAACAAATTATCCTACTGTTAAAGATCAAATTAGTGATAAGAAAAATGGATTAATTGTTAATCAAGATCCTAATTCGATATGTGGTGGAATTGCTACATTAATTCATGATAAGCAATTGAAATGTAACATCATCAGCAACCTTTCAAAAGAAAATTTAAGTACTGAAAAAGAAATTGAAAAATTTTATGCTCTTATCGAGGATGTGTCCAATGCATGAAAAAAAGCGTATTATTTATCATGAACAATTTAAATTGTGGAGGCGCTGAAAAAGCACTAATCTCGTTACTGGAGGTTTTAGATTATAACCGATTTGATGTTGATTTATTACTATTTAATAAGGAAGGAATATTCCTTACTAATGTTCCCAATCAAGTCACCATAATGAAGGAACCTCCTGAATATGCATATTTCGATATGCCAATAAAAAAAGCAGTATTAAATTCTCTTAAAATAAGAAGAGTTGATATTGCTTTTAATCGAATTATGGCTGGTTTCATTTACAAAACCGAAAAGAATCCTATACGATGTCAACAAAGAGTATGGAAATACCTCTCAAGATCTTTTGGGAAAATCAATAAAAAATATGACATTGCAATCGGTTATTTGGAGAAAAATCCTCTTTATTATTGTGTAGACCAAGTGAGTGCTACTAAAAAAATTGGCTTTATTCATAATGATTATGAAAAGTTGGGACTTGATTCGAATATTGATAAAAAGTATTTTCAAAAATTAGATCACATTGTTACAGTGTCTGAACAATGCAGCGAAGTGCTTAAACGGAACTTTCCCATTTTTGAGAAAAGAGTTAAAGTAATGCATAATATCGTTTCTCCCCAAACAATAATTAAATTGGCTCAGGACGATATTAAATTAAATACTTCTGGCATCAAAATTGTTTCCATAGGAAGATTACATTTTCAAAAAGGTTATGAAATGGCCATTGAAGCATGTAAAAAACTTATCAGTCAAAATTATCCGATTAAATGGTTTGTTATTGGAGAAGGTGAAGAAAGAAAAGAATTAGAATTACTAATCGATAAACATAATTTAAATGATCATTTTTTCTTATTAGGTATGAAAGAAAATCCATATCCTTATATTAAAAATGCAGATATCTATGTCCAATGTTCCAGATTTGAAGGTAAATCTATTGCGATCGACGAAGCGAAGATTTTAAACAAGCCGATTGTTGTTACAAATTTCAGTACAGTATCAGATCAAATTATAAATAATCAAACCGGAATAATAGTAGAAATGGATGCAGATGCAATTGCTAAAGGCATTCAATTATTAATTGATGATTTAAACTTGAGAACAAAATTGACAAATCATTTAGCCAAGGAAAAGCTTGGTACGGAATCAGAAATTCACAAGCTATATCAGATGTTTAATGCAGGATAAACGAAAGGAACAAAGGAATGCTTATACTAATACCGATTTTTGTAATTCTACTATTAGTAATAGGAATTATTTTAATTGATCTTACCCCAATAATGTCAGATTGGTTCAAGCGAATTCATATTGGGAAATTTTCGAACTACTCTGCATGGAATGAAAAGATTACAATTAAAGCAATTAAATGGTTAAATCATACACCTAAAATTAAAGTGACGGATAATACAAGGCTAATATTTATAGATATATTAAGAGGGAATTATTCAAAAAGTTCTATCCAGCATTGGCAAGAGGCAGCATTAATATTGGGTTTGATTGAATATATGAAAAATTCGAAGGAGAATCATATTGAAAAAGAAATGACAAATTTCTTAAATAACAAATTTGATAAAAATGGACAATGGAAGCAAAAACCAATACATGTAGATGTGGGCATTTTAGCATATGCAATTATGAAAATGGATTTTATCGAAGTGAATCGATATAAACAAGCTTTAAATTATACTTGGGATCTAATAAAAGAGCATATAGGATCGGACGGTACAGTAGGATATAGAAAATCTATGCAGAGCTACAGATATGTAGACACGATAGGTTTTATATGTCCTTTTTTAGTGGCTTATGGTAAAAAGTACAATAAACCAGAATGTATAGAGTTAGCAATAAACCAGATTCAAGAATATGTGAAATTCGGAATGCTGGATGAACATTTCATTCCTTGTCATGCGTACCAAGTCGAAAATAAATTACCACTTGGAATATACGGATGGGGTAGAGGAATCGGATGGCTTTCCATAGGTTTAATTGATACTTGGAATGAACTTAGTAATCATTCTTCGTATAAAAATGATTTAGAAAAAATAATTATAAAATTAGCTAAATCAGTCATCTTTTTTCAACAATCGAATGGCAGCTGGAATTGGACTGTAATAAGAGAAGAAACTAGATCGGACTCTTCAACAACGGCAATATTAGCATGGTTTTTACTCAACTCATCAAAAATAAAAGAGATTAATAAAGAATGTCTTGAAAGTACAAATAGAGCTACAAATTATTTGATGAGCGTCACAAGAAAAGATGGATCTATTGATTTTTCACAAGGAGATACAAAAGATATCGGCGTATATTCGCAACTATATAATATATTACCATTTACACAAGGATTTTGTATAAGGACAGTTAATGCACAGTCTAACATAAGGAGCTGAAGTATTTGTTTAAAAAGGTTTTTAACTATTTTAGAGCTAGAGGAAGAAAATTCATACTGGAGGAACAATGGTTAGAGGATTATATCAAAATGGGATTGAAAATAGGGGAAAATTGCTAGCAACATTATCTAAGTATAATGATAATACAAATAAACAATTTAATAATAGTTCAACAAAAATATATGATAGTAATTTCACTACAAATGGTAAAATATCTGAAACTAAGAAAGAACAAATGAGGAAGGATTTAACTGATTTGAAGGGTTTTATTTTATAGAATCATTCATTTTTCTATTTTGCAAAAGGAAAAATGCAAGGAGAAAAACATGAGAACTCGTAATTCAATTTTAAATATAACCGCAGGATTAGCTAATCAATTCATAATCACTATGTTAAGTTTTATTTCCAGGACCGTTTTTATTAGCAGTCTTGGCATAGAATATCTGGGTATAAATGCGCTATTAGCCAATATATTAGGTATATTAGCTTTAGCAGAGGCAGGTATCGGATCAAGTATCGTTTATAGTCTGTATAAGCCAGTAGCCGAAAATAACCAAACAAAAATAGTTGTATTAATGAAATTTTATCGTAATGCATACTTAGTTATAGCTTTAATTGTACTGGCGTTAGGATTACTATTTTTACCTTTTTTAAGTGTATTCATAAAGGAAACTGATGTGGAGAATATTCACTTTATTTATCTTATATTTTTAATGAATACAGTATTACCTTATTTATTTATTCATAAAAATAATTTTTTAAACGTTTGTCAAAAAGGATATATAGTAACTGCCATTTTTACTGTATCTTCAATTATAACTATGTGCTTAAAGATTGCTATTCTATATTTTACTCAAAACTACATTTTATTTTTGGTAATTGAGAGTATTACTATTCTCTTAACATCTATTATATTGGCTCATATTGTTAATAAGATGTACCCTTATCTGAAAAATAAATCTGCAGGGAAATTAGACAAAGAAACAAAGTTAAATATACAAAAAAACGTTAAAGCTATTGTTTTACAAAATTTCGGGAACTACCTTGTGCTCGGTACCGACAATATTATTATTTCTTCATTCATAAGTGTAACGGCAGTTGGTTTATATGCGAATTACAATATGCTAATTGAAATTTGCAGAAATTTCATGTATCAAATATCGAACAATATCTATCATAGTATAGGTAATTTAGTAGCCAAAGAAGATTCAGAGAAAATTTATAATATTTATAAAGTATATAGATTATTAAATTTCTGGCTATATTCTTTTGCTGCCATTTCATTACTTGTTTTGATTAATCCATTTATTACTTTATGGATTGGTTCTGAGTTTTTAATGGAAATGAGTGTTTTGCTTATTTTAGTTCTGTTATTTTTTGAAAGAGGTATGCGTAATCCTGTTGCCACAATTAAAACAACAGGGGGGATTTTTCATGCAGATCGTTACATACCTTTATTCCAAGCAGTCATTAATCTCATTATATCCATTGTTCTTGTTCAACACTTAGGAATTATAGGTGTTTTCCTTGGAACTTTAATAAGTACACTAGTGGGTCCATTCTGGTCAACCCCTTATTTAGTTTATAAAGATATATTTAAAAAGCCTGTATATATATACTATTCAAATTACGTAGTATTTTGTTTGCTTGCAATAGGGACATACATGATTACTAGTTATTTATGTAGTTTTTATGTTCAAGTGACTTTCTTAAATTTATTAATAAAAGTATTTGTATGCTTGACAGTACCAAATATAATTTACTTAATTATTTTCTATAAATCGGAAGAGTTTAAGTATATGAGAAATACAGCTGTATTATTAATTAGAGAAAAATTCAGGGTTAATAAAAAGATCCGCATTTAATTCAACCTCCATTCTAAAAGGCTAAATCTGGAAGGTTGAATGCATGTTAACATTATTCCTTAAAATCTTAAATCATATATAAACTATCAACCAATTATTTAAAAGAACATAGATATAAATGAAGTTACTAAACTTAATCTCAAGGAGGAACTGAATGGAATTTAGTAAAAAAGATATGAAGATTCTTCAAGGGGTAGCAATATTATTCATGTTAGCTCTTCATTTATTTGCTAGAAAAGAAATAAACGGACTGTATGAAATATTCCCAGAAATAAATGGTGTTCCGTTAGTTTATTATTTAGCTTTATTTGGAGATGCATGTGTACCTATATATTTATTTGTAAGCGGCTATGGTCTTTATGTTAGTTTGAGAAAAGAAAAAGGATCTGTTATCAAAAAGAATATGTATAGAATACTAAAATTGCTTATCAATTTTTGGATAATCTTATTTACGTTTATGATAGTAGCATTTTTTCTTGGCAAATATTCTGAGGCATTCTCAGGTGGTATTACATCTTTTCTATTGAATTTCTTACTGTTCTCAAACTCTTTTAACGGTGCATGGTGGTATGTTCAAACCTATGTAATTCTTATTATTCTTACACCATTTCTTATGAAAACTGTTAAGAATCACTCTACTCTTCTTGTGTTCTTTGTTGCAGGAGTTATTTATTTTTTTAGTTATTTGCAAAGGATAAAACAATTCATAGATATTGGTGATAATTTTATGTTAGTGACAATAGTGAATGCAATTGTGTTAGTTGGTACGTCACAATTTGCTTTTGTTGTAGGAATGATTTTTGCTAAGGATCATATTTATACAAAACTTCATAAGCAATTTTATCAAGTAAGGTTTAAAAATTTGGCTTGTATGTTAGGAATCTTCTTACTTGTATTTATACATGCACTATATGAATCAATGATAATAGCACCTATTACAGGTATTCTATTTATTTGTTTATTCAATTTGATGAATAAAAGCAATTGGTTACAAAAATCATTACGGTATATGGGGGATCATTCTACAAACATATGGCTTATACATATGTTTTTTTATATGTCTCTATTTCCAAATCTTATTTTTGCTCCAAAATATCCATTGTTAATATTTCTTAATTTAGTCTTCTTTAGTCTTCTTTCATCATATGTAATTAATACTATGTATAAACCAATAGTAAAAGTGATTGATAAGAAGCAACGTAAAATAGAAAATTCGTTTAAAGATAGAGTCTATAATCCACTAAAAACTGACTCAGCAAAGCTTTAGTATTCAGTTCAAATCAAAATGAGTCGAGATATTTATTGTTTGGGATTGCAAGTGGAAATAAAAGGGGAATGTGTAAATGAAGTAACAAGTAAAAATATTGTTGAAGAGATATTAGATGAAGAAGATATTCACTGAAAAAAATCACAATAATAAAAAAATAGTATCCTTCATGTAAATAAGTCTGAATATTAAGTAAGTAGGTGAAATTAATGAAAACTATTACAATACTAATTCCAGCATATAATGAAGAAGATGTATTACATTTATTATACAATCGGTTAATTGCTGTAATAAATAATCTAAATCATTATAATTTTGAGTTATTATTTGTTAATGATGGTAGTTCAGATAAAACCTTGAAGATTCTGCGCGTATTAAAACAGTCAGACAATCGAATTTCGTATCTCAATTTATCAAGAAACTTTGGAAAAGAAATTGCAATGGTAGCGGGAATTGACTTTGTAAGCAGTGATGCATTAATTATTATTGATGCTGATCTTCAAGATCCCCCAGAATTAATACCTCAAATGATAACGCATTGGGAAGAAGGATATAAGGATATATATGCAAAAAGAAACAATCGTTCCGGGGAAACATGGCTCAAAAAATGGACTGCTGAAAAATTTTATAAACTACTTCAGACTGTAACGAAAATACCTATTCAACAAAATACAGGTGACTTTCGTCTGCTTGATAGACAATGTATAGATGCATTGAAAAGTTTGAGAGAAACACAAAGATATACTAAGGGCTTGTTTAGCTGGATTGGCTTTGAAAAGAAAGAAATTTTATTTAATCGTGATCCAAGAGCAGCTGGTAAAACAAAGTGGAATTATTTTAAACTATTCGATTTAGCTATTGAAGGATTTACATCATTTACAACGATTCCTTTACGATTATCAACCATCTTTGGATTAATTACATCAATCGGTGCTTTTATATTCATGCTATGGGTGATTCTAAAAACATTCCTATTAGGTGAAGAGGTAGCAGGATACCCATCTTTGATGACAGTAATATTATTTTTAGGCGGAATTCAACTATTCACTATAGGTATTATAGGTGAATATCTAGGTAGAATATTTTTGGAAACAAAAAGAAGACCGTTATATTTCGTTTCTGAGTATAGTGGAAATCTAGAAAAAGAAGTATATGAAGATAAAGTAAAAAGTTCTTCTGTATTATTTGAGTGAAGAAGATGAATAAACTTATTCACTCAAAAGCTGCTCTATATGTATTATTCGGAATATTAACAACCATACTTAATATTGGTTGTTATTTTTTATTGTCAGAAATTTTAAGTTACAACTATATATTTTCAACTTCAACATCATGGATAGTATCAGTGCTTTTTGCCTTTTATACCAATAAAATTTACGTGTTTAAAAGTAAAGAGACCAAAGTTTCTGTTGTTTTAAAGGAGTTATATTTATTTTACTTTTTCCGCTTTTTTTCTTTTTTTGTTGAAACTATTAGTTTAATTTTTTTAATTGAAAGCTATCAATTTAACCATTTATTAGCTAAATTAGCAGTAACAATTTTTATAGTTATATGTAATTTCTTTTTCAGCAAACTAATTATTTTTAAATCTAGAAACACCGGTATCGGAGGCGTAAGCGATTGAGCATATATTTAATTAAATTTAAAAACTATATTCTTTTGTTATTACTTTTCTCATTCATGTTTATTTTTAACTTCTTAGCCCCAATGTTTGCAGATGACTATAATTATTCGTTTATGTGGGACAAATCTAAAAGAATAGAGAATTTCTCAGATATTATAAAATCACAATATATGCATTACATGGAATGGGGAGGTAGAACGGTTGCTCATACTTTTGGTCAAACGCTTTTACTAGCTGATAAGGTATTTCAAGCTGTATTAAATTCCCTAGTCTATGTGTTGTTAATTATCTTGATTTATTGGCACTCACAAAAAAAAGTATAAGTAAAAATTTTAACTTTATAGTTTTATTATTTATATCTTTTTTTTGCTGGGTTAGTATACCTAACTTTGGAGAAACAACAATTTGGATAATAGGATCAGTTAATTATCTGTGGACTACTGTTATAATACTACTTTTCTTATTGCCTTTCAGACTAAAATATTTTTCATCAGATACACTAAAGAATAGTAAATTATCTTTTATTGGCATGTTTTTATTAGGAATTCTTTGTGGTTGGACAAATGAAAATACTGCACTATCAACCATATTAGTTTCACTATTACTGTTGATTTATTTTTATAAAAATAAATTATTAACAAAATGGATGATATCAGGAGTAACAGGAACTATTATTGGATACCTATTCATGTTTTTTGCACCTGGTAATTTTTTAAGAAGTGGTTTGTTAGAAAACGATTCATTTCTTCTATATCATGTAAAAATCCCCATTATAGTGACGATGAAAATTATGTTTTATCAATCAATGATATGGATATTTCTTTTCATTCTCATTTATTTACTCATTAGTTTTTGCAAACAAAATAATATTAAGTTAGCTAGCCTATATATAGAATATAAGAAAGAACTAAATTTCTCGTTCGTATTTATTCTAATTAGCATTTTGAATAATCTGATCATGTTTGCTTCACCCTATTTTCCTGAAAGAGCTGGTTTTGCATCAACAATCTTTTTAATTATTGGTGTTATGAGTTTAGTACGAATAGAAATCATTCCTGTTAGGATTAATAAAATGAATAAGGTTATACCAGTTGTCATGAGTCTATATTTGTTAGTTACTATGGCTTTTGTAGTAATGAAATATTACCAGCTAAATAATGAGTATAGTGCTAGATTAGAATATATTAATAATAATGTAGCAAATGAAAATAAGGATATAATCCTTGAAAGATTCACCATGGATACAACTAGCTCAATAGATACCTTCTTTAACCATGTTTTTATAAGGGATGTAGGTGAGGATGCTAATCAATGGCCAAATACAATATTTGCACAATATTATCATTTAGATTCCGTTGTTATTAATAAAGAATATAAGGAGTAGCTCCCAGGAGGTCTTATGTTTAAGAAAAAAATCAACTTTCCTATCTGGTCTATAAAAGTATTTAAGTCCCAATTAATTGTTGACTCTCAACCGAATCAGCAGGAATTTATTAAGCCAACATTGACAGCTAAAGATGTTACTGATATTCCTGCTGATTTTATTGCAGATCCTTTCCTTATCGCTCACGAATCAAAGTATTTTATGTTCTTTGAAGTAATGAATAAAATTGTTGCCCGTGGAGAAATTGGTCTAGCCACAAGTAACGATGGAGAAAATTGGAAGTATGAGAGAATTGTATTAAAGGAAAAGTGCCATTTGTCTTATCCTTATGTCTTTAAAAGCAATAATGAATTTTTTATGATACCTGAGTCAACTGAGGCTAATGGGGTTTTCTTATATAAATCTAAGTCTTTTCCTAATGAGTGGGAGAAGGTTTGTGAGTTGATTCATGGTTATTATAGTGACCCTTCAATATTTTATTACAATGAAAAATGGTGGATGTTTGCAGGTTCCCCGGGTAAATTACATTTATTCTTTTCTAATAAAATAGATTCGGGATGGGCAGAGCATCCTAGTAGTCCACTCATTAAAAATAACAATTCTATTACGAGACCGGCCGGCAGAGTCATTGTTCATGATGGCGATATATATAGATTTACTCAAGATAATTCTTTATTCTATGGGAAATCGGTAAGGTCATTTAAAATCAAAACTTTATCTGAGAGTGAATATTCTGAAGAAGAGGTTGAGATAGTTTTGAAAGGTTCAGATAAACAAGGGGACTGGAGAAAAGATGGGATGCATCAAATAGACCAACTGAAAATAAATGATAATGAATGGCTCATTGTGGTTGATGGCCATTTTTTTCATAATGAAAACTTATTAATATGGAAATTAAAGCGATTTTTAAGAAATCCCATTGCTTGTACTATTAGGGTTTTTAATGGGAAACAAGCTTAAATTGCAAAAGAACTTAGTATATGATTATGACACGCAAAAAGACGCTTCTCTCATTAGTTGCTTTTAAAGAATAGGAGTGAGTCATTTGAATATTTACGAACATAATGATATTTCTTCCCTTGATAAAATCCTAAACAACTGGTCTGAATTGAACAAGGATTATCATGATATTACTATTTTTCAAGATGTTAATTGGCTTAAATCTTGGTGGGAGTATAAAACAAAACAAAGAACTATAATTCCTTATATTTTAGAAATTAAGCAAAGTAATGAAATTGTTGGGGTATTTCCTCTATATATTCATGTCATTACCTTAGCAGGAGTTAATTTTCGTATTTTGAAACCTGTAGGTTCTGAACTTTCCGATTACTTAGTTCCTATACTATCTAAAAATTATTCTGCAGAAGAAGCATTAAACTTAGTGTTTGCTAAAATTATGAAAGATAAAACGAATTGGGATTATTTTGATTGGGGGAATATACCGGAGTACTCATGCTTTGATAAATTTCTGAATAAAAAATTATCTAGTAATTCCAAATTAAAGAGAAATAGAATTGAAGCTTGTCCATACTTTAAAATTAACAAAGATATTATGAAAACAATAAATAATTTTGATCAAAAGTGGCTAAAAGATATTTATTATAAAGAAAGAAAAATAAAACGAAGCGGGAAACTAGTTTATCAAAAGGTAATTACTGAAGAAGAAATAGAACCAATAATGAAAAAACTTTTTGATCTTCATTGTAAGAGATGGGAGAAAACAGATACTCCAAGCAGATTTCAATCTGCAACAGAAAGGGATTTTTTATTAAGTGCAGCAATTAATTTACATAAAGCAAAGCTACTACATCTATCTTATTTAAGCCATAATGATGAAATTATCGCTATTCATTTTGGTATGTCAGATGGAAAAAAATTTTATTATTATATACCAACTTTTGATATGAACTTTGCGAAATATTCTGTCGGACAACTCTTAATATATAATCTAATACTTCAAGCTGGTAGAGAAGGTTGCGACGTTTTTGATTTTCTCCGTGGTAATGAGGCATATAAATACAAATGGGGTGCATCTAATAGATACAATGTGCGTTACATTTGTTTCAATCGTACAATTAAGTCCACCTTGTTTAAATATATGCTCAAAACATATGACTCGAAATTTTTTAATGATAATTTACAACCGTTATTCTTAAATAGAATATCAAAAAGCACTTCTTAATATTGCATATTCTAAGGATGTGATTTCTTTGTGAAAAAATTATTACTGGTTACTGATGTCATGTCAGTTGGCGGTGTTGAAACTGTCATCGTAAATACTCTTCAAGGTTTAAACTATTCTAAATTTGATGTCACTTTATTTATTATGTATAAAACAAACGAAGAAAAAGAAAATCTTAAAAAAATACCAGATAAGGTTAAAATTAAATATCTGTTCAAAGAACCCCCTGCAGGATATTTACAAATCGCTTTATATTATTTATTTATGTTTTTCCCTCCTGCAATAATGAATAAATTAATAGTAAAAGAGCCCTTTGACATTATTATTACAACTAAAGATGTTTTTACTTATCCAATCAGTGCAAATACATGCAAAAAAATCATGTGGGTTCATGGAGGATTAGAACATCTGAAATCAGATCGTTTAACGTTTTCCAATAAACTAAAATACGCTTTTAAAAAAATTCGATATGGCAGGTTTGATAAGATCATTCTGCTAACAAATAGCGCAAAAGAGAACTTTTGTAGCAAATTTCCTTTTGAATCGAAATGTATTATCTTAGCAAATCCTATAAATACAGTTAAAATAGAAAAATTATCTAAGGAACCAGTGAAGGATTATACATTTAATGAAAATCTTACAATCGTTTGTTCCAGTCGTTTAAGTATTGAAAAGGGTGTTGAAAGATTAATAAAGTCGTGTGAAATATTATTGAAAGAAGGATATAACTTTAATTTATTAATTTTAGGTGACGGTCCAGAAAAGTTAAAATTAGAGCAATTAATTGAGAAAGACCCTTTACTAAGAGAAAAAATAACAATGTTAGGCTTTAGAAAAAACCCGTTCAAATATATGAGCAAATCTAGTCTGTACATTTCTCCTTCATTTACTGAAGGCTATTCATTATCTATAGCAGAGGCAATTATTTTGGGATTACCTATAATAGGGACGGATTGTGATGGTAATGCTGCAGTTTTAGATAACGGGAAATACGGTTTGTTAGTTGAAAATAGTGAAAGTGGAATTTATGTAGGGTTGAGAAAAATGTTATCATCCTCTCATTTATTATTGGAATATAGATTGAAAAGTCAAGAGCGACAAGAGTTTTTTAGTTATGAGAAAAACATAAAATTATTAGAAAAAATAATTTCGTGATATACCCTGAATAATAGGCTAGATGAGGAGGTTATTAATTGAGATTAGTAAGTTTGATTGTGCCAATTTATAATGCTGAAAAATATCTGGATAAGTGTATTACATCAATTCTTAATCAGACGTTTACCAACTTCGAATTAATTTTAGTAAATGACGGTTCAACTGATGCTAGTTTAAGTATCTGCACAAAATATCAGAAAAAAGATAACCGAATACTTGTAATAAATAAAAAAAATGAAGGCAGTATTGCGACAAGAAGAAAAGGAGTACAGGCTGCAAGCTCAGATTATGTAATGTTTGTTGATGCTGATGACTGGATTGATAAAAAAATGATAGAAACACTTTATACAGAATCGATAAACAGCAGCGCAGACATAACAGTTTGCAATATGTATAAAGTACTAGGCAATAGCAAGTTGATAAAACGAAAAAATAATAGCGAATATTTTAAAGAAGACAAGCTATATGATAAAGAAAAAATAATGAACGAACTGATAGTTGCTTATTTTTATGGTCATCCATTTCCAGCAAATCTTTTTGGGAAGTTATATAAAAAGGATTTATTACTCAACTGTGGGAAGTTCCTGGAGAAAATACATTTCTTAGGCGAGAATCTTTACTATAACTTAGAGATTTTCCTTAAAACGAATCGTATTAAAGTGATTAATAAACCTTTATATTATTACAGAGCGGGTGGTATTACTAGTAAATACATGCCCTATTTCTTTGATGATATAGTTAACGGTTATGAGATTCAAAAGGAAGTCATTGATGAATACTACATTGAAAGTAAACATTTTCAATATAAAGGTATAAGTATTATGTTATTAAATACCTTTAAAACCGCTCTTAATAATTTATTCGATAGTGACCTTAAAGAACAACAAATTAAAGATAAAATCAAATCCTATGTTTTAAATGAATCCATTCAAGAAGCAGCGAAAAATGATGGATCAATCAGTTATTTTCCATCATCATTTTTAACGTCTATTGAATCAAAAGATATTGATTACTTATATACATTAGGATATGAACAGTATAAATCAAGCAAACCGAGAAAGCGGCTAGTAAATTTTATTACAAAAATATCAGCTTTTTGAAAATGAAACTTTACCAAAAATATGAAATCGTGTATTATATTAGTAAACTGTTCTTTAAAAAGAACGAAATGACTATATCGGAGAGAATGCTATGAGTGCAATAGTTGGTATTTATCATACGAATAAAGAACCAGTTTCAATAGAACATATTAATGGAATGATAGGTTCACTATCAAAATACCCATCAGATGACGTTCAAATTTGGAATGAAAATCATATTTTCTTAGGTTGTCATTCACAGTGGATTACACCCGAATCTGTAGGAGAACCGCTTCCTTTTTATAATCAAGAACGTAAATTAGTTATTACTGCAGATGCTATCATTGATAATCGCAAAGAATTATTCGAACTTTTACAAATAGAGAACTCCAAAAGAAAGATAATACCTGATAGTCAATTGATTCTATTAGCTTATAGTAAGTGGGGAGAGGACTCACCAAAGTATCTGGTTGGCGATTTCGCATACATCATTTGGGATGAAAGAGAACAAAAACTATTTGGAGCCAGAGATTTTTCGGGAAGTCGAACACTCTATTATTATCAAGATTATACCCGCTTTGTCTTTAGTACTGTGATTCATCCTATTTTTACTCTGCCAACTATTAAAAAACAAATAAATGAACAGTGGTTGGCAGAATTTTTAGCGATATCAAGTGTAATAGATACTGTGGATACTTCAATCTCTGTTTATGATAATATTCACCAACTGCCTCCTGCCCATTCTTTTACTATACATAATGGTCGTTTAAAACTAAATAGATATATTACACTTTCAACAGAGAACAAAATAAAACTTAAAACGAATGAGGATTATGAAGAAGCCTTTTTAGAAGTGTTTGAAAGAGCCGTTCATGATCGCTTGCGGACTCATCGAAATGTAGGATCGCATTTAAGCGGAGGTTTGGACTCAGGTTCAATTGTCAGCTTAGCAGCAAAAAAATTAAAAAAGATTAATAAACCGCTATATACATACACTTACCATCCACCCAAAGATTTTAATGATTTCACACCGAAGAACATGATTGCAGATGAAAGATCTTTAATTAAAAAAACAACGGATTATATTGGTGAAGGCTTAATTAGCAACTTTTATGATTTTAACAATATGGACCCCCTTACTGAAATGGACGATTTTATTGATACATTAGAAACGCCCTATAAATACTTTGAAAACTCCATCTGGCTTAAAGGTGTTTTTCAAGAGGCCGCTAAAAATGATGTAGGAGTGCTTTTAAATGGTGGTAGAGGGAATTTATCAATTTCATGGGGACCTCCACTCGAGTATTATGCGACTCTAATAAAAAAATTAAAGTGGGTACAATTGCATAATGAATTACATTTATACAGTCAAAATATTAAGGTTAATAGGAAACGCCTTATTCCTATCATTATAAAACTTGCATTCCCGCTCATTAATTCTCTTTCACCATATATGGAGAAATATCAATCAAGAAGCATGATCAATCCAATTTTTGCAGAGAAACACGGTGTATATAAAAAACTGCAAAGATATGGGGTTGACGAACTTAATCACTCTTTACCAAATCTATTTAAAGCAAAGGAAAGACACTTTCAAGAACTATTTCACTGGAATACAACTAATACATTTGGCTGTAAATTTTCTTTAAAATATAAGCTTTGGAAAAGAGATGCTACTAATGATTTGCGTGTAATAAAATTTTGCTTATCTGTACCAGAAAGTCAATTTGTACAGAGTGGAATGGGAAGATCTTTAATTCGTAGGGTTACGAAGGGTTTGCTACCGGATCAAATTCGATTAAATCAAATTACACGTGGTGTACAAGGCGTTGATTGGGTCCATAGAATGACTCCTACTTGGAATGCATATGTAAAACAACTAGATAAAGTTCTAGAGAATGATTTTATCTTTAAGTACATGGATAAACAAACCATTGAAAATGCAATATCAAAAGTTAAAGAAGGACCTAATATCGAATTTGCTAATAACCCTGACTATCGAATTGCAATGAGGAGCTTAATCATTGATCGCTTTTTAAAAACCTTTGAAGGGAGGTGATACTATGAAAAAAGTATGGTTTACGCCTGAATTGAAAACTCTTGCAGTTAAGAATACTATGGCAGCTGGTTATGAGGGATATCACGATGAGGCATATGTAGGAGAACCGGCATATGGTCCGCATCATGAGTCTTAATAATTAAAAGTGAGTTAGCCTGATTTCTACTCAATAGAATCAGGCTAATGCTTTATTGTGATTAAATTTCCAGCAATACAGAATTTATTTTCTCACATACATATCTAAATTTTACTAAAGGAGAACAAAATGGTAAAAAGCCTTCAATTACAAGAGATACCTAAAGAAGTTAGATTAATGCTTGATATAATAAAAGAAGAGTCAATATCGTCTCAGACAATAAGTATAAATATTGATTGGGACATTTTTTTATCCTACGCAATACACCATCGGTTATTTCCACGTATTTATTTTAAAATTAAAGATATTGAATCATCAAAAATACCTTTGACCGTCAAAGAAAAGCTATCATTCCTTTATAAAAGAAATACATTGCAAATGCTTAAACTAAGCGGGGAAATGGCCCTAATTCATAAATTACTAGATGAAAAGGATATTAAAACTCTCTTTCTAAAAGGACCAGTAGTTGCTCAAGATTTATATGGAGACATTTCACTTCGTACCTCAAGTGATTTAGACTTTTTAATCCCCATTGATCGATTAAATGAGACAGAAAAAATATTAATAGAACAAGGATATGAGAAAGACGATTATATCGAAACAGTGCTCAATGATTGGCGTTTTAGACATCATCATGTGACGTATTTTCATCCTCATAAACAGATAAAATTAGAAATCCATTGGCGTCTACATCCTGGACCAGGAAAGGAAACAAGTTTTTGTGACCTCTGGAATAGAAAAAGAGAAAGTAAAGCTATGGGTTCATCAGTTTATTATTTAGGAAAAGAGGACTTATTCCATTATCTTATTATTCATGGATCAAGACATGGCTGGTCACGATTACGCTGGTTAGATGATATTCAACAGATTGTAAAGCAACTGTTAGATTGGGAGTTAGTATATAGACTATGTAAAAATAATCATCATCTTCATATTGCTGGTCAAGCGTTAATCTTAGTCAATCAATTATTGGGTGTGAAAATAACTAATGAAATGAAAAGAGTTGTAAATAGCCGAAAATCTTATGAATTAGCTCAAGAAGCCATATTTTATTTAGAAAGAATGGTTAATTTGCACACATTACCTTTGCCGGAGGAAGTTGCTGAGTACCATAAAAGGCACTCCATTTCATTAATGTCCTCTCATCAAAAATTACTTTATTTATGCAGCTTATTTTATCCATTTCCAGAGGATGCGGAAGTTTTACCTTTACCAAAAAAAATGCACTTTCTCTATTTCCCTTTACGACCGTTCCTATGGGCATGGAGAAAGGTGAAAAAGCCTATTCTATCGTAGGCGGAAATTCACTTGAAAGAGATTTTCTACTTTTAAAGCAAATTCAATCATTCGCTGGGTTTCAGTCATATTTGAATATTCGTGGAATGATGATTGTTGGATTGCTGGGGGGATTGGTTCTAATGATCAGTATGAGCTACATTGTTGATTTTGGTATTTTAAAATATGACAATGAATAACAATACTTTAAATAGTGTTATTTTTGCGCTACAGGAGCAAAATCCCCATGAAGAACTGCACCCAATGATAACTAACTAGATAATTAGTATCATTGGGTGCGGTTTTATTTATTATTTATAATGTTAAATATTGACGCTATATGAAAAATAAACTAAGATGTCTATAGTTCTCTATAAAGAACAGTGATAAGGGGGATTTAAACCTATATGTCTAACAAAAACTACGAAAATATTACTAATTATTATAAAGCGTTTGGTTTAACAATTAACAGTGTATTACCACTTCTAGAATTAATACCAATAAAAGATTGTATTAACCAAGAAGATGTAACAATTACATTTGGTGATTTGACGGCAATCAAAAATACATACTTAAAAGAGAACACTTACTTTTATATAAATGAGGATTTGTGTCTATTTCATATACCTGATGTAGCCATCTTTTCTATTAGTAAAGGTAAAGAAATTATTGTTTCACCATATGCAAATGCAAATAATGATCAAATTCGTTTATATGTATTAGGTACATGTATGGGAGCTATTTTAATGCAAAGGAGAGTATTGCCATTGCATGGAAGCGCCATATTTGTCGAAGGTAAAGCCTACGCAATCGTTGGACATTCGGGAGCAGGTAAATCAACACTTGCCTCAGCCTTTATCCAAAAAGGAGCTTTATTGCTAAGTGATGACGTTATTCCAATTAAATTCACAGAAGATAATACCCCTATGATTATTCCAGCCTATCCGCAGCAAAAGTTATGGATTGAAAGTTTAAATGGATTTGCTATGGACCATTCAAATCTACGACCAATATTCAACCGTGAAAATAAATATACTATACCTGTTACAAATCAATTCCATGATCAACCGATTGCTTTATTCGGAATAATCGAGCTAGTTAAAGTGGATCATGAACAGATAGTTTTATCCAATATAGATAAAATGCAACGATTCCCACTGCTATATGAACATACTTATCGAAATTTCTTTTTAAATGGGATGAATCAAATTGAATGGCATTTTTCTGAATCTGCTAAAGTGGCGAATAAAGTCCCTATATTTCGTGTAGAAAGACCTACATCGTATTTTTCTGCTTATGAACTTGTTGATTTAATCAAATCTGTTATGGGAATAGAGACTGTTACAACTTAAATCTTGGAGTTGAAGTATATGATTAATAAAATGATCACCTTTTTAAAGTACAAGGATAAGAGTATGTTAATAGAGGCCTACCTTTTATTAGCATGGGCTCGCTACAAAAAAACAACGCAGTTTTCTAAAATGGCACCAGTTCTAGGAAACCATATGAAAGAAACAAAACAGGAATTAACAGCGGAGAAAAGAGCAATAGCTCAAAAAATATCTAGTGCTTTATATCTAATGAGCCGATATACATTTTGGGAAAGCGAATGCTTAGTTAAGGCAGTTGCAGGTATGAAAATGCTAGAAAGAAGAGGTATTGAAAGTACACTCTACTTAGGAACGGCTAAGGACGAAACAGGATTAGTGGCACACGCTTGGCTAAGGAGCGGCAATTACTATGTTTCTGGAACGGAAGGAAAACATAAGTTTACAGTTGTCGCAACATTCGCGAAAAATATTTAAGCCGCTATTATCATGATCCAGCCTAGGAGGTCAAAGTGAAAGATATTATATATTTCGTTAAACAAATTCAAGCCTATGCAGGTAAAAAATTATATGCGACCATATTAGCCATGACTTTTGTCGGTGTATTAGAAGGGGTTGGAGTCTTACTTTTAATCCCAATGATTAGCATGACTGGAATGGTAGATTTCGGTATTGAAAATAGTTCCTATTTAAGATTTTTAAGCTTTATTGAAGACATTCCTACCTCTATTTCTATACCAATTATTTTATTCATTTATTTTATGGTTGTAGTCGGATATAACCTAATTGATCGGAAAATTGTTATGCAAAATGCTGTTATTCAAAATGGTTTTTTGCGTACATTTCGAGCTGAAACCTATAAAAACCTTATGTTCACAAAATGGGAGTTTTTCGTCAAAAATCGCAAATCAGATCTAATTAACCTTATTATGGGAGAAATCGCAAAAACGACAGGAGGAACAAATGCCTTTTTACAGTTCATCGCTTCTCTCATCTTCACCATCATTCAAGTAGGCATAGCATTTTGGCTTTCTCCAACCATTACTACTTTTGTGTTGTTGAGCGGAGTCCTACTTGTCTTTCTAAATCGAAAATTTTTAAAGAAATCTTTGGAGCTTGGTAATACAAATTTTCATTTAGGTAGGGATTTTTTTGCAGGAATAACGGATCAAATGAATGGTATAAAAGATATAAAGAGTAATTCTCTCGAAAAATCTCGTTTAGAATGGTTTGATGACATCACAAGAAAAATTGAAAAAGAACAATACAATTATATGAAATTACGAACTACCTCTCAATTTTACTACAAAACAGCTTCAGCACTTTTTATTGCACTATTTATTTTCATTTCCTTAAATATGTTTAAAGCACAAGCGGGTCAACTAATGTTAATCATTATCATCTTTGCTCGTCTTTGGCCTCGTGTAGCAGGTATACAAGGGTCATTGGAGCAAATTGCGACAACTCTACCTTCATTTAACGCTGTAAAACAATTTCAACTGGAATGTAAGAAATATAAAGAGTTTCAACCTAAAGAAGATGAAAAAATCCCGAAATTACAGATTAAAAATGAAATCCAATGCCAGCAAGTTTCATTTCGTTACAACACTAGCGAAGATCGTTATGCACTTCAAAATATAAACATTACAATTCCAGCCAATCAGATGACAGCTATTGTTGGTCGTTCTGGTGCCGGTAAGAGCACATTAATTGATTTACTCATGGGTCTAAATAAACCAGAAGAAGGTATTATTTTGATTGATGGGCAGCCATTATCAGATGAGAATTTATTGTCATTAAGAAGCTCTTTAAGCTACGTACCACAAGAACCTTTTTTATTTAACGCCAGTATTCGAGAGAATTTATTATTGGTAGAGGCTAATGCTACTGAACAAGAAATGTGGGAAGCGTTAGCCTTTGCTTCAGCTGCTGAGTTTGTTCAAAAGTTGCCGAATGGTTTAGACACCTTTATCGGTGATCGTGGAATTAAGCTTTCAGGGGGAGAACGACAAAGGATTGTCTTAGCTAGAGCCATCTTAAGAAAACCAGCAATACTAGTACTTGATGAAGCTACAAGTTCCCTTGATACAGAAAGCGAAGCAAAAATACAAGAAGCTATTGATCGATTAAAAGGGCAAATGACCATCATCGTAATCGCGCATCGGTTTTCAACTATTCGTAACGCTGATCAAGTACTCGTACTTGAAGATGGGAAAGTAGTCCAACAAGGTGGATTTATTCAGCTATCAAAAGAAAAAAATAAAGTCTTTCATAAACTTCTTGGAAAGCAAATGGAAGTACTTCAATAGTTTTTAAGAAGGGAGGTGAACAAATTTTTTATTACTATTATTGGAATTAACATTCAAAATAAAAGGAGGGATTAAAATGATTACTCAAATTCAATGGAAGAAACCAAATTTGGAAATTTTGGATATTTCCATGACCATGAAAAAAGGACATGCCCCAAAAGAAAACGGAGATCCAGGAAACCCTAATTATGGTGGAATACCTGGATGCAATCCTTCAGGAAATCAACCTAAAAAATGTAATAGTAATAGTTTTGATAGTTAATCCTCTAATCCTCATCTATATTTAATTAATCTGGAAGGAGATTGGATGTATGTTAAATTGGATAAAGCCTGAATTAGAAGTATTAGATGTTCGTATGACACTAAAAGGTATCAGTGGTGGTAGTGGTAGTGGAGGTGGAGGAGGTAAGCACAAATGTAATAAGGGTCATAGTCATCATGGACCTGGTAACTGTCCTGATCCTACCCCTACTGATCCAGTATATCCAACAGAGTCATAATTTTATAAAAAAACTATTATCCTTCATTTTCAATGGATAATAGTTTTTTACTTAGCATTTAATAGAGGAGAGACAGAATATGTTTGAAATCGTAAAAACCCAAAAACAACAAAAACAATTCGAACAAACTTGGGAATATTTTTGTGAGAAAAATAATTGGTATAATGATCCTTACACAAAAAGCGGGATTCGTTATCTGATGATGCATCCCGAAGACAGTACGAAGGCCATTGGAACAGTTGAGTTTGTACCATATAGCCCTAACAATCCAGAGAGTACTGTTGAAAGGCATTATTCATTTAGTTCCTTTCCGGAAATAACTTCAAACGAAGGACGGGTCTGGGAGGTAGACAAAATATGTATTCATAAAGATTACCAAAGTAAAGGTCTTTTTGTGCAATTCTTCCCTATATTTCACCAGCATGCTTTAGAAAACAAACCGAAGTATTATATAGCTTTAATGGAAAAGAAATTTTATCGCATGGTTCGTATACTCTTTGGACTTTCTGTTAAGCAAATAGGGGAAGAACAATTAGCAGATACTACAGTTTTAATTCCTGTTGTACTAGATATAGAAGCCATTATGAATAATACATCCAAGGTAAAACAATTACTTGCAATGTGCCATACTTCTACAAATATAAAATATTTTACTAAAACATACTTCCATTTTTTTGAATGGAAGAAGCTTTTTAATAAGTGCCGAATCAAACTATAAAAATAGCTGACTGCAATCGCAATCAGCTATTTATTATTAAACCTCAAACAACCTCATTGATTAAAAAATCCCCCTAATACATATCCCATTCAATCGGCTGAATTTCAGATAATTACTCATATTCTTACCACCACCTCATATACTTGTTTTGTGAATAAATACATGAGGTGGTGCTTCTATGAGCAACAAAGCGATTCGCTATACGCAAATTAAGTCTTATACTCCGTTTCACAGCGACTTCGATCCTTGTCCGCCGATCGGCAAAAAGTATTATCGCACTCCACCTAACTTATATATGGGATTCCAGCCGCCAAATTTAGAGCAATTTTCTGCAAAAGAAGCTTTACAGAAAGGTACACTTTGGCCTGCTTTTTATGATTATTATGAAAATCCGTACAAAAAGCAGGTGAGGAAATGACCAAATCATTGCCGCCGGAGTATTATCAGCTTCTGGAAGAGCTTCAAGCTGTCGACTTTTTACTTGTGGAATTAACACTGTATTTAGATACCCATCCCGGAGATCAGCAAGTGATTGCGCAGTTTAATGAGAACGTCGAGAAAAGACTAAAACTCAGGTATCAATTCGAATCAAAATTCGGTCCGTTACAGCAATACGGAAACAGCTACGCCGACAGCAAATGGTCCTGGCACAGTTCACCTTGGCCTTGGCAAGTATAGGAGGGAAAGCGTATGTGGATATATGAAAAAAAGCTGCAGTATCCGGTAAAGGTAAGTACATGCAACCCAACACTCGCAAAGTATTTAGTAGAACAATATGGAGGGGCAGATGGCGAATTAGCGGCTGCATTAAGATATATGAATCAAAGGTATACCATTCCTGACAGTGTAATTGGTTTGCTTACAGATATTTCCACTGAAGAGTTCGCTCATTTGGAAATGATTGCTACAATGATTTATAAATTAACAAAAGACGCCACACCACAGCAAATGCGTGATGCAGGATTAGATGCGCATTATGCTGCGCATGACTCTGCGCTATTTTATCATAATTCTGCCGGTGTACCTTTTACAGCTGCTTATATCCAAGCAAAAGGCGATCCGATTGCTGATTTGTATGAGGATATTGCTGCTGAAGAAAAAGCTAGGGCCACATATCAATGGATTATCGATATGTCAGATGATCCGGATCTGAATGATTCGCTCCGCTTCCTCAGAGAACGGGAAATCATTCATTCGCAGCGATTCCGAGAAGCTGTAGAAATATTGAAGGAGGATCAGGGGAAAAAGAAATTTTTTTAAATTAGGAATGTCATGTAAAAGGAGTCTGTTACAAAATGTAGCAAGCTCCTTTTTAAGTGCGCCCGGCATGGGTGCAATCTATAGGGTGAAAGTCCCGAGCTGTGAAGGCAGAAGTAACAGTTAGCTTAACGCAAGGGTGTCCGTGGTGACGCGGAATCTG
>NZ_JACXSI010000008.1 GCF_014712675.1 Peribacillus faecalis | reverse complement strand
TCCTTTGGTTATTTAAGGGTCCCGTGCACTGGACACCTCGTATCATACCAAGGAGGCTTTTTTTGTTCAAACTTCATTTTGCTTCAATACAGGAATGCTTTCTTATCTTTTAAGAAAAACTGTCACCGGTCCTTTTCGGTAAAGTGGATACTCGAAAATTTTCAGTTTTCTTTAGGCCACGCCCTTCATAAAGTGTTGCAAATCAAAAAACCGACTGAATAGCCGGTTTAAGAAATTACAAGTATACACGCGTTATTAACCCGACAGGTATATTGCCTGAACCTCCTGAGAAATTCACTGCCATCCGGCGGATCAGGGGTACCTGAAGGAAAATGTTCATCAATCGATATCGATGCATATAACCTACACGAACAGCCAACATAACCAGCAATACTTTCGCGATAAATCTAAGCATAAAAAAATCCCTCCTACACTTTATTGTGAACATAGGAGGGATTTTTATAACTTTCAGAGCGTACTTTAGACAGTCTGAAGTTCTTTCTCATCTTCTAACACAGGAGCCATTGTTTCTTTCAAAACGTTGACAGAGTGCTGAAGCTTCGCTTTTTCTTCTTCACTCAATTCTAATTCCACTACTTGACGAACACCTGAACGGTTAACTACACAAGGAACACCGATGTAGACATCGTTTTGACCATATTCTCCTTCTAATAAAGTTGATACAGTCAAGATGCTATTTTCATCTTGCAGAATCGCTTTTGTAATACGAACAAGTCCCATTGCGATACCGTAGAAAGTAGCACCTTTTCGGTCAATGATATGGTATGCCGCATCACGAACATTCTCGAAAATACGATCAAGATCTTCAATTTTATAATCAGCTTTTTCTGCTAAAGCTTGAGTAAGTGGTTTTGCCCCAATATTTGCATGGCTGTATACTGGCAATTCAGTATCTCCATGTTCACCAATAATATAAGCATGAACATTTCGAGTATCAACATCGAAATAATTTGCTAGTTCATAACGGAAACGGGCTGTATCCAAAATTGTACCGGAACCAATTACACGTTCTTTCGGTAAACCTGAATACTTCCATGTCGCATATGTAAGTATATCTACAGGGTTGGCAGCAACTAAGAAAATGCCATCAAAGCCAGATGCCATAATTTCTGAAACTAAACCTTTAAAGATATTTGCATTTTTTTCAACTAAATCAAGACGAGTTTCCCCTGGTTTTTGGTTAGCACCTGCAGTCAATACAACAATGTCTGCATGTTTGCAGTCAGAGTAATCGCCATTCCAAATTTTAGTTCTGTGCGGAGCAAATGGCAATCCATGTCTTAAATCCATTGCATCGCCTTCAGCTTTGTCTTTATTAATATCAATTAATACAAGCTCTTCAGTGATACCTTGGTTCAATAATGCAAAAGCGTAACTGCTTCCAACAAATCCTGTTCCTACTAAAACGACACGGTTAACTTTCTGTTTCATAAGAAAACTTCCTTTCACTTCTAGCCAATAAATATTACATTGTTATTCTAATATAACTTCTGTAACTTTTGTAACCGTGTAAGCGCTTCATATATTAACAATTTGTTACAAAAATATTTTTTGCACATTTTCTTAAGATAGTTTATTATCAAAAAATTAAATATTGTAATATACCTAACATCGCAGCAAATATAACAGACAGAAAATTTACGGCGTCATTATTAATAAAACGTACACCCTTAATGATTGTTGTAGTCTGATCGCAATGCAAAGCTTTCTCCGTTATAATTCCGCATTTCTGGCATTGAAGCTTCACTTGAATTGTCGCTCCTAACACAGTGTCAATCAAGCTTCCAAGCAATCCGCACCCGACCATAAATGCTATGACATCTAAAGAATACTCCGGCAATAAAATAACCGAAATCATAACAATTAATAATGAGCCTCCTAGAGAAGCAAGAAGACCAAGCAGAGAGACAGCACCCGACGTACCGCTTTCAACTTGCTTTAAGGAAAGAATATAAAACGGTCGTCGCTTGCTGAGCACACCGATTTCCGAAGCCCACGTATCGGCATTTGCTGCAGCAATACAAATAATAAATGCTATTTGCCATATATCATCGGATGTAAAATATAATAACACAGCCGCTAAAGAGGCAGCTGCTCCATTTGCCATGACTTGCAGCCAATCTCTTCTTTCGCCTTTTTCAAGTATGTCATTCAGTTTTTCTTTTTTCTGTTTTTTATACTTGGACCAAAGACTCGATGAAACAAAAAAAGCACCCAGAATAATGAGGCCTCTCCACCCCAACCCTAATGCGACACAACACCCGACAATAAATGCAGCGATACTACCGGAAAAAGTAAGGGATTTAATATGATAACCGCCGGCACAAACCATCGCAATCCCAATCAGATAGATAATGATATCAATCATCAATGCTCATTTCCCCATTCGGCAATATTAATTTTTGAACTGGCTGATCAAACGGCTCATAAGGTATATTTTCATAAAGCTGTTCCGGCAAGAGTAAAGAAACAGTCGATCCTCTATAATTTTCCAGAAAACGATCATAATAACCGCCGCCAAACCCGATACGATACCCATTCGGAGCAAAGGCGATACCGGGAACAATCATTAAATCCAATTCTTCCATTACTGCCGTGCGAGTAAAAGCTTCAACCGGTTCCTGCAAATCATTGTAAACTTTCTCTAATTGGTTAAAATGCTCTAAATAACGAAATGTCATCTTCCTATCTTTTGGATTACATTTCGGTACAGCAACTTTTTTTCCTTCGGCCCAAGCCTGTTCAATGATAGGAACGGTGTCTATTTCATATTTCGTTGAGATTGTGATTGCAATACAATCCGAATTCAGCCATTCAACAGATTGAAATAATCGTTTATGAATAAACTGGCATTGTTGTCGAAATTGTTCTTCCGGTATACTGATTATTTTTTCACGCGTTTCATTTCTAATCTTCTTTTTATTCATATTCATACCCCTAAGCCAAAAATGTATGTAAAAAAAAACAACAGGAGTAATTCCTGTTGCTTACTTTGTTTCACGGTGCAATGTTGCACGTTTTTCTCTTGAGCAATATTTTTTAAGCTCAAGACGGTCTGGGTTATTTCGTTTATTTTTCTTAGAAATATAGTTACGGTCTCCACACTCAGTGCAAGCTAACGTAATATTTACACGCATTGTATAATTCCCTCCAAACATGAGTCATCTTTACATAAGACTTTTCTATAATAGCATTTTTCTTTTTGAAATGCTAGTATGTTTTTTATCAAGTTGATAACTTTTATCTTCCTATAGTAAAGAATCATTATTATACAATGCTTGAAGTTAATTCTCTTTTCCTGTATTTCACTTTCTCCTCGGAATTCGCATAAAAAATCCAAACTACTCCTTCCGCTTCCGAATGCGAAGAAAGCTCAGTTTCAAAAATAAATGTGCTGCATATATTTCCTTTAGCAATCCAGGACATCGGCAGCTGCCCACGTTTTAAAATGTTTTGCAATTGTTTGTGATTATATTTTTCTCTTGGATGAATACAATATTGCTTCATAGGTTTTCCGCCCAATGATCCGCCAATTAGAGAAACCATCTCTCCTTCATCTGAGAAAGAAACAATAGCCGACTCACTTGGACTATAGTAGGCCGTCGATGGGGCATCATTTAAATTTTGGTATTGAACGACAATCTTTACATTTCGGCACGTCTTTTCGTCTGTGGATAGACAAAACTTAATCATTTCATACTCCGCCGAACAGTTCAATGACATAATCGATAGAATCGGTTGTTCTTCTTTCTGAAACTCTGTCATATCAGGATACTTCCAAACAATCTTACCGTCATAAAACACACCAATACGAATCGGGTTATTTATATTTGCATATAAAAACGAATCCGATATTTTAGCATGGTGATTTTTTTGCCCGTTCACTGTCAATTGAGGCATACGATGCATAGCCTTCTCTCCCTTTCAGTAAATTTTCTTCATATTATCAATCTGCGACATAATTATAGTTTCCGCAGATAACTTTTTATTATTTATCAGCCTAAGCACCCTCTAATGTAAGCGCTTCAGAAAATCTATACCTTAATTATCAAAAATAGAAATTCCTTATAAATATGGTAGCATTTTACATAATATTATACAATGAACACAATTTGTCGATAATTGCTGTAACCCTGCAAGAACATGCTATTTCTATGGTTTTGGCATTAAATTTTTTTGTTAATCATAAAACCATCATAGAAAACGACAAGTTACCACAAAATTTCTTATATGTTCCACGCAAAAGAAAACAATATACCCAAATATTTCCCCAAAATTGTTTAAAAATGTGTATGATATATTTGTACAATTCATACAAGGGGTGGACATAATGGAGATCGTAATAATCAGTTTGCTTGTGCTTGCTATTTTGTTATTTATTTTGTCTTTTTTCAAGATCGATCGCGTATCCGAATTAGAAAGAAACGTTGAGGAAATGTCGTTACAACATATACAGGATATATATCAGCTCAAAAGACAAGTTCGTATACTGGAAGAAGAATTATTGACTCCCGAGCATAGTTCTATTCCGTCTGATTTTCAAGAAAATACGACAAGAATTAGTGAAATATTGAAAAATCAAGTTAAATCACTTTATCAGCAAGGTTTCTCAATAGATGAAATTTCAGCTCGTTCTACTTTGTCTCACGATGATATTATGCAAATATTGCAAAATAGTTAACAAAAGGGGAATTCACATATGAGCAGAGACAGTATTAGAGGTTTTGCAGCAGGTTTGCTTTTTGCCGCAATCGTAATCGGCGGCTTCTATTATTTTATAGAAAAAAATTCGCAGCAAGATTTAAAACTTGAAGATTTAAAACAAGCAAGCATTGAGATGGGATATGAGCTTGTCGAGAAGGAATCCACAAACAAGGAAGCTATTAATCAAGAGACGACACCAAAGAAGGAAGAAACGCAAACTATCACACCTTCCGAATCTGAGACCTACCAATTCCAAATCCCAACCGGAATGGGCTCTGATGATATCTCCCGCCTTCTCTTTGAAAACAATATTATTGAAGATGCTGACCAATTTGAGATTTATTTAAAAGATCATGACTTAGCGAAAAAAATCCAGATAGGGACCTATCAATTACATAAAGGGATGACCTTTGAAGAAATTTCAGATACGATTACAAAATAATCTTAAAAACTACGGAAATAAGCTGTCCGGAGAGCATAATCCACTCTCAGGACAGCTTTTTGAAAAGAAAAACCGACACCGGTCCTTTTTCATTAACAAAATTTAACCGAAACGACCTGAAATATAGTCTTCTGTTCTTTTGTCAAACGGTCTTGAAAAGATCAAGTTAGTATCATCCACCTCAATAACTTCCCCATTTAAAAAGAAGGCCGTTTTGTCAGAAATACGGGCTGCCTGCTGCATATTGTGCGTCACAATAATTATGCTATATCTCTCCTTCAACTCTTGAACTAAGTCCTCTACCTTTGAAGTAGAAATCGGGTCAAGTGCAGAAGTAGGTTCATCCATTAAAATAACATCCGGTTCAATCGCTAAACAGCGCGCAATGCAAAGTCGCTGTTGCTGTCCCCCTGACAACCCGTATGCATTGTCATGCAAACGATCCTTTACTTCATCCCATATAGCCGCCTGCTTCAAGCTTTTCTCGGCAATTTCCATTAAGATTTTTTTATCGCGGATTCCATGAATCTTTGGTCCATATATAACATTTTCGTAAACCGATTTCGGAAAAGGATTCGGCTTTTGAAATACCATGCCGACTTTTGTCCTCAGCTCTTCAACTTTATAGGAACGGTCTAGTATGTTCCTTCCGCGATAATTGATCTCACCCGCTGTCTTAACAGATGGAACCATTTCAATCATCCGGTTCAAAGCTTTCAAATAAGTTGATTTTCCGCATCCTGAAGGACCGATTATTGCTGTTACTTCGTTTTCATAAATATCAAGGCTTACTTCCTTCAAAGCATGCTTATCGCCATACCATAAATTTAATTGCTTTGTTTCATAAACTTTTTGTATAGCAGAACGATCCTTTTTAACTACATTTTCCGTATGGTTTCTTAAAAGTGTCATCGCCATCCTTCATTCCCCCTAAAAGCGTTTTTGAAATTTATTTCGAATAAATATCGCGATACTGTTCATCAAAACCAACATAGTCAACAACACAATAATTCCGGCAGCGGCCACATACTGGAACTCCTCTTGCGGACGTGATGTCCAGTTGTAAATCTGCATCGGCAATACGGTAAAAGTATCAAAAACAGATTGAGGCAAAAAGGCTACAAACATCGGAATGCCAATGACGACTAGCGGAGCCGTTTCTCCTATTACTCGAGATAGCGCCAAAATTGCCCCTGTAGCAATACCGGGAAGAGCAGTCGGCAGTACAACTCTGACAATCGTCTGCCATTTTGTTGCTCCCATCCCGTATGAAGCTTCTCTTAGCTCCCGCGGCACAGCACGAATCGCTTCTTGAGCAGCAACAATTATGACCGGTAATACAAGCAAGCTCATTGTTAACCCCGCAGCAAGTACGGAACGGTCCAGTGCTAAAGCACGCACAAAAATAGTTAAACCAAGCAACCCAAATACAATAGACGGAACTCCGGCCAAGTTCGATATATTAACTTTAATAAAAGCGGTAAATTTATTGTCCTTCGCATATTCTTCTAAATAAATTGCCGTGCCGACACCAAGGGTAAGCGTAATAGGTGCGACTACTGCCATAAGCCAGATTGTTCCGATAAATGCTGCCTTTATTCCGGCTTCTTCCGGCTTTCTTGAGGCAAAGTTTCCAAAGAATGATAAATCCACATACGAAATACCTTGAGAGAATATACGATAAAGAAGCACCGCAAGTACCAACAGTCCAAATAGTGTTGCTGCCGCAAACACTAACTTGAATAAAACATTTAATTTTAATCGGCCTGACATCCGTTTCATTACTTTTGCATTATCAATTAAATTCATCAGTAAACCTCCCTAAATTTTCGAGAGATATATTGAGCCAATAAGTTCATCAGCAGCGTGAAAATAAACAGCGTTGTACCTACTGCATAAATGCTGTAATAAATCGTTGTTCCATAGCCTGCATCTCCTGTACTTACTTGAACAATATAAGCCGTCATTGTCTGTATTGATGAAGTGATATCCCAGCTTAAAATCGGGGTCGCCCCTCCGGCAACAGATACGATCATTGTTTCACCGATTGCTCTGGACAGCGCCAAAACAATCGATGCCATTATGCCGGAAATCGCAGCCGGCAAGATGACTTTAAATGTAGTTTCCAGTTTGGTTGATCCGAGGGCAAAAGCGCCTTCACGTATCGAATTTGGCACAGATGACATAGCATCTTCGGAAAGCGAAGCGATCATCGGGATAATCATAATTCCTACAACAATGCCGGGACTAACCGCATTAAACATCTCGATTGCCGGAAACCTCTCTCTCAATAAAGGAGTAACAAATGTTAAAGCGAAGAAACCATATACAATTGTCGGCACACCAGCCAAAATTTCCAGGATTGGTTTAACTACTTTTCTCGTTCTTTCACTTGCATACTCACTTAAATATATAGCCGCTGCAATTCCGATTGGCACAGCTACCAATGCTGCGATAACTGTAACCTTTAAAGTGCCTGATATTAACGCGGTAATGCCGTAACTGGGGTTGTCGGCAGCGAAAGGATACCATTTATCCGCTGTTAAAAAATCAACAATTGATACTCGCGAAAAAAACTCGAACGTTTCAAGAATCAATGTGAAAACAATGCCAATCGTCGTTAATACAGAAACAATTGCTGTGAAAAGTAAGATATAAGGTACAATTTCTTCAAAATTAAAACGGTTATTTCTTTGTTTTTTCTCTTCAATTAATTGACCTATCGATTTCTTTTGTTCACCAAGAGCCAATTTAAAAACCCCTTCCCAAAACATCAAGAGGCAGAAGCTGCCGCAAATAAATACTTCGGCGGCTTCTACCTGTCCAATTATTTAATCAGATCTTCGAATACTTGAAGTGATTTAGCATATTCTTCATCAGTCAATCTTACGTATCCAACTTCTTCAGCTAGGTCGCCTACATTTTCTAAAGTGAATTTCATAAAATCAGCTACTTGAGGTTTAGTTGTTACTGCTTCGTTTGCTACATATGTGAATACAGGACGTGAAAGTGGTGAATACGAGCCATCATTAATTGTCTTGTTTGTAGGCTCAACTGCACCATTTCCGCCATCGATGGCAACCACTTTTAACTTATCTTTATTTTCAGAATAATAAGCATACCCGAAGAACCCGATTGCATTCTTATCGCCGCTTACACCTTGAACTAATACATTATCATCTTCTGATAATGTCGCATTTGCTACCAATGCTTGTTCATCAAGAATTACTTCATTAAAGTAATCAAATGTACCCGAATCCGTTCCCGGAGAATAAAACTTAATTTCCTCTGCAGGCCATTCAGGACGAATATCAGACCAAAGCTTAGTTTTTCCATTATCAACCCACATCGCTTGCAATTCTTCTATTGTTAACGAATCTACCCATTCATTGTCTTTATTGACAACAATAGAGATACCATCTTTCGCTAATTCAAACTCTGTAAACTCAACACCATTTGCTTCTAATTCCGCTTTTTCTTCATCTTTAATCGTACGAGATGCATTACTCATATCTGTTTCGCTGGCGATAAACTTTTTGAAGCCGCCGCCAGTTCCGGAAAATCCAACAGATACTTGAACTTCAGGTTGTTCTGCCATATATTCTTCAGATACTGCTTCCATGATAGGGAACACGGTAGAAGATCCGTCAATCAATACTGACCCATTTAATGTTTCTTCATTTGATCCGTTTGAATCCTCTGAGCTGCCACTTTCGGCCTCGCTTCCGCATGCCGCCATAATTGCCAGTATTCCAATCATTGAAACCAATAAAAGCAACTTCTTAAAACCATTCATTCCTACATCCTCCTGATTACTTCATTCGTTTATTTGTATTTCCCTTACAAATACATCTTAACGAACGACTATTAATGCCATATAAATGGACTGTTAAAGAAATGTAAAGAACTGTATGATAATTGTAAAAATAAGAAAAAACCGTCACCGGTCCTTGTTCATTTTTGGTTTCGCTCCTTGCCACTACTCCAATGAAAAAGGACACTTTTCTTTTAACAAAAAAAGAGACAAGCTCTGCTCGAGTTTGCCTCTTAATCTATTAATCTGTATCAGTTGCTGCTGTTTCTTCTTCCGCACCAGCAACTTGTTGACTTTGACGATTTTCCTTTAATTCAAAGTAGGCCTGGAATGCTTTTTTCCCAATATCAAGATTGATACTATGGCCGCTTCTCCCTTGATAGGCCCACGGAACAATAATAGCCATGGCAATCTCCGGATTATTATGAGGAGCATAAGCGACAAGTGAAAGATTCATCGTTGGAGCAACTCCGTACTTCTCTTTTTCCGGACCATCATAAAATGATTCAGCTGTTCCCGTTTTTCCGGCCGGGCTGTATGGTTCGCGCGCAAAACCGCTTGCAGTGCCTCCAGGAGACTGCATCACTTGTCTAAAACCTTCTTGTACTCTTTTGATCCATTCCGGTTTCATATCTAACGTATTTAAAACTTTCGGCTCTATAGTCATTACAACTTGCCCTAATTCATCCGAATCAACAGAAGGTTCCCTGATTTCTTTCACTACACGCGGTTGAATCCGTTTTCCGCCATTTGCAATCGTCGATACATATTGCGCCATTTGCATTGTTGTATATGTGTCATATTGTCCAATTGATAAGTCGAGAATTTTCCCGACCTGCAGACTATTTTCTCCTGGCATACCTCTGCTTTCATTCGGCAAATCAATGCCTGTTCGTACCCCTAAGCCAAACTGGTTGTAATAGTATCTCATTTCATCATATAAATCTTGGTCAAGCGAAAGCGGCTGATTGGGTCTGTATGTAGATTTCCCCATCCTGATTGCCGTCATAAACATATACACATTGGATGACCTTTTGAGTGCGGTAAGATCGTTAATTGAACCCATGTTTGTATACGAGCCTTTTGGCGGCGTGCCTTTTATGTGAAGCGTTTGGTCATAAATGTAGCTGCCCGGTGAAATCGCTCCTGTTTGGTAGCCCATTAAAACGGTAGCTCCTTTTACAGAGGAACCGACATTATAAGAAGTTGTTATTGTACCTTGTGCAAAGTCCTGGAGCTCCATTTTACCTTGTTCATTCTTTACAAACCTCTTGCCTGCCATCGAGAGCACTTCACCTGTATTCGGATCCATCATGACAATGAAGGCTCGGTCTAATAAATACGTACCGCCCATCGCTTTTTTCGCTCTCAATTCTTCTTCGAGTATTTGCTCCATTTTCTTCTGTAAATCGATATCTATTGTCATCACCAAGTCTTTTCCGCGTTGTCCTTCTGAAACAACCATTGATTCAATGACATTTCCAGCTTTATCCGTTATATTTCGTTCCTTTGATTTTTCACCGGATAAAATATCTTCATACTGCATTTCAAGATTACTGACTCCTACTCGGTCATTACGTTGGTAGTCCCTGATCGTGTAATAGTCGAGCTTATCCTCAGGTAATCCTTTGTCTGTATCAGTAACTCTCCCGATAATGGAGCTTAAGGTTTTATCATACGGGAATACACGCTCCCAATCTGTGAAAACATCAATCCCGGGCAATGATTCTAAGTTCTCGCTTATAATGGCTACTTCTTCACTAGTGACATTTTCATTTTTTATAATTTTGGGTGTCAATGCCTTAGCACTGGCCATCTCACGATATATAGCTAAAACTTTTTGGTCTTCGGCATCAAGTTCCGCTAATTCCTTCTCAGTGACCCGATTGACCTGCATCTTGTACAACTGCCCTTGCGTCAGTTTTTCTTCCTGAACAAGTTTTAACTCTTCTTCAGTGATCTTCGCTTCCGCCCTTTCAGGATTCAGCAAAATCCAAAAATCACGCTTATCCCGATCAGTTACCTTTTTATCATCCATTACAATAATTTTCGATAACTTACGGGCAAGCTCAAGCATTTCCTCATTAGTCGTTCCTTGGTATCTTGTATATGTAATCGCATCTACAGACGTGTTATCGACAATAGTTCTGTAATGACGATCCAACAGCTTACCTCGAGGGACAGATCCATTTACTGTCACTTCTTCTGTCTGTTCCACTTTACTGAGATAATCTTCTCCGTCCACAATTTGAACAACTCCCAGCCTGAAAATCAATCCCGAGAACAATAAAAAGACAATAAAAAATAAAGCATTCATCCGAAAAGGTATATGCGATTTTTTCTTCTTTGCCGTTTCTTTTTTCATGGCGAACCATACCCTCCCGCAAAAATAATGTTTAATTTTTCTAATATTTACTATTTTATATAATTTCTTTAATTTTTACTAGCAATATCCTATTTTTTCAGAAGTTATAGCTCTCAACAAAAAAACCGGCTATAAAAGCCGGTTTTTAATTAGTCTTCGATATTCTCTTCGTCTTCATTTTGCTCAGCTTTCTCTGCTGGCTCTTCATCAACTGCCGGTATTCCCTTTGCCCTTGATTCTTTCAGTTCAAAGTATTTATCTAATACTTTGCGACCGATATCCAGGTTCATTGAGTGACCGCTGTTTGTTTGATATGCCCATGGCACAACAACAGACATGGCTACTTCTGGATTATCTGATGGAGCATAGGCCGCGAGCGTGATATTCCATGTCTCCATGACTTTATCAAAGTTATCCTTTTTCGGACCGTCATAGAAAGCTTGAGCTGTTCCCGTTTTACCGGCAGGACTATAACTTGCGCTTGCAAACTTGCTGTAAGCTGTACCACCTTGTTCTTGCATTACTTTTCGGAAACCGCTTTGGACGAGCTTAATCCAACTTTGTTCCATATCTAACCTATTCATGACGGTTGGTGATACTTCCTTGACAATTCCACCTAATTCTTCAGGATCATCAGAAGGCTCTCTCACTTCTTTCAATAAATGAGGTTGCAATCTATTGCCGCCATTTGCGATTGTTGATACATATTGCGCAAGTTGCAACGGTGTGTATGTGTCATATTGACCAATAGATAAGTCCATCAGTTTACCGGCATTTTTTTCCGTCCCTTTAAAACCAGTCATTTCATTCGGAAGATCAATACCAGTTCGAACACCAAGACCCATTTGGCTGAAATAATAACGCATTGTATCATAAGCAGCAGGATCAACACTTAACGATTCGTACGGTCGGTATACGCCTCCACCCATTTCAATTGCTGTTCTGAACATGTACACGTTAGATGAACGTTTCAGAGCATTTTCGATATTCATGTAACCTAAGTTTTGGTATGAACCTTTTGGAGGAGTACCTTTAATATACATTTTCGTATCCATAAATCCTGTGCTTGGCGTTATCGCACCTGATTGGAGACCGGCCAGTACAGTCGCACCTTTAACTGCAGACCCCATATTGTATGACGTTGTGAAATTTCCCAATGCAAAGTCATTAAAGATAACATTTCCCTCTTTATCTTTATCATATTGTTTTCCTGCCATAGTCAAGATCTCACCTGTATTTGGATCCATCAAAACTACAAAAGCACGGTCAAGTAATGCCGTATTACCGTATGCCTTTTTCTCCCGTAACTCTTCTTCGATAATTTTCTCAACAGCCAATTGTAAGTCCATATCAATCGTTAAGACAAGGTCACTTCCTCGTTTGCCATCAGTAATTGGCACAGATTCAATAACTTCACCGGACTTGTTCGTTATATTCTTAACCTTTGCCTTCTGACCTTGCAATAAATCCTCATACTGATATTCAAAATAACTTTTACCTACTCGGTCATCCCGATTGTAATCGCGGGATAAATAGTAATCTAAGCGTTCCATAGGAAGCCCTTCTTCAGAAGAAGAAACTTTGCCGATAACAGATTGCAGCGTTTTGTCATACAAATATTTACGGTTCCAATCCGTTGTCACCTCAACACCTGGCAACGACTCCAAATTCTCACTGACAATCGCCACTTCTTGCGGCGTAACATTTTCATTTTTGATAATATAAGGCGTCAATGATTTCGCGCTGGCTAATTCGCGATATACAGCCAACACTTGAAGCTCTTCATTCGAGAAACTGTCCAACTGTTTTTCTGTAATCCGTTCCAGCTGAAGCTTATACAAATCTCCTTCTTCTATTTCCTCAGCTTCTACTTTCTTTCTATCGGTATCCGTAATGAGCTCTTCCGCTTCATCCGGGTTCATTAAAATCCAGAAATCTTTTTTATCTCGTTCAGTAATTTTTTTTGTATCCATTTGGATAAAAGTCGCTAATTTTTTTGCAGTATCGAGCATTTCTTCCGTTGTTGTCCCTTGATACCTTGTATAAGTAATTGCATCAACCGGATTATTGTCCACAACCGTCTTCAGCGTACGATCCAATATTTTGCCGCGCGGGACCGGATTATTGACCGTCACATCCTCTGTCCTCTCTAATTCGCGACTATAGTTTTCTCCATAGATAATTTGTAATACACCTAATCTCAGCACTAAAATGGAGAACAATAAAAAAACAACAAAGAAAAGTATATTCAATCGAACAGGTACGTGCGTTTTTTTCTTTTTCTTCTGACTGTTCAACTCTGTGCACACATCCTTTAGTCCATTTCACGTATCTTGTTCATTGTATACAATTCACCCTGTATTTTCTAGCATTACACTCCGACTTCAATTTTTTACAAACCCAATTGAATATCTTTTACAAAAAAGTAAATAAGGAGATGCCCGGAACCGAGCACAACAATTATGTAAGGCATTACCGTTTCTATGTTAAAAAGCGAAATGGACAATAAAAAAACGACTATAGACATGGCGCGACCGGCATTTAAGTATAATTCGCGGACAACTACATACTCAATCCTCATTTCAGCTGCTTTCCACCCTCTTCCAATCACATCATATGTTAATGAAATATACGGAATAAGCAACAATGGATAAAATACAGCAATACTCGCCCCATAAAGCATCAGGTTGAAAAAGGACACATGGAATATAAGCAAAAAAATACTGATGAATAAACCGCATCCACCAATTAATATAAACCGATTTCTATATTCCTTTTTAATAAATCTCGAAGCAATAAAATAGACAATAAAGCCGATTCCGGAATTAATTAGTCCATATGAGCCTATCGATAGCTCGCTTCCTGTCGAGATAAAAACAAATACAGAAACGATGAAGAAAAATGTCCCTTCTCTCCATCCTTGGCAGACATGTGCTAATGTAATTTTTCTCCAAGCATCATTTAGCTTTCTTTCCTTAATTATTCTGATGAAATGAAATTTTCCGTGTGCCGGTCTCCTTTTTATGAACAAACTCAAAACAACGGCCAGTGCGAAGAAGACCATAGAAATTGAAAAAATAACCGTATAGCCTTTATTGCCGAACATATGCGTGATGATATAGCCGGCTAAAAAAGGACCTACCATACCGCCAATTGAAGACATAATCCCTAGAAACCCATTAAAAAAATCACGATTTTCCGGCTCTGTTATTTCAAATGTCAGCACATTAAAAGCAAGCCAATAAAAACCGTATCCGATGCCTAATATTGCTCCCAACAAAAATAGGTGATCGCTAGCCGATCCTTTCACAAATAACACCGTTAAATAAAAAGAGGTCAGAAAAACTATGCCTAAACGAAGCACAATGACCCGGTCAAACATTTTTGCCATTTTCCCGGCCAAAATAAATGTAATAGGCTGAAAAACAACAACGACTAAATTATAAAAGCCAATATCATAAAAACTGCCGGATTGTTTCCACAGATAGATATTTACAAAAGTGTTCGATAACGCCACACTTAAGCTGTATAAACCGCCAATAACAATGAGAAGGATTAAATCCCGTGTTAACGGCACATCTCCCAAAATTTTTTTTAGAATCATTTACGACTCTCCTTTACCCCGCTAAAAAACGCTTAGCAAAGTAAGACATATGCCAAGCAAAAACGATCTCAGATAAAAATAGCTTGCGATGAACAAAGAATCGCTATTCCGGAAAATAACACCAAAAGCAAAAATACCCCCGTTTAGCGCCGTGTGTAGTTACATCGGACAGCATAAGCAGGCCGATTCCACATTTCAGCGTTACTGATTGTAGGGAGGTTGGGGAAGGTATTAAGTACTGAAGTACTAGAGCAGGATGTCGCACTATTATTTTTCTCCATAAAAAAACAAGAGCATATTTCAGCTCTTGTTCCTCATTCATATTAAAATTATTTTGCCGCTTGGTAACGTTTTTCTACTTCATCCCAGTTTACGATGTTCCAGAAGCTACCGATGTATTCCGGACGACGGTTTTGGTAGTGAAGGTAGTAAGCATGTTCCCATACGTCTAATCCAAGGATTGGCGTTTTGCCTTCCATGATTGGAGAGTCTTGGTTCGGAGTGCTTGAAATTTCTAGCTCTCCATTGTTTACAGATAGCCAAGCCCAGCCAGAACCGAAACGTGTAGTTGCAGCTTTTGCAAATTCTTCTTTGAAAGCGTCAAAGCTTCCGAATTTAGCGTCGATAGCTTTAGCAACTTCGCCTTTTGGTGCTCCGCCGCCATTTGGAGAAAGCAGTTGCCAGAATAGAGAGTGGTTCGCATGTCCGCCACCGTTGTTACGTACAGCTGTACGGATTGCTTCAGGTACTGCATCAAGGTTAGCAATGATTTCTTCTACGCTTTTAGCAAGCAACTCATCATTTCCTGCTAGTGCATTGTTTAAGTTTGTTACATAAGTGTTGTGATGCTTTGTATGGTGGATGTTCATTGTTTCTTTGTCAATATGAGGCTCTAAAGCATCATAAGCATAAGGTAATTGTGGTAATTCGAATGACATAATAATAATCCTCCTATATGTAGAAAGTTTTTCAGCTGAAGGCGGAACACGCCAACAGTTGTTATCATTAGATTAACAAAGATTGCTAGTTGCTTCAATCAATATGACTTCATTTTCACAGGACCTTGAACAAAAAATAAATAACCATAAACGCTTGAATAATAAACTTAGCAAATGCGCCGGTAATAAAGCCTATCACCGAACCAAAACCGATTTTGAAGGCCTCTACTATACCTTTTCTTTCTATTAACAGTTCAGCCAGTACTGCGCCGATGAACGGCCCTAAAATGATGCCGACAACAGGAATAATGAATGGACCGAGCAACAGACCTATTGTACTTCCCCAAACACCTGCTTTGCTGCCTCCGAATTTTTTAACCCCAATCAAATTCGAAATATAGTCAGCTCCGAATAGTAAGATAATAAATAGTGCCTGCACAATCCAAAACATCCAATTAAACGACTCAAAACTATAAAACAAACCATACGCAGCTATACCGCCGATTATAAAAAGCACACTCGGAATTATCGGATACACGAGACCAACAAAACCGATAGCGAACAGTACAATAATTATTATCCAATATAAAATCTCCATAAACATCCTCTTTTCAAAGTAATGAATATCGGCTAAGAACGCGTGCGGCCGCATGTCTTCGCCGATTTGACCTACATTATGTAGGCCTCCAAGTATGGCAGGTAAGAGGTTAGACAGCTATCCCAATATTTTTATCTACGTTTATCATATCAGAGACAATCCCAAATACATAAAAAAACAGGCTGCAGTATAGAAAATTACTGCAACCCGCTATCTATATTATCTATATTTATATTTACTGTCTCCTAGAACCGTCTCCGCAATATTGACAGCGTGGTCACCTATTCTCTCAAGGTTACTTGCGATATCTACGAAAACGACACCAGATTTTACGCTGCATTTGCCGTCATTCATACGGGCAATATGTTTCTTGCGCAGCGATTTTTCCATATCATCGATAATGCGTTCTTTCTTCAACACTTCGACTGCTAAATCCTTCTCATTAAAATCAAGAGCGTCAATCGCTTTTCTGACTGTTTCCAATGTCACTGAGAACATACTTTGTAGATCCTCAAGCGCTGAATCAGAGAAGAATGTTTTACTATTAGCTTGAACTTCAGTCAATTCCACAATATTTTCGAAGTGGTCGCCAATACGTTCAATATCTCGAACTGTATCGACTAATATAGCATGTCTTGAAGACTCATTCTTAGATAATGAACGAGATGACAGCTTAACTAAATAATCGGTGATTTTTTGATCAAGATTATTAATTGCATCCTCAAGCTGGTAAGCTGTTTCCGCATGTTTTGGCTGCTTAGTATTTAAAAAGTCTCGTGTTTCTTCCAATCCTTTAATTGCGAATTTACCCATACGAATTACTTCTTCCTGAGCTTGTCCAACAGCGATTGCCGGTGATTGTTCAATAAAGATTGGATCTAGATGCTGAGTTTTATATTCAATAATTGAATCGTCGCCAGGAATTAGCTTTGTTACGATATACGCCAGTCCAGCAATGAACGGGAATTGAATAACTGTATTCGTAACGTTGAAAATGCCGTGCGCAAAAGCGATTGTCATCTTTGGATTCAAATCAAGTGCACCCTGAAGCGCAACCACTATATCCGTAAAAAACGGAAGAATTATAATGAAAATAGTTGCCCCAATCAAGTTAAACAAGACGTGTGTCGCAGCTGCTCTTCTGGCTGCAACAGAAGCTCCGATTGATGCCAATACAGCTGTAATGGTCGTACCGATATTATCCCCGAATAAAACAGGAAGTGCTGCTTGTATATCCATTAAACCTTGAGCATGCAGCTCCTGCAAAATACCGATTGTTGCGCTTGAACTTTGAACAATTACAGTAAAAATTGTTCCTACAAACACCCCAAGAATGGAGTTATCGCTCATCATCAATGTGAAGTCTCTAAACTCTTGAAGCGATTGAAGTGGCTTCATGCCGTCTCCCATTAACTCTAAACCGAAAAACAATGCCCCGAATCCGAATACAATTTGTCCGAAATTGTGTACTTTACGACTCTTAAAGAAAAATAATAAGACTGCGCCTACTGCTATAATCGGCAATGCATAGTCTGAAACTTTAATACCAATAATGAAAGCTGTAATAGTCGTTCCGATATTAGCCCCCATAATAATTCCAATTGCTTGTCTTAAGTTCAGAAATCCTGCACTGACAAGACCTACTGTCAAAACAGTCGTTCCCGAGCTGCTTTGAATTAAACATGTAACAATAATACCCGTTAAAACACCCATAAACGGGTTTGTTGTGAAACGATCTAAAATATCCCTTAAACGGTCGCCTGCTGATTTTTGCAAGCCATCACCCATATATTTAATACCAAACAGGAAGATACCAAGACCGCCCAGAAACTGAAAAATCATTTCCTGTATATTTAATTCCACTAATATTTCAACCCCTCAAACCTTAATCGTCGACTAGGACTTTGTTATTATGTGATTAAATTCACGAAGTGTAAAGGTTTTTAGTACAGAATTTACAATACCTTAACATTTAGACGTATTATTTACATTTCTTCTTATAATCAACAATTATTTTAACTATTAGTTATAGAATTCTTTAAATTTATTGTAATATGCACTTACGGGAAGTAAAATTAGCAGTAACTATGTAGAAATTAGGTGTGACAGAATGAATATTTTCAAACAGTTATGGCTAAGCCTTTATTCTCCAAAGGATATTGCCAAGTTTAGATTTCAAGGAATCGGAAAAACGATATTGTATGTCTTTTTACTGGTGCTGATTTCATCATTGCCCGTTTTCATCACGACAGCAAATAGTGTAAATAACGGTGCCCAAGCACTTCAAAATGCCATCGAACAGAAATTGCCTGACTTCGAAATTTCAAATGGACACCTGCAAGCTGATAATGACGCTCCTATTGAAGTTACTAACGATGAATTTGATATTTACTTCGATGCACAAGGTACTTGGTCTGTGAATGATATCGCTTTAAAGTCGGATAATGCGCTCGCTATATTACCGACTGAATTTGTACTCGTCACTAACGGGGTCGTGCAATCACAACCATACAGCTTATTTGAAGGCTTTGACTTAACAAAGGCTAACATTATGCAATTTATGGAGCAAATGGATGGTTTACTGACAATTTTATTGGCCATTATCATAGTTGTTTCGTACATATTTACAGCAGGATTGAAGTTTATCGAAATTACGATGTTGGCATTGTTCGCAACGCTTATCTTAAATATCAACAAAAAGAAACTGCAATATCGACATATGTGGCGCATCTCAGCATATAGCGTAACATTAGCGACCATCTTCTTTGCCATCATGAACGCAATGCAAGTGATTGTAATCGGGGGCGTATTCGTAAATTGGGGTGTATCCTTCGTAATAGTGTACCTCGCTTATAAAGAAATTCCGTTTCCAAAACAAAAAACTCAAACAATAGACTAAAAAATGCTAGCCGGTTGTGACCCGGCTAGTTTTTTTATGCGAATCTTCTCTTTAATCGTCCCTGTCCATTATCCGTCCGAATTATAAACGAAATATTAATGGCGTTTACAATTATTGTTTTTTGTTTATGTGCCGATTTTTCGGCATAAACATCTCTCATAGCTCATACATATTAGTAAAAGGGGAATGATCGGGGGAGAAACGGTTGAAAAAAATATTTGCTCTGCTTTTAGTCGGGCTTATTATATATAGCGTCTATTTTGATTTAACAACTGGTACTTTGCCGGCCGCTTCTGTACCGGCTACTGCAGAGGAAGCAAAGCCTGAGCTTCCATACAATGAAATTGAGGTAAAACCGGGAGATACGCTGTTGAGCATCATTGAGCGCGAGGAAGGAAGTTTGCCGAAACCAATCGATAAAATCATCCTTGATTTTCAAAAACTGAACGATGGACAATCTCCACACGAAATGCAAATCGAAAAAACATATAAAATTCCGGACTACACTCCCTGACAAATCATTCTAAACCCGTCAATGATAGTCAAACTGTTGTCAAAAACTAGACATCACTGATACAATTACTAATGTATGTATTTCTGAAATTATAAAGATAGCGCAGAGCGCATTGCTCTATAGCGCCATATAAAACTGAACGCAAATATTCATATCGTTCCTGGGATACAGCAGGAATAAAGGAGAGAAAAAACGTGAGTGAAATCACACATCGTTCAAAAACCCGTCCCGTCAAAGTCGGCAATTTGACAATCGGCGGCAGCAATGAATTATTTATTCAAAGCATGACAACTACAAAAACGCATGATGTTGAGGCTACAGTTGCAGAAATTAAACGTTTAGAAGAAGCAGGCTGCCAAATTGTCCGTGTTGCTTGTCCTGACGAAAGAGCAGCTCGCGCCATTGCCGATATAAAGAAACAAATTTCAATTCCATTAGTAGTAGATATACATTTTGATTACAAATTAGCGTTAATCGCAATCGAAGGCGGAGCAGATAAAATCCGCATCAATCCGGGTAATATCGGCCGCCGTGAAAAAGTGGAAGCTGTCGTAAATGCTGCAAAAGCAAAAGGAATTCCGATCCGTATCGGTGTCAATGCCGGTTCGCTTGAGAAGAAAATCATTGAAAAATACGGCTATCCTACAGCTGACGGTATGGTAGAAAGCGCCCTTCATCATATTAAAATTTTAGAGGACTTAGATTTCCACGATATCATCGTATCTATGAAGGCATCTGATGTTAACTTGGCGATTGAAGCATATGAAAAAGCTGCAAAAGCTTTTGATTACCCGCTTCATCTAGGTATCACAGAATCGGGAACTCTTTTTGCTGGAACTGTCAAAAGTGCAGCCGGTCTTGGACCTATTCTCCACATGGGAATCGGAAATACACTTCGTATCTCATTAAGTGCCGATCCGGTTGAAGAGGTGAAAGTAGCACGTGAATTACTGAAATCATTCGGACTAGCTTCGAATGCTGCGACACTTATTTCTTGCCCTACTTGCGGAAGAATCGAGATTGACTTAATCAGCATCGCTAACGAAGTCGAAGAATATATCAGTACGATCAAAGCGCCAATTAAGGTTGCTGTACTTGGCTGTGCTGTTAACGGACCAGGAGAAGCGCGCGAAGCTGATATCGGTATCGCAGGCGCCAGAGGCGAGGGTTTGCTATTCAGAAAAGGGAAGATTGTCCGCAAAGTGCCTGAGGAAATCATGGTTGAGGAACTGAAGAAAGAAATCGATCAGATTGCTGAGGAGTATTATGCTAAGCAGGCGGAGGAAGCTGCTGCTAATAACTAAACTAAAACGAAGGTCTCCCGAAAGTTCGCTTTTGGGAGACCTTTTTTTGTGAATTAGTATCCTGATTAGTTCTCATTTCTATTATTTATATAAATGACGTATTTTCATACCTAAAACCTCATTATTATATCTTACATACCATTTATACTTTTTTATAAAGATAGATGGGAGGGAAAAACAGTGATAAAAAAGAAACAGAAACGAATTATACTATCAATTATTATATTAACTCTTATTTTAGGAAGCTTAATTGGAGGAATTTTCATAACCTCCTCTCCTAAAGTTAAATCTAGCAACGATAACGGAGATAACGCAAAAAATGTTATCTTTATGATTGCTGATGGCTTCTCAACTTCTTATGCTACTTGTTACAGATGGTATAAAGGAGAGGAAACACTTTTAGACTCCATGCTGGTAGGAATGCACCGTAATTATTCAGCTAACAGTGAAGTGACCGATTCAGCAGCAGCAGCTACAGCTATGGCAACAGGCGTCAAAACAAATAATGGGATGATTAGCACTTCACCCGATGGAAAAGGGTTAAAAACAATCTTAGAGGCAGCTAAGGAAATTGGAAAATCAACAGGCATCGTAGCTACATCTGCTGTTACTCATGCAACACCAGCCTGTTTTGCCTCCCACGTAGATAACCGTTCAAATCAAGAGGATATAGCACCACAAATTTTAGAAAACGACGTTGATGTAATTTTAGGTGGTGGGAGTAATTATTTCTCCGATTCTTTAATCGAGGATGCCACTGATAATGGTTATACTTTTGTCACCAATAGAAATGAACTGTTAGACGATTCTACTAATACAACAAAACTTATTGGATTATTTTCAGAAGATAGCATGGCACCAGAATTAGATCGTGAAGAAACAATCGAACCTAGTATTGCAGAAATGTCCAAGGCTGCTATTAACATCTTAAAAAAAGATGATGACGGCTTTTTCTTAATGATTGAAGGAAGTCAAATTGACTCAGCTGGACATGACCATGATGCCGCCTGGGCGATGAAAGATATGGAAGCATTTGAAGAAGCACTTCAAATAGTTTTAGATTTTGCTAAAGAAAACGATGATACATTAGTCATTGTCACGGGAGATCATGATAATGGAGGATTATCAGTTGGTGGATATGATCAATATGATGCTAATGTTGATTTGCTCCGAAATGTAACTGCATCAGGAAAGTTTATGGAGGCTCAACTTGATAACGACCGTAACAATATATCAGAAGTTGTGAAACAATACACAGAAATTGATTTGATAGAAGAAGAAATAGATAAAATAAAAACAGCAGAAAACCCTTCTGATGCAATTAATGACGTTATTTCTGAGAGAGCATTAATTGGGTGGACAACTAGAGGACATACTGGAGTAGATATTCCAGTGTATGCATTTGGACCAAAATCCAAATTATATGAAGGTCTTCATGAGAATACTGATTTACCGGTATTGATGGCTAAAGCTATGGAAATTCCATTTGATTAACAACAAGAATAAGCTCGCTTTTATGAAGTATTGATAAATACTAAAGAATTATTCCCCCGAAAACACATTCTACTTATCATTTCGGGGGTTCTTTTTAATCTATACGTTTACGTTTCTTTCTTTCCTTAAGTACTTTAAAAAATAGTGGAAATCGCTTTCGTTGCATAAGTAAAAATAATCCAATATAAATAGAGAAAATAAAACACTTATAAATAAAATTCCAAAAGTTTATTTCATATAAAAATATAGTGTAACTAAAATATAGACCAATAAAAATAACAGATATATTTAAGAAAGTGATCCCTATAAACTTCCATATATTATAACCTAGTTTATCATATCGGTAACTTAGTACGACAATAATAGCCACTCTTAATATCATTGCTATAGCATCAGCAAATACCGATCCATAAATCCCATAAAGCGGTATCAATTGGTACGACAAATATATATTTATAATACTACCTGTTAGAGTTGCTAAAAATATATATTTAGTCGCTTCCTTGTAATAAAATAGAATATTGATATAAAAGTAATATGGTGTTTTTATTGTGTAGGTTGCAATAATAAATGGAACAACAGTCCACGCAACTGCATAGGACTCGCTAGTCATAATTAATACCGCTTCTTGTGAAAATAGACCCAAACATAAGAACACTATACCATAGATCCACATTAATATATCAGACATAGTATTTACATCTGATTTTAGATTTTTCTCCCCCCTATTCATTTGGTCAAAAAACCAAGGCCGATATGCAGTATTAACAGATGATTGAACTAAATCTGACACTGTTCCAAAGTGACTTGCCAAACTATATATTCCAACTGATGAAAGAGAATTACTATTATTAATTAACACTTTGGAAACTAATTGTGTTATTTGGGTAGATAAATTATGTGGCAAAAGAGGAATCGAATATTTTAGCGATTCTTTAAGCATACTACTATCAATATTAAATTTGATTAATTTTTTTGATTTCAAGTCCAAGAACATAAAAACAACAAATAAAATATTTACAATTAAACTTGATAATAGTACACCGTTAACCCCCCATTGACATTTAACTACAAAAATAATATTTAATGCAAGGTGAATGAAAAAATATGCTAGTGTTACAATAGATGATTTCATTGCTAACTGCATACCCTTTAAAATTTCTTGATAGATATTATATAGACATAAAAACACAACAGAAATTACTGCTATCAAGATTACAGGAAAAAATTGAATCCCTGAAAATAAATAACTCATAAAAACATTTCTAAAAACTAAGGCTAATGTTAAAAAAATAAATCCGCTAATAATTACAAAACAAATAATTGTTCCAAAAAAACTTTTCACTTTTTCTACGTCATCTTTATAATCTACATAAAATCTAGTTATTGCATTATACAAACAAAATGTAATAATAAAGGTTGCAGCAGCATTAAAGCTACTAACCATGTTTGATATACCATAGTCAGCTGTAGTTAAATATTTAGTATAAAGAGGCAAGAGCAGGAAATTAATAGCATGTAACATTATATTGTTAACAGTATAAACAATAGAATTACTAATTACTTTCTTATTGTTGCTCATTATTTCTGTGACCTTTCATTTAGTAATTTATCTTTAATTTCTATAGAGACTCATGTGAAGCGTATACCCAATGTCATCACTATGGAACCGAATCAACATAGATATTTTAATTTTTTCTGTTTCATGTTGTAAAAAAAAAGACCCTCTAAAAAATTAAGGCTCTGAGCTTTTGTATTATTAGATGATTTTAAACGATTCAAACTGTTTCTTATTTAATGATTACCATTTGTCTACCTCTGTTAAGAGGAAAGTATAATTCCTAAGTTGTACTTTCTTTTCTTCATTTGTTTTATTAGCCATTTTTTCACAAATCATTTCTGCCAGAAAAAATAGGAAATAAATCTTTCTTTTACTTTGATTAAATTCCATATTAACCGTACTAAATAGTTTTATCATATATGTATCATATCTGCCTTCAAGATACTTTTTTAAATAGTCAGAGTTACTGTGTAAAGATTCAGTCCCTATTAAAAAAAATAAATCATAAAAGAAAAAGAACTCTCCGGAATCTTCCCAATCTATAAGACAGATTGACTGCTCCTTATTTTCCCTTACCAATATATTAGGTAGCCATAAGTCACCATGCTGATAAAAAATTGGTATTTCAATAGACATTAATTCCTTAGAAATCCTAGTTTCTAACATATAACCGATATTCGAAAAAATGCTATCACTTTTTAACCAATTAATTTTGCTCGAAACACTATCAAATTCCAAATCATTTTTTTTTAGTATTGATTTATAATAATTAATATAACTATGAAACAAACCATTTATTAGTGCTTCGTAATCATTCTGATTCCAATCCTTTTTATCTTTTGAGATCACCAATTCCTCAATAGAAATGTTTCTATTAAAATCAAAGAATTTAATACATGGCATATCAAAATAAAGTCTAAAATAATTATAATCTAGAATTTTCTTTTTTAATTTATCAGCATTTGAATATATTGATAGCACTTCTTTTTTTCTGACATTAAATATCTTTATATCTTTATTCACACTATGAGACAAAAAAAAGACTGTCCCTTTAAAGCACTCATCCTGATTTTGATCTTTTATCATAATTTTTTTCGGTGAAAGAATACCTTTCACTATACCTTTAAAACAAAATTCACGCTTAAGATTGTATGTATTTTTCACCAGGTTATCTTCAACAAACTTTACTGTATTATAATCCTTCCTCCAAGCCAAATTTGTAACATTATCTATGGAGTATGTGCCTGGTTCTAAATATCTAGTATTTTTCTTTATACTATTCTTTAAAAAGAATAAATTAAATATCTTCTTCATAAATACTCTCATTACTCTACGCTCCTTTAGGACTCTGCTAAAAACCCTTAAGTCCTATTGAGAATCTATTTATACTTAAAACAAAGAGACTATCCTAATAAATCAGTATTCACCTAACCTATAGGATAGCCTCTTCTTTAAACTAGAAAGATTGCTTCGTATATAATAGACTTTTTCGCACTAATACTTCACTTAATTATTTTTTCACTCACCTTAAATCTAATAGTATCCGAAATTTTCATAGAAAAGTATCTACTAGTGAACATACTCCTCATGAACTCAAAAGAACCCTTAAATATTCTTTTATTTTTAAAATAAGTCAATGCAGCATTGAATTTGTGATCAGCAAGGTTGAATTTTTGGATTTCCTTTATTCCACAAAGTTCCCTAGACTTTTTAGTCATGTTAGATAATAATGAGTAATCATCTAACTTTTCCTTCCTATACAGATGTAATAAACAGCGCGTATTTAAGTACTGTTCTAAACCAAAACTTCTTGAAATACTTGTACTCCGTATCCTATATAATAATAAAATTTCACTCATTTTCCCTATTTTATAATCTTTGCTTAAACATCTTAACAAGAAATCATAATCTTCACTATAAGGAACATCCCTATAGCCTTTTAAGTTATCATATATTTCCTTTTTCAAAAACCAAGTAGGGTGTTTGGAAATACATCCTTTCTCCAATAACTTACGAGAATTATTACTGTTTAGCTCTCTATCATTTTCTTGATAAAGTCGATTTCCCTGCTCATCAATTATCTCAACACCTGCAAAAACAAAGTCTAAATTGTGTTTTTCTAAATATTCTTTTTCAAGCTCTAAACGTGACTGGATAGAGATATCATCCGCATCCATCCGGGCTATATATCTGCCTGTACAATGTTGTAATGCAATGTTCAAACTAGAAACCAAACCCATATTCTTTTTATTTAAAACTAATTTAATCCTCTTATCTTCTCTTTCATATTTTTGAAGTAATTCTTTTAACTGATAATTATCAGGATTATCCAAAACAATTATAAACTCTATATCTTTATACGTTTGATTTATTATTGACTCAACACTTAATCTAACCCAATCTATTTCTTCATTATAAGTACTCATTATTACTGAAATTATGGTACTCATTTCATGCTCCCTTCTAGAATGTACTATAACAATACATCTTCGTTTTTTAGATTATGGCTAAATAGGAGGTAACAGGTATTTGTGCTTCATTTATGAATTAACCTATAATTAAAATTCACTCTTTGGACAATCTTCTATTATAAATTATTAATAAAAACACTAATATCCAAAAACCAACCCCAAGATATCCTCCTTTTTGAATATTTAAAACCAAAAAAACCATCTCTAATTTGAAATTTAATCTTAATAAGATTAAATTGAATAGTAAGTAAAGCACGAAAGCAATTAATCCTAGATCCGATAAGATATACGCAAAATTATTGTATATAGTTGGAGTGTTTCCGATTCCGTTTCCAATAAATATAGTGTCTTCTGCGACGTAACTCCAACTTCCTTCAATTCTACTGTCGGTTGAACTATCTTCTCCATTAAATATCTCTTGAGTTCTTTTAAATACCGTTCCCTCTATTGAATCTCCCATATTTAATAAGAAAAGAAGCAAGCATAAAAATATAGGAAAGTATTTTTTGCTGTTAACTATAATTTCTCTAACATTATCTAGGTTAGAATAATGCAACAATTTCAAAAGGAACATTATAAGTATTGATCCATAAGAAAGAGTTAAAATAATGGAAAAAGTTATAATAATGTCCACTTTCTTTGATATCTTGTAATTTTGTCTATTAAAACAAATAATTGCTAAAACAGAATTAAGAAAAAATCCAAAATGAGCAGGTTCTGAAAACAAACTTCTAGTTCGTATGATCGACCCATACCCCCTGTATATATAACTTGCTACGTCATTCCTAGTGAAATTCCAAAAGAATTCATAAGGAAGAACACCTTTCAGATAGATAGCAAGCGTTATATATATTCCGATAAAACATACTATAACAGTTACAACACTAATAATCTGAAGAAACTTATATTCAAGCCTATTTATAACAATAAAGTTATACAATAAAATAAAAGCTATTGTATAAAATATAACTTTACATAAACTAATAATGCTTTCATTAATGGAGAAATCTGGATTGATTAATAAATTTGACATTATATTTAATACAACCAATAGAACTAATCCTATGAGAATAATAATTTGATTCCTCTGAATTCGTAGGGTTTTGGTTAATAGTCCTATTGTCAATACTAATCCTGCATCTATTAATACTAGTATATCCCCAAAATTTATAATTCCTATACTCCAATCTACCAGTACGTATGCAATACTTAAAAGACTCAGAATTAAAGTTAAGAAGAAATTGTTTTTTTCCATTCTAGAAAAACCCTTCAATCAAAAATAATTCTATTTCTTATATCGAAAAAACACTTATATTGCCAAGCTACTTATTTTTAAATCCTTTCTTTCAGTACTTTATCATCCTTTAGTCTCTTTAATACCTTTTTTCATGGCATTATATGCTTCCCTAAAACTCATATTACTTAGCATTTCTCTATGCCTTAAAATAAATTGTAAACAAAGAATTCTTGCCCACCTTTTTGATATAAAAGCAAACAAGACGCCTTTATCAAAAAAGAACTTATCAGTATACCCACGGAACCACGAAGAATTACTTTGACTTACATAACCAATAATGGAGGAATTAGTATATACGTTTAACCCTTTTTTCAAACAATCAACAATAAAAAGACTATCCTCTCCAGATCCATACTTTGCTCCTCCCCCAAATAAAAGGGAAAAATATATATTAGCTTGTTTTATACGTTCTGTTCTGACTGCCATTTGATATGTACCAAATCTTAAACAATTGAACCATCTTACTCTTCTACTTTTTTCAATTTTATATGATGGTCTTTTCAAATTACGACTGAGTACATTAAAAAAAATTAAATCAGCCTTTGGATTTTGCTTGAAGGCTTCAATAACTATTTCCCTATAATTATCAACATATATCACATCATCATCAGCAAATAAGCAAATATCTCCCGTAGCTCTCATTAGAGCGTTATTCCTACTCAATCCAATTCCTCGTTCGTTAAAGCATAGAAAAGAAATATGATGTTTTTTATATTCAAAATTGACAACTTCATTTTTATTACATTGATTGATAACTATAGCATCAGATTGTATATTCATTTTTTCCAACAAGCTATAATCAATTTGATCCATTGTTGATACCAGTACTTCCAGATTCATGAATATGCTCCTTGTCAATTTTTATTTCTGACAAAATAATAATAGTAATTATCAAACTGTCAGTTGTGTTTCTTCTTCTAATGCTGAAATTTTATCTCCTCGTCCGATAGAATAATACTCTACTCCGATGTCTTCCATTACTTTTGGTTGATAGCAGTTTCGACCATCAAATACCTTTGCTTTACTCATTAACTTTTTAAATTTTGACGGTTCAATGTTTATTATCTCTTCCCATTCAGTCATAATAAAGCACATTTCCGCCCCCTGTAATGCCTCTTCAATAGATGTTGTATAAGTAATTGTATTTCCAAAATAACGCTTTGCATTATTTACACCTACCGGATCATAGGCTATCACTTCTGCTCCATGTTCAACTAAATAATTAATATTTACGATTGATGGAGCATCACGCAAGTCATCTGTCCCAGGCTTAAACGTTAAACCCAGCACAGCAACTCTTACATTATCAAAACTCTCTATCGTTTTACGTGCTTTTTTTATTAACTTCATTTTTTGGTTTTCATTTACCTCTATTGCTGCTTTAACTGTTCTCAATTCATAATCTTGATCACACGCTAACCAATGCAATGCTTTCGTATCTTTAGGAAAGCAAGAACCACCGTAGCCAAGACCTGCTTTTAAAAATTTGCTACCAATCCGTTCATCGTAACTCATGCCACGAGCAACATCTTCAATGTTAGCACCAACAATTTCACAAAGATTTGCAATATCGTTAATAAATGATATTTTTAAAGCTAAGAAATCATTTGATGCATATTTTATCATTTCCGCACTACGTCGATTTGTAATAACAATTGGTTGATTAAAGGCTTGATATACTCTCTCCAGAAGTTCACGAGCCCATTCACTTTCGACACCAATAACAATACGTGATGCATTTAGCGTGTCATTAACTGCTGTCCCTTGTGCCAAAAACTCGGGATTAGAAGCTACCTCAATATGAACATCATTTACAAGATGTTTTTTTATTAAAGCCTCAATACTGTCATTTGTTCCAATCGGCACCGTTGATTTCACAACTACTAGCGTATCTTTCTCAACATTTTCTGCAATTTGAATTGCTACTTTTTTAACATGATCTAAATTAGCTGAACCATCGTTCCGTTCAGGAGTACCTACAGCAATCATGATAATGTCAGCATCTTTATAAGCATTCTTATAATCAGTGGTATAATTTAATCTACCCTCTGTATAATTATTTTTCATTAACTCCTCAAGATCAGCTTCATAAATTGGAGATATACCAGCTTTCATGTCCTTAACTTTATTCTCATCAATATCAACACACACAACTGAATGGCCAACTTCCGACAAACACACTCCTGTGACTAATCCTACATAACCTGTTCCTGCTATAGCTATTTTCATTTTTGATCACCTACAATCCAAAATTTATAAAAATGAGTTGATATTAATTACATTTGATTTTTAAGTTGTACTTCCAATTTTTTCTGACTTCTTATTATTTCTTCATGTCTTAAAACAACAGCAATCTTACTAAAAACACCTGTTTTGAACTTATAAAAAAATTTTCTAAAAGGATACAAGAATCTTACAAGGACTTGTACATACCAAATATAAACTACATGTAACTTACAGTATCTTCTTTTGTAATTGAATTTCTTTACTAAGTAGTTTTGGATATTCGTATCATGATTTAATGATTTAGTACCGGCTATAATAAATTTATTGTGTTTTTTTATATAATATTGATTTATCGAATAATTAATAGCAGCACTGATCTCGAATTTTAAAAAATCAGGGTCATATTTTACTACTTGAAAATCACAAAATTTATCGTATACTTTCACTGTACCCCAGCCTACTAAGATACTGTCATAAAATACGCCCCAGATATCTATCGATTCATCCAAATTTTCAACCATTTCTTCAAATTGCTGTTTATTCATTTTATTTACATTAGTAATATATTTTTTGAACGCTTTATCATAAACATTGTATCCTTGTTCAATTAAAGATTTTTTTGAAATGATTTTTACACTACAATATTTAAAAGCTCTTCGTAATTCATTTCTTACTTTCCTTAATTCAACATCTTCAACTTCAATAAATTTATCACACACTAAATAATAGAAATCTTTATATACATCTGAATCAAAATCTGTTGTCCATCTAGCCATATAACAATGCGACTTTTTCATTAATTTCTTGATTTCTTCAATACTTTCTTCTGGCTCACTAACTTGGGGAATACAAGGTATAAGAACTTTATGATAAGCTTTCCAATGAGTCATGCCATCTCCCCCTCTCTATAAGCAAATTAATGCTTGCTATATAATTAGTCCTGCATACTAAGTGACTAACTATAGTGTTTTTTCACAGCATTTATCCCATAAAAAACAAAAAAATAAAGACATTTAAATATTGATAGATGCTCAACTTTTCTGCAATTAATCCAATGGTTTTTAGCTGCCTCAAACTTATTATGTGATATTGATCCTTTTACTTCCCTGTAATAGGCTAAACTTTCATTTAAGCCATATGCGCTATGACCTTCTCTAAGCAGTTTAGCCCAAGTCATTGAATCATGGTCTTTCTTCACATTAACTAATCTAACTTCGCCCACAATATCAAGATTTATCATTACAGTCAGTGTTCCAATAATAGTATTTTTCATGAATTGACTATAATTCAGTTTCGAAGGTACTCTAATAATCTTGTTCTGGTTCTCTCTTACAATCTCATACCCTGTGAATGAGAACCCAATATTATTTTCAATCATGAAATTTAATTGGTTTTCTAGCTTATTAGGTTTCCACATATCATCCGCATCTAAAAAAGCGATGTAACTTCCTTGCGCTTTTTCAAGAGCCTTATTTCTTGCGACAGCAGCTCCAGCATTTTTCTCTAATCTAAAATATTTGATTCTAGAATCTTTAAATCCATCAATCACTTTAGCCGTTCTGTCTGTCGAACAATCATCAGCAATAAGCATCTCCCAGTTTGGATATGTCTGAGCCAATACACTCTTTATTGTTTCACCTATATACTTTTCTGAATTGTAAACAGGTGTGATTATTGAAACTAAAATATTTTCTTTATTATTCTTGTTTCCCATTCTAAACACCGTCTTACAAGATATTTTCTATTTCTCTACTTTTCTCTATCAATGCCAAATAGGTCTTTTCATCAATCTGTCCTATTCTTAATAGGTAATCTCCAAGGTTCTCAGCGGTTATCATACCTTCTTCACTTACTCCCTCCCGCTCTAAAACCTTAATTACTGTCAAAAAAATTATTTTCCAATCTTTTATGAAAGTAATATTATCGATATATTCCAAATCCATTTCTAATTTTTCTTCCCATGTCACTGAATTGCGCCCGTGGATTTGAGCCCAACCCGTAAGTCCTGGTGTAACCTCGCATCTCTTTCTTTGTTTTAAAGTCATAAACACTATATCTTGCACAAGTTGAGGTCTTGGTCCGACAATTGAAAGATCACCTTTCAAAATATTAATTAATTCAGGAAGCTCATCCAGTGATGTATCACGAAGAAACTTGCCAAGTTTAGTAATTCTAATATCATCCGGCAATAATTCTCCATTCTCATTTCTGCTATTAGTCATTGTCCTAAACTTATATAACGTGAAAATCTCCTCATTTAATCCTGGACGTTTCTGCCTAAAAATAACGGGACTTCCCAAATTCAACTTAATAAGAATGGCAATCAGCAAAAGAATAGGACTTAAAATTACAAGTGCCGTTAAAGATAAAAGAAAATCCATTGGTCTTTTTATATACCTTCTATAAATACCTCCTTTAGAATGAAGCATTAGTATCACCGCAATTTCTTAATAATTTTTACAATTCTATTCAAATCCTCATCAGTCATCTTCGTATCACTCGGCAAACATATACCATTCTCAAATAATCGCTCTGCTACATCTGTTCCTATATAGTCATATTTCTCGAAAAACGGCTCCAAATGCATCGGCTTCCAGATTGGTCTCGATTCAATATTTTCCTTCTCAAGAGCTTCCATAACATCCAGCGGCCTTACTTCTCCACTTAATGTCATGCAGCTCAACCAAAAATTCGGTTCATTCCATTCATTAACCGGCATAAAATCCACACCATTTAGCCGCCCAAGTTCATGTCTATAAAATTCAAAGATATATTTCTTCTTACTCATTCTTTGATTTAGCACTTTAAGCTGGCCTCTTCCGATTCCCGCCAAGATATTGCTCATTCGATAATTAAACCCTAGCTCACTATGCTGATAATATCTTGCCGGATCTTTACTTTGCGCAGACCAAAATCTAACCTTTGCAATTCTCTCCTCGTGATCAGAGACAAGCATGCCTCCGCCAGAAGTAGTAATAATCTTATTTCCATTAAAAGAAAAGATACCATAATCACCTATGGTACCTAATTGTTTCCCTTTATAAAACGAACCGAGGCCTTCCGCAGCATCTTCAATCAAAGTAGCATTATATTTATGGCAAAGTGCGACTATTCGATCCATATCAGCAGATAATCCATAAAGGTGTACGACGATGACTGCTTTTACTTCCGGGTATTTCTCAAACGCTTCTTCAAGTGCCTTTGGACACATATTCCATGTTCGCTCATCACTATCAATAAACACAGGTATTGCATTTTGATAAATAATTGGATTGGCTGAAGCTGCAAAAGTAAGTGTCTGACAAAAGACAATATCTCCTTCTCCCACTCCCGCTGCTTTAAGAGCCATATGAATAGCTGCTGTGCCAGACGATAATGCTACTGCAGCTTTAGAACCAACTTTAACAGCAAATTCGTTTTCAAATTCATCTACATTTTCTCCAAGAGGGGCAATCCAATTTGTATCAAACGCTTCTTGTATATATTGCATCTCATAACCATCATCGCTCATATGGGGCGATGAAAGATAGATTCTATCAGTCACACCTCATACACCTCCTAAGGAAATATCTTAAAAAAACTACTAATTAATTAACTTTCCCTTTCCAATGTCTTCTTTACCTGTTTTTTCTTTCTCTAGTTGCTCTTCCATAAAATCCATCAAGTCTTTTTTTAATTCCGGCTTATTCAACGCAAATTCAATTGTTGTTTCAATAAATCCTAATTTTTCACCGACATCATACCGTTTCCCATCGAATTCGTAAGCAAATACGCGCTGAATCTTATTCAACTTCTGAATGGCATCAGTTAATTGGATTTCTCCTCCTGCACCTGTTTCTTGTTTTTCAAGAAACATAAAGATTTCTGGTGTTAATATATAACGTCCGATAATACCTAAATTCGATGGAGCCGTTCCTTGTTCTGGTTTCTCGATAAAGTCACTTACTTCATATAATCTTCCAGTTTGCTTAATAGGATCGATAATGCCATATCGGTGCGTTTCAGAATCTGGTACTGCTTGCACCCCAATAACAGAAGAAAATGTCTGGTCATGAACATCTATCAATTGTTTTAAGCATGGTGTTTGCGCTTCTACAATATCATCGCCCAGTAATACAGCAAAAGGTTCATCACCAATAAATTTTCTAGCACACCAGACAGCATGCCCGAGACCTTTTGGTTCCTTTTGTCGAATATAACAAATCTCAACATTTGCTGAGTCGTTCACTTTTTCTAATAAGTCTAGTTTATGTTTTTCTAATAACGTATTTTCAAGTTCAAAGGCATGATCGAAGTGGTCTTCAATTGCTCTTTTCCCTTTCCCTGTTACAATGATGATGTCCTCTATACCTGAAGCAATCGCTTCCTCTACAATGTATTGAATGGTTGGTTTATCAACAATAGGAAGCATTTCCTTAGGCATGGCCTTTGTTGCAGGAAGAAATCTTGTACCTAAACCAGCTGCTGGTATAATTGCTTTTTTTACTTTTTTCATAGCCAGCTCCCCAATCTTTTTTTAATCTTTAGGCTGTGTTAAACGATATTGTTGATTTCCGCTACGGGGAGACGCTTTCCGTGGGGCAAGTCCTGCCCGCTTCGTCTGAGCAAGAGTCACCATTCCCTCCGCTACAATTAACATTTTCCGTCCAAATCAACAACGAACGATAACAGAGCTAATTTTTAAAAAGGATTACAAAACCTAAAATCTGCTATTGGAAACTTTCAAGAGTGTATCTTTCAATTGCTTACTATCCATCATTTTGAATTGATCGATAAGTTGATACAATTCCTGTTTCTTCATCGGGTTCGCCTTACCGATATGAATTTTCGGATAAATTTGCTCTGTTTGTATTTCATCTCGACTTAATAATTCCTCATATAACTTTTCTCCAGGTCGCATACCTATATAATCAATGCCTATTTCTTCTTCTGTATAACCTGATAAAGAAATCATATTTTTAGCTAAATCAGCTATTTTGACTGGCTTGCCCATATCAAGTACAAATACCTCTCCACCCTTAGCAAGTGAGCCAGCTTCAATAACTAATCGTGCTGCTTCAGGAATGGTCATAAAATACCTTGTCATTCTCGGATCAGTGACTGTCACTGGACCTCCTGCAGCAATTTGTTTTTCAAATAAAGGAACAACACTGCCCCTACTTCCGAGTACGTTTCCGAACCGTACCACTACAAATTTTGTAGCACTTTCTTCAGCTAAATTTTGAATGATCATTTCCGCAAACCTTTTTGTTGCTCCCATCACATTCGTAGGTCTAACTGCTTTGTCTGTAGATATCATGACAAAGTTCTTCACCCCATATTGTGATGCTACCTCTGCGATATTTTTGGTTCCAAGAATATTATTTTTTACAGCTTCTTTCGGATTATATTCCATCAACGGCACATGCTTATGGGCCGCAGCATGATAGACGATGTCAGGTTTATATTTGTTCATCAATTCACATAATAGTTCTCTATCTTGTATTTCGGCTATAATAGGAACAATCTCAATTTCGTTCACGTACTTATCTCGTAATTCCATATCAATGTGATAGATACTATTTTCCCCATGACCTAAAAGAAGAATTTTCTTTGGATTGAATCGGCAAACTTGGCGACAAATTTCTGATCCGATAGATCCACCTGCCCCGGATACTAGAACCACTTTACCAGTAATATCTTCACGTATTGAATTAAGATCTAATTCGACCGGATCTCTTCCCAATAAGTCATCAATGTTCACATCTTTCAATGCGCTAAATGAAAGTTTACCGAGCATAATGTCTTCAATTTTAGGTATTATTTGTGTCTTTGCACTTGTTTTCTTGCATTCACCAATAATACTCTGTAACTTTTGCTTGTTACGTAAGGAGGGAATGGCAATGACGATATGGTTAATAGCATTGGACTCTGCTACCTTAACGATATCTTTTGTAGTTCCCAAAACAGGAATGCCCAACACTTGTAGTTTTTGCTTATTCAAATCATCATCAATAAATGCTACTGGATGTAATCCACTATCCGTGTGATTCAATAAGTGGTGTACAATCATAACTCCAGCAGAACCTGCACCAACTACTAATGTTCTCTTAACTGATTTATTGTCCGCTATTTTATAATTACTATATAGACGCCAGCATAAACGGGAAGCACCTAAAAGCAACAGATGAATCATCCACACGACGATAAAAACCCGTATATATATGTAGCTCAAAATAATGTACTGTAAAATTATTGTTACTATACACGATATAGTTACTGTTTTAAAAATAGCAATTAATTCACTGATACTAGCATACTCCCATGCCTTTTTATAAAGATTAAAATAAGAAGCACACAAAAAATAGCTGATCAATAAACCAACTACTGAAAACGTTATTTCGCTAGTTCCCATTACGGATCTGCTTTCAAATACCAGTCCATATCCTAAAAAAACCGAGGTCACTACAATCAGTGCATCAATAATATTTAATATACAAATACGTTTTTTGATTGTCATTAGCAATCCCCTTCTTCCTTAAAATAACCTATAAAAATAAATAACTAATGAAAAAGCAAAATAATTTCCTGCTTTTTCATTAGTTATTTAAATTAAAATGGGCATCTAACCCGCCCTCACACCACATTCTTGACAACGAATGCGTCTAAGGATATCTTTCGCAGAATATCCCACAACATGGCCGAGTGCCTCCATTGATAACGGATAGGAAGCCTCTCCACTTCATTTCGGTTAAATTTTTATATTCTCTAAAAGCATCAAACAAAGTATTTTTTATATTAATAGTCATTATCACTAGATTTTTTCTTATTTAGGATTACACCCAATAATTTTGTACTTGTCTTTTCTAATATTTTTTTAGCTTTTTGTGCTTGTTCGATTTCTGTCTCTCCACTTGAAACAACTATAGTAGCTGCATCGCAAAATTTAGCAAGAATTTGCGCATCAGATACAGCTAAGATCGATGGTACATCCAGAATGACTAAGTCAAACTGCTGATTTAATATCTCAAGAAGACTCCCCATATCTTTGGATACTAGTATTTTAGTTGGGTCAGGTGATGCAGGACCGCTAGTCAATATTGATAGATTATCAACTTTTGTCTTTGTAACTACTTGGTCAAGAGTTGCTTTTCCACTAAGTATAGTGGATAATCCTCTAAGATTATCTGCTTTAAATAAGTTATGAACATTTGGTCCCCGCAAATCAGCGTCTAATAACAATACCTTACGACCTTCTTGTGCAAAGGCAGTAGCTAAATTCGCTGCTGTTATTGATTTCCCCTCTCCCGGATTAACTGAAGTAACCATAATTGATTTTAATTCATGTTTAATTTCAGCATATTCAATATTAGTCCGCATCGTTCTATATTGCTCAGTAAATGTAGTTTGTTCATTATTGATAATTAACTTTTGTGGTTCGGGTGTTCTTTTGCTAAGTTTACTAATTACACCTATCACCGGCAGATTTAAACGTGTCTCGATATCCTTTTCTGTTTTCAGCGTATGATCAAGGAAAGCCAATAAAAAGGCTAAACCAACGCCCACCGTTAAACCGACAACCATTGCAATCGCTAAGTTCAATACACGATTAGGTTTAACAGGAGTCTCATGTCCCTTAACTTTCGCTTCTGTAATAATCGTTACATTATTGATATTCATGATATCGGCAATTTCCTTTTGAAATACCTCAGCTGTTTTATTTGCAATCCTAACAGCTGATTTAATACTCTTATCCTCTACTGTGATGCTCATTATTTGCGTATCGTCTTCACTTGATACAGTGATTATGTTATTTAAATCATCAATTGAATAATCTAAGTTAAGTTCATCTTTCACTTTTTCTAAAACAGTTGAGCTTTTAATCATAATTCTATAAGTTTTAATGAGTTGCACATTCGTTTCTACTTCGTTAGAATCATAAAGATTATTTTCATTGCCCGATTGATTAACAAGAATTTGCGAAGTTGCTTCATATGTAGGTGTAATAACAAAATAACTGATAATGCCTACTATAATCATCGTAATCGCTGTCAGAGATAAAATGAGTAAGCTTCTTTTTTTTAGAATATGAAATATCTCCTGAATACTAACTTCTTCCCCCATCTAATCACCTCTAGCGAACATATTTACCTTTCAACTATTTTCTTAATATACTAACTATAGTTAATTTTTGTGAATAATTAGAGAAAACACAATGGCACTTATGTTACTATCTTCTACACTTTAGAGTTAAATCAAAAGGCAATAGAAAGCATTCCATTTTACTCTTTATTGGAATGCCTTACATTAGCTAATTGAATTAATTAAATATAAGGCACAACAAAAACAGAAAGAATGATAGATAATGCACAAACCCCAATCGCCCAAGAACTAAGAGTAATTTCACCTAGTTTCATAGCAATAAAGCCTAATATGATACCAATTCCTCCTAGAACATATGGAAAGTAAAATAAAGAGACTACACCAAAAAGAATTCCGATATATCCAATCGCCTTGGAAATAGCTGATACTTTTTTTGCCGATTCATATGCTTCTTCACTTTTAGACAGATGAGAAGACTGTTTAGTTTCCATTTGTAATCACTCACTTTCTTTCCTTAAGGAATAAGCCTTATTACTATATAGACAAAAAGTGCACAATAAAAACCTTATCTGTCATTTTATATACAATATTTATGAATTTATTTTTAGGAGAATTTAAAATGAACGAGGCTTGGAATCAAATGTATAGCAAACTCTTGAATTAATTAGCGCACTAATGGAGTTGTATTCGAAGGGTATGGTGGGCTTCACACGATTTACGGAGTTGCTTAATCAGGATCCCAATATTGAAGACCGTAAAAAATGTAAGGGCAGCGAAAAATTTCACATGCAGGGGAAACAATCACTTTTGTCGATCCATCAGGTGCCAGCAAAACAACGATTTGTTCACTGATACCAGATTTTTTATGTTGGAACTTCTGGAACGATTACAATCAACAGATATGATAATTACGATACACACTGAATTATCGTTGTCACAGAAGACGGCATTGCCAAGCAAAGAACATATGCATAATTATTAAAGCAAACGGTTTGTTTAAAAAGTTCCTGATACTAATCTCAATAACCTTTTTCGGTAGACAGGGGAACGTGGAGGACTTTTGACATATTCAGCGGACAGTACAATTCATCAATGCATGATCCGCGACTATTTGATTCAAGGGACATTATTGTTGGATTGGTTGTTATTTTTCAGTGCTTTTATTTGCTTGCATGCCGATGCTCTTATCTAATTTTTTCTTCAGCTTCTCTAATTCTGTATTTGTTTTGACTGACATAATGAATTATCCTTTTTTAGTCTATTGCTTAAACACATTTAAGAAAGCGCTTTCCCTCGACTTCTATATTAATCCCGATATTGAGGTCTCCCGTGTAAAAAACATAAGAGAGACCTCAATATCAGGAGATAGTAAAGTTGTTACTTAACAAGCTCATTAACTCGTTGCATGACATCTGTTTCTAATTCTTGCAGCAGTTGCTGACTGTCTGCCTGTGATTCTCCACACACAGCGAAATAAAACTTCATCTTCGGCTCTGTACCTGAAGGTCTTAGGCAGAACCATGACCCGTTCTCACAATAAAATTTCAATACATTTGATTTAGGCAATACAAGCTTCGTTTTTTCCTTAGCGATCAAGTCGCAGCGTTCACCAGATTGATAATCTTCAACTGCAACAACCTTCACACCAGCTATTTCTGTTGGAACTTGCTGACGGAATTCATTCATCATAGCTTCAATTAACGCTGCCCCTTCTTTCCCTTTAAGCGTTAACGATTTAATTGACTCTTGGAAGTAACCAAATTGGTCATATAAAGAAAGTAAGCCATCATATAACGACATTCCCTTTTCTTTATAAAATGCTGTCACTTCAGCCACCATCACCGCTGCTTGGATAGCATCTTTATCACGAACAAAATCACGAATTAAGAAACCATAGCTTTCTTCATAGCCAAATAAAAATTCATTTTCTTGCTTTTGGCAGCACTCTTCAATTTTTTCAGCAATATATTTAAAGCCCGTCAACGTATCCTCTGCGTATACACCAAATGACTTTGCAATCTCGACACCCATTTCAGATGTTACGATTGATTTTAACACCATACTGTTTTCAGCTAATGTTCCTTGTTCTTTCTTCTGTTTGATTAAATAATGAATAAGGATAGCACCGATTTGGTTACCAGTTAGAATTGTGTAATTACCTTCTTTATTTCTCACAGCTACACCCAGTCGATCAGCATCGGGATCTGTCGCCAATAATAAATCCGCATCCATCTTCTCACCGTAGGAGATTGCCAATTTAAACGCATCATGTTCTTCAGGATTCGGCGATTTCACAGTTGAAAAATCCGGATCAGGCAGTTCCTGCTCTTGTACCACTGTTACATTTTCGAATCCAAGTCTCTTTAGACCTTCTTGCACTAACTTGTTGCCGGTACCATGAAGAGGAGAATATACAATTTTGATATCTTCCATTTTTTTGTTTTGTAGTGAAATATTTTGCAATTGAGACAAGTATGCTTCATCAATTGTTTCCCCAACGTAAATCAACAGACCTTGTTGAATTAAAAGTTCTTCTTCCATTACCGGGATTTGAAGTTCATCATCTATTTGATTAATATTGTGGATAATTTGCTCCGCTGCATCCGGTGTGATTTGACTTCCGTCTTCTCCATATAGTTTAAAGCCATTGTAAATTGAAGGATTATGACTAGCTGTAATCATAACACCTGCAAATGCTTCTAAATAGCGGACAGCAAACGATAATTCGGGAGTCGGGCGCAATTCATCGAACAAATACGAACGTATACCGTGGTTCCCAAGCGTCTTAGCAACTTCCAGGGCAAATTCTGCTGACTTATGGCGGCTATCATAAGCAATCGCCACACCACGTTCCTTCACTGCTTGACCTTGCTCATTCATATAGTGCGCCAATCCTTCTGCTGCTTTACGCACTGTATAAATGTTCATTCGATTCGTACCGGGACCAATTTCACCACGCATACCTGCTGTACCGAATTCCAAATTGCGGTAAAACATGTCCTCTAATACTTTTTCATCTGTTGCATGTTGTTCTAACTGTTCTTTTAATTCTTTTTCTAAAACAGCCGATTGCTGCCAATTGTTTGCTTTCACTTTCCAAGCCATTTAATACACCCCTATTAAAAATACCTATAGTTAAAAAGCCCGCCTCATAATGAGACGGGCTAAAAGATCAATTTCATTTATCCAAATATCCATTTGGATGGTTTTTATGCCACACCCACGCATTTTGGATGATTTGAGAGATATCCGTATACTTCGGATTCCATTTTAAAATTGCCTTAGCTTTGTCACTGGAAGCAATTAACGTACTAGGATCTCCGGCTCTTCTTTCACCTTGCACGACATTGATTGGCAAGCCTGTTACCTCTTTTGCCACATCGATGATTTCTTTCACCGAATAACCAGTCGCACTTCCTAAGTTGAAAATATTACTATCGTTACCTTCTGATAAATACTCTAATGCTAGAATGTGCGCATTAATTAAATCCACAACATGGATATAATCACGAATACATGTACCATCCGCTGTATTGTAATCATCTCCAAAGATTGTAATACTTTCTCTCTTTCCTTGAGCTGTTTGCAATACTAACGGAATTAAATGCGTTTCAATGCGGTGATCTTCACCGATTGTCCCATCTAAACTAGCACCAGCTACGTTAAAATAGCGAAGAGATACAAAACGAATACCATATGCTTCATCTGCCCACTTCATCATTTTTTCCATCATCAGTTTAGATTCACCATATGGATTGGTAGGATTCGTTGGCTCTTCTTCCGTAATAGGAATATTTGTAGGCTCACCATATGTAGCAGCTGTAGATGAGAATACAATCTTATCTACATTTCTTTCCTTCATAACCTCAAGCAATACCATCATACCGTATGTATTGTTGTGGAAATATTTTAGTGGATTCGCCATAGATTCTCCAACCAGAGAATGTGCAGCGAAGTGCATCACCGCATCAATGTTTTCTTTTTCAAAAACATTATCTAAAAAGGATTTATCACGCATGTCTCCGATATATAAAGAAACATTTGAAGGAACAGCTTCCTTATGACCAGTTTCTAAGTTGTCCACAACAACAACCTCGTGACCTTTTTCCAAAAGACCTTTTACTGCGTGTGAGCCGACGTAACCGGCCCCGCCGATAACTAGGATTTTCATAACTTCTCCTCTTTCTTTAGTTCAAATGAGTTTATTCTAACCGATAATTTAGATTCAATAAATAACCTCTAATCATGAACTGATATTAGAAATTAATATCTAAACCTCTTTAACATTTGAAGAGTTATCATTAAAGAGATCTGATTTTATCTTTGTAGTGGAGACTCCAACAGTACGCGGTAAATATATTACTTCGCAATATTCCGCTAAGAAGTCAAACTTGCCTTCCCAATCGTCCCCCATAAGAAAAATATCAATTTTATTATCTTTAATGTCCTGAACTTTCTGTTCCCAAGTGTTTTCAGGAATGACCTTATCAACGTAACGAATTGATTCCAACATTAATTTACGATATTCGTAACTATAATATGATTTTTTATCCTTCAGCTGATTAAATTCATCTGTTGAGAGACCTACTATTAATTCGCCTCCTAATTCTTTTGCCCTTCTAAGTAGATTTATATGACCATAATGCAGAAGATCAAATGTACCGTATGTTAAGATTCTTTTTCTAATTTTCATTTTTTCCTCTCCTATATCCTATTAAAAAACAAACTAATAATGCTTAGAAGTTTAAATATTTTGGCTAAAATCTTTTATTAACAGATTATTCTTAGAGCCTGTTTGACATAAAAAGAAAACATTCACACAAAGTGAATGTTTTCACATTAATTTAGTTTTAAATTAAATATATTAACAAACAGTCAAGACTGGATAACCTTCCCTATAATTTCCCATCCTTTAGAAAATAGCTTTTTATTCATATCTGATTGCAATAAAAATAAGATAGCAAAATACGAAATAGCTCCTAATACACATTGGATTATAGTTGTAAACATCCCGATGCCCATTATAACACCCAAAAATCTAATAACGCCGAACATTATGGCACCAGAAAGGAAATATTTCCATATTGGAATGAATAATTTCTTTAACTCAATATCACGTCTCACCCAATAAATTTGAACCAAAGTAACCATGCATTCAGCTATTACTGTTGCTATAGCCGTACCAATGGATAAGAAATGCTTTATCAATAATAAGTTTAGTGAGAAATTAACAAGCGCACCCACACAGACAGATGATGTATAACCTCTTACCTTTCCAACAGGCAGTAAATATTGTTGTCCTAAAACATTACTCCAAGCAATAAAAACAATAGCAGGACTAATTACCCCTATTAAAATACTAGTCTTGCTATATCCGGGACCAAAAAACCATGGAGTGAATTCATTGGCAATTCCAGCTAATCCAAACATCATAGGAATTGCAAGATAAGATACAAAATCAAATGATTGATACAAATAATTTCTTACCTTAGACATTTCTCCCTTCGCAAATGTATTAGCTACTCTAGGAAGCATGACCACTCCCATTGCCGTAACAACAGCTAAAACCACCTTAACTATCTTGTCCGAGTTATCAAAGAAACCTACTTCATCCATATTTGAAAAATAACCTAGCATCGTTTTATTTAAAACAATGTAGACTTGAATCGCAATCTGGGGTATGAATAGTTGGATAGACGGAAGGAAATGCTTACTTATATCTTTCCACTTTAGTTTCACTTTAATAACAGTTTTCGGTAAATAAAACCATAACGTTAAGTGACCAATTAACTGTGATGCTGATAAAATGAAGACATACTTCCATAAATCTGAAGTTGTTTTTACAAAAACAAATATGAGAATAACTCCCATTAACCTTACTATTAGATTTCTTATGACTGTTTTCTTAAAATCTTCTAATCCCATAAACAACCATGAAATATCAACAGCCGCAGCAATGATGTAAAGAGACTGAAATACAAAAATATTTTTGAATTCATCTGTTATATTTAAATAAAATAAGAAAACACCATAAGCAGTTAAAGTAGTTAAGATCTTTAATATAAAAATTCCCCAAAAGTTTCGACTAAGCTCTTCTTTATCGTCTCTAACATATGCTATAGTACGGTTACCATAAAGGGAAATGCCTATTGTGCCGAATAAAACAAAATACTGAACAATAGAGTTCGTATATGCATTAGTACCAATACCACTACTTCCTAATACCCTTGAAATATAAGGAATCGTTATTAAAGGTATAATCAATACTACAATTTGATAAGCCACATTGTAGAAATAGTTTTTTGCTATACTCATATAAAAATTCCTATTTCTACATTATTTAAATTCTACTTTTACAGCTTCTAATGCTGCATCGATGACTTGATGCATATCATAGTATTTATACATCCCCAGTCTGCCACCAAAAATCACATTTGGAGTTTTATCTGCTAATTCAAGGTACTGTTTAAAAATAGTATTATTCTTATCATCATTCATCGGGTAATAAGGTTCATCACCTTTTACCCATGTTTTCGGGTATTCCTTTGTAATAATTGTTTTAGCTTGTGTACCGAATTCAAAGTGTTTATGTTCAATAATTCGAGTATATGGTGTTTCTGCATCAGTATAGTTCACTACAGCATTCCCTTGGTAGTTTTCTACATTTAATGTTTCATTTTCAAAATGTAAGCTTCTATATTCTAACGTTCCAAATTCATAATTAAAGAACTGATCAATCATCCCTGTATAAACAATTTTAGGGAAGTCTTTTAAATACTCATCCTTTTTATCAAAGAAATCGACACCTAATTCAACATCAATTAAATCACTTGATAGCATCTTTTCAACTAACTGTGTATATCCACCCTCTGGAATCCCTTGATATTTATCATTGAAATAATTGTTATCATATGTGAAACGAACAGGTAATCGTTTAATGATAAAGCTTGGAAGTTCTGTTGCTTTTCTTCCCCATTGTTTTTCTGTATATCCTTTAATTAATTTTTCGTAAATGTCTGTACCAATTAATGAAATAGCTTGTTCTTCTAAGTTTTTAGGCTCATCAATTTGTACTGCTGCTTTTTGTTCCTCGATTTTTGCCTTTGCTTCTTCTGGAGTAAATACACCCCATAATTTATTGAACGTATTCATATTAAAAGGCAGATTATATATTTCACCATTATAGTTTGCTATAGGTGTATTCGTGTAACGATTAAACTCAGCAAATTGATTCACATAATCCCAAATTTCTTTATCATTTGTATGAAAAATATGCGCTCCATATTTATGCACATTAATATCTTCCATTTTTTCTGTATATACATTACCAGCTATGTGATTTCTTTTATCAATAACCTTTACTCTCTTGCCTCTTTTAGCTGCTTCGTAAGCAAAAACACTTCCAAATAAACCAGATCCAACTACTAGATAATCGTACTTCATTTCATTTCCTCCATTAAAAGGTTAACCGCTCTATTTATAGATGTTTTACAAAAATGACCATTTCTTATTTTTCCCGCCATGCTAATTACATTATTTTTCATAGTACTATACTGCTTTTCTGTTACTTTAGAAAGTTCATGATCAATATTTTCTAAAGAATTTATCGCAATTCCTAAATTATGTTTTTCTATAAATTTAGCTAGTGCTGCTTCCTTCCAAATAATAACTGGCAATCCACAACTCAAATACAAAGATGTTTTATGAGGATTATTATATTTCATATACTCACCAAATAAACCTGAACAAGTATCAACCGAAGTTCCATCCCATATTAAACCGAATTTACCATTCATACGATTTGGCAACTCATTTGGAGGGAATGCTCCGATATATCTGATATTTTTTGCTTTGTATGTTTGAGGATTTGGACCATATAAAATTAATTCATTATTCATATTCGAAATTTCACTCAAGAATTCCGATTTTTGCAGATTACCAGCAAAAACAATACCATTATTATTAGTTTCTTGGAATGCACTATGATTATGATAATCAAAAATTTCTAAGTCAATAATATTCCTTTTAACACCAATTTCCTTTAAAAAAGAAGTCATTTCTTCATTATGAGAAATGATAATATCAAACTGATTTAATGTCTTTACCTCTTCAGCAATCACTTTTTTATCAGCTTTATTTCTTATCGAGTCTATGTCATGTACAACCAATATACTAGATAATCCTTTTTGCTTTATTGTTTTATATAGAACACTAGCAAAAGAACTCTTTCCGTATATTGGATACTGAATTATTACAATATCATCCTTATTTAAATTAGATAATTTTCTTTTTACATTACTATTCATAAACAATAATTTTTCTAATTTACTTACAGATCGATCAAAAACAATTTTAGGGATGCCCATTTCACTAAAGAAATGGTTCATATCATCTCTTGCTTTTGAACCTGCATGAAAATGTGCAGGTTCTATAGTTTCTATTGAATATATACGTCTTTTCATAAAAGTACTCCTATTTTATTACAAACAGTTATTATATCTAGTTTGATCATTGTTACTCTCAGCATTTAAATAAAACTCAGCTAAATCATCAGCTACATCCTTAATGTCATAACCTGACTCTTTCACTTGAAAATAACCATTACATCTATTTCTACTATGGTTATGTTCTTCCTTTAATATCGCATCTGCCCACTTTTCAGGTTTATCTTCAAGTGATAAAAAAGAAACAAACTCTGAACATTTTGTTTCACTTGCTATTGAGTCTGAAATAAAACATGGTAAACCTGCTGTTTGTGCTTCTATTAATGTCAATGGTAAGCCTTCATATAATGAAGGAAATAGTAATACATCCATCCCCTGAATTAACTTTGAAACGTCATTTCTTAAACCTAAAATTTTAACACTATCTTTAAGATTTAAACTGTTTACCATTTCAATAATTTCTTTTTTTGTATTTCCATCTCCTATAAGTAAAAGAACAGCATTTTTATTTTTCATATATATTTGATGAAACACCTGTATGAGAAATTTATGATTCTTTTGAGTTTCAAATCTTCCAACATGACCAATAACAAATTTTTCGTTAATGTTCAATTCTTCCCTTATATCCCCACGTACTACTGGAGAATATTTGAAAGAATCTAAGTCAATACCATTTTTTATTATCTGTATTTTATTTTCACTCAATATTTCTTGTTCATAAAACCATTTTGCTGCCTTACTCGAACATGCAAAGAAGTGAGTAGCATTTTTGGCAACAATCCCCCTACCAATATTGTGCAATTTCATCTTGATAATATTATTCTTATCATTATATGAATTATGCGAATGAACAATTATCTTAGGTATCTTAAACTTTTTCGCCCAATAAAACGGCATAAATTTGTGTAATGAATCATAATGAAAGTGGATAGCTTCATATTCTTTTGCATGATGTTTAAGAAATAAATACCATTCAATTAGATGTTTACACACATTTTCTTTAATTGGAGTTATACTAACTTGTCCCCAACCTTTTTTATCCATTTCTTCTTTATAATCATTTTTCCCAAACTCACTTACAAAATCAAAACGGAGCTCCTTATCTTGTATATTGGAATATGTGGTCATTAAAAATTTCGAAATACCCCCGCCTCGAGCCATTCCACCAACTACAAGTACTCTCTTCATTGTCCACCTCTGCTCTAGTTAAAATCTATAAAATATTATTGTTAAACCCTTATTTTACAATTCCAGTTTTTCTGTATTTCTAAATAGTTTTGGTATTATGTTTATTTTTAGCATCTTCCCTTGGTGGAGTCATATAATCGCCATACATTTGCGACAGTACGAAATTAAAATTTTTAGGCGCTATCAATTGTTCAGTCTCAAATTCATATTTTTCTGTATCATCGTATATTTCTCTTAGAAACATTTCTTTAAATTTATATGCCCCCATAAAATTCACAACATATTTAGAATTATGGTAATTGTATTTCTTTAAAGCTATATCTAATTTATTCATACATTTTTCTGTATCTAAAATTCTCTCGAAGTTAATCATTTTACCTATTTTTATTAATATATTTTCATGTAGTGGCCTATTAGGTAAATTTTGATTAACTATTACTGAGAATTGAGAATACTGTAATGTAACTCTTAAATATAACAATCTAATTTTATGAAAAAACCTAACAAGTCTATTGTTAGGCATACCATCAAGTGGAAAAATATCAATCCAGGCATTTCTAATTCTCTTCTTAATTGCAGAGTTATCTTCAATTTCAAAGTTAATATTCTCTACCCTTGAAAAATAAATAGTTTTCTCATTTCCTTTTTTAAAGTTTTTATATATATAATCACCATGCAATTTTTGATCTACAATTTCAAAAAAATTTTCATAGTCTTCCCTTGGCATTGCTATATCAATGTCATCATCCCAAGGTATAAACCCCTTATGCCTTACTGCTCCTAAAAAAGTACCTCCCATTAAGAAGTATCTTAAATTATTTTCTTCACAAATTTTCACAACATCTTTTAATATTTCTAATTCAACTAATTGTAGTTCCCTTAAAGGTGTACTCATTTTAGATATCCTTTCTAAAAATCTACATTTCTAATTGGTTTATAGTAAATTTTCTTTTAATAAATTGAAAGATTTTCTTAGGCCAATTCTGATTCTCCATATGCACTACAGGTACTTCGATATAATTTACATTATGAACTTCAATCCATACATCTAATAAGCGCTCACTAATAAATCCGAATACTCTAGCTTGATATGTAGAATAATTTGAAATATCAATTTTTTTCTAGTTCAAATAAGATTTCAAATAACCATTCACAATAAGCATCAAAGAGTTCTTTTTTCATCACAAACATATTAAATCTATGTCCTGAACGTTTATTCATAATCATATCAAAAGCACTAACGTACTCTGGATATTTCTCACTAATAATATCTTTTGTTAATTCCAAATCTCGGCCATAATGAGCATTGACATACTGTGACTTATTTGTTTCAATCCAATAATTTCGTTTCTTAGGAAAAATTGCATCATATCCTTTTAAAAGTTCTTGAGCTTTGTCTTTAGTTAATATATTCTTTTTCTTTTCTGAACCAATAAAAAAAGACTTGCTACCAAAGTGTCTTCGATAATGAACTAGTCCTAAATAATCAGTATCTATATTTTTCCAAGCCCAATACATCGCTGTAAGCTCACAATAATTTGGGTTTTTAAGCGAGATATTTTCACCTGTATTGTCACCAATATATTCCAAGGAACTGTTGATTGCCTTCCCTACTTGAATTGGTAAATACATTTGGTCTTCTGGCATCTCATACTTTTTATGTGTTGCTACAATAATTTTTATATTCAATCAAATTACTCTCCTTGCTCAATTCATCTTTCAATAATTGTCGAACTACTATAAAAAAGAAAAACATAATTAAATAACAGCTTTCAGACCAACCAAAACTTAAAAAGGATATTATTATATAGAAATACACAAAAAAATGGGCTGCATCTTTAATAGCTATAATCAATTGACAATTTTCATGATTAATCGAAATGGCTTGTTTACTTAATAGTCGATAATCCTTTAAAAGTTTATTTAAGTAGAGAATAATAAAGATCATACAGACTGTACCAAATTCTGCTAACCAGCCAAAAAATATACTTAAGATAGGATAAAAATTTTCTGGTACATAAACGTTATGATATTCCCAATTTCCGGTTGACCACAATGGAACGTTTTCGAATAAATAGAAATTATGATAGTCCCAACCAATTCCGGTTATTAAATGCTTTAACCATATAATTATAAGCCCTATAGTTCCTCCCGAACGATTCATAGCAGATCCACTTTGTGCTTTATTAAATAAATTTTCATTTAAAATTTCCATCATATAAGTATTGCTTAGACAATAAACAATTCCTATAGAACCTAAAAATACAAACATAATAGCTGTAGTTACTTTTCTTTTCCACGGCAAACTCATCCAAAAAAATGCAAAAATCATTAAAATTGCAACAAGACCAGTTGTTGTTTTTGCGAAAAATAAGATTATTACGATACTAGTTAACAAAATATAAAAAAATGTAGGTTTATATTTTTTAGAACTTGAGAAAATATTCACTTTGTTTTTTATAGATGCTAATATAAACGGTACGAATACTATTAATAATTGTGCTGCTAAATAACCAGCTTCCGGATTTAAACCATTGATTCTTCCCATTGTCTGTACATAGCTTCCATTGTCATACCATGATCTATCAAATCTATGCTCAAATAATCCAATTATACTTACAAGCCCATCAAAAAGACCTGGGAATATTACGTATAAAAGTTGAATATAACTAATTGCAAGAATAATAAATAAAGAGATTATATTTCCTCTTATAAACCCTCTAATATCTTGCATATTATTGATAAAGTATTTGACAGCAAAATAGTGAATAAAAATACAAGTTAGAAAGATACATAGCTTTATAAATTGTTTAATAGGATTTATATTTAACGAATCATTCCCTATATAACCATAACTTATAAGCATTGCTAACAATTGAAAACCTAAAACAATTGCTATAAATATAAATACTTTCGTATTAAATAATCTTTTTAATTTTATTTTAGTTCCTATTATAATTGAGATTATTATTAGCAATAAATAAAAATAAATAGGTAATTCTCTCAAATAAGAGATAGGTAACTCAATAAAATTTTTAATAAATAAACTTATTGGTAAAAGTAAAGCTGACATTGATATACCTCTAACCTTTTTAATTAACCTTAGTAAGCACCTTTTCTAGCAATTACTTGAAAAACGGTTTTAAACATAATTTTTATATCAAGTATAATTGATTGATTGTAGACATAATACAATTCAATATCAACTCGTTCTGGATACTTCACATCACTTCTACCACTTGCTTGCCAATACCCTGTTATCCCTGGCTTAACGGATAAAAACTCTTCTACTCTGTTTTTATATTCACGTAGCTCTTCTTCAACAACTGGTCTTGGGCCTACAAGACTCATATTACCTTTTAAAACATTATAAAACTGCGGTAGTTCGTCTAAACTTGTCTTTCTTATAAACGCTCCCAATTTTGTAATTCTAGGATCTTCACTAGGTTCTAATTTATAATCATTTTGAATATATTTTGCATATAATACTTGATTCTCTTTTAGTTTCTTCTCAGCATCCATTACCATAGAACGAAATTTATAGATATAAAATTCATTTCCGTTTTTCCCGATTCTTTTTTGTTTAAAAAACATGGGACCTTTATTATCACCGATTCTATAACAGCAGAATAATACTAGGTAGACAGGAATAGTTAAGAGTAATCCAACAATCGATCCGAAAATATCAATAAATCTTTTTAAAATTCTATATACATTACTCTGTTTTACTCTTCTGTCATTAAATACTTTGTCCGTTGTTGTTACTTGCTTCTTAGCTGTTGAAAAATCCAAATCTATTGTTCCTCCTCTTATACAACTTCTTTTTCTTTGTTCAACATTTCTTCTAAGAATGTTAAAAGATCTTTTCTAAGACTTGGATCTTTAATTGCAAACTCAATAGTCTTTTGAATAAACCCAAACTTTTCACCTACATCATAACGTTTACCTTCAAAGTCATAAGCAAACACATTTTGAATTGTATTAAGTTTTTGAATAGCATCTGTTAATTGAATTTCTCCACCCGCTCCAATTTCTTGCTCTTCTAAAAACTTGAAAATTTCCGGTGTAAATACATAACGCCCCATAATAGCCAAATTTGATGGAGCTGTTCCAGGTGCGGGTTTTTCAACAAAATTACTCACTTGGTAACGGCGGCCTTCACTTCCACAAGGGTCAACAATTCCGTAACGATGTGTTTCATTTTCCGGAACAGTTTGAACTCCAATTACTGAAGAAGAAGTTTTTTCGTATTCATTCATCAATTGACGTAATCCTGGTATTTCCCCTTGCATAATGTCATCACCAAGCAACACAGCAAAAGGTTCATCCCCAATAAAATTACGTGCACACCATACAGCATGCCCTAAACCTTTTGGTTCCTTTTGACGGATATAGTGGATGTCTACTTTTGAAGATGCTTGTACTTTTTCAAGCAAGTCAAACTTTTGCTTTTCTAACAAATTATGCTCAAGCTCAAAAGAGTAATCAAAATGATCCTCAATAGCTCGTTTTCCTTTACCAGTAACGATAATAATGTCCTCAATTCCTGATTCAATTGCTTCTTCTACAATATATTGAATCGTTGGTTTATCAACGATTGGCAGCATTTCCTTAGGCATAGCTTTTGTTGCAGGTAAAAATCGTGTACCTAATCCAGCAGCTGGTATAATTGCTTTTCTAACTTTTTTCATCTATTCTCCTCCTAATATAAAATAGTTAATGAAAAAATATGTCCAACACATATTCTTTCATTAACTATTTAAAAAATATTTTATTATTATCGGGCATCTAACCCACCCTCACATCATACCCTTGACAACGCGCGCATCTAAGGATGTCTTCCTTACAACATCCCACAGTACAACCGAGTGCCTCCATTGATAACGGATAGGAAGCCTCTCCAATTCGATCATTATATTAATCTTTCATAAATAGACTTTAGTTTCTCACTTTATAGCCAATGAAAAGAGACAGCTATATTTGAAATCAACTGTCCCAATGCGAGTATTCCATCCGTTCAACGTTAAATCGCCTTTTCATCATGACCATAATAATAGTAATAATCGTTCTTCTCTTGCTTTTTATTGTTTAGAACTACACCTAATAATGGTGCATTAGAGGATACTAATAATTGTTTCGCCTTTTTGCCTTGTTCTGTTTCTGTTTTGCCATATGACACAACTAAAACGACCCCATCGACATGCTTGGATAGGATTTGCGCATCAGATACCGCTAAAACAGGTGGTGTATCAAGAATGATTAAGTCAAATTCCTGACCTAACATTTCGAGTAAATGCTCCATTGATTTGGATGTCAGCAGTTCAGCCGGATTTGGTGGTATAGGACCACTTGTTAAAATCGATAAATTTTCAATTGATGTTTCAATGATTGCATCTGTTAAGGCATGTTTTTTCGTTAATACACTCGATAAGCCGATATGATTATGGACACAGAATTTCTTGTGAACTGTTGGCTTTCTTAAGTCTGTATCTACTAATAAGACTTTTTTTCCTTGTTGAGCAAATACAATAGCTAAGTTACAAGATGTTGTCGACTTCCCGTCACCAGGGGTGGCCGATGTAACTAAAATGGATTTTATATCTTTATCAATCGCCGAGTACTCAATGTTTGTTCGAACCGTTCTATATTGTTCTGCAATGACTGACTTTGAATGACTGCTTGCTACTAAATGATGACGCAAAGTCAAATTTTTCTTTTTCTTGAAAATTCGCTTGAACATTTCATTCTACCTTTCTGTTCAAAATTCGCTTTATTCTAATCCTTCAAATGTAGGGATAACACCTAAGATTGGAAGTTCCAAATGCTTCTCGATATCTTTTTCTGTTTTAAATGTGTTGTCCAAATACTCCAACAGAAAGGCCAATCCGATACTAGCCATTAATCCGACAACAAGTCCAATTGCTGTGTTTAATAGAGTATTTGGCGATACAGGAGATTCATTCCCTTTCACTCGTGCCTTCGACAAAATTGTGACATTGTTCACATTCATAATATCGACAATTTTCTCCTTAAACACTTGTGCTGTTTTATTTGCGATATTTACCGCATTAAGGATACTTTCATCCTCAACTACAATATTCATAACTTGAGAGTTATTTGCGCTTGATACTGAAATTTTCTTATTTAATTCCTCTATCGTTAAATCCAATTCCAAATCATCTATAACAGATTGCAAAACCGCAGGACTTTTTATAATCTCATTATACGTATTAATCAACTGGACGTTGGTTGAAACTTCATTAGAACTATAAATGCTATTCTCACTTTCTGCTTTGTTAACTAAAATCTGTGAAGATACTTGGTACTTCGGAGTTAAGCACAAGCTACTAAACATTCCTGCTACTAATGCTGCAATAATTGTTATTATTAAGATAAGTGCTGCTCTCTTCTTTAAAACTTGAAATAATTCCTGTAGACTAATTGTCTCTTCCATCATGTCCTCCCATTAACCGCTTAAGAAATAAATTATTACTGCTCTTCCAATATATATAGTTCGAAAAGTTTTTCTAAGAAAACTTATACACATCAAAACATACTTTAAAATAATAAAAATTCGGATTAATATTTACCGTTATCCGTGAAGTCGATGATCTTTAAAACTCCCTAGTGTCTTCAGACATAAAAAAACTCTTCCGGATGCTCATATTCAGGTTAGCGAACCCGAAATATCTTTGCTTCTCCGGAAGAGTTTTAAAGGAAGACCTTGTTACTCTCGTTTATATGATTGTAATAATATAGTAACAATCGTTGAATCTTTTGTACTTCTGGCATATACTTGTCCATTGTATACATTGACTATCTCTTTCACAATCCATAGTCCTAAGCCCGAACCACTTACTTGTTTTTTCGTATTTCTAATACGATAATATTTCTCGAATATTTTTTCCTGATCCTCTAATGAAATAGTCGGCCCTCTATTTTCAACCGCAAGTTCAATTTCATGACGCGTGTTGCTGCTGATTCGAATAATGATAGGAGTACCACAGTCTGCAAACTTAACTGCATTACCGATGAGGTTTTGCATAACTAATCTGAATAGAGCAGGTTCCATTTTTATGTAGTTATTAAACCCTTTTTGGATTTCTAAAACAAATCCTCTATCCGGATATGTATCTTCAAAATAATCCAAAATTTTTTCTATGTTTTCGATTGGACACATTTCTCTATTTAAAACTTCTGTTTGGTCTTTTAGTAAATGTATATTTGATAAATCGCGTAATCCATCCAGCAAAGAATTAATTGTATATGCATGATGAATTATAATATCCATTAGTTCTGCACAATTCTCATCCATGTCTTTTTGCAGTTCAGCGACATTGATAATATTGTTCAATGGATTTTTAATTTCATGCGCAGCTTCCTCTGAAAAGGTTTTAAACGTGGATTTTGCTTTTATGATCTCACCTTTTTGGATATTGATTTTATCGATTAGCGAAGTAATACTTTCATCTTTTATACTGGAGTATTCAACTCTGTCTCAATAATATCGACAGTAAGAAAACAACTCTTACTTTTTTTCCTGTTTTAGTATGATCATTTAAAAATGATTTGTTTCCGAGGGCCAGTATCTTATCCTTTACTCTCATAACCAGCCCCTCAATTTGTTTTAATTTTTAAATTTATAATATGAAAATGTTGAGTGGAGGACTTAAGGTGCAATTTCATAGCCAAAGCCCCGATGCGTTATTATTATATCGTCCACTAACTCTTTTCTGATTCGATTGATAGTTGAATTAATGACATCATCGCTGACATAATATTCTCCCATCCATACGTGTTCGGATAATTCCTTCTTACTGATAACTCTTCCCTTATTTTTTATCAAATAAGCTAAACAAGCCATCGGTTTTGGGCTTAAGCGAATACAATAATCTTTAGTATGAATAATATTTCTTTCTATATCTAATTTATAGCCTTTGTAAACCAGCGGTTGGATTTCACCGGTCCCGGAACTTTTAATGTTATACAGTATATTTTTAACTTGCAGAGCCAATACTTTAAAGCTTATAGGCTTCGTAAGATAAGCTACAGCTCCTTCATTTAATCCTCTAAGGTGAGCATCTTCACTGCTGGCAGATGTTACAAAAATAAAAGGAATATTCGCCTTGCTGCGTCTCCTGATCATGGATGCAGCCTCTACACCATCGATATCTGATTCGTGCATTACAACATCCAATATTAACAGATCATATTGGTTGTTATCACAGGCTTCAATTGCCTCCAATGGATCTGATACACAATCTACTGTATAGCCTTCAATTTCCAGTCTGCGTTTCAAAGTAACAGAAGCAATTTTATCATCATCTAAAACTAAAATCCGAGCCATAATAATAAATTTTCCCCTTTTTTACTATGATTTTCTTACTATATGAATCTTCTTGAAGAAGCAAAACTCATAACCGATAAGCTAAATTGTTTATTTCCATTACTGATAATATCATCTAAAAAGCCAATTCTGCTTTTTATAGTTTTTTCACTAAAGATTAATAATTCTAAACATTACAAACGGTAATATAGGCTGTCTCATACAAGTGAGGCAGCCTCTTTAACACCTCAAAAAAGCGGTATTATGAAAATGGCAAGGATAATCGATAACGCACTTATACCAATTGCCCAGGCTCCAATGGCGATTTCTCCAATTCGCTGAGCAAAGAAACCTATTATAATGGCGACCACAGCACAAACAAATGGTGCTATAAAAAATGATAATAAACTTAAAAACAGTGCCACAAAGCCAGCCAATTTAGACAAGTTCCCGGTTTCCCGGTTATTTGCTTGATCTGTATCCCTTCTATAAGGAGAACAAATCATTTCTGCCGCAATCTCCTCATGATAAATATTTGCTCTGGCATGCCTCTTGTTTTTGCGATACCTCACACTATAGTCCTCACTTTCATATTAAGGTGCCAGGTTATTTTCTCCAATTATATTTGTCTTTACTCATCATCAAACTCTAACAGTGTCAACTTGACGGAATTGTTTTACAATGGTATTAAATAAATTTATTTAAGGGGAGTAAAATGAGTAAAAAACGATTTGGTATTGATATTGACGGAACAATTACCAGACCTGATACAATTCTGCCTTATATAAATAAAGATTTTAAAACCGAACTAAAGCTCGAAGATATTAAAGAGTACAATATCAGAAAATTCGTTGGAGTTGATGAACAAACGATGTATCAATGGTTTCGCTCTAACGAAGAGAACATATACAAAAATTCGCCTTTAAAGGATGATTCAAAGCAAATACTTAATACATGGGCTGAGCATTTTGCTGAGCTGTTTTACATCAGTGCCAGAAATGCCTCATTAATGACTATTACAGAGGAATGGTTTATTCATCATCAATTAACGTACAACCATCTTGAACTTATCGGCTCTCATGACAAAATCGAATCGATCAAAAAACACAAGATTGAACTTTTTTTTGAAGATAAAGATGATAACGCGGTTCAAATTCTCGAGGAATGTAACATACCTGTCGTTTTATTTAATACACCCTACAACCAAGGCGTTACTCCTAATGGCATCATTAGGGTCAATAACTGGACTGAAGCTGATGAATGGGTACGAAGATGGCTAAATAGAAAAAACGGCACCGGTCCTTTTTCATCATGAATATGCTACTTAGATTTACCTCGATGAAAAAGGAGACATGCAGGAGGACTAAGATGACTCCCCCAAGGAACCGTTTTTTTGTTTCTTGGGGGAGTCACATGTAATGAACATCAGCTAAAACCATCACGTCCGCATGTCTTCGCCGATGTGACCTACATCCTGTAGGGCTCCGAGCATGGCAGGTGCAAGGTTAGACATCTATCGTTGTTCAGAAATATCAACTTTCTTACCTTTTAAAAAACGGCACGCAACAATAAAAAAGCGCCTGTCAGAAAACTGTTTCACAGCTTTACTGACAGGCGCTTCTCATTATTGACATTGCGGGCAGCGTCCATAAATTTCGAACTTATGGCCGGAAATATCATATTCTTTTAAGTCTTCATTCAGCGTGCTCATCGGACACGTTTTAATTTCCTTTGTCTTCCCACAGTCCAAGCAAATAAAATGATGGTGATGATGATTATGACTGCAAGTAAAACGAAAATGTTTTTCACCCGATAACTCTGTCATTTCCAGAATCCCCAGATTTACAAACAGCGATAAATTTCGGTAGATTGTATCGAAACTTAGGCCAGGATAATTCACTTTCATATTTTCAAGCACATCTTTAGCTGTCAAATACTTGTTATGATCAGAAAAAAGCTGAAGCATTTCTTCGCGTTTCCCTGTAAATTTATATCCCTTTTCCTTTAAAAGCAATAATGCTTCATCCACTCTCATAAAGGTTCACTCCTATGACAAGTTTTAAGCACGACGAAACTTCTTGATTAAAATAGAGCCGATCAAAATAAGAATAGCGAGCATTACAATTGTTCCGCCCGGCGCCAAGTCTAAATGATAGGCTAGTATAAGTCCGCCGACAACAGAAATTTCTCCAAATATGACCGAATAGACAATCAGCTGTTTAAACCCTTTCGCTAATCGAAGACCTGCCGCAACAGGCAATGTCATTAGTGACGAAACAAGCAAAATACCGACTATACGCATAGAAGCGGCAATCACAAGCGCCACTAACACAATAAAAATAAAATGGATATATTTTGCCGGAATGCCCGATGCCTTTGCATGGTCTTCATCAAATGACAGTAAAAATAATTCCTTAAATAAGATATAAACAATTGCTATAACAATAATCGCTACACCAGCAATCGTCCATAAATCCTGCCTAGAAACAGCGCTGACACTGCCGAATAAATAATTAAATAAATCTGTATTAAACCCATCTGCCAAAGAAATGAAAATAACACTAAGCCCCATCCCGGCAGATAAAATAATCGGAATAGCAAGCTCCTGATAATGCTTATATACACTTCTCAGCTTTTCAATTATAAGTGAGCCGCCGACCGAGAATGCCATTCCCATATAAAGCGGGTTCATCGCACCGGCAACAAGAAATTTTTTCTCAATAAACAAACTGAATGCGATACCGCCAAGCGTTACATGGCTTAGCGCATCTGCTATTAATGATTGTCTTCGCACCACAACAAAAACACCCAACAATGGTGCGATGACGCCAATGATCATCCCTGTAAAAAAAGCATTTTGCAGGAATTCATATTTAAGTATACCTGATATCATCGGAAGCCTCCCGATTCATTTTTCTAAATTCATTGTTGTGATAAATTAAATTATCTTTTCCTTGGACTATTATCATAGAAGCATGATAATTCCACATCGCTTAACTGCTGATATTCATGGGAGTTTCCATGAAAGTGAAGATGTTTATTCAGGCAAGCAACCTGCGTCACTTCATCGCTGACAGCTTCTATATCATGTGTCACAAGTATGATTGTAATGCCAAGGTCTTTATTTAAATGCTCCACGATTTTATAAAACTGCGTTTCGTTTGCCGCATCGACGCCGACTGTCGGTTCATCCAAAATCAGCAGTTGCGGATCGCTGACAAGCGCTCTGGCAATGAATACGCGCTGTTGCTGACCACCGGAAAGTTCACCAATGTTACGATCGGCAAAATCAAGCATATCGACTGATTTCAAGGCACTCATCACTTGCTCGCGATGCTGCTTTTTCGCAAAGTGGAAAAGACCGATTTTCTTTGTCAATCCGCTCATGACAACCTCAAAAACAGTTGCCGGGAACCCGCTGTTAAACGAGTTTGCTTTTTGCGAAACATAACCGATTTGGTCCCAATCTTTAAACTCCTGAATTGGCTGTCCGAACAGCTCGATTGAACCTGTTTGGACTTTTAATAACCCGAGCATTAATTTAATTAAGGTCGATTTACCAGAACCGTTTGGCCCGATAATCGCCAAAAAAGAGCCTTTAGGAATATTAATATTTATATGTTCAAGCACTGCTTCCTTTTCATATCGATAAGAAAGGTCCTTGATATTAATGACTGTTTCATTCAATATAATCACCTATTTTAAGAATCATTACGATTTACTTGTTGTAGTATACTCTCTTCCAAGCAAAAAGTAAAGAAAACTCGGTTAAGAACCTCTCAGTATACATTGCAGACCAACGATACATATTTTATAGGAAAACAAAGCACTTTTTTGGTCACTAATCCAAGTTCTCTTCATATGTTAATGAAGAGGAGGGATAACGTGAAATTTTTGGAAAACCTTGTGAATATGAAACTGAACAACATCAGACGAGGAGAATTGCTGCAGTTGGCTAAGCAAAACGGTATTGCCCTCTCAACAGCTGAGGCAGACCAAATCGCCATGGAACTGAACGGAAAAAACTATAACCTATTCAATGACAGCCATCGAAATATGATCTTAAATAAAATATCCGGGATTGTTGGCAATGAACGTGCCAAACAAATTGAATACGTTTTCCTGAAACTGACGGGAAGATAATAAGAAAAACCGTCACCGATCCTTTTTCATCATGAATATGCTACTTAGATTCACCTCGATGAAAAAGGAGCCATGCGGGAGGACTAAGAAGAATCACACAAGAAACCCGCCTTTGGTTTCTTGGGGGAGGCTGCTTAGGACCGAGCATGGCAGGTGTAAGGTTAGACAGCTAACCGAGTTCATAATTTTATACTTTCTTAAGAAATAAGAAAAACCGTCACCAATCCTTTTTCATCATGAATATGTTACTTAGATTCATCTCGATGAAAAAGGAGCAAACAAAAGAGAGGATATGCTCGTCAATATGAGCGTATCCTCTTTGTCGTTTAATCAGGAATTAGCAATGATTGTTTGCAAGTCTTCCTGGAACACACCTTTTTTCAACATATCGATTTCATACTTATAAGGTGCCTTTTTATTGTTTTTATCTTCACCGACAAACGGCGTTTCCAAGATTTTTGGAATGTCCATCAATTGCGGGTGATGAACAATTTTATGAATCGCATCAAAACCGATGTGACCAAAGCCGATATTTTCATGACGGTCTTTTCCGGCTCCACGTACATTTTTGCTGTCATTAATGTGCAGCACTTTTAAGCGATTGATACCGATAATTTTATCGAATTCATTCAATACACCATCGAAGTCTTCAACAATATTATAGCCTGCGTCATGCGTATGACATGTATCAAAACATACTGATAAACGGTCATTATGCGTAACACCATCGATGATCATCGCCAGCTCCTCGAAGCTGCGTCCGCATTCAGTCCCTTTACCCGCCATCGTTTCTAGCGCGATTTGCAGTTGCTCTTTGCCCGTCAGTACTTCATTTAGGCCTTCAATAATCTTTTTGATGCCTTCCTCAGCGCCAGCGCCGACATGAGCGCCTGGATGAAGCACAATTTGCTTTGCTCCAATCGCTTCTGTACGCTGAATCTCAGATGTTAAAAACTCAACACCTAATTGAAATGTTTCCGGCTTCAGCGAGTTCCCGATATTAATAATGTATGGAGCGTGAACGACAATGTCATGCATACCGTGCTCTTCCATATGTTTTTTGCCGGCTTCAATGTTTAAATCCTCGATTGGTTTTCTACGCGTATTTTGCGGCGCACCAGTATAAATCATAAACGTATTGGCACCGTAGGATAAAGCTTCCTCACTGGCTGCCAATAACATCTTCTTCCCGCTCATAGATACGTGTGAACCGATTTTTAGCATTGTTCCACTCCCTTTAATCCGTCAATATTCATCTTACTTCTTTTTTCTTGTTTCGATTTTACGTTGGCGTTTTTTATATTTATCCAATTCCCATTGCTGTTTCTTCTTATAGCCAGGCTTAACCTTCGTTGGTTTCTTCACGATTTGCTTCGCTCTGACATCAAGCTCTTCTTTTGTTTTCTTGCGTTTTTTACGCTTATTGCGGTCGTCTGTCTCTTCCCATTCACCATTAACAAGATCTTTATTGATGAAAGTCAAGCCCATTTTTTCAAGTTTATTTAACGCATCGTCATCCGGCAAATCATAAATTGTAGCTGCAATACCTGAATAACCAGCACGAGCTGTACGACCTGTTCTATGAATATAGAAGTCCAAATCTGTCGGCAATTCATAGTTAATGACATGGCTGACACCTTCAATATCAATACCTCGGGCTGCTAAGTCTGTCGCAACAACATATTGGAATTCCAGATCATTGATTTGCTTCATCATTTTGCGGCGTTCACGCGGACTTAAGTTTCCGTGTAATCTTCCAACTCGCAAGCCCTTATTCATCAAATCATCCGCAACGATATCAGCTGTTTGTTTTGTATTTGTGAAAATTAAAGCCAAATATGGGTTGTACGATGTTACAACATCATATAACAATTGCGCTTTATTGCGGTGGCGAAGTGGAATAAGAATGTGCTCGATTTTTCGAGCTGTAATTTGCTTCGGATCAACTTGGAAATAACGCGGGTTTTCCATGTACTTCTGTAAGAATGGTTTCAGCTTCTCCGGAATCGTTGCTGAGAAGACAAGCATTTGAAACTTCTCACTCATACGTGCGGCAATATAATCAACATCTTGAATGAAGCCCATATCAAGCATTAAATCTGCTTCATCGACTACTAAAGTAGATGCCGTATACACCTGCAGTGCTTTCGCATCCATTAAGTCTTTAATTCTTCCTGGTGTTCCAATTATAAGTTGTGGTTGCTGTTTTAGCTTATCAATCGTTCTTTGTTTATCGGTTCCCCCAATATAGCAGCGAACAGTAAGTGGCGACTCTTCCGGGAAATGTTCCGCAATTTTCAGCGCCTCTTGGTAAATTTGGTTCGCTAGTTCACGAGTAGGAGCTGTAATGATTGCTTGCACTTCTTCTTTTTGCGGATCGATCTTGTTCATAATCGGTAGCAAGAACGCATGCGTCTTTCCCGTACCCGTTTGCGATTGCCCAATAATACTTGTGCCTTTTAATGTCGCTGGAATAACTCGTTCCTGAATATCAGTAGGTTTCTCAAAGCCGCGTTCTTCAATGGCTTTTAAAATATATGGATGAAAGGAAAACCTTTCGAATTGGTTTGTCATAGCGTAATACTCCTTATATAATCTGCATTTTTCAACAATTACTGCTTGTACTATCTTACCCTTAAAGCTATATTAACTCAACAATTCCAACTACATTATGAAAATTCTTTTTTTGATTAAGCGGAAATATTCCCAAACCTTCCAAAAATGCATACGCTATATTAGAACATAATATGGTCAAAATTATTCAGAGGGAGGAATATTCACCATGAACAGAATGTATAACCAGATGCCCCGCAATCAATTTATGCCGAATCAATATCCCGTTCAGCAGCCAATGACCTATAACATGAACTATTATCCAAACAATACGCAACAAATGCCGCCTCCTTACCCTCTTCAGCAGCAATATCAGCCTGGCGGGAATTATAGACAATATCCGAACCGACCACCTTCCCAATCGTATATGATGCCTCCAAGGCAAGGATTTAACGAGCCTCCGGAGCAGGAGAAGAAAGGATTTCTTTCCAAGCTGTTCAGAAATTCAAACAAGCAGCCGCCTCCACCTGCACCAACTGCCCAATCGCTCTTTTCGCTGCCTTCTGACAATACAAGAGGCGCCGCTTCAGCCGCCACAGCAGCTGCCGAAAGCGGAGGAATTCTGCAAAGCATCGTTAATCCGGCTAACCTTACTAATATGTTAAACAATACCCAAAAAGTTTTGCAAGCAGCTGAATCGTTTGGCCCGCTCGTTCAACAATACGGTCCAATGGTCAAAAACATCCCTTCAGTGTGGAAAGTTATTCAAGGACTAGGCAGCAAAGAAGATGAACAGCAAAAATCGGAGAATAGAGAACACACTGCTGTTGCCTCTCCATTAAAAAGCGAGCAGGCACCGATACCTGAACAAAAGCCAATCACTCAACACCAACCGCATATTAAGCCGCCTTCTCCGATACAAGGACAAAATCGATCTTCCCGTCGCTATGCACCAGGTGAGTCAATTCCGCGGTTATTCGTTTAGTTGTACTTTGTAAAGTCATCAAACGTTATATATAATAGAAGTATTATGATGATTTTTTGCAGGAGGTTCTAAATGAAAGTTATAAAAATATCTCCGCGGGGCTATTGCTACGGAGTTGTAGACGCTATGATTATTGCGCGAAATGCCGCTTTAGATAAAACATTACCAAGACCAATTTATATATTAGGAATGCTCGTTCATAATAACCATGTCACAGAAGCATTCGAGGAAGATGGTATTATTACGTTAGACGGAAAAAACCGATTAGAGATTATTAATCAAGTAGAAACCGGAACAGTAATTTTCACCGCTCATGGGGTTTCACCTGAAATCAGAAAGCTTGCCGAAGAAAAAGGACTTGTCACAATCGACGCAACATGCCCGGACGTAACTGTAACGCATGACCTGATTCGCGAGAAAAAAGCGCAAGGTTATCATGTCGTTTATATCGGTAAAAAAGGGCATCCCGAACCGGAGGGCGCAATCGGTGTCGCACCGGATATTGTTCATCTTGTTGAAAACTTGCAGGATGTCGAAGACTTACACATCGAATCAGATAGAATCATCGTCACAAACCAAACAACGATGAGCCAATGGGACGTGCAAGAAATTATGGAACGCGTTCAAGAGAAATATCCGCAAACTGAGATTCATAAAGAAATTTGCAATGCAACACAAACGAGACAAGAGGCGGTAGCGGAGCAAGCAGGAGCTGCTGATTTGTTGATTGTTGTCGGAGATCCGCGCAGCAATAACAGTAACCGTTTAGCACAAGTATCCGAAGAAATTGCCGGTACTAAAGCTTACCGTGTCGCAGATGTTTCAGAAATTGACCCTGAATGGTTAAAAGGTATTGAGACCGTAGCCGTTACAGCTGGTGCTTCCACCCCAACGCCAATTACGAGAGAGGTCATTGCTTATTTAGAGAAATTTGATGTAAATGATCCCGCTACTTGGAAAGGCGAACGTCAAGTTCCGTTGAATAAAATTTTGCCTAAAGTGAAGAAGAGTGTAGAGGCGTAAGAAAACCGTCACTGGTCCTTTTTTATTTCCGTTTTGTCTCCTTTTTATTCAATGAAAAAGGAGACATGGGCAGGAGTAATGAACATCGGCTAAAGACGTCACGTCCTGTGACAACGCCGATGTGACCTACATCTTGTAGGCCTCATGGCAGGTTTAAGCTTAGACAGCTCTAATTTTAGAAAAAAGGCGGTCATCTCCAAGCATAACACTTGAAGATGACCGCCTTCACTATTATCTCAATGCTGATTTTTGACTATGCCAATTCCATGCGCTTGAAATAATTGTTTCTAAGTTTCTCTCTGCCTTCCAACCCAGTTCATCTGCAATTTTTTGAGAGGAAGCAACTAGTTGTGCCGGGTCGCCTGCACGTCTTTCACAAAATTCAATCGTAGCCTTACGATCTGTAATTCGCTCACACATATCAATCACTTCTTTTACCGTATAGCCAGTACCGTTCCCTAAGTTATATGTTGCCTTTTCTTTTTTGCCGGAAAGGAGCGCCTTAAGCGATAAAATATGAGCATTTGCAAGGTCTGTTACATGAATGTAATCTCTGACGCAAGTTCCGTCCTTAGTCTCATAATCTGTACCAAATACAGAGATTTTTTCTCTTTCGCCTAATAAATGCTGTAAAATAATCGGAATCAAATGAGTTTCAGGATTATGATTTTCACCAATCACCCCTGTTTCATACGCCCCGGCTGCATTAAAGTAACGCAATACAACATAATTCATGCCGTATGCTTTATGATAATCCTCCAAAATTTGCTCAATCATCAATTTAGAACGACCATATGGATTGATTGGATTTGTTCGGCTTTCTTCCGTCAACAAATCTGTGTCCGGAATACCGTAGGTAGCTGCTGTAGAAGAGAAAATGAATTTCTTCACATCATACTCCATCATCACCTTCAGCAAGGTTAATGTCGCTCCAACATTATTTGTGTAGTATTTTTGTGGGTCTACAACCGATTCACCAACTAAACTATTCGCTGCAAAGTGCATTACCGCATTAATTTTGTAAGCAGTAAATAGTTTGTGTAAATCCTCAGCATTTCCTAAATCACCTTCAACAAATACAGCTCTCTCATCGACTGCCTCTCGGTGACCAGTGGATAGGTTATCCAGGACAACAACTTCATATTTCTTTACTAATTCTTTGACTGTGTGGCTGCCGATGTATCCTGCTCCGCCGACTACTAGTATCATATTTACACTCTCCTTTTCCCATCTAAAATAATATCATATTTACATTCTCCTTTTCCCATCTAAAATAATGCCAATCATTATCTTACTTTATATCTACTCTTCTAATTTATAATAATTATAGCTCCTCACCAACAATCATACCTTTTACTGTTTTTAACATAATGATAATATCTAATAAAGTACTTCTATTTTGTATATATGTAAGGTCCATCTCAACCATTTCCTTAAACTCCTCACTAAGCAATAAAATCGCCAATCGTTTCAGGCTTTTTCTAAATCTGTATAACCAATTTTTTCGTAAATTTTTAATTCGCTGTTCTCCTCTTCGGGTACCCATGATTCTAAAAAATGATGAATTGCAAATGTTTTAGAAGTAAGTCTCAATTTGCCTGATTCTCTTTAGTACAAAAATGGGATGCAGGATAAATGACTAGACCATTATTAAGCTCTTGATAGGTATTCTGTAGTTTCACATCATACACTGCTTCTGTAAGTTCAGTAATTACTTCAACATTTGTTGTTAAATCCAAATCACTATTTTCTAGAATAAAAGAGCGATTAAGTTATTTCTTTATAACTCCTACCTATCAAGCATTCAACACAATTATTAGTAAACAAAGCAGAAGATGAAGAAACACTTTATAACAGTAATGAAATACAAACAAATCTGCAGTTGATGAATACATAATATGTGATTCTTGAGAGCCCGCGTATTCTTAACCTTGTGATTGAAGAGTTAGATTTATCAATAACAGCAGCAGAATTGAATGAAATGATCACTGTTGAAAGCAAGGAGAACTCTCAGGTCCTTGATATAACGGTTAAAAATGAAAATGCTGTAACGAAATTAAGTTATTTCAAATATTAAGAAATTATGTATTTTATAACTTTTTTAATATAAAATTAACTTATTAAAAACAACAAAAAAAGAGCACCATATAGCGCTCTTTTTCACATAAACACAAAAGGATCAGTATGAATTTCTGAAGGGAATATGTTCAGTTCCCATTTTTGCTTGTTGCTGTGTGCTGTTAACACATTTGTCACACCTTGTTTCATTACTTTCTCGATATTATGGCCGGGATCGACGATATTCAAGCCTGCCATCATTGCATCGTGGGCCGTATGGTAATACATATCACCTGTCACATATACATCGGCACCTGCAAATTTAGCGGACATAAAGTACTTATTTCCGTCCCCGCCTAATACGGCTACCTTTTTCACTGTATCTTTCAAATTACCGACTACGCGGACGCCTTTAACATCAAAAGCCTTTTTGACATAGGTAGCAAATGCTTCAAGTGACATTTCTTGCGACAGTTCGCCTATTCTGCCTAGGCCAAGAATTTCGCCTTTATTGGCTAAAGAATAAATATCATAAGCCACCTCTTCATACGGATGCGCCTTAATCATTGCTGAAAGTACTCGTTTTTCGATATCTGCTGTGAAAACCGTTTCAATTTTCACTTCTTCGACACGTTCCAGTTGGCCTGTCGTGCCGATATAAGGGTTTGTTTCTTCCCCCGGCATGAATGTGCCATGACCACCCGATGTAAAGGTACAGTGGCTGTATGCGCCGATATGGCCTGCTCCGGCATTGCCTAGTGCTTCCCGAACTTGCTGCTCAGCCTCTTTTGGCACGAAAACCGCCAATTTCTTCAATCCTACTTCATACGTCGGTGAAAGCACCTTTGTATTTTGCAACTCCAACGCTTCCGCAATCCAATCGTTAACGCCGCCTTTGGTCACATCCAAATTAGTGTGAGCCGCATAAACAGTAATATCATTTTTAATCAGCTTTTCGACAATGCGTCCTGCCGGCTGATTTGTATCAATCTTTTGAAGCGGACGATAAATGAGCGGGTGATGAGCAATAATGAGGTCCACTTGCTTGTCGATTGCTTCATCCACTACTTCCTCGAGCACGTCCAAAGCAACCATGACGTTTTTCACCGACTTGTTCAATGTTCCAATCTGAAGTCCGATTTTATCGCCCTCCATTGCCAAATGCTTCGGTGAAAATTGTTCAAATGCCGCGATTACCTCGAAACCATTAGGTATTTTCCCCATTATGATAGAGCCTCCTCCACATATGTGTTATAAGTGCGCAGTTGCTTTTCTTTTTCAACAGAGGACTCTGTTTTTCCACTCGTTTGCAGCTGTTGAATGATGTTTTTCCAATGTTTGCTTTCAGCTGTCCATTTCTTGCGAAATACATCAGAGCATTTCTTCATTAGAAAAGGACCAAGCAATAGCTCTTTGTCTATTTCTTTCGTATACGGAGCGGAACTGTTTCCTTTCTCTGCAACAAGAATTTCATAAATTTTACCATCTTCCTCAAGAATTGTTTCGTCAATTAATTCCCAGTTGTTTGCGATAAGCCATTTGCGAATATTGATTGCTTGTATATTAGGCTGAAGGATTAATCGTTTTGTTCCGACCAATTTATCTTTGCCGTGTTCAAGGATTGAGGAAATTAGTGTTCCGCCCATTCCAGCTATGGTAATGCATGTTGCCTCTCCCGGAGAAAGCACGTCCAGGCCGTCACCTTTGCGGACAGATATAGTCTTTTCCAAGCCCTCCTCTTTCACTTGATTGAGAGCACTGTTGTAAGGACCATCCACAACTTCTCCTGCGATCGCTGATGTCGCTATGCCTTTATGCACCGCATAGCACGGTAAATACGCATGATCCGAACCGATATCAGCTAAAACGCTGCCTTCCGGAATGTATGTTGCTACTGTATGTAATCTTTTAGATAAGTTTTCGCTATTCATGTTTGTCACCTTTTCTTTTTCTTTTCCTCCTACAGTATAAAGAACATTTCCATCACTATGCAACCTTAAAGAAAAACCGGCAACGGTCCTTTTTGGTTTAACGCATACTCAAGAATTTGCAGTCATCCTCAAATGTTTTCTTATAATGTCAGGAAAAACCATTATCATTCTTTCTTTGTCTTATACAGCACCGTTTTCTGACACACAAAAAGCGACCAGAATTGCACCAGTCGCTTTTTGATGACCTTATAACGAAGAAAGCCATTCCGTCATACTATCAATTTGTTCCTCAGGAACAAGTCCTCCAGGCATTGAGCCTTTACCATTACGCAAAATTTCTTTGATTTCATCAGCTGATAATTTGTCGCCAACTCCAGTTAGCGCAGGGAAACCGCCCATCCCTTCTTGGTTACCACCGTGACAGTTGATACATCCAGCAGATTGATAAAGCTCTTCCGGAGTGCCCGCCACTTGTTCACCATTCGATCCGCCTTCCTCTTCTGTTGCCGCTTCTTGATTGAGTCCCACAAAGGAAAGAGTAAACATTAACGCAATACCCATTACCATAATTAATACAAATGGAATAACCGGATTATTCTTCATTCCTCCTACCTCCCCTATGTACCTTTTCAAATCTGCATTTTATAAATCCAAACTACATTCATTTTACTTTAATTCAGATAATTGGAAAACCCCAAACATACAAATGATGGAATATTTTCAGAAATTAGACATATATGGGGTTTTTTATTGTCATAAAGTCATGCTATAGCAGACCAAAAAACATACTGACAAAATAAAGAATGACAGCTGTTCCAAGCCAGCCGGCAACAGTGAAATACAAATAGCCAGTTTTTTTTCCGGCAATCAGCCACAGAAAAGAATTAATCAATAAAATGCTATACAATAGCAGAGTCTGTGAAGGAAAGAACAGTTCCCAAGCTCTTACAGACATCAGCAGAAGAACTATGGCCGATGCAATTAATGGATATAGCAAGGTTTTTTGTTTTCGAAATTGATAGTAGGTTATCCCTAAGAGCAAGCAAATAAAAAATGTGAAAAGAGACATTTGCATTGCTCCCTTAACTTCTGTAAAATAATTTACAATTAAAGTAGTCATAAGAATGAGACTGATAAAAATCGCAGTCAGGAAATAACTGATTTTTCTCTTCGAGGGTTTTGTTGCAACCTGCAGCTCCAAATCTCCCTCCGAATAAAGGGCAAGTAAGTAATCGCAGTATTTTTCCGGCAAAATTCTCGTTTGTTTCCAATATAAGATCTCATTCAATATGACTTTCTTCCGTGTCTCATTCATAAGTAACACATCCTTGGGCAGATCTCTCTACTTGTTATATCGGGGTGTATTTGAAAAATTCAAACACGGAGAAGCGCATTATTTGAAATAAAAAAAATAAACCATAAGCTTGCTTACGATCATACAAGCAAAAGGGCAAACCGTCTTCTTCTTGCATTCGCTGGCGCAAACCTATGATTTATTAATTTATTTAGAGCTGCTGACTCTCTAGACTCTATTCTAAGAAGTCTTTTAATCGCTTGCTTCTGCTTGGATGTCTTAGTTTTCTTAACGCTTTTGCTTCGATCTGACGAATACGTTCACGTGTAACACCAAACACTTTGCCCACTTCTTCAAGAGTGCGTGTTCTGCCGTCGTCTAATCCGAAACGAAGTCGAAGGACATTTTCTTCACGATCTGTCAATGTATCAAGTACATCTTCAAGTTGCTCTTTTAATAGTTCATAAGCAGCATGTTCAGATGGAGAAGTAGCATCTTGGTCTTCAATGAAATCTCCTAAATGCGAGTCATCTTCTTCACCAATTGGTGTTTCAAGCGAGACAGGTTCTTGAGCAATTTTTAAAATCTCTCTTACCTTTTCCGGTGTTAAATCCATATCTTCAGCAATTTCTTCCGGAGTTGGTTCACGTCCTAAATCTTGAAGTAATTGACGTTGTACACGAATTAATTTGTTGATCGTTTCAACCATGTGTACAGGGATACGGATTGTTCTCGCTTGGTCGGCGATTGCGCGAGTGATTGCTTGACGAATCCACCAAGTAGCATACGTACTGAATTTAAAGCCTTTACGATAGTCAAATTTTTCTACCGCTTTAATCAGTCCCATGTTTCCTTCTTGAATCAAGTCAAGGAACAGCATGCCGCGACCGACATATCGTTTTGCGATACTTACTACAAGTCGGAGGTTGGCTTCAGCCAAACGACGTTTCGCTTCCTCATCGCCTTGCTCGATTCTTTCAGCTAAGGCAATTTCTTCTTCACCTGAAAGCAAGTCAACTCGACCGATTTCTTTCAGGTACATACGTACAGGATCATTAATTTTAACACCTGGAGGAACACTTAAGTCATTTAAATCAAACTCTTCTTCTTTTTCTAACTGCTTTATGTTAGGATCACTTTCTTCGTCTTCATCCGCAAGAACTTCAACACCTTGCTCACCCAGGTATTCAAAGTATTCGTCCATAGCATCAGAGTCCAGCTCAAACGTTGAAAGTTTTTCACTAATTTCGTCATAAGTGAGGACACCGCGTTTTTTTCCTGCTTCAAGTAATTGATCCTTTACTTGATCAAGTGTTAATTCATTTTCTACATCTTTGGAACGAGCTGATTTATCAGCCATGTGTTCCCCTCCTTCCAAACTTTCGACACATCATGCAAATATAACAAATTTACAAACTCTTCTTAAGTTGTATGATTTCAGAAGCGATTACAGCAGCCTGCTTATAGTCCTTTAAGCGTTCCGCCTCAGCTCTTTGCACTTCTTTTTCTTTTATCATTAACATCTTTTGCTGTTTCAACACTACACTAATATAATCTTTTATTTCTTGATCCGACGGTTCGGGTGTAACCGACATCATCTGGATTTGTGAAATGATTTTGCGCAGTTGCTGATCAGGGACAAAAGATAAAAATAAACTGATATCCGAATCTTCACTTTGTTCGTAGAAGCCGAATAAATATGTCATGATTGCCTGATGTTCATCAATATTGAGCAGGATATTTCCCATTAAATGCTTGATTTTATAGGCTATTTCCTTGCTTTGCATCATATGAGCCAACAGCTTTAACTCTGCATTGATATAGGCTGGCTTCAATTTTTGTTCGTACTGCAATACCATTTGACCATTCATGTTTTGTTGATTAGTCTGCGGCAAATTCCCTCGTTTCTTTTCGGCGAAGTAAAACTTTTTTTGCTGTGCTTTCAGCGCTTCTAAAGAAAGAGAAAACTCAGAAGAAATTTGGCGCAAATAATGCTCTCGTTCAACAGGGCTCGGAAACTTGTTGATTTCTTTCAAAACATCTTCAATATATTCAATTTTGTCGCCTTCATTATTCAGATTGCGACCTTTGCGCAAATACCTCATTTTAAAGGCAAGATACGTAAGGCTATTGCCAATTACATCTTGCATGAAGCTTTGCGGACCATATTTCTTTATATATTCATCCGGATCCAGCCCATCCGGCATATATGCTACTTTGATGGTCATTCCTTCTTGAAGAAACATGTTAGAAGCACGGTTTGCCGCTTCGATTCCGGCATTGTCGGAGTCAAAGCAAATGAGCACTTCGTTACAGTTTCGTTTTATGATTTGGATATGTTCTTCCGTTAACGATGTCCCCATCGTCGCCACACCATTATCTACTCCCGCTTCTGTGGCCGATATAACATCAGCAAATCCTTCAAAAAGCACGACAAATTCTTTTTTGCGGATTGCTGCTCTTGCTTGATGAAAGTTAAACAGCAACTTGCTTTTATTAAAGATTGGCGTTTCAGGGGTATTTAAGTATTTTGGTTCATCATTCCCAAGGGCGCGGCCTGAAAAAGCTACCACTTCTCCTTGGTGATTGTGTATTGGAAACATAACCCGGTTACGGAAGCGATCGAATTGCTTACCGTCATCCTCACGTTTGACAATAATTCCCGCCTGATATAGCAGTTCACTATCAAAGCCCCGTTTGGATAAAAAATTTGTGACGAACTCCCATGAGTTCAATGCATAACCAATTGAAAATCGATCGATAGCTTGACGGGTAAAGCCTCTATCCTCTAAGTATTGTAACGCGTTTTCTCCTTCTTTTGTGTTAACAAGTAAATGATGGTAGAATTTACATAATAGCTCATGAGCTGCTATCATTTTCTTAGAGGTGCTCGGTTGTTCACTGCGCGCTGAAGAGTCGCTAATCTCAATTTCTAAGGGGATATTCCCTCTCTCGGCTAACTCCTTGGCAGCTTCCACAAATGAATAACCTTCAATATCCATTAAAAAAGTAAAAACATTTCCGCCCGCTCCACATCCAAAGCAATGAAAGATTTGCTTATCAGGAGATACAGAAAAGGAAGGAGTGTTCTCACCATGAAACGGGCAAAGTCCAAAATAATTGCGCCCCTGCTTTTTCAGTTGTACATATTCGTTGACAACATCAACAATATCTACAGCATTTCGAATCATATTCAATTGTTCTTCAGAAATCTTCTGTGTATTCATTCGATCACACCATTTTCTTTCGGTGATAATCTATAATTCGATACTAATTCTTTATTTCCTTCAAAATTCGACAAAATTCTTGTCAATTCTTCATGAAATTTTTTTCGATCCGCCGCAGTAAATGCTTTAGGGCCTTTTCCGTATATTCCATTGCGTCTTTTTTTAGCCGCTACGTGCCGCATAAATAAAAGAGAATCAATGGACTCCTCATTATAGATTATTCCCTTTGAAGAAATAACACAAACCCCTTTCCCCAGAAGAGCAGCTGCTAAACCGATATCATTTGTGACTGCAATATCGCCTTTACGTGCTGCATTCATTATATAGAGGTCCGCAGCTTCCTTATCCCAATCGACATACACCCATTTCGCTTCCAGGTTGTGATGTGATTGATTTTTAATCGACGCAACGATTGTAACCGGAACAGAAAATTCACGGGCACAAGCAATGCATTCTTCTTTAACAGGACATGCATCCCCATCTATAAATATGGAAGGCTGATAAGTCATTTATCTAATTTCTCCATTTTTCTTCATATTCCTTCTAACTGCTGCAAAAGAGATGCCTTTTGTCGAAAAGTATTTATATTATATCTTGACAATCCCTTGTTATTTAGTTTATTCGTTCAGATTCAACTCTAAACCTAAAGAATCATAATTTATAACAATTTTTCATTATAAAACAAAAAAAAAGAAAAATCCACATAAATTTATTATAGGGCTTCTCAAAAGTGCTACATATAACACCTATGAGACAGCCCCTTCGCTTTTTTATATAAAAAATTATTTTCTGCTTTGAATAGTTGTAATAACAGTATTCGCTGTTTCTTCAATCGCCTTGTTCGTTACATCAATAACCGGACAATTCAATTTCTCGACAATCTTATTAAAGTACGCCAATTCTTCTTTAATACGTTCCAAATTAGCGTAAATCGCATGATCGCCCAGACCTAGTGTTTTCAAACGTTCTTTACGGATATGATTTAACTTCTCCGGACTGATTTTTAACCCGATACACTTCTCAGGCGCTACTAAGAATAACTCCTCAGGAGGCTCGACCTCCGGAACAAGCGGCACGTTCGCCACTTTATAGCGTTTATGCGCCAAAAACTGCGATAATGGCGTTTTGCAAGTTCTGGAAACACCGACTAAAACAATATCTGCGCGTAAAATCCCTCTCGGGTCTCTGCCGTCATCATACTTGACTGCAAATTCAATTGCTTCTACTCTTTTGAAGTATTCATCATCCAGCTGTCTGACCAATCCAGGTTCAAACTCAGGCTTGGATTTATATTTCTTCTCTAATTCATCCATTAAAGGCCCGATTATATCATAAGCAAATATACCTTCTTCTTGAGCTCTCTTTCTCATGTATTCACGATCTACAGGGCGAACAAGTGTGTAAGCAATAATTGCCTGATTTAATTTAGAAAGCGATATGACTTCTTCTATATGCTCCGGGCTTTCAATAAATGGAAATCTTTTTATTGAAACATTTGATTGTAGAAACTGGCTGGCAGCTGCCTTCGTGACAAGCTCAGCCGTCTCACCGACAGAATCGGATACAACGTAAATTACCGGTGACGTCATCTCTTGAACTTCCCCCCTTAAATTATCATTCTTCAGTCGCAAGAGAAACAAACGCTTTTGCTATATTCGTTTTTGTAATCCGTCCCACTACCTCATAGCCGCCATCTGCTGCCTCTTTAACAACAGGAAGGGCATCTATTTGTTTAGCAATTAGTTTCTTTGCAACATCTAATAGCAAATCATCACGGAAGCACATCGTAATATTAGGCATGCGCGTCATAATAATATTCACTGGTATAGTAGCTAGGTCTTTCGTACCGATGCTGGCACGAAGCAGATCTTTTCTAGACAGTACCCCTACTAATAATGATTTTTGATCGACTACAAATAATGTACCCACATCTTCTAGAAACATCATAACAATTGCATCGTATACAGAAATACCGTCATTGACAACAACAGGTATTGATTGGAAATCTTTTACGAATAGTTTTGACAGATTATCTGTCAGCAACTGCGTGCCGGATTTTCCGCTATAAAAATAACCTACACGCGGTCTTGCCTCTAAGAATCCTGCCATTGTTAAAATCGCTAAATCCGGACGTAGTGTAGCTCTCGTTAAGTTTAACTGATCAGCAATATGTTCACCAGTAATAGGTCCTTGCTCCTTAACTATTTGCAATATATGTTCTTGCCGTTTATTCAGTTCGATTTTAATTCACCGCCTTCATACTACAAAAACCGGAAACGGTCCTTATATAAAGTGTTATACTCATTGAAATAATTATATACTATTTCCCCTTATTTGAAAAAGTAAGATATACTTTTCGTATATCTTACTTTTTATAAGCAGTTTCTCGGCGATTATAAAACTAATACTTTATTCATGAAGGCAAAGGACTTGATTACATCAGCCACTTTCTTCATAAGGGATAAACGGTTGAAGCGGAGCGCTTCATCATCAGCCATTACCATTGTATCTTCAAAGAATCGTTCAATAGCACCTTGGAGCGAAGCCAATAAAGCAAATTGTTTTTCTTCATCAGAAGTCATTTCATATTGCTCTTTCATTGCTACATATTCATTATATAGCGCTTTTTCCGATTCATTCTCAAATAATTCGACAGAAACCTTCGGCTCATCCTCCAGTTTAACAGCAATATTCATAACACGGCTCAATGCTTCTACTGTTTCTTTAAAGCTTGATTCGCCCTTCGCTTTTTCCAGCACAAGCGCTCTGTTTACAAGTGAAGAGACAATACCGATTTCACCTGTCAGAACTGCATCAATCAAATCATAGCGCACTTGCTGTTCGTTTAAGTGATGTTTGATTCGCGCTTCAAAGAATGAAATAAGATCCGCTTTAATTTCAGCCGCTTCTCGTTTAGCGAAACCTTGCTCGATAATTGGCTCAAGTGCTAAATCAATCACTGCCTCTAAGCTAACAGGCCATTTTTTCTCCAGTAAAATCTGAACGATACCGCTCGCTTGACGGCGAAGCGCATATGGATCTTGTGAACCTGTCGGAATGTTATTAATCGCAAAATTAGCGATAATTGTATCCATTTTTTCTGCTACGCTGACAATCGCACCGATTTCACTTGATGGAACGCTGTCTTCTGCATGACGTGGCATGTAGTGCTCGTTGATAGCAACAGCAACAGCTTCGTCTTCTCCTTTAATGCGGGCATAGCGCTCACCCATGTAACCTTGAAGTTCCGGGAATTCGTAAACCATACCTGTCACTAAGTCGAACTTAGCAATTTCAGCTGTGCGGTCCGCCAACCTTCTTGTGCTTTCATTAATATTCATTGCTTCACTGATTTTCCCCGTTAATTCACGCACTCGGCTAACTTTTTCTGCAAGCGTACCGATTTCTTCATGATAAACGATTGTTTCTAGTTTCTTTAAGCAGTCATTGATTTCTTTTTGCTGATCTTCACGATAGAAGAACGCTGCATCGGCTAGACGCGCGCGAAGCACTTTTTCATTCCCTCTCGCTACAGTCGCAATACCGTGATCAGAACCGTTACGCACAGTCACGAAGAACGGCAACAGCTCGCCGGCTTCGTTTTTCACCGGGAAGTAACGTTGATGCTCCTTCATAGAAGTGATTAGAACACGGTCAGGAAGCTCTAAATATTCCTCTTCAAATTTACCGAATAAAGCAGTCGGGTATTCAACAAGGTTATTAACCTCTTCAAGCAAATCTTCATCAACCGGGATTACCCACCCATTTTCTTGTTCCATTTGCTTCAATTGCGCAAGAATCATGTTCTTTCTCTTCTCGCTATCAGCAATAACAAATTGCTCTTCCAGCTTTTGCACATATTGTGCCGGCTCTGCAATCTCAACCTTCGTACCAAGGAAACGATGTCCCATTGTCGTATTGCTTGTTTCAACATTTGTTATTGAGAAAGGAATAATTTCATTACCGAATAAAGCAATCATCCATTTGATTGGGCGTGCATAGCGCATATCGTTGTTAGCCCAACGCATATTTTTCGGGAATGTCAATGATGTGATGATATCCTTCAGCTCAACAATTAGTTCTTTAACTTGTTGTCCTTTTGTAAATTTCATTACATGGACGTATTCAACGCCTTTGATTTCTTTAAAGTAAATATCTTCAACAGATACGCCTTGTCCACGCGCAAATCCGATTGCGGCTTTTGACCAATTGCCTTCCGCATCTTGTGCAATTTTCTTCGCAGGTCCTTTCGCTTCTTCTTTTGTATCTGCTTGCATTTCGTTCACATCTGTAACAACGATTGCCAAACGGCGCGGGGTTGAATATTTATGAATATCGGCATAACCGATTTTTTTCTCTTCAAACCATTTTTGTACTTTTGCTTGCAGCTGCTCAATCGCATCCGTAACGAAACGAGCCGGCAGCTCCTCTAATCCAATTTCGATTAATAAGTCTTTCTTACTCATGACTGTTGTCTCCCTTCTGCTTCAAGATTGGGAATCCTAATTTTTCACGCTCATCATAAAATGTTTTCGCTACTTTTCTCGCCAAGTTACGGCAACGGGCAATATAGCCTGTTCTTTCAGTAACAGAGATTGCTCCTTTTGCATCTAAAAGGTTAAATGTATGAGAACATTTCAGCACATAATCATACGCCGGGTGAACAAGGCCTTCTTCCATTTGCGCATGCGCTTCTTTTTCATACATATTGAATAGTTCAAACAACATTTCTGTATTGCTTGTTTGGAATGTATATTTTGAATGTTCATATTCAGGCTGACCGAAAATATCACGAACAGTAAAGCCATCTGTCCATTCAAGATCGAAAACATTTTCCTTATCTTGAATGTATGAAGCAAGGCGCTCAATTCCGTATGTGATTTCCACTGATACCGGTTTGCATTCTAAACCGCCGACTTGTTGGAAATACGTGAATTGCGTGATTTCCATACCGTCAAGCCAAACTTCCCAACCAAGACCCGCACAGCCTAAAGATGGGTTTTCCCAGTTATCCTCTACGAAACGAATATCATGCTCTAAAGGATCGATACCTAATGCTTTCAAAGAATCTAAATACAGTTCCTGAATGTTATCAGGAGAAGGCTTCATAATGACTTGGAATTGATGGTGCTGATACAGACGGTTAGGGTTTTCTCCATAACGCCCGTCAGCTGGACGGCGTGATGGTTCAACATACGCCACATTCCATGGCTCCGGTCCAATCGCACGTAAAAACGTGTATGGACTCATCGTTCCCGCACCTTTCTCAGTATCATACGCATTCATTAAGATACAGCCTTGTTCTGACCAATGCTTTTGCAAAGTTAAAATCATATTTTGTATATTCATAAGGCACCTCCATAAAAGTTATAAAATCTATTTATTGCAATAAAGAAAACTTGCCTTTGGCAAGCCAATACGGCGCAGTCAAAAGACTAGTTGCACTTATACCATAGACTTAAAATCGGCGACTACGTCGAACTTGTACCTCGTAGCCAATTTATAATTTTATAGTACAAAAAAACTCTCGTCTCTATGCTGCATTAGCATAGGGACGAGAGTTTACCCGCGGTTCCACCCTATTTGCTGTTTTTCATCAAAACAGCCTCTTTTATACGTTCAAATTGCTCCGGCACGCCTTCCTTAACTATCTGCAACCCGGCTTACACCAGTCCCGGGCTCGCTTTTACAGAGGGAGTTACATACTACTTGCCATCTTAGCAATATTCAGCTTTCGTTTACATAGCATTTTATACAACATGTTCCTACTTTGTCAACCTGATGCGGAACTTTTTTCTTTACAAAAAAGTTCACCATAAGCCGTCTAGCTTATGCATTTGCTGCAGAAATTTTTTTGATTTCAAGGATATTCCCACATAATTATCATAGTAGGCATCAATTACTTTATTCAATTCCTTTTTCGTTTCTTCTTTTAAGGCTATATTTCCAAGACGATTAAGATCGAAATAATAAAATAATCGAAGCAACTTAATAGTGCTTGCGCTCACCTGTATTCGATAAGGATCAATTCGCTTGCACCTATGGCAAAGAAAACCGCCTTCACGAATCGAGAAATCAAATTCACCTTCAGTCTGCCCACAATTTACACATCGATCAAGGACAGGAGGGACACCAAATACAGCAAGCATTTTCATCTCAAAAATCGCCTTCAGCACTTCAGGATCAAACCCTTCATTAATGTAATGAAGGGTTTGATAAAGCAATTCGAACAAATACGGGTTCGGTTTTCGATCCTCGGCTCCTTTATCGAGCAACTCGACTATGTAGGAAGCATACGCCGTACTCATAATATCCTCGCGTATGTGCCGAAAGGAATCCAAGGATTCGCCTTGTGATAAACTGCCTAATCCAGACGATCTTTGAATCAGGAAATAGCCGTAATAAAACAATTGGGTAACAGAAGAGAGCCTGCTGTTAGGTTTGTTGGCGCCTCTTGCCATCACCCCGATTTTCCCGAATTCTCTTGTGTAGATGGTAATGATTTTATTATTCTCTCCATAGTCTGTCCGGCGTATAACAATGCCTTCGCATTTTTGAATCAAGACATGTCACCTTCTCATTAGAGGGCAAGACATTTATTAGGAGATTGGAAAATTCACATCTGCTAGTTCTTCTTCAACAGGGTCCATTTCACTTTGATGTTCTAACTGAATTTCTTTAAACAGGAGATACGTATCTATGTTACCCGTTTCTTTAAAAATACTCCAGGTAAAATCCAACATATTCATTCCCACCTTTCAGTATTTAACTAGCAAGCTGGTTCCAAACCTACACTATTATCTTGACCGACTATAAAATTTTCATACGATTAATATTCGTCTTCTCTGAATCCGTAATCACGCAATACAGATGCTTTATTGCGCCAATCTTTTTGTACTTTGACCCATAGCTCCAAGAACACTTTCGAGCCTAAAAGCAACTCGATATCTTGTCGTGCCCTTTGACCGATTTCTTTTAGCATGCTGCCTTGTTTTCCGATGATAATCCCTTTTTGCGAACTGCGCTCAACAATAATTGTCGCCATCACATGCACGGTTTCTTTGCCTTCCATTTTTTTAATGGAATCAATGACAACTGCGATTGAATGCGGTACTTCTTCCCGAGTTAAATGCAACGCTTTCTCACGTATCAATTCAGAGATGATAAATCTTTCCGGATGGTCAGTCACTTGATCAGCCGGATAATATTGTGGCCCTTCAGGAAGCTCTTCTTTAATGGCAGCAAGCAGCGTCTCAATATTATTTCCTTGTAAAGCAGATATTGGCACAATCGCTTTGAAATCCAATTTTTCTTTATATTTCTCGATTAGCGGCAATAGCTCATCCGGATGTACTTCGTCAATCTTATTAACAACTAAGAAGATTGGCGTTTTAATTCCTTCAAGCTTTTCGATAATATATTCATCACCGCGCCCGATTCCTTCAACAGCGTTTACCATGAATAAAATCACATCGACTTCTCGTAAGGCGTTTATCGCGCTTCTTACCATGAAATCGCCCAGTTTATGCTTCGGCTTATGAATACCTGGTGTATCAATAAATATCATTTGTGCATTATTCTCTGTCAATACACCTTGAACTTTGTTTCTTGTTGTTTGAGGCTTATCGCTCATTATAGCTATCTTTTGACCGATTACCCGGTTAAGAAAAGTAGACTTACCGACATTCGGTCGCCCTATAATTGAGATAAAACCCGACTTGTACGCTTGATTATCGTTCATTTAAATCCTCCGGTGAAAATGCTCCTGGCAATAATTGTTCTACTGTAATCTCTTGAACATCGCCTTTTAAGTTTGTTAAATAGACGATCATTTCTTTCGGACAAAGCTCCGCAATAACTTGGCGGCACGCTCCGCATGGCGAACATGGGCGATCTGTGTCAGCCACAACCGCTAATGCGGCAAAATCCGTATCCTTCACTGCATAGGCGCTGAATAGCGCTGTTCTTTCTGCACAATTGCACATACTGTATGCAGCATTCTCTATATTACAACCGTGATATACTTTTCCATCTTTCGTCAGAAGTGCCGCTCCCACTTTAAATTTCGAATATGGAACATAGGCATTTTCCCGTGCTTTTTTTGCTTCTTCCATTAATTGTTTTGCTTCCATTTTCCAGCTTCCTTTCAAAAAGGCATATATTCATTTTACACTACATTAGCTTATCTCTATAAGCATCTGATTTCATGAGTGTTTCTATAAACGCTCATTCTAAATGAAGTATTCCAATAATTTCGGTAAAAACACAACCATACCGACAATGATTGAATATACAGTATAAATGAGGACAGCCCCGGCAGCAAGGTCCTTTGCCGCCTTCGCTAAAGGATGATATTCTCCCGTCACTAAGTCAACTGTTTTTTCAATTGCCGTATTAACCATCTCTAAGGAAAACATACCGGCTATACAGAGAAGAATCCATAGCCATTCTGTTTTAGAGATGGGAAAGAAAATGCCGGCCAGTATCACAAGGACAGCGGCTGTACCATGTATTTTCATATTTCTTTCGCGAAAAGAAAATTTTATGCCGGCAAGCGCATAACCTACACTTTTAGGAAAACTGATTTTCTTATTGCTCCCTGGATAAGCCATACTTTTCCAAAATATCCCTTTGTTTTGTGAACATAACCACTTCATCTTCTTTCGTCATATGGTCATATCCCAGAAGATGAAGAAATCCGTGAAGAGCCAAAAATCCAATCTCCCGATTCGTGCTGTGTCCATACTCCTCCGCCTGCGCTTTGGCTGTATCAACTGAAATGATAATATCGCCAAGCACTCGTGGCATATCAGCGCCGACAATCTCGATTTCTCCTTCCCCCATCTCTTCAAGAGCAAATGAAATGACATCTGTGGCACTATCTTTATCTCGATATTCCCGATTGATTTCACGAATAGCTTCGTCATCGACAAATGTAATCGACAGTTCGCATTCTTCTTCAATATTCTCTTCTTTCGCCGCGAACTGTAAAAGTTGTTCTATCAGCGCTGTTTCTTCTTCTGTTACAAAATTGGTTTCATCAATAAAATCGATTGAAAGCAATTCCCTTCACCTACTTACTTTCATTTTTTAAATCCGGATATTCAATGCGCGAATGGAAAATGCCATTCAATGTTTCGCATAATATTTTTTCTACAGTATCCAGCTCTTTCATCGTAATATCGCATTCTGAAAATTGATCTTCATTCATGCGGCTATGGATAATGCTTTTTACAAGACTGTCTATCTTCTCCCTCGTTGGGTGCTTCATTGATCTCACAGCTGCTTCCACACTGTCCGCAATACCGATTACAGCACTCTCCTTCGTTTGCGCTTTCGGTCCCGGATAGCGGAAATCTTCCTCCTTCACATCTTCCCCGGCTTCTTTAGCCTTATGATAGAAAAACTTTAATAAAGTTGTGCCATGATGCTGTTCTGCAATATCGATTATTTCTTTTGGCATTTTATGCTTTTTAAGAATTTTAACGCCATCAGTAACATGGGCGATAATAATATCTCTACTCGTTGTGCACTTCAGTTTATCATGAGGATTATCAATATTCATTTGATTCTCAATAAAAAATTGCGGACGTTTCGTTTTGCCGATATCATGATAGTAACAGCCGACTCTTGCCAACAAACCGTTTGCTCCAATCGCTTCACAGGCTGTCTCCGCCAGATTGGCAACCATCACGCTATGATGATAAGTACCTGGAGCTTCCGTCAATATTTTGCGCAATAGAGGATGATTCGGGCTTGATAGCTCAATCAGTTTCATTGTTGATAACACGCCGAAACCGGCTTCGAAGAACGGCAATAATCCAATTGTCAAAATCGCAGAAGAAATGCCTGATACAAATGCGGCAAATAAATATAAAATTGCCGTAACTCTCGAAATTTCCAAATCCATCGTATAGAAAAGCGCAAAGATTATAACAACATTAACAACCGACAACAAAAGCCCTGTCTGAAAGATTTTCGTCCGAAAATGCTTCGTTGTCAATAAAAGCAAACCGACTAATCCGCTTAGCAATAAATACATGGCAGAAATATAATTGAAATTTGTCGTCACATACTCATTGAAAATCAATCCTCCGAAGATGCTTGTAATCAAGATAAACACAATTGAATATCGGTCATCCAGAAGGATTTTCAAAAGCATCGCTCCCATTGCTGCCGGAGCAAAATAACTTAAATCTACATCTTCATAGTTAGATAATAAACTAATTAACTTATACAACAAAATTGCAAATAAAAACACAAGACTAAAAATTAACAGGCGCGTGTTTCTATGCTCGCTATGCACTTCAGAAACACGATAATAATAAAAGATGCTGCCGAATATAAGTAGAAGTAAGATACATAACCCAATATAAGGTGTAATGGATTGGTCGCTTTCTAATAATCCGGACAACTGAATATTGCGATACACTTCCTCATCAATAAGATCGCCTTTTTCCACAAGAACTTGTCCTTGAAGAATTTTCGTCGGTTCAACTTCTTCTAATGCTTTTTGTCTTTGTTCCTCTGTTTTGACGGGATCATAGAAATAATTTTGTGTAATAGCAAAACGAGCTAGCACAATCGAAGCTTCCTTTAATTCAGTTGTCATCGCGGACAGCTGCACCATTTCCTCGACTTCATTTCTGGCATTTTCCACATCACTTGCGGCAATTTGCTGACTCATTACATCATTGATAGCAGATAAGGTCGCATCTTTCGCCACTGTAAGCTGCGCACCATTTGCATTCAGCAACGCCTTATACACGTCATCGGACAACTGCTTGTTCACTTCTTCAGTAAGTTTATCCTTCAGTTTTTTCACTAATTCAGCGTTTTCCGCCTCTGTTGACTGTTCTGTCTGAGAAGCTTCCCCTTCTGCACTATCCGTATCTGCCTCACTCTTAACTTCTTCAACAGCTTTGAAGATGGAGGAAATCAGTTTGACACGATTTTCTTTGTACCCTTCCTTTAATGCATAAACATCTTCAACTTGCTTTAAGGCTTCATCCTGATCTGCTTTGGTTTTCTCTACATCCTCGACCGTTTTAGGAGCCCTGATTGTTTCTTCAGCAACCTGCAACAGTTTTACCTCTATTGTTTCCGGTTTTACATTAGAAAACAAAACTGAATAGGAGATAATTGCTAAAACAACAAATAGCAGCACTTGAAAAACAGTATGTTGAAGTAATTGTTTTATTTTCGTTACTAATTGACTACTATTCATATACTAGTCCTCCATTGTATGTACAATCTTCCGAAAGCTCAAAAAGTTCCTTATGAAAATGATAGCAGTTTTTCACCTAACTTTCACCCTGCTGTTGAAGATTCACCTGAATTCTTTTGAAAAATGATACTGACATTTATAATGTAAGGCCGACGCCTTGCTAACAGTATTCCACCAAAACTGAACTTCCAACATTATACAAAAGACGAAATAGAAGCTGCGAAAATATTCACAGCTTCCAGCCAATTTTATGCATTATATTCTTCGTATGCCTTCACAATTTTGCCGACTAAAGGATGTCTGACAACATCACTGCCTTCAAGAATAACGAATCCGATGCCGCTGACTCCTTTCAAAATTTGTGTAGCAGCCACTAAGCCGGACTTCGCTTTTCTAGGCAAATCGATTTGCGAGCGATCACCCGTTATAATCATTTTTGATCCAAAGCCTAAACGGGTCAAAAACATTTTCATTTGCGCTTCAGTTGTATTTTGCGCTTCATCCAGAATGACAAATGCATCATCAAGCGTTCGACCGCGCATATAAGCCAGCGGTGCAATTTCAATCACGCCTCTTTCAATCAAACGCTGCGTATGCTCCACTCCCAATATTTCATGGAGCGCATCATATAATGGTCTTAAATACGGATCGACCTTTTCTTTCAGATCCCCCGGAAGAAATCCAAGACTTTCTCCCGCTTCTACTGCCGGTCGGGTTAAAATGATTTTATTCACTTTTCCGCTTTTCAAAGCCGAAACAGCCATTGTCACCGCCAAGAACGTCTTACCCGTTCCTGCAGGCCCAATGCCGAACACAATGTCATTGCGTCTGATTGCCGATATATATTGTTTCTGCCCAAGCGTTTTAATACGAATCGGCTTGCCTTTTACCGTTTTTCCTATTTCCTCTTCATACATCTCTTGAAAATATTCCAAAGAGCCTTTTTTGGCAAGCGATACTGCATAAATAACGTCACGAGTACTGATATTTATGCCTTTTCTGATAACACCCAGTAAAGCTCTAATCACTTCAAATGCAGTCTCAGCCTCAGGAAGCTTACCTTCAATAGTGATTGTTTCGCCTCTTGTAATGATTGCAATCCCCAGTTCTTCTTCCAGTACCTTCAAATGACTGTCTCCAGTTCCCAGTAAGGTCATTGCTTCATTTTGATTATCAAGTTGTAGATCAATCAATTTGCTTTCATCTGTCATTCGTTAATCTCCTTGCACAATTGGACGTTCATTTCCTATATTTTCTAACACTTGGTAATGAATTGATAATACAACTTTACCATTCTCCAAACTTTCATGCAAAATTTTTTCTCCCATTATCTCACTGTCTTCAGGGATCAAATTTCGCAAATCCTCTAAAGCAACCTCTTTCGCCTTTTTAACCGCCTGTTCTTTAGTATACTTGCGCAATACCGTTTCTTTATCACGGACGGTCACCGTTTTATAATAAAAAGGAAGCTTCCAGCCGAGAAAATATAATGGTTTTTCCGTTATCTCTGTCTCATACTGCTTGAATTCACGATTTTTGAATCCCCAAATCGGTATCGGCAATTTGCTGATTTGAAAATAATGCTTCGTTGTTTCTTCACCGGAAAAAACATTAAATTCTGTTTCCAAAGGTATCTCGACATCTGACTTATACCAAACTTCCCCTAATATTGTTGCTTTGGCCGGCACTAACGTCTGTTTCTCTTCATCGTTGCTTATATTACTTGTCACAAGCAGCTGTCCTTTATGGACAAAATCATTGACCATGACAACCGCTTTCCCTTTCTCTACAAACACTTTTCGTATGACAGCCTTTTTCATTGCCACAATTTTTTGACTGCCTGGTATTTTAACAATTTGAGGCTCCTTCTTCTCAACCACTTGCAAATGGAAGCTTGTCCCCCTCAAATCGACACCGACCCATGTGATGACATCAATTTCATTTGTTAGTATTCGCTGAATATCATCTGATTCTGCAATGAAAAATTGGAATTTCCCTTTCTCTACGCCCAATTTCTTCAGTTCTTGTCTGATTTTATGCTCTGTTTCAGGCTTTGCTCCCGAAATCTCAATCCCCCATACAACATTCGACAGTAAAAAAATACATATTAAAAAAAGAAAAAAACCGATCACAAAGCCGCCATTCAATAAAAGACGCTGAAAAAGAAACGGAAATCCGCTTCTTTTTAGAAATGTGACCTTGCATGGATATTTTCTCAAGGTCACCCTCATTTTCGCTATGTCTCCCAGCGGCATAGAGAAAATAACGATTTTCTCATCTATTCGTTTTACAGCGGTAACTTTAATGCCCTTTCTGACCAGTTCATTAATGAATGGCTCAACAAGCTGGCCAGTTACCCTCACTTCAACAAAACCGCCAAAAAAGGTTGTCCATTGGTTTTTCACTGTATCTCCACTCCCTTATCTTTTTGAAAAAATGCAATTCCATAACGCCACGCTAATTGTTAATGAACGTGACAGATTGAATAACGCCTTCAACTAAAATTTCTTCCGGGAGAATAGCTTTAATAATAAACTGGTTTCCCTTGATTGAAAGTTGCCCCTGAGTCAAGGTGAGCCGGATCTCATCTTCTTTAAAAGCTATCAGTCCTCTATGGTTCTCAATATATATATGTAATTGTCCAATCATTGTAATTCTCGGGAGATCTAACATGACATCCTTTGGAAGATCTGCAGTATTTGCCAGCATTTGTTTCAGTTTTTGACTCCATTTTTTAGCCATAAAAAAGAATCCCCCTCCTTCTATGTATGAATCAACCTAATAACATACTATTCTAATGGAGTTCGATTCATGTTAATTAATACAGCTTTCTCTCTTCGTATGGACGTTTTTATATGCTTATTCAGTAAAATAAAAAAGGCATGCCGCTAACTGCGGCTGCCTTAACTTTAATGTTGGAATGATTATTGTTCGCATTTTTATTTACCGGGAGAATTCACTTTACCTGCTTGTCTATTTTTTTCAAACTTTTTCACAAGTTGATGGTGTTTTTGTTTCGATCGCAAATACTTCACATCTGTAATTATTCGTTGGCCACCACAGCCGCATCCCATGAACATTCCCTCTCTTCTTTACCCGAATTTTCCGGAACATTTGACGCTTACCCTTTTTTAGGATGACAGTCACTTTCACATCGAGGAAGCACAAAGAACCCAGTGACAGTTAGCTGTTTGTTTCCACATGAATTGTTGGATAGCTTGTATGAAGTAAAGACAGCTTTTGTGTCACAGAAATCAGGACAAGGATTATCATCGCACGTAAAACAAATGACATTATTCACGCAAAACGTTTCATCATTAACTGCATTTATAACTCCGCTGCCGCATTTCGGTTCTGAACCTAATGTTAAGAAGGCTCGAATAGCCCCGACAGCACGTACACGATTCACAGCTACTTCACAACCAGTAATCGGTGGCCCTTTTGGATCGCACGGATTATTGACAGAGGCTCCTTCAAGGATACATGGCTCAATAACACATTTAACGCAACAAGCATCGAAACCGAATTCCACCGATTTAGGATGTAATCCGCAAGCAGAGAATGGCGCCGTTACGCTAATACAGAACGGAACAAGTCTATTACAAATTTCTCTGCCGGTATGCATATCCATGGTTACATTTCCATCTTTAGCATTAAAATGATTAATCGCCTCTTTTACTTTTGACTGTTCCTCCTTCTCTACATTGACAAAATACACATCTCCTTCTTTCAACTCTAGTAAGGCTTCCATTTCCAAACGCATTTTACCCTCTCCTTTTTAAATAGATACAATAAAGTTAAGAGAGAGTCCAAGAAAATGAAGGAGTACCAGCATATAAATAGAAATAGAAAAGCCAGAAAGGTGAGGACTATGGAAAACAAAAAAAATCCGGATCTTATTCGAGGTATTGCTATCGCTGAGGAAAATCATGAGAGAACAATGGACAACCAAATCAATTTTTATAAAGAAGCATTAAAAAACGCACAAAACAACTCGAATCAACCTACTACTCATCAAGGACACCACCCTCAAAATAACTCATCCGATGGACAGAACCCTCTGACCAAAGATAGTTCTTCTAATAATCCAGCAAAAAAAGAAACGATGATTGATATTTTTAAAAAATGGTTTCGCAAACTATTTCCTTCTTCCCAAAAATAAAATAACAGTAAGTAAAACAGGCACCGGTCTTTTAGTATGGCAGATACACAGGAACTTGTACTTCTTCAGATAAATTTATTACCTTAAATATGATGCAGGTTAAACAGCTATCTTTATTCAAAAATACAAATCTTTATCCAATCGAGTAGGAGGGGGCGATTAACCCCCGACCTCTCACACCACCGTACGTACGGTTCCGTATACGGCGGTTCAATTAAGATAATTGACGCAAGTATTCATAACGAGCTT
>NZ_JACXSI010000007.1 GCF_014712675.1 Peribacillus faecalis | reverse complement strand
TTCTACATCAAAGCCGCATTCCTCAAATATTTGCCTTGGAAACTTACCTTTATCATTCTCGGCAATAAATAGCAGTTTAAATTCTTCTGTATAGGTAATCCCCTTCGAACCGACAGATTTAACATAAGGATTACGAGAAAGTGCATTAATCTCTTTCTCTGTAAATGTCTTTGTACTCATTCTAGATTTTTCCCCGTTCTCATTTTTTCTTCATTATACAAAAAAGTACCCTATAGGTAGACTTTTTTATAATTGTCTACTCTATAGGGTACATTTTATAGTAGTCTTCCTAAATACCGAGTTTAATTTTAATTAATGTTTCGACAAGTTTATTCCTGAATTTCTATATGTGGACATCGTTTTTTTAATTCAGTGATAAACTCAGTCTAATTCTTTGGTGAAATCATAACGCTTCCGAGGGTTGCTGATTTATAAAATATTTCAATTCCCTGTTTAGATGATAAGATTCGATAACCAAAGAATATATCTTTCGTTGAAGAAGCCTTAGTTATAGTCTGGCTTATTCTTCTTCGATAAAATGAATGAGAAAGCCCCATGGAATGTATTTGTTGCAGTCAAATACCGGATAGATTACTTTAAGATGATAAAATAAACTTACTTTAATCACAAAGGGGAATAAAATGAAAGCAATAACAGTGTCACTTTTATAAATTTAGAAATATCCAAAATGTATGAATCCCCATGACGGCTATATAAAGCGATAAAGCAATGATCGCAAGCCATGTTACTACTGCAGAATTAGGCGGTATTTTGGTTGATAAATAAATGAATAACAATCCCCAAACAATCTTCCAAGCGTACATAAACAGCACAGTAACTTCTATCGCTTCTCTCATAAATGGATTGGCTTCTTCAATCAAACCTAAGTGCGTACCAATGTGCGTACAAACCGCATCTATCATAGATAAAACAAATAAAATCACAGCTAATATCACAATCAAAGGTGTCTCGCTACTTCTATTACTTTTAATTTTCTCTGAAATAATTGACATAAAACCCTCCCTTTTAAAATTATTGAAACAAACACCTTCATTTTGCTCATATCAGTCAATTATGACATGGTGATTACGATGATTACCTAACTCCACAATTCAAGGAATTTCGCAGTTCAAAGTCAGACTTAATGCTTATTCAGGAACGATAGAAGATGCTTTCACCGGCACTGCTTCAGGAGTAATGGGAGCTTATAAAGAAGAGCATGAAGACGTTATTGAAACATCAAATGAGGTAAACAGTGAAAGAAGAAAAGAATTTTTACAATACATTGAAGCCTTATGTAACTGAACAATCAGCTAATCGAGAAATATATGACGATGAATTCGGTGAAATTCTATATTTATACTTATAATATAGAAGCCTTAATAGAAAAATATGATGTTCAAACACAATAAGCTCCTTAAGATTTTCTAGCATGCACAAAAGCCCCCACCGCAAACCAAGTGAGTGATGGGGGCAAACTCATCCACAACTCTATGTTCTCACGCCGGATTAACTGCGAACCGACAATAAACACTTGTTACTCCATCTCCCCTAATCTATTTATAAAATCAGCCCGCAGGCTCTCAAGCTCCTTTTTAATCATCGTTAAATCACGAAGTTTCCTCTCCACCTCCTCAATCCTTTTTTCTCCATATTGCATACTTCGCTCAAGCTGTTTCTTTCCGTTCGGATCAACTTCAAACAGCGTAATCATGTCCTTAATCTCCTCTAGCGAAAAACCGAGCTGCTTGCCGCGCAAAATCAGCTTAATGCGCACAAGCTCCCTGTTTGCATACATCCGCTGTCTGCCACTAGTGTTCCTTCTCGGCTGCAACAGCCCAAGCTCCTCGTAATAACGAAGCGTTCTTGCTGTTACCCCAAATTGCTCAGCTACTTGCGAAATCGTATACACCTTGCATCACCTTTCCCTTCGGAGTTAGTTGAAGTGTAACATTGACATAAAAGTAAATTTCAATAACCTCTTATACAAATACATTTCGATTTCCTGCGCTCAACTCCTGCAAAATAAAGCGCCTTCTTTATTGCAATTCCCGACACAAAGTACTTAGAAAAAACGACACCCGCGCATTCTTTGAAAATTAAGATAAATGACACGAAACAAATTCATGCTTACAAACTTAAATATTATTATGAATTGAAGGAGGACATAAATGTTGAAGTTATTTATTATTGTTGGTGTAATTGCCATTAGCATTTCTGGTATTTTTATCGGGGCTTGGACAGACGGACAACAACAAAGAGCTAATTTTCATTCTGAAACAGAAGACCATCGGAATTTCAGAACGAAAATAGCAATGATTTCTGGATTAGTTGGATTAATTTCTCTTGGAATAGCAGGATTAATATAATTTTTATAAGAAAAACCGTCACCGGTCCTTTTTTAACATGATTATGCTACTTAGATTCGCCTCGTTGAAAAAGGAGCCATGCGGGAGGACTAAGACGAACCGAACGAGAAACCCGGTTTTGGTTTCTTGGGCGGGGTAGGTAAAGGGAACATCGGCTAAAGGCGCCACGTCCTGTGGCAACGCCGATATGACCTACATCCTGTAGGCCTCCGAGCATGGCAGGTGTAAGGTTAGACAGCTATCTACGTCCAAAGATATACTTTCTCTTTTTTCAAAAAAGACTTTCCACGACCAATATCGGGAAAAGTCTTGTATAAACGTCTTATTTTCCTTTTCGTCCCTGCTTGGAGTTACGGTTGAACCCTTTCGCAGGATTTTCATTCTCACCGCCGGCAAACTCTGTCGAGAACTCGGTTTCTCGCAAATTCTTCTTCGGTGTTTTGCTCGTTTTTTCAGCTGTATTGTATTCGGCTTTACGTTTCATGTTGAACCCTCCTTATCTCCTCCTATTATTTAACGAGAGCCGTTGTTTCATGCCTGACTCCTCTAAAAATAAGTAACCGGCCCTTCGCTCATCTTGCTTCCTGGCATAGTCAAGAGGCTTTTCACCGGAATTCTTCCACTTTTACATTTAATTCGTCTACTTTTAAAAACAATTCTTCTACTTTTGAAATTAATTCGTCCGATATCTATTTAATTCTTCCAAATTTCCATTTAATTCTTCTGCTTTCTGAAATAATTCATCCGTCAACCAAACACCCTATACAATTCCTTCCATGCACGTTACCATTAAATTTATACATTTCAGCCTTCACTTCCAGTCACTCACCGATATCCGCAAGACGCAGATTGATTTCCTCTATACAATAAAGATGTACAACAGAGAGCAATCAAATATCTTATAGAAAGGAGTGTCCACTATTTGAAGCTTTTCTTGAACATAGACAAAGCATTACATGAAACAAAGGTGACCATCGAAAGTCCGGAATTAGATGAAGAGATACAAGAACTGATGGATTTCATCCGCAGCAAAGAGCAGCCGTTTTTGATCGGGAAAAAAGGTGAAATGCAACATTTCTTGAAACCGGCTGACATTCACTATTTCCACACTGAACAAGAACGAGTTATCGCAGTCACCAAAACAGGTTCCTTTACCGTTAGAGAAAAATTATATGAACTTGAATCAATGCTTCCCTCAACGAAGTTCATTCGATTGTCCAAATCCGTCATCGCGAATTTGCATGAGTTGAGCCATTTCGAAGCCTCATTCAACGGCACGCTCTGCGTTTATTTCAAATCTGGGAAAAAAGAGTACGTGTCACGGACTTATGTACCCTTGATAAAAGAAACGATAAAATTGAACAGGAGGAAAGATTAAATGAAAGCATTTGTATCACGTAGCTTAATCGGCATTTTCTTTGGCAGCTTCATCGCTTTACTTTTAGTCAATATCAATGTGTATTTCAGCGAATCTAATATTATTGACAAAGGTTTACTTTTACAAAACTCGATTGCTTCCGTACTTCTCGGCTGGTTCTTCACAGTCAGTCCTTTATATTTTGAAATGAAGCGCTTAAAACTATCTCAGCAAACAATTCTTCATTTCCTAACCGTCATCAGCTTATATTTCATCTTAGCCATCGCAGTCGGTTGGATCCCATTTACGATAACTTCTTTTATGCTCTCACTCTTAATCTTCATCGCCATCTATATCATCATTTGGATCGCCTTTTATCTTTATTTTAAAAATCAAGTAAAGAAAATGAATGATGACCTAAACAAAATTTGATTTTTTCAGGAAACTTAATAGATTTCCTTTCGTATATAAACAAGGAGGTGAAACTATGTTACATAGTATTTCAACTCGGGGAAGATTTATAATTGCTGCAATGCTGGTTGGTTTAGTCGGCGGATTCCTCGCAATCTTCATTCCGATTATTTATAGCGAAACCGTCTATTTCAACCGTGAAGCCATCATCTGGTACATTCCGTCAAAAAACTTTTGGCTGCTCGCTCTTTCCGTTGCCATTATTGTTCTGATTTTAATTTTGCTCGCTTTCAAACGCAACGTCATAACATATATTGCATCTGCCATCATGGTTGCCGCTTCAATCTTTATCGGCTATACATCTTTTTTAAGCGTAACCATCATTGACGAGGAATATCTGTATATAAAAGATGTTTTCGAGGAAACGACCTTCCTCTGGTCCGAAATTAACGAAGTTGTTCTCTATTATGAAAAAGAAACGGGCTTTGAAGAATAACGGGTTCTGTTTTGAAGTACAAAAACATAATTAACATCTTATTTAGCACTTAAAATAACACAAGAAAAAGTACAGTGGTTCGCTGTACTTTTTTATATATAGTTTGAATTTTTAAAATATTTTATGGAAATTAGTGTTAAATTTTAAATGAATAATTGGTCAAGTTTAAACTAACGGGGCAGTTTAGTGGAAGAAGAATTCCATATCGAATATAATTTAGTTATAATCCAAACGAATGTATATTCCCATTCGAAGGAGGATTTTATGATTAACAAACGAAATTTAGTGTTATTTATTGCTTCGAGTTTAGATGGATATATTGCTACAAAAGATGATTCTCTTGAATGGCTACTCAATGTGGATGGTGAAGGTGATAACGGGTATTCAGAGTTTTATGAATCCGTGGATACGATTTTACTTGGTAAAAGGACTTTCGATTGGATTATGAAACAAGATACAGAGGAATTTCCGTACAAAAATAAAAAATGCTACGTATTTACTAAATCTTCCATCGAGGATACCGAGGATGTAAAATTTATTAATGAAGATGTAACAAAATTTGTTGAAAAACTAAAAAGCCAAGATGGAAAAAATATTTGGATTGTTGGTGGAGGAGAATTGTTACATTCTTTTATAAAAGAAAAATTGGTTGATGAACTCATCATAACGATTGCCCCAACTATACTCGGTAATGGTATTCCGTTATTTAAAGAGGGAGATTATCAATTAGACCTTACATTGGAAGGAACGAGGAAATACAATCAGTTTGTAGAACTCCATTATGTAATTAAAAACCAATAAAACTCTCATTAACGGAGGCTATACTTTATATCAGGGCTGTTAATCAGCTCTTTTTTCATATTCCATAAACGGGGCAGGTTAGTTGAATAAAGAGGATTTAAAGGAAAGGGTGTTATAAAAGGTGGACTTGTTATTCTGGATAGCTATTGGTTTCATAATAATCGGATTTGTTGTTCTCGCTTATATGAAAAAAGGTATGGAAAGTAAGGTCGCTTTTATAAAAGCAAATATGGAAGACGAGGAAAGTTCAAAGGCTAAAGCAAAATCGGTAATTTGGTGGATAGTGAGTATCACAGCTTGGGGAATAGTGAGTATGAATCTTGTGGTTTGGTGTTTTAAGAATTATGTTGGATAACTATTAGTTTCAAATGTATTTAAACTAACGAGCCGTTGTTTCAGGAATGATTAATGCTCTTTTATATTGAACTTCTTATGGAAGTAAAGGGGCAGTTTAGTTGAACAAGGTATTATTCAACTTAGCAAAGGATTTATTTATATTGGAGGGGAATTAATATGAATGATGAACAGCAAAACAAAATAGAAGAATTAGAGGGGAAAATTTATTCTTTAGAAAAGAGTTTAATGCGTCTTTCTATCTTAATGGAACCTAATTCAAAATACCCATACTGGCATAAACTTCTTTCTCTAGGTATTTTTGAAGAAGATAAAAAGAAACTTGAATATATTATGTTCCATCTATCAAGCCGTTTAAACCAAGAACAAGATTCTTTAAGGATAGATACAGAATACCCATCTGAGTTGTTTGAAAAAGATTTACCGACTTTAAATCAAACAATTGCTATAATTTCATCTACTTTAAATATAAAATATGAAGAAATTATTCAAGAAATCCTCTTATGTATGTATCAACAAGGTATGTTCAAAAAACTAATTAGTTTTCTATTTCCAGAAGAAGTAAAGAAACTAGATGTTGTTGAATTGTGAAACTTTTTACTTAAAGTAACGGGGGCTTTACTCCAATATCGAGGGCTGTGTGTGATCAGCTCTTTTTTTGTTATGCCGCTAACGAAGCAGGTTAGTGGAAGAAGGAAAATACCTTTCTCTGTAAACATATCTTTACAGAGAAAGGTATTTTTTGTAATATGTATGTAAAGATATCTTTACGTATTAAAGGAGGATTGATAATGAGAGTAATAAATCACATTAGAGAAATTCGTCAGAAAAAAGGAATTACGCAAGTTAAAATGGCTGAAGATCTTCAAATAACACGCCAAACTATAAACGCAATAGAGAAGAATAAGTATAATCCTAGTTTAGAACTTGCACTAAAGCTAATTGAATATTTTAATGTACCAATCGAGGAATTGTTTTATTTAGATCGTTCTAATGAGGAAAAGAATTAGATGACAACAAGGGGGAAAGAGAAATGAAAACCATATTATATCGAATTGCTTGGATTATCTTTGGTGGGATTATTGGTTCAATAATAGTATTTTTAGTGAAAGGAACCTTTCCGATTGAGGTTTTAGCCGGATTTTTTACAGGAGGACTTATACTTTTCGTTGCTGTTGTTATCCTAAAAATGAAAAGAAGAGATAACATCCCAAGTTCTGACGAACGCATAATTAATAATATAAAACAGTTTTTACTATATGCACAAATGTTGGCGTTTGCCGGTTTAGCTGTTTTTGTTTTTCTTATGGATGTTATAGGTCAAGGGGCTATACCAACTCTATATATGTATATTTATTTATTGATGGTCGTTGTCATTATTGGGATTGGAGGCTATATTACTAAAAAGATGTAGCGTTTCTAATAAATATTCTTATTCCACTAACTGGGGCTTTAGTTGAAGAAAACATAAAATGAGAAACCGACTCGAAACAAAAATTTGAGTCGGTTTTGTTTGTAAATCTAAATCAGTGTCATTTTCTAGCGGCCTTTTATCGTTTGTATATAATGTCTTCCCATTTATATGCCTTGTTTGCGATTCCTAAATGTTGTGCCGGAGTCTTTTCTGAATCTCCGATTTTAACAGGTTGACAAAAGTTATAAAAGGTACGGAGAATCGTAATGCTCATCTGTGCATATTTGGGGTTGAAGTTACTGTAAATATAGGATTTCCCATCACCACGAGAAGTTACCAATGGTCTTTCTAATACAGAAATGCATCTTCGTATTTCCTGTAAAAAGGCATTAACGGAGTTATCGTTAACTTTATCAATAAATTGGGCAAAGATCCCAGTCGGTAGATGCGTCATATCAGTCAAACAATCGATTATTCTTTTTCCTCTATCTTTCATACCAAGTGGATGTTCAATGGGGTTTTTTGCATAACAATTGTAGGTATCTCCATATAATGTGGAATTCTCCTTATGGAATTTGTGAGCCTTAAGTTGTTCTTCTAAGAAGTAATATGCTAAAAGCTGCACATCTTTTTCTTCAATACCTTTTGATTTTCCCCATTCCCTTAAATCTCTAATTGATTGAATATATTCCTTAAATGCGTCAGCTCGTGAAAGAGACTTATTAACTCTGCAAATAAATAAATAAGCATATTTTTTCTTTATTTCTTCCGTAAAGATACGATTTATTGAAGTAGTCAATGAATTATCATCATCTGTGATAAAACGCCACTTAGGAGATTTAATCATTTGTTTAATTAGCCAGAGGTGTGCCATTGTTGTATAAGTCTGATTAACGTGTAATCCATCAACATATACAAACCTCATATTATATTCCTCTAGCTGCCGAAAATACTCTTCCATTGTTTGTGTATCATTTTGAGTGGGCTTTATTGGGTGTAAGCCGTATTGATTAAAACGAGCATTTTTACTTAAAAAGTCATTTAAATGATCGTCTTTGTAAAATAAGGTATCGCCTAAAATTTGTTGTTTTGCGATTTCCCAATCAAAACAAACATCGGCTCTAAAAACATACCGGGAATGGTGTTCACTACTAATCACGACTTGTGTTGGTAATTGTTTTTCCGCTGAAGAAGGCTTAGACTTAATAGATTCTCCCTTTTTCCTAACATTGTTCAATACATACATCATCTTATCGGTATTAACCCATATTTCATCAAATGGCTTCTTCTCAAAAGCTTTCGTTTCCCTGGTCTCTAAGAATTCTAGGCAACATCGATATAACCATTCAAGTTTAGAATAATAAGTACCTCGACCTATTTTTAATAAATGGCAAGTTCTAGACACAGCAACGTGATTAATTAAGTGATCTGCAAATTTAACTAGTACATCATTTCTTTGCTGGTGATAACCTGTATTACGTTTCTTATCAGGCAAAACATTAGTAAATTTTTTACAAGTTTTACACTGATACCGTTGTGAATTCGAGGTGCTAGTCCCCCTTTTGTAAAAGTCTTTTGGATTTAAAAAAGGCGTTGTCTCTAAAGAGCACGTTTCTTTATGAAAAACATAGTCAGGTTTAATTGGTACAATAGTGTTAATTCGGTTTAATCGTTCAATTTCAGTAGCCACTGACCAATTTGATTTAGTACGTGTTGTACAATTCAGTGAGGGAATTCCATCTTGATTCCGATTATCATTTCCGCATATGATGACCTTTTCGGCATCATTACCCGACAATTTATACCTCTTAGCTTTTCCTTTGTAATTCATTTGTTCCAAGCCATAATGTTTACAAAATGGATTCGCACAATGATTGACTTGTATTGTGTAGATCTTCCCATTTAACTCGATTTTAACAGGTTGAAAAATCCCTTTACTAAAGCGTGTTCTGAATTGTTTTGGTGACAATTTATCATATAAATCGTTTCTTTCGTTTAATTCATCTTCCGAAAAAGGACTTTCAATCCGCATTAGTTCATCATTTGTAGCAGCCAATCGCTTCATCTTACTCATCAGTTAAACCAAACTCCCTCTTAATTCGGATATTATTTCTTAAAGAATTAATATGTTCAATAAATCCTTCATCCTCCAATAAATTTTGAAGGAATTCTTCTAATACTTGGCTATCTGTCAAACCGGTATAAACGGCATAATGATTAATTAGTTTACGGGTTTTTTCGGATAGTCTATATTCGATTGGTTCCACTTTCGAGTATTTAGGTTCTATGAATTTCATTGTTCTCACTTCCTTTTAAGTAAATTAACACAACATTTAATTCGAGTGGAAAAAAGATTATGTATTCGCAGCGTTACAGAACTTTCTGTAACATCACTTCTTAATGTGCGAATTGGTATGCCAAAAAGGATACTAATACTCAAAGAATCCATTTATATCAATAAAAAAAGGGTATCCAAATCATTGCGATTTGATACCCTTTTTCATATACTTTTTTAAATTTTGTACTCGAAAACAGAACCCGTTATTTGAAGAATATGCGTTTATATTGGACGACGGCTCGCAAATTATTTTATGGAACAATCCGCACTTGAAAGCTGAAGCACCAGCCTTATACAGCATCTTCCAAACGTACGATATTGCCTATTCTGCTCAACCAGCGCCATAATACATCGAACGTAAATTTCATTTATTTCCCAATACATACTTCCTCCTTTAAACGTTAAACTTACTGTGTAATCAGTCATGATTTAAAGGTTTGAAAGGAAGTTAAACAATAATGATTCGTTTTGCAGACAAGAAAGAAGGCAAAGAAATTGTCACTCTTTTATGGGAAATATTCGAAGAGATGGAGCTGCCGCTTTTAGAAAAAATCCATAAAGATACATTGACTAATATGATTGCAGAAGCTTTTTTGGATCCTAACTATCGCTACAGTTACAAGCACGGTTTAGTATATGAAGTTGACGGTGAAATTGCAGGGGTCATCTACGGCTATCCCGCTGAAGTTGAACAACTCATTGATCAGCCGTTTCAAGATATTTTATTAAAAAATGGCTACCACCCGGAAGAAATACTATTTGTGGACAGAGAGACTTTTCCAAATGAGTGGTATATTGATTCGCTTGTCGTTAAAGATACACACAGAGGATTAGGTATCGGTTCCCTACTAATTGAAGAAATGAGCCGGCTTGCCAAAAGCGAAGGCTACCAAACAGTCGGACTGAATGTCGATTTGGCGAACCCGAAAGCGAAAGAGCTTTACTCCAAACTTCAATTCAAAAAAGTAGGAGATATCGTCATCAGCGGCCATCAATATGATCATATGCAGAAAACTTTATAATAAAAAAATCGCAACAATACTAAATAGATTGTTGCGATTTACTAGTTACTCCCTCCTGATCAGCAATTACTAGGAGGAATCATATCATTCTTAAGAAGAGAAGGACGTGTATTGTGGATATAAGGCGGAGCAGGAGCTAATACTGGCTTGTCAGCTAACGGTTTTGGACTTTCAACGTATTTGAAGGTGCCCTCCCCATCAAGACTTCTTCCATTTGCCCATCTGCCTTTTGCACTTTCGTTGCCTTTTGAGAAGTTGAATAGCGTATAGGAAACTTCACGTTTTTCCAGTTCTCGCGGGAAAGTACTCGGCACAACGATATTCTCTTTTGCCTCCAGTTCTTGAATGGCTGCTAACCATTGGTTTTGATGCATTGTATCTCGAGCGATTAACCACGACAACATATCTCTTACACCTTTATCCGCCGTTGCTTCATACACCCTTACTGCCTGCAATCTTCCTTGAGATTCGGCATTTAAATTGGCTCTGAAATCAGCAAGCAAATTACCGCTCGCCGCAATATAATCGGCTTTCCAACGGTTTCCGACACTATCTGCCGGCATCGCTCCCAATCCTGAAACAATAATATGCTGCGGATTCATTCCGCCGAGAATGGCGCCGACAATCGGATCTTTGGCGGCTTCTTCTTGTTCTTGTACCGGCGCTCCATCCAATAACCGTGCAATCATCGTCGCCAGCATCTCAATATGAGCAAGCTCTTCCGTTCCAGTGTCCATCAGCAAATCTTTATATTTCCCATTTCCACGAACATTCCAGCCTTGGAAAAGATATTGCATAGCGACAGAGATTTCTCCAAACTGCCCTCCTAATAACTCTTGCATATACTTTGCAAGAATAGGGTCCGGTCTCTCCGGTTTCGCATTATACTGAAGCTCTTTTATATGATAGAACATAATCTCACCCCTATTAAAATGTAACTGCACATTATCATATGATAGAGTGCTTCAAGAGGTCAGACTCTTTGTCCCGGTTTCTTCTAAAACTAAACTGTTTCCGTATAGAACGAAACATAAAATAAATCCCAAGTGATTGTATCTTCACTTGGGACAATTTTTTTCTAGTAATATATACGGTTTAGAATCACGCTGCTTTCAATGATTTCTTCAGCCAATTCTTTCCTTCTACCAAACGGGTTACCATCATCGCACAGACAGTATTTCCTGTACTATTCAGCAATGTTGCTGGTGCATCAATGATCGTAGAGATTACAGCAATTAACGGCAGTGCTTCAACCGGGAAGCCAAACACACTTAAAATTAGCATTTCACCAATCATGCCGCCGCCTGGAATCGCCCCCATGACAGCTCCTACCAAGAATGAAACAGCAAAGATGGTCAATATGCTTGTAAAGCTGGTCATATCTTTGCCGAACAAGGTAAATAAGAAGACGATTTTAAACACACCCCCAAGGACAGAACCATCCTTATGTGTATTGGCGCCAAGCGGGATTACCGTTTCAGCAATATCCAGAGGCACACCCATCTTTTTAGTAGACGCCAGGTTGACCGGAATCGATGCAGCACTTGAACAAGTCGCTACCGCGGTAACGGAAGGAGGCAGTACGTTTTTCCAAAATATATTCACGCCAAGCTTCCCGCCGGCCATAAAGGCATACAGCGTAAAGAAACCGATAAAATAGATGATAGTTAGAATAAGATATAAAATAAATGTTCGAGCATATCCTTCAAGAATAGATGCCCCCAAATCTCCGACAACGGACGCGAAATAACACCCTAAACCGATTGGTGCATAATACATGATGAATGACACCATTTTCATCATCACTTCTGTTCCCGATGTCAGGAAGGCAGCAATTGGTGCACCCTTTTCTTTGGAAACAGCTGTTGCCAATCCAAACAAGATGGAAAAGATAATCAGCTGGAGCATATTGCTTTTGGATAATAACATGGAGAAGTCTGAAACGGTCACTGTTTGCACAAGTTTATCCAGGAAGGAAATTTCCTCTATTACTTCAACTGTGTCAGTGGAAACCATTGCCTCCTTAATCGCTTGAACATCTGTTCCTTCAAGCGGATTCATGACAGATACACCTACTATGCCAAGCACGGCAGAAATTGTCGCTGTGAAAAGGAAAACGACAACGATACTAAGCATGATTTTCCCAAGTCTCTTCATGCCATTCATGTTAGCGATTGCAGAAGCGATACTGAAGAAAACAAGAGGTACGATAATAACGAACATCATGTTCAAGAACAAGTCCCCGAACGGTTTCACAACAGAAGCATCCGTACCAAAGACAACCCCTGCTATCCCGCCAATCGTAATCCCGATCAGCAATAAAATAGTTAACTTATAATTTGCCCAAAAGTTTTTCATGAAAAATTCTAAAACCTTTCTTCATAATTTCAATTTATTACTACGAAATACATTATATTATAAAAATAAACATTAACCTAAAATATGAAATTGTAAAATAATTCGGAAACAAAAAGAAACAAAAATATCCAGTCCAACAGCAATTTCTACATATGATAAAATAAGCATGCAAAAAGAAAAGCGAGGAACCTTATGAAAAAAATACTCAAGGTTAGTTTAATCACATTATTAATTATTGGTGTTCTAGGATTTGCGGGCTTTTATTTTTGGTCGCAGCAAACATACAATGCTTCAGAGGAACTTCATACTTACGTAAAAACCGATGACATTCAGCAGGAAGAAAATTGGCTTGTTTTTGAACCGGCTGAGCAGACCAAAGGCGGAGTCATTATTTATCCGGGCGCAAAAGTAGAGCCGAAAGCTTACAGCTACTACGCACAAGACTTGGCAGACAGCGGCTATACTGTCATTATACCGAAAGTCACTTTCAACTTCGCTATTTTTGATGTCGACCAGGCGAGTCTCATCATGAAAGAGTTCAGCGAAATTGACAACTGGTATGTCGGCGGCCACTCACTTGGCGGTGTAGCAGCCGCTTCCTATGCGTATGATCATCCTGAAGAGATTAGCGGAATTATCTTTTTAGCTTCCTATCCGAGCGACAGCGATGATTTTTCTAAAACGGAAATACCGATTCTCTCCCTTTATGCCGAGCATGACGGCTTAACAACGTTAGAGAAAATAGAGGATACTAAACATTTATTGTCACCGAAAACCACTCTATATGAAGTAAAAGGCGGAAACCACGCCCAATTCGGCATGTACGGGAAACAAAAAGGCGATGGCGAAGCCACAATATCCGCAAAAGAACAACAAGATGAAATCGTTCTGCAAACGGTTCAATGGCTAAATGCGGCTAGTTAAAGATAATCCTTAGACATACAAAAACAGACCTTCTCAGCTAGTTATGGTGGTCGGTTTGTATTTATGTGCACTTAAATGTTTTTCTAAATAGTAGAACATTAGTTCAAGTAGCAAACAAACAATCCAATATATAATGGATGCAACAACATACATTTCCAAGAAATTATACCCTTTGTTCGCAATCATTTTTGAAATCGCCATGATTTCAACAACTTTCACAGCAAACGCAAGCGATGTTGATTTAATGAGGTTAATAAAAATATTTCCCATATTAGGCAAAGCCATCACAATCATTTGCGGGAACACAATGCGGCGCAATCCTTGCCAAGTGGTCATCCCTACGCTATGACATGCTTCCATTTGACCGGATGTAATCGAATTTAAAGACGCTCGGAAAATCTCTGTCGTATAGGCAGCAGCATTCATGGAATAAACAATAAACGCATACCATAACGGCGAAATGTTGTCTGCATTCCATTTTGTTTCCCAAGTTGCATTCACCCAATCAAGTAACTCCGGAATGCCATAAAAGAATACGTATAGCTGCACAAGAAGCGGCGTACCGCGAATAAATGATACAAAGACCGTTGTCAATTGATTCAATATCGGCACTTTATAAATACGTGAAAGTGCCATACCTAATCCAATTAATGAACCAATAACAATCGATACGGCAGCAATAAGTAGCGTAATCGGCACGCCTTTTAATACGTCGGGAAAATGTTCGATTGCAAAACTTATATCAAAAACAGTCATCTTTCTTTTCCCCCTACGCTTTCGCTACATTTATATGCCCTTTTTTAAAGCGCTTTTCAAGTTGATGAATCATAACTTCAATTGCAGCACATGTCGCCCAATAAACAATCGAAATGACAACGTACACTTGGAATAATCCAAGACCGTAATTATTGCCGATTATTAAACGAACTTGCCCCATAATATCAATAACGCCAATTGTAAAAGCAAGCGTTGTATCCTTTAATAGTTCAATGATGGTGTTCCCCATATTCGGCAAGGCCAGCACAAAGGCCTGTGGCAAAATAACCCGACGCAAAGCCTGCTGATAAGTCATTCCTACGCTATAGCAAGCCTCTAATTGTCCCTCACCAACCGCTAAATAGGCAGAACGAATCACTTCTGCCAAATATGCAGAAATATGCAAGGCGAAAGTGGCAATTGCAAAGATTAATGGTGTGACATCATTAATATAAATACCAAAAAACGATAATAACTGTGGCAATCCGAAATATATTAAAAACAGTTGCACCAATAGAGGCGTACATCGAGAAAAAGAGATAAACACAGCCATGAGTTGATGCAATACCGGAAACTGTTTAATGCGAATAATTGCGATAAATGTACCGAGAATAAGTCCCACAATTAACGAAGCAACCAGCATAAAAATCGTTACCGGCAAACGTTCCAAAACTTGCAGAAACAGCTCGCCCCAATTATGAATAGAAGAATCCATTTTTACTCCTTTCCGATAACTGAGAGCCTTGTCTTACACTCTCAGTTATCGCGCTTAATTCTAATGGAGACGAAAAAATGCCATGTCACCGACTATTATTTCCCGTCGAATTTATATTGTTCTTGATTGATAAATTCTAAATCCTGGAAAAAATCAACCACAAACCATTTTTCAGCGAGCTCGGATAACGTGCCGTCTTCTTTAAGTTCTTTTGTTGCTTCATTAATTGCTTGTTGAAGCTCTTCATTTTTCTTGTTATATACAATAAAGACTGGTTCCTTTGATACAATCCCGCCTACCTTGATATCCAAGTTCAGCTCCTCTTGAATAGCATTAAATGTTGAAACATTTAAAAACACCGCATCGTATTTTCCTTCTGCTAATCCTTTTAAGTTATCCGCATTTGAAGGACTCTCGATTGTGTCAATTTCAACAGCTTTATCCGGATTATTCTCATTGTAGCTGTTCAAAATCGTACGAAGGCCTCCACTAGGAGCCATCGGAGCAAGTTTTTTGCCTTGCAAATCCTCAAATGTCTTAATATCATCGGTATCTTGTCGCGTAATCAGTGCGGTCATCGAGTAACCGTACTCCGGATCACCATATAAAAATTTTTCTTCGCGCTCAGGATTTTTGAAGAACCAGTTAATCGCAAAATCAAACTTATTAGTGCTTACACCAATTAGATTGCTCTCCTCTTCGCCAAACTGATACTCGAATTCATATTTCCCGTCCAGCTTCTTCTCAACTTCTTCTAAATAGTCGATATCGTAACCGATAGGACTATTTTTATCATTTGTAGATAAAAATGGCGGGTTTACTTCATCGCTCAATGCAACCTTTACAATTTCCGCACCATTTTCGGACGTCGCTTTTTCGTCTGAAGCGCTGCAACCAGCTAAAATTACCCCTGCCAAGCCTAATACTGCCGCAAATGTACTTACTTTTTTCCGTTTCATTTCTCGATCTCCCTTTTATATAAGATATTCTGGTTCTTTATTCAATCTACTTAAAAACTGCTTTGTTCGCTCTTTCTTCGGGTGAACAATAACCTCTTCTGGAGTGCCTTCCTCTACAATGTATCCGCCATCCATAAACACTACGTGATTGGATACTTCGCGGGCAAATTCAATTTCATGTGTTACTACAATCATCGTAATGCCTTCGCGAGCAATTGTTTTCATTAAATTCAAAACTTCTCCCACCATCTCCGGATCAAGAGCTGAGGTAGGCTCATCAAATAAAATAACATCAGGATTTAACGCAAGTGCGCGTGCAATCCCTACTCGTTGTTGCTGTCCACCGGATAAGCTCGATGGATACTCATCTCTTTTTTCCGACAATCCCACTTTCTCCAACAGGTTTTCAGCCACTTGTTTAGCGTCTTCTTTCCCGCGATTCTGGGCAACAATTAGCCCTTCTGTAATATTTTCTAAAACCGTCTTGTTTTGAAACAAATTATAGTTTTGGAACACCATCGCAGTTCTTCGACGAAGCTTCAATATATCGCGTTTCGTTGGTTTGGTCGCATCAATCGAAATTTCTTCACCAATTTGAATGATCCCCTTATCCGGCTTTTCTAAAAAATTGATACATCGAAGAAATGTTGTCTTGCCAGATCCAGAAGGGCCAATAATCGTTAAAACATCCCCTTTTTTCACTTCCATATCAATGCCCTTTAACACTTCATGATCTTTAAATTTTTTGTGTATATCAGTTAATCGGATCATGCCTTCACCTCCTACTGTAAAAACATACGCACTTATTTTTAGAATATAATGACAATTTATCATAACAATTCATACCTGTAAAGTAGGATTTTTGTTTCTGGTATAGATTTTTTTCTGAATTATCTGTATTATAAAATCAAACTCTACGAAACTACTAGGAATTGAGGGACGTTATAATATGAATTCAATTAAGCTTTTTATTAAAAACAAAGAACAACAAACCATCATTAACCAATTACACACATTAAAAGAGGACATTTACAAACGAGGCGAAAAAGCGGATCGTGAAAATGGTTTTCCATTAGAGAGTTTTCAAGATTTATTAACGATTGATTATAATGCGATCACACTGCCGAAGGAATATGGAGGCAAAGGGTTTGGAATTTATGACATGATACTATTCCAAGAAACACTGGCTAGTTTTGATGGCCCAACAGCACTTGCGATTGGCTGGCAACTTGGCGTTGTTGGTGAAATATACGACAAAAAAATTTGGTCCGAAACTCACTTAAAGCAGTTTGCAGAAGCAATCGTTCACGATCGAGCATTAACCAACCGCGCAGTCAGCGAAGCGATTACCGGTAGCCCAACTCGAGGCGGTCGCCCCGGTACAAATGCCGTGCTCATTGACGGAAAATGGCACATTTCAGGACGCAAAAGCTTCATGACCCTTTCTTATGCATTAACACACTTTTTGACTTCTGCATGGATTGAGGAAAAAAACGCTATTGGGTTCTTTTTAATTCCTAAAGAAACAGATGGCATTTCCATTGAGGAAACTTGGGATATGATTGCCATGCGTGGAACAGCAAGTCATGACCTCGTCTTAGATCAGGTCATTTTACCTGAAGATGCGCTGGTGGAAATTAATGACGGACCTCGAAGCAACAACATCAATGGTTGGGCACTTCACATTCCGGCGGTCTATCTAGGCATCGCACAAGCAGCCCGCGACTACGCTGTACGCTTTGCAAGCTCTTATACCCCCAATAGCTTACCTGGACCAATTGGTGACCTCCCACATGTACAAGATAAAATTGGCCAAATTGAGTTAAAGCTAATGGCGGCACGTCATTTCATTTATAGTGTAGCTGAAAAAGTGGAAAGCGAGTCAACACACGCACATATTAGTAATGAATTAGGTGCCGCTAAAAACATCGTTGTAAACTCTGCTATTGAGATTGTAGACTTAGCAATGCGCATTGTAGGTGCGAAAAGCCTTCAGAATAACAACCCATTAAATCGCTATTACCGCGATGTCCGTGCAGGATTACACAACCCTCCAATGGACGATATGACAATTATAAAATTAGCCCAAGCAGCTCTTCAAGATGTAAAAAACTAATACCTCGTTAGCCTTGAAACATAATGGGAAGGTAACAAATAAAAGCGACGAAATCATTATTTGATTCGTCGTTTTCATTTTCCTATTTTACAAAAGAACCTGATTAGTGATTAAGCATTATTATTTAGTTACACATGAGTTGACATCCCAGCCTCCTATTTCACCCAATCCGATTTCAAAATTCCGTACAAATAATAATCACAATACGTATTCACCATTTTCCCTTCTCGAATATGCCCTTCTCGCTTAAAACCGACTTTTTCAAGTGTCTTATAAGATGCATGATTCTGGATATGGACATCGCCCCATAAGCGCTGTAATTCTGTCTTTTGGAAACAAAAATCAACGACGCTCCTTAACGCTTCCTCCATGAAATGATTTCCTTGATAAGCACGCGAAATCCTGCAAGCAACCTTCGCCATTCTATTATTCTCAATTAAATATACCCACAACTCTCCGATTACTTTATTATCCTCTTTATGGACAATTCCCCAATGGAAACTTTTCGTTGGCTTTTTGATCTTTTGAAATTGCAATTCAGGATAAAATTCACTTTTAGACGGCCGCTTCCCCCAATAATCATACAAAGAAACATCGCTCATCCATTCTTTCAGATCTGCAACATCATTTTTATTCATCGTTCTTAGTAAAAGCTGTTCCGTTTCAATAACAGGTTTTTCGGTAATATAGTCCTGTAAACTCATCGATACTCCGCCTCCTTCAATTCTCACTCCTATATTTCGTTTATCCTAAACTAACTAGGGGTAAACGTTAGAAAAATCGTTAGAAGATAGTACTGATTAACCATCGCTTATCATACCTTTAAATAGGAATCATATTTGTAAGGAGAGGGACATATGCCACAGATTAATATAGACGTAGTAAAGGAGTATCTAGCAAAAGGCGGGAAAGCATCATAGGTTTCGCAAGAGACATCTATGGATCAACTATAGAGGAAACTGGTAATAGAGCTTTTGCAGAGGCAATAGAGTTAGTTATCTTAAATACGGTAGCAGCACTTTTCGAAGCGAAAGTTGATGATGAAGAAATTATTAGTAGCAGATAAAGAAAAATGATTAGAACAATTCTTTAGTATAATAGCAACAGAAAAACCGCCAGACCTCCCTGGCGGCTTTGTGTTGATTTTACTTACCGATAAACATTTGTGTCCAATAGTTGCCGTCGCTAACATGCCCGATACCGATATGCGTGTAGCTAGCGTTTAAAATATTTTCTCTGTGGCCTTGGCTGTTCATCCAAGCTTCTACAACAGCTGCTGGAGTTGTTTGGCCTTGAGCGATATTTTCTGCTGCACTTTTATATGAAATGCCGAATGTTGTCATCATGTCAAATGGTGAACCGTAAGTTGGGCTTGTATGGCTGAAATAGTTTTGGTCTTTCATATCTTGAGATTTGATACGAGCAACCTTGCTTAATTCAGTATCCAACGTTAATGGTGACAAGCCTGCTTTCGTACGCTCAACGTTAGTCAATTCCAATACCTCTCGCTCAAACGCACTTACCTCTGTTGATGTATTTTCTTCACCTGTTGAAGGGCCCTGAATTTCTGTTCCAGGTTTATTTGTGTCCACTTCCGGTGTTGGATTCTCAATTTCAGGTGTATTTGTTTCCGGTTTCTGGCTGTCTGTTACTGGTGAATCTGTTTCTGGCTTTTGGTTGTCTATTACTGGTGAATCTGTTTCCGGCTTTTGGTTGTCTATTACTGGTGAATCTGTTTCCGGCTTTTGGTTGTCTGTTACTGGTGAATCTGTTTCCGGCTTTTGGTTGTCTATTACTGGTGAATCTGTTTCCGGTTTTGTACAGTTCATATTTTGCAACAGATTATATAATGAATCTTTAAGACTCTCCACATCTTCTTTTGTTAAGCATTTAATCTGAACATATTTTTGATACTGCGTATATTGGTTGTTTGTACATTTTGATGCGGCATCTGCAGACCCTGCACCAAAACCTGTAAATGTAACTGCCGCAGCTGCAGCAAGTGAAACTAATACTTTTTTATTCATATAGAAAATTCCTCCTATGTAGTTGTTGTTTTCTGCTTGCCTCAAATTCTAGCACGAGATTGATGTAATAATAGTTCCACATATTAGGAGATACCGTTTTTTGAAAACTCAAAACAAGCAACCGCAAATAAATGAAAAAAGAAAATAAGCGATTATGCCTTTATACAACTGGCTTAACCGCTCATTTCCATATACAACCTACAAACGCAATATTAACCTACAATTCAACTAAATCCCAGGTAGCCGTTATGGATTTTTGTTGAATAAATGGGTGTTTGTTACTAATATTACAATTCTATTAAATTGATAAACTATGCATGTGACGTCAAAGGAAACAAAACCGGCTCCGACATACCTTTCCACAACGGCCGCACAAACAGCGTATCATTGCGCTCCGTCTTCTTCTCGACAGAAACACCTTCAAGCTCATCATCCGGAATAAAATAAAAATGTACAATCTCTGTTTCATCCGCAGCAATACGACGAAGGACCGCTCTCAAATCTGTTTTGCTTTTGCTAATCACATCAAATAGATGCAATTCGCCTTCTGCTTGCGTGAAAATAACAATAGCCTCTTCCTCTTCTATGTAAAAAATATCGTCAGCAAAGACGAGTATCAAATAAAACATTAATAAATGTTCATTATTTTTGACACCCAATCTCGAAGATACAGGAACGCGTTTCTCAGCAAATTTTTTCATCAGCTCGAAATCTTCCGGATTATCCGCATGCAACTGGCGCAAAGCGGACGGCTGTCTTTTTAAATCGGAAATCGACAACGAAAAATTACTTTCCTGCATCGTCTCAAAACCAAACTTTGGGTAAAAGTCGAGCACCGTTTCATTGGCAAATAGATAAATAAAGTCATAGTCCTGCTCATACTTAGCGATAATATGCTCCATTAGTTTGCCGGATAAGCCTTGATTTCGATAATCCGGATGCGTCATCACCGTCCCAATCTGAATCGCTTTAAACTCCGAGCCATTTTGGACAATCGTCATTTTATTGATTGATGCGTTGGCTATTACTTTCTCTCCAGCCACATATGAATAACAAATATAGTTGTCATTCCAGCAGCCTTTCTCATACCATTGCTTAAAATCAATACCGAATACCCGTTTCGCCAGTTCATTAAAGCTTCTTTTATATGTTTCATTGTGTTTATAGTCACTGATTAATTGATAGCTCATCGCAAACACTGTCCTAGATACAATTCCACAAGCATATCCAGTGTTATTTTAAGATAATTATGATAGTTTAGAAAAGATATTGCTTTTAAGGAGGTTACTTTTTTGGCAAAAGTAAAATTAAAAAACTCAACAGGTGTTATTAAAGAAGTGAAAGTAGGGTTCTCTTGGACAACTTTTTTCTTCGGTGGATGGGTAGCTCTATTCAGAGGACAATGGGGCGAATTAATTAAGTGGTTCCTTTTAAACCCTATTACTTTAGGTATTTGGGGTTTAATACAATGCTGGACAGCTAATAAGAAAACCGTTATTGCCGTAATTGAAAAAGGCTATACTCCAGCTTCTGAAGAAGATCGAGCGTTACTAGTTAGTCGTGAAATTATCTCATAATTTTTCTTATTTATATAAAGCGCTCCAAAACTCCACGTCTGCATGTCTTCGCCGATGTTCCCCATATCCTGTAGCGGCCTCCTTAAAAACAGGATTTCATGTTTATGTTCGCTGCCTAACCCTGATCGCCATCTCTATTTATACGACCATCGTGAACGAAGGCCGTTATTTTAATCCATTTTAACAAGAAAAACCGTTATCGGTCCTTTTTCATGATGAGTAGGCTAGTTAGCTTTACCTCGATGAAAAAGGAGCCATGCGGCAGGACTAAGATGAATCTCCCGAGAAACATGGGTTTGGTTTCTTGGGGGAGGCAGCTTAGGACCGAGAATGGCAGGCATAAGGTTAGACAGTCATCCTTGTTCAAAGTTTTAAACCCTCTTAACTTGTCAGAAAAGGAGAGCATCATCTACTCTCCTTTTTGAATTTATCTTATTTACTTGCCATTACAACTGCACTCATATTCTTTAAACATGTATTCTTTATACAGCCAAAACTCTTTATAATCACTTGTATTAGATTCATACACTTTTACCAAAGGAGCAACATCCAATTTCGCAAATTCCTTTACCTGCTGATCCAAATCCTCAGCACTGTCTAATCTATATTCGTTCATATCTATATACAGGTCTTCATATTCACAAACATCATACGTCACTGCGATATAATACTTTGCCATCGGTGTCATCCCCTATTTCTGAGTGATTATATTCATCCTTAGACTAATAGATTAACCTACCTTATACAACTTTTTTGATTAAAGTTATATTCAAAATATGAAAACTATTCTAAAGATAACGAATGCGGCTCCAATTAATATTGTGAATCCCTTAATTACACCAAACGGCAGTCTGCTTAATAATCTATATAAAAATTCAAACTCAATAAAGTATAAAATAGGTTTCTTAATGGTCAATTCTGATAATCCAAGCCTAACATAAGCTTCATCGGTTTTAGATAATTAACTTTCGACAATCATTATCGGGGATTTAAATCATCTGAATACGGGAAAAAAGCTGCTCTTTCCCGCTTCTGATTATCATTTTTTCTTTTGCACAGGGATATAAATATCAATCCGTTTGTTATCATTGTTATGGCATCTTTCATCATACAATTCAAATTCATAATCGCCGCACTGCTCATAATCAGATGCAGGGAACCAATTTTGATAGATTTCAACCCAAGCTGATTGAATCATTGATGTGAAATTTTCTTCAGAAGCAGGCGAAGTGGTGAATACCGCGAATTGTGTTTCCGGGAATGTTCGGAACGTCATCCCAGCAGGCAATTCACTTGGTTCTTCACTGACTTCCTTAGCGATCATATACGTAAACTGCCCGTTTTCAGAATGATAGTCTGTGCATATACCCAGTTCTTCTTTCGACCGAATCGTCTCCCCGAATGTTGAGCAAAGCTCTTTACTTAGGTAATCTTGCCAAAACGAAGGTATATCCTTTTTATTTTCCCCTTCCTCGACAGTTGTCTGCAATGAATAACCAATAACATGCATCTTTGGCTTCGTAATAATCTTCACTTCCATGTAATTTCCCCCTTTAAATTTGTTCAATGAATGGTTTACAAACAAATCAAGCTCAACAGCAGAAGTTCGATATAGCAGAGGAGACAAGCCATACACTTTTTTGAACGCTCTTGTAAAAGATTCATGAGACTGAAATCCATAATCTAACGCCACATCAATGATTCGCTGATCGCTTTCTTTCAATTGAATTGCGGCACCCGATAATCTTTTCAATCGAACATACTCCATAATAGAAACGCCGACTATTGACTGAAATATCCGGTGAAAATGATAAGGCGAAAAACAAGCTTCCTTCGCCAATGATTCGAGCGTCAAGTTTTCTGATAGATTCTCCTCAATGAATTGAACGATATGATTAATACATGCCGTGTATTCCACGCCTTCACCTCATTTACACCCTCATCATAGCACGCTAACATTTTTCACATTTAACATTTTTTTCTAATCCATAGAATAATTTACCTCTCTTCTCCGCCTAATTCATCCAAATTCACAAATAATTTGTGCAGCCCGAAATTGCCACCGCACTATTAATCCTCTTTGAAAATGGGTACATCATACATAAAAAGATAAGAGGTGAAATCGGATGAAAACAAACAAAGTGGACTATAAAAAAACAGATAAAGAGTTTTATTTGCCGCCGAAAAAACCAGTCTTGATTACAGTGCCTGAGATGAATTTCATTATGGTGGACGGAAAAGGAAATCCAAATCAAGAAGGTGGAGAATATAAACAAGCTGTTGAGTTGCTCTATGCTTTAACCTACACCATCAAGATGAGCAAAATGGGAAAACACCAGCCAACTGGGTATTTTGAATATGTCGTTCCCCCGCTTGAAGGTCTATGGTGGATTCATAATGAAGAAATATTCAACTTCCAGCAGAAAGACAACTTTTGTTGGACGGCAATGATTCGACAACCGGAATTTGTAACTGAAGAAGTATTTCAGTGGGCATGTGAAGAAGCAAGGAAGAAAAAGCCGCATCTGCGTACAGACAAGGTTTCACTAAAATCCTTTACAGAAGGCTTATGTGTTCAAATGCTACACATCGGCTCGTACGATAATGAGCCTGAAAGCTTCGAGCAAATGTTCTCTTTCATGGAAGAAAACAATCTGAAAAGAGTAACAGAAGCCGACCGAACTCAGCACCATGAAATATACATATCCGATCCGCGCCGAACGAAAACAGAGAACTTGAAAACTGTTTTGAGGATACCGGTTGAGTAAATCAGAAAAAACGTTACCGGTCCTTTTTCATTTTTGAATCTCCTCCTGAATTCACTTCAATGAAAAAGGAGACATGCGGGAGGGCTAAGATGAATCACACAAGAAACCCGCTTTTGGTTTCTTGGGGGAGACGGCTTAGGACCGAGCATGGCAGGTATAAGGTTAGACAGGTATCCAAGTTCAATAATCAGTCCGTTTCGCAAATTGTAATAAAAAAACACAGTTGAATAAATGCAGGTTTCGATATATGATAAGTATAAAGATACAAACATTTCCAAATAATAAAAGAGGACAAAGATGCGGGTAACATCTTCATCCTCCGTAGCTACGACCGCAAAGCAAGAATGCGGCGGCGATATGAAAGGCTAAGCTTCCATCACCTGGCGGGTGTGCTTAGTCTTTTTTGCATACAGCAATGATGGCAACAACTAAGGACGCGAACGAAATAACAACAACCAATATCTCTGTCGTTACGACCATACGATCACCTCCCCACCGTCCCTAGTTGGGAACATGGAAGGCCGCCGCGTCATACCCTGCACTAGTAGCTTTTCCTATTATACCACTATTTCTGGTAATATTTTCAATAATTGAATAAAAAGCTCCTTCCCTACCGTTTAATAAAAGCTGTCCACAAATTTGTGGGAAGCCTTCTTCTTTTATGCCTTTAGTCTTTTAACAATTTGCACATTCAACAAAATCATCGATAACCCCACCGGTACCAACAGTAAAGTCAGAACGTACTGAAGTGCCACCATTGAGATTACAAAGCACACTATTTGAACAACAAGAAGCGCAAATCCGTACCATGCAAATTTTAATTGATTTGATTTAATAGCTAAGAAAGTTTGAATAATACCTGTATTAAAAATAATCAAAATCAAAATCGCAATGCCATACCAGACATACTTATACTCCTCTGTGCCTGCAAATGTAGACCACATCGCCCAAGGAATCGCATAAAAGTTCACAGCCACTAAAAGCAAGCTCCATAAAATCCACATATATGATTTCTTCAAATCCCCCACCCTTTCAGAAATATCTCACGTTAAATAATTGCAAAATAACGTTACCCCATCATAAAATAATCATGCTAAGCGGTAAATGGTACTATTTTCAATTTCCTGATTAACATATTCAAAAATCAGAGCAACGCCCCGCTAATTGTGTATGCAGGTTCACCTTCATCCACTCAATGTATCTTCCTGACTTTTTCACAAAAAATATTCTTAAAAAACTTTTTCATAAACTTGTACACTTTTTTTTCATCCATCCGTTATATAGGTGAAAGGAGGATAAATGAAGATCGAAACCATCGAAGATTTATATCAGCAAAAAGTCCTCATCATCTTCAAGCATTTGGTCAGTATAGGCTGTTCGAAGGAAGATGCCGAAGATATCGTGCAGAACACCTTCTACAAAGCCATTGAAAATATGATTCATCTCGAAGTGACGAACATTTCCGCCTGGTTATTCAAAGTTTCCATTCATCAATTTTATGATTTGTGCAGACGCTCGCAGCGTTTCCCAAAAGTAAATATTGATGATGACGCATTTATATCTTTTTTCATTCAAGAGGAAACCGGCGAAGATTTTGTTTTACTAAAAGAACTTCATGGAGATGTACACAATCTGCTGGATGAGCTAAAGCCCAGCTATAAAAACTTGCTGGTGCTGAAATATGATCTCGGCTTATCTTACGAAGAAATATCAGTAATGCTTGATATGAAGGTGGAGACGATTCGGACCACCTTGTATAGAGCGAGAAAAGAATTTAAACAGAAATGGAGAGAAAAAAATGAAAGAAGATCATGAAATTGATCGTTTATTCAATCCTTCCTTCACTGAAAAAGATTTGATTAAATCAGCAAAAAGAAAAAGCTATTTTCGCATCACAGGGGTTAGCCTTATCGTCTCACTATTTGTTGTCGCGTTATTGATTTTATTAAAAGTCCAACTAACTCCCTATGTGATGAGCAATAAAATGGCCGCTAAAGAATTGTATTATGACATATACGGCGCCAATACGTATGTCGGTGCCTGGAACGAGGAATACAAATTGATTGGCAGTTCAGCCGAAGCGCCAAAATATAAGCTCTTATATGACAAACCGGTCTATCTCGGGGAAGTTTCAGCAGGATCGCAAGAATTGAATATCACGCTTGGGAACTCGGACCTGGCGCAATACTCCTACTCAGGAACTCGCGTCATGAATTTCTTCCATCCCGCTTTGCGGTATGAAAAATATGCAAATGATTTAAGTTTATTAGATGAAATAAATGACGGCAAAATAATCGAGATGGCATTGTCCTTCGACAAGGCTTACACATATGAAGAGGTCGAAGCAATGCTGCCTGAAAATGTAACGTTGCAGTGGAGCTGGGTCGATGCCTATTCATCAGATGAACTGGGCGGAATGAAAGCCTCTAATAGCGAACATGCTTCCTACCCGACGACAATTTTGAAAGAATACGAAGTGCCCGGATTCCAATCGTTCACTGAAGCGGGCGAACCACTCGACAACCCAGTCGATGAATTCTTATCAAATTTGGATTTAGCGCAAGATAAAGGCGGGTCTTACAAAGACGAATTCACACACATATACGAAACATTGAAAAAAGACAACACATCTCCGACAGCAGAAAACATTGAAATCATCGGCGTTGTAGTAGTTGGAGATAAACAGCAATTAACATCACTAATCAATCAACCTTATATAAAAGCATCTAGTTTCGGTGCTGTTGTTGATAAATATTAAGAAAAACCGTCACCGTTCCTTTTCATTTTTGATTCTGCTCCATTGATTTAGCTTCAATGGAAAGGAGCCATGCGGCAGATGTAAGACGGGACGGATGGGAAATCCGATTTTTGATTTCCTAGCCGTCCCAACTCTATAAAGGAACATCGGCTAAAAGCACCACGTCCGCATGTCTTCGCCGGTGTGACCTACATCCTATAGGCCTCCGAGCATGGCAGGTGTAAGGTTAGACAGTTATCCAAGTTCAGAAATTTAACCTTATTTATTAAAGAGGAGATTAAACATCATGAAAAAATCACTATATCTATTTATTTGGGTTCTCGTTGCAATCGTTATTAATATGGGAGCATTTCCAGTCGCTATGTTTTCCCTATTTGGGACACCTGAAGGAACAAGCATTTTCTCACTGGACTATCTTATAGCATTTATCATTGTATTTTTAGCTAACATTGTTACCATTCAAATATTTGTAGCTATGAGAAAAAACAACAAAACTGTTTTTCTATCCGGTGTAGCTTTTGCCATTCTTGAGTCTTTAGCTTTTGTGCTTTTCATCACAACTGGCGCCGGATTCGGCATTTGCGTCGCGCTAGCCCTAATCAGCGTTATCGGAGCTTCTGTACTGCTTGTAAAAAATTAAGGCAGACTTAAACAAAGCCAATCTCGTTATGATGATTGGCTTTTCGTTTTGTTGCGGGTTCATATTGAACAAAAAGCCACTTTTAGTTGCAAGCTCACCCTTCCAAGAACGTCAAACACCATAACCAGCCTTTTGTTCACTTCTCTTCCCTGCTCAATTCATCCGCTTTTCACCACAATTCACCCACATTTACAATTAATTCGTCCGACTCAGTAAACAATTCGTCCGCTTTCACAAACAATTCCTCCACTTTTGCAATTAATCCCTCCCAATCCGCAAATAATTCGTCCGATCCGCCCCACATCTCCGCAAAGTCAACCTCCACGCATAGATTACATCAAACTACAAAATCTAAGAAAAAAAGAAAGAGGAATCACTATGCATACAGTCTGGAAAGGAAGCATTTCGTTTGGTCTCGTTAATATTCCCGTTAAATTGTTCTCGGCCGTAGAGGACAAAGACATTAAGTTCCGGCAGTTCCACAAAGAGTGCAAGTCACCGATCAAGTACAAGAAAGTCGCCGAGTGCGACGATGATGTCACAAGCGATGAAATTATCAAAGTATTCGAGTCACCCAATGGTCGTTTCGTTCAAATTACCGAAGAAGAAATGAATAAGCTCAAAGAGGAACATGAGAAAAAACAAGTTGCCATTATCGATTTCGTCAAGCTATCGGAAATCGACCCGATTTACTTTGACAAAACATACTTCGTCGGAGCTGACAGCGGCGGTTCAAAGCCTTACACACTGCTGTCGGAAATTCTGAAAAAATCAAAGAAAATCGGCATCGCTAAAATTACGATTCGCAGCAAAGAGCGTCTTGCCGCTATCCGTCCACACCAAAACATGCTGCTACTCGAAACGCTGCATTTCCCTGACGAAGTGCGCAATGTCAAAGATGTGCCGCTCGGCGTCACCGGACAAGCCGTATCGGAAAAAGAATTCGAAATCGGCATGATGTTGATTGAACAGCTGACGACCGCCTTCGATCCGAAGAAATACACTGATACATACCGGACCGCTCTTGAGAAACTCATTCAGGAAAAAATGGAGAAAAACGAATATATCGCAGCATCTGATCAACCGGCTGCCGAAGAACGAAGCAATGTTGTCGATCTCATGAGCGCTCTGCAAGCATCCATTGACCGAACAAAAAACGAGCCGGCAGAAGCGCCAAAGGCTACCAAACCGCGAAAAACAAGAGCAAAGAAAACAAGCTAGGCAAAAGCAGGAAAATCCGCATTCAAAACGGAAAATAAATAATACTAGCAAGAGCAGTCAGCACGCATAGGTTACATAAAGGAGCTGATTGGATTTGAACGACGTGATGAAAGCAACGAAACTGGCACTGGAATGGTACGAGCTTGCCGAAGGTTATGACGCCAATTTTTTAAGCAAACAATACGAAGTTCCCTTACCTGAATTAAGCAATGATTTGAAAGAAGATATTGCTCCTTTGCTCGAAGGCGGATATATACTAAATTACACCCACTTCTCGATTGTCATGAGTAAATCGCGCCGCCTTGCCTTTTACACAGCCGTCAATATCGACGGTTCGCAGCAAAAAGACATCAAACGCGGAAACGACAGCTGGTATTATGACCCGCGGATCGACGAAGATTTCCTGGCCGGACCTGAGCTATACAGCAACAATGACTTAGACCGCGGCCATCTTGTGCGCCGCCGCGATCCTGTTTGGGGCACAAGAGCGGCTGCCGCCAATGAAGATACGTTCCATTTCACAAACTGCGCTCCGCAACATAAAAATTTTAATCAAAAAACGTGGCTTGATTTGGAGGATTACATTTTAAACAATGCGGTCACCAACAATTTAAAAGTTAACGTTTTTACCGGACCGGTTTTCAAGGAAAGCGACCAGACGTATCGAGGCATTCAGTTGCCTGAGGAGTTTTGGAAAATAGCCGTGATGATTAAGCATGACGGCACATTATCTGCAACCGCCTATTTACAGACGCAAAAAAATCTGCTTGGCAGACTCGACTTTTCCTACGGCGAATATAAAACGTATCAAGTCGCTGTATCGCATGTGGAAAGATTGACCGGCCTTGATTTCGGAACATTGCGAGATGCCGACCCGCTTGGCAGCGCCGGCACATTCCACACGGTCACCACCGAAGATGACATCCGCTTTTAAAACAAGAGGTGCAGCATGAACATGAAACCAATTATTCCGTTTGAGCCTGTCGCCAGTGACAGAACGCCGACAGGTTCAGACTGGATTTTTCAGATTAAATGGGACGGTGTCAGAATTTTGACCTATTATGACGTACAAGACGTGCAGCTGTTCAACCGTAAGCTCAATGAACGCACGAAGATTTTCCCGGAGCTGCTTGATGTGAAAAGCTACACCAATGCCGACTCCCTCATAGTAGACGGTGAAGTAATTGCGCTCGACCAAAACGGGCAGCCGTCATTCCATGAGGTGATGAGGCGAGATGGCATCCGCCGAGCCGACCGTGTTAGCCACATCCAGAAGGAAGTCCCGATTTTCTACATGATTTTTGACATACTATATTTAAACGGCCAATGGCAAACCGATAAACCGCTCGCCGACAGAATGGAGCTGCTCCGCGAAACGATCAAACCCAATCCGACGATTCAGCTCGTCTCTTCTGAAAGGGACGGCACTACCCTTTTTGAAGTTGCTAAGCAGCACAATCTCGAAGGCATCGTCTGCAAAAATTTGCAAAGCAAATACACGATTAACGGTAAAAATGCCAACTGGCAAAAGGTAAAAAACTATCAAGATACGATCGCGGTCATCGCTGGCGTTACATACCGCAACAACATCGTCAACTCGCTCGTGCTCGGGCTTTACGACGAACATCAGCAACTACAATTCATCGGCCATGCCGGCACCGGAAAGCTGACGCGTCAAGACTGGATTACGTTCACGAAAGCAATTGAACCGCTAATAACGGATCAACGGCCGTTCTCGAAAAATCCGCCACGGATCAAAGACATTCAATGGCTCGAACCTGTCTTAACAGTGAAAGTACAATATATGGAGTGGCCTAAAGGACATTCGTTGCGCCAGCCGAGCATTCAAGCATTCGTCAATCAAGACCCGAAAAGCTGTACTATATTGGAATAAGGAAGATGCATATGAAAAGCGGTTCTTTTTTTATTCTTGGATACCGGCAGAAAACCGACGAAATTATCATCGGCATCACCAAATACAATGAAATAATCGAAATCGGCTCTTTCCTCCAAGGCATCGCTAAGCAGGAAAAAGCATTATTGATTCAAACCATCACAAACAATCAAATAAAAAAATTAGCCGGCACCGTCTACACGAACCCAGGCATTTGTGCAGAAGTCCACTTCGAGAAAATTGAAAACGGGCAAGTGCAGAATGCAACATTCGCCCGCTTCAATTTTGACATTGACTGGCAACAATGCACGTGGCAGCAGCTAGTTATCCGCAATACACCAGTGGATCCTGAACTCAAGTTCACGAACCTCGATAAAGTGATTTGGGAAGACCCGCTTATCCATAAAGACGGACTGCTATCTTACTTAGCAGAAATCTCACCATATATGCTGCCGTTTTTACAAAATCGAATTTTGACCGTGATTCGCTATCCGAACGGTATTAACGGCGAATCATTTTTCCAAAAAAATTGTCCTGACTATGCGCCAAGCTTCGTTACGACTATCGAAAAGGAAGGAACCGATTTTGTCGTCTGTAAGGACATATCCACCTTACTTTGGCTCGGCAATCAGCTGGCAATTGAATATCATACCCCTTTTCAAGCCATTCATGAACAACAGCCTTTAGAAATTGTCTTTGACTTGGACCCGCCAAGTCGTGACAGCTTTCATCTCGCCATTAAGGCAGCGATGGAGCTGAGGAAGATTTTCGACGGCTTCAATATCGTTAGCTTCCCGAAACTATCCGGCAGCAAAGGCATCCAAATACACATTCCGATTGCCGACCGTCGCTTCACATACGATGAAACAAGGCTGTTCACCAGCTTCATCGCCCAATACCTTGTTCAGCAATTCCCGGACGATTTCACGATCGAACGCTTTAAGAAAAATCGCGGCAACCGGCTTTATCTCGATTACGTCCAGCACGCCGAAGGAAAAACAATTATCTGCCCCTACTCCACCCGCGGCAAAGCAGACGCCACCGTCGCAGCCCCACTTTATTGGGAGGAAGTGAACGAGCATCTCGACTTGACCGACTATACCATTCCATCCGTACTCGAACGAATGGAGAAAATCACTTGCCCGATGGCCGGATTTTTCGAACATACAAATGACTCGTTGACGGAGATTATTGAGAAACTGCAGTAAGAAAAAACGTCTCCGGTCCTTTTTCATTTTTGTATACCTCTCTCGAATTTACTTCAATGAAAAAGGAGCCATGCGGGAGGACTAAGAGGAATCACACAAGAAACCCGCTTTTGGTTTCTTGGGGGAGTCAGCTTAGGACCCGAGCATGGCAGGTGTAAGGTTAGACAGCATCTAAGCTCAGAGTGAATGCTCTGAGCCTGCTTTATTAAATAATTGCTGGTACGTTCTAAACAATATAAATCCTATAAAACAACTAAATATATTCAAGATGATATCATCAACATCAAAGCTCCCTAAACGGGAAACATATTGAAAAATCTCGATACCACATATGATCAAAAAACAAGTCATCATTGTTTTAGTTAAAGTTCTTTGGGATGAAAAAGCCATAGGCAGGATAAATCCCATCGGTATAAACGGAATGATATTTCCAAATATGTTTAAAAATGAAACAGAATTCTTATTTCCGATGTAAGAATTAATTGTTCGAAAAGGAACTAAGTTTATCCCTGAGCCTCGCGATTTATTCGATTGAATCGTATCGATTACAAGATGTATATTTCCAGTGAACTTAATCACAACAATAACAAACAGCATGAACATATATATGATAAATATGCCCTTCCATATATGCTTAACCACCCTTGCATCCCTCCGGCTTCCAATCATTCAAGAAAAAAAACTAAAACATAAACAAACGTCACAAGGAGCATTAACAAAATTAAACTTACTACATATTGTTTGGAGTTCTTCAAATACTTCCACTCCATAAAAGCCTGAAAACCAAATAATACAGTGAAATAGAAAATCCAAAACCCTTTTTGGACATTTATATCCTTATCAAGCACAAACCAATAAGTACCTAAAAAGATAATTACAATAATAGCCCTTCCCCATTGATCAATTCTTTTAGCAGGCGTTTCGGAAATCTTTCTCTTCTCTACACGCAGTAATTTAGTCGCTGCTCTTTCTATCAACAACACTAAAATTGCAAACACAATAAATAAAGTAATAAACTGCATATTTAAACCCTCCGCGTATCTTGCTGTTGACTTCTGAAGCCATTAACTAGTAAACTTTTGCACTAGTTTTCCATCTTCTTCACCTTCAATAAAATTACCTTCTGTAAACTCATCGATTCCGTTTCTCCAAAATGCTTGCGCAGGTTTATTGTGGGATATTTGGTGAACTACCCAATTACCCTTATGTAAGCGGAATATTTCTTTGACAACTGCTTTGCCTATACCCTCTCTCCGGTACTTTTTCATAATAAAGAATTCCACAATACAGTTGGATGATTGATCTTTTCCTACTAAAGCAAAGCCAATATATTTCGTATCAGATTTAATGAAGTAGGGAAAGCAATTCTCTTCGTCAAAAGAATCCTTTAAAATTTCCTCATCCGCTTTAGTCACCGCTACTATTTGATAATTCATTTTCTCCCCACCCACAAAATTGACTATTTATTCTTAATTTACAGTATAACTTAACCATATAAAAAACGCTTGAGCATTCTCAAGCGTCAAATGTTTTTCCGCATAAGCGCAGCTATTTCCCGATCATCACGATCCGAGCTTTTCTCCAACTGTTCAATCACCAGCTCTTTCCGTTCTATGGAATGATTTTGGCTTAGTTTCGCTTTTGCTTCAATCTTTATGATATGAATTTTGAAGGCGACAATCCCTTTACTCATCCCTTCAATTAATTTCGGATCGACCTCATCGAGGGTATAGCCGCTGTCCGATCGTTCATATTTTCTCACAGAGTCATTCAAGGAATTGTATATCACTTGGCTGTCTTCAAGCAGCTCCAGTTTCCCGTAAACATGCACTGCGACATAATTCCAGGTCGGCACAGCCTTTTTAGTTTCGTACCAAGACGGCGAAATGTAGCAGTGCGGCCCGTGGAAAATCGCCAGCACTTGCTGTTCTCCTGCATCTTTCCATTGCCCATTCGGAAGCGCAAAATGACCGTACAAAGCCTGCTCCTCTTTGTTCAAAAGCAGCGGCAAGTGCGTCGCATACGGCTCGCCATTATGCTGAGAAAATAGCATCGCAAAGCTGTACTTTTCAATCATCTCATAAATCATATCTCGGTCGTTTATTTCAAAATGCTTCGGTATATACAAATGCCCTCACCCCTAATCAAAGCTCGAAAACAGCCTCATCTTTCGTCAAATACTTCACAGCACTCTCTGTATTAAAGTATGCATCCATTAATTGTTTCAACTCATTAATCGCCTCATTGGCATTTGCTGTTTGTTGGCTGTTGATCGCTTCGATGACAAGAACCGCATCCGTCGTCTCCTCCGTCAGCATCGTTCTTTGCGCTTCCCGCCAATTCAAGCAACGACAAATCGACCCTTCATCATCAAAATACATAATTTCCCCCGGTAAAGCCGGCGCATCCTCATCAGCCCCCAATGGCAAGAACGACTCTCCGCCCTTCGCTTTCCCGAGATGCAAATCACCGACAATCTTATGTAAATCTTCCCCGCCGCAAGGAACGGCATATTTCAGCGAGATACTATTATAAATATCGACCAACGGATTGATCGGCGTAAACTCGCGACCTTGATATGCCCGCTTCAACAGCGCCTCAATCGATGAGCGAGCCCCCTTCTTCGTCTTAAACTTCGCAAACGCTTTTCGCCACTCATCAATCACCTGATTTTGGCTAAAAACTTCTGCAGTCAAATGGACAGCCGATTCTTTCGAAGCATTGTTCAACAGTTCAGAAAAATAACTAGTATCTCCAGGAACATGATTATCAATATTTTTCACCGTTAAAACATTAATTTGCGCCTCCGGAAAAACTGCCCAGAAATCAGGATCAATCACGAATTTCGCCATAGATGAACACTCCTTTGTTAAATGCATCTTTATTTTTATTATAACGGATTTTGTTGCATTTACAACAAAGTTTATTGAAACAAGAATAATTTGGAATGTGTTGTATAATAAAAGAAATGACGAATTTTCACGGAGGAGTTTATCATGCAAATGAGTATGAAGGCAGGAAAAATCTTTTTCATAACAAGCGGTATTATCTTTCTGTTATTTAGTTTATTGCTCATCTGGTCCAGTATCTCTACGGATTCATTCTTCATCGGACACGAACTCGTCTTCATCGGTGCAGCTGTCATGTGTTTCTGTCTCGCCAATTTATATCCTAAATTAGCAAAAAAAGATGCCCGTTCCAAACGAATTCGCGAAAGAGGATTATTTGTCAGCTGTTTCTTTATTTTACTTTATATGGCCATTTTCACTTCCCTTTTTCAACTTAAAATCATTGATTTAAATGGCTATCAGACAATCAGTCTATTATCCACACTGTCAATCATCACCATATTCTCTTCGTTTGTTATCGTATCAAAACGTTATTAAGTATCGGATTCGTTACAAGGACAAAAAAGCCGATACCAATTATGGTATCGACTTTTTATCTTTAGCTATGTTCGTAAACTTTGTTGCTAGTGGTTTAATAAAACTAATAGTAACCACAACCATTTTGAAAAATTCAAATCAATATATGATAAATATGTATGAATAGACAGTGAGAATTTTATATAATAGGGAGGTTTCGCGGTGTCTGATATCTTATTTTTCTTTAGTTCACTCGGTATTTGGGTATTCATTGGCGTTTTCTTTATTCTTTATCGAATTAAAAGTAGAAGGTCAAAAAATTTTATCTTCTTTATGCTACTAAACACGGTCATTTTTTTCGTTTATTCTTATTTATGGTTTTTCCATATAGCCGTTGATGGAATTAGTCAGGTGGCGGGAAACCTTTTGTATGGTATCATCGCCCTTATTCTGATTATCATCCAAACAATAATATGTAATGTGAAAGGATCATCACAACGTAATAATAGAAATAAGTAAAAACAACAATAGTTACGAACAGAGCCTTATCTTTCCGCTTCTTATCGCTTTTTCATTCAGCGTCGCTCTTCCTTCGTTGAAGTAGACCTTCACCGCTTTTTTATACACGACGCCATCTTTCACACCTGTCACCACTGGCGCTGTCTTGTCGATTTCAAAGCTCGCAAGACGTTTAACTGCTAACTATTCCAAAAATCACCTTAAATGCTGTTCGGTTTTCCTTCCCTATACAATAAACAGAGCTAAAACACGAGAAGGAAATCCATCAATTGACAGAGAATTAAAATAATTATAACAAAAGATGATTGGGGGAATCGACATGATTGATAGTGGATACGAAAAACAACAGTTACATAGACTTAATGCTTATATTTTTGTTGTTTTGGCACTTATTTTCTCACTGTTATTTTTATTTACCAGCATTTTCATTTTGTTATTTCCTATGGTGAGTATTTGGGATCTCGCATATCTCCCATCAAAAATTGCACTTTTCACTTTTGCCCTTTCAGTGATTTTTTCTGCCCTATCTATTAAAAATGCATATGGGAAGATAGTGTTAGTGTTAAACACATGCCTGCTCATATTTATGAGTATTTTATGGCAATAAGCAGGTGCTGAAAAGAACAAAATGCTTCTAGGCAATGTAATATTTTCATTACGTTCCTGCTATTATCCGTAACTGTATCAATGTCAACCGTATTATGGACAGCTTCGCTCGGAACAAGCATCGTATTAAATATGACAGTAACCGCCATTTTAATACAATACATACTCTCAAAAAAAGAAAGCTTCTAATTATAAAGTGACTTCATAAGCAAAGGAGACAGCAAATCCGTTGTCTCCTTCACAAACACTCATTTAAAACCTCGACTTCTCATAATTATAAGCAACACTTGTACCCGCTGCGACATCGTTACACTAATTGCGCCCTCGCAAGAATTCTTTAATCATGTAACCTTCCCATCATAACAGTATTATAAAAATCCCCGTCTGACAGCAGCTTATCCTTTCTTAAAACGCCTTCTACTTCAAAGCCGTATCTTTCATAAAGCTTGATTGCTTTTTCATTCGTTTCAAGAACGGCCAACGTCATTTTCTTGATACCATTCGCATCGGCCCATCGAATCGATTCCTCTAACAGATTAGTGCCGATGCCATATCCCCAGAACTCCTTCAAGACGCCAACACCGAACTCGACTTTATGCGCCATTCGTTTGAGCTGCGTGCCTTCACATCTCGAGAAGCCGACAATCCTGCTGTTCATTTCGCAAACTAAAAATAGATTGCAGGGACTAGTGCTATCTTCCTTAATCAATTGCTTAAATCCAGCCTCGTCGATATACGCTTCCCCTGTATCCCGATCCATATTTTCCGTCTCGCCATCGATTTGCAAGCGCACTTCCGATAAAATTGTCGCGTCAGTTTCTTCTGCTGATCTGATTATGTAATGTACATTTCGAACATGAAATTCCATTTCGTTTATTTTCATGTCGAACGCCTCCTTCTAAATACTCGCAAATGAAACAAACAAAAGAAACGAAAATGTCACCATTAAGAACCACCCAGTTGCCTTCTTGTTTCGCTGAAGTTCCCTCAATCCCATCACCAGCATTAACCCACTCAAAGAAAACATCATAATTAACTGATATGTAAAGTCATCCGTCATTAAACTATAAACAGCTATAACTATAACTATGATTGATAAAGCAAAATGCAATATTTTAAGCAAGTTCCCATCCCCTTGTCCATTTTTAACGATTTGTTAATGCTTCTGCTTTGTTTAAAAAGAAAGGACGCATATACGCTACCAAATTGGACAACGGCAGCACATGTTCCGGCAGGTTAATGCCTAATTCATTCTGTATGTAATTTCTGCGCTCCTCAATTCGTGCCCATAAATCCGGGTATTGATTTTTGATCTGGTTTCTAAGCTCGTCATCAGCAAGCGCAATACATTCTTCGGCACTTACGCCCGCATAACCGGCTACAGACGGAATAATATCCAGTTGAAGCAGCATGCCGCTTTTTAGCATTTCTTTTGAATTCGGATAAATTGGAGAGGACATCCATTCTTCATCCGCCACAAGATGGCCGGGATTCAAATGCCAATGATACTCGTCCTTTGGATAAACATTTTCAATCATGCTGTAAAATTCTCCACCCACCATGCCAAGACGAATATTTTCAAGCCAATAAACGACGGTTTTAAAATAAGGAATCGCTACTTTTTCCAAGTAATCATGTTGATTAACAGGAAGCTGCTCCGCATGTTCGACAACAAATCCGGCTCGGCTCGATAGCCCTCCTTTATAGCCTGTAGTTAAAGAAAGTGTATCTCCTAATGATACTTGCTTATTTGTCGGGTAGAGATTGGCCTTTTCAAATCTTGTTCCTGTTGCTGCGATTGTCACGACATTATTGGTCTGACCGTCAGCATTCAGCAAACTGCCCAGCTCGCTTTCTTTCACTCCAGGCGCCACGGCATTCATCGCTTTAAGCATACTAGTAGAAGACAAGTTGGCTCCGTACTCATAATGAGCAATCTCGTTCGCATTGTTAACCGTCCGGGCTCCTTTATCGCCGCCAATAAATATGTGAGTCGCATTCACAACTTTCGCTTCTTTCGTCCGCATGTTTTGGATCGCCTCAACAATAAAATATGGGAGATCAAATATAGCCGCATTGTCATGTTGATTCGAGGTAAACATCTTCCAGCCGACAAGCCCGACCTTTTCATCATTCGAAAAATCTATTTTGTTCAGGATTGAAACAAGACTTTCTTCATTGTCCATTGGTTGATTAGGCAATGAAAATAGCGGATAGTGATATAGTTCACCATGAATACGTGCATGTTTTGACATCTTCAAGTTTTCATTGCCGAGAATGAAAAATGCTTGTCCTGATCTTTTCAATACAAGCAGCCCTTCTTCAAATCGCGGAATAAATCCTGTTAAGTATTCAAAATTACTTCCATGTTCTTTGTCGGCATAAATGATTAAAGAATCAAGGTGCTCTTCCTTCATCAGCTCAAGAACTTTCTTCAGTCTTTGTTCCATCGTCGTGTCTTCCAGGTATACCGGACTCACATCACTAAATGTTTTTGGCAATTGAACTTTTCTAAGTTGTACTTTTCCCACTGATTATTCTCCTTTTAACTCTTTCTTAATAGAAGTTGTTCCAGCTTTCTTTATCCCCCGCCATGTCAACGCAATGACAACCACATATCCCGCAATCGCAGCAAGTGACGCCTCGACGCCAAACATGCCTCCGGTCAGCAACACAGATTGTGCCTTCAGGTCATACGAGAAAATCGCATTCACATCATACGAGCTGCCGATATTCAAAATCTCCCCAATCATGATGACATTCCAAGTGCCATGAACGAGCGCACTACACCAAACAGAACCGGTCTTATACACAAGCAGCGAAAACATAATTCCAACACTCGTACCGGCTGCAAGCAAGATAATTATATCAAATACATTCATGCCCCCGCTCGCATGCAACAGTCCGAACAGAATCGACGGAACAATAATCGCAACCTTTATTCCCCATGTTTTCTCCAACACCGTCATGATGAATCCCCTAAAAACCATCTCTTCCACAACGCCCGCACCGAAACCAACAACAAACAGAGCCGTAACAACAATATTGAACATCTCATAGCCGCTCACATCATTTCTAACAAAATCACCCGGCATGCACAATAAAACAGAAGAAACAGCAACAGGTAACAGCACCGCCACCACCAGCCACTTGCCGCGGATGCAAGGCTTCCCGATTCGGCATTCCCCTAAAGAAAGATGAACGAGCTTAGCACAAGTCAGTTTCAATAAAAAATAGGCAATTGTCACATACAGCACGCCAAACACAATCGATACGATGAATTCAGGCAAAGGCAGCAGACTCGGAAGCGAACTGACAATCTGAGAGACAATTAAAATAAGTATGCCCGCACAAATTGCAAACATTGCTTTTTGCACAGAAATCTTTGATTTATTCATAGCAGCACTCCTCTCCCTATCAAGATGTACATATCTCTCTAGTTCCACTAATGCATGCCGTCTAAACCGTATGATATTCAACGCCCGCTAAGAACGATATCAATCAAATCAAAAAAAAATCGCCCTGCAACTTCGGACGATTCACCCCAAAAAGATTAACTGCCTTTCATACTAAGACACTTATAATATAAAAAACTAATCGAAGCGAGGCCAATCGTGAAAAGGATGCTTCCGACAGCTAAGAAGTTGTTGATATTGCCCTTCACCCTAATTTCATACATATACGTGTCGACACCATCAATCTGATTGGATAGCCAATTCTCCGCAAGAAGCGTTCCGAAATTGACACTGCCAAAAAGCAAAAACAGACCCGCTACACCTAACAAAGCACTTAAGAGCATCAGCCTTCTTATTAAAGCATAACTCATATAATCGCCTCCTTTCCTTTCATAACTCTCTATCGCAGAACCGTTCTTATCAAACAAAGTAAACGCATTCAAGACTAATATAACAATGAGAAGCACAGCTGAAGCAAAAACAACCGCCTCGTTTACCTGTTATTTCGACATGTTTTTCCATTTTCCTTCAAAAAAAGAAAAAGCCTATAATTATTTTAAGGCTTTTCTCTCGACTATCTCTATAAATCGGAAGACATTTATCCAAAAACGTTCATCTTGCACACAGTTGTTATGACCTTTTGTAGATACCTTAATAATTCGCTTGAAATTGCTCCTGTGCTCAAGAACATCGGCATTTACAATCGGGACTTTTTCATCCGGGACTGAGAAAAACGCAATCGCCGGTGACTGCTGATTCATGAATATTTTTTCTAATTGCCATTCTCTTCTTGTTTTTAAAAATACACCGGCACGCAAGAACATCCAACTTACAAACAGCCAGCCAAATGGTACATAAGGCACCTTCACTTTACCGGCCATCGATTGACTGATATTCGCCAAGGATGTAGGAATTGAATCGGTTATTAGCCCTCTTAGTCTTGCATCAGTAGCATTAACAATACTCGCAGCCAAGCCGCCCATCGAATGTCCTAAAACATAGATTCCATTGCCTCCAATTTCAGCATGCGCCTCGGCAAAATCTATTGTTATCTGTATACTATTTACGAATGTTTCAATGCTAATTTGCTTTTGGATTGAATCGCTGGCACCATGACCAAACACATCGATCAAAATAATGGTATAGCCTTTTTCATATAGTGTCTCTGAATACTGCACCATCGCTGACTTATTCGAACCCCAGCCATGCACTAATAAAAAGCACCCTTTGCTCCCCTCATTTTTAATCAGCCAGCCTCTTATCGTACCTGAACGACTCTTAATCTCAATATCTTCATACGGTATAGCCGGCACCTTTTGGCCGAATCTCTTTGTTGGTGTAAAAATATAGCGAATGATATAATGCCTCAAAAATAGAACAATCACTGCTAAAACAATCACTACTACATAAATCATGTTTACCCCCCAATAAGATTCCGATTAGTTCCTCCTATTAAGGGATATGCTTGATAACTGAGATTCTGAACTTGATTCAGGCAAGCTATAGTCTAGCTTTTTTACATCAATCTTCTTTTTCGAACAATTCCCAACCGTGAGCTTGAAGCCTTTCAACATACTCCTCGATTGAGATTTCCTCTAATTCTATGACGAGTGGTGCTAATGATACCCAACATTCTTCCGTCGCATAATTAATCGTCACTTTGACCACTTCATAGCCATTGTGAAACTTAGAAGAGAAACCCGGGTCATCAATGATATCTCCTTCTACAGGCCGGAAATCAGATTGAAATGTTTTTTTTACTGTAAATACTTGCCCCTCATTCATTGAAGCAACAAAAATCATTAAATGTATGTTCATCTTCTACTCTCCCTTTCTGCTAGGACTACAGCAATCAGTCCGTGCTTTCTTCGTTAATTGAAGTACATTTCTGTTTAATTGATTGATAAATACGATTATTCCATAAATACTACTTACTAGCCAAGAGAAAATAGGGGCAATTCTTTTCAATTTATTAGAAAAACAGAGTATATCTCTGTAAAAAGCAAGGCAGGAATTAACACTTCCTGCTTCAAACGGTGATATAGTTCCTCGCCCATTTTTTAAAAGAGGCGTTTTCATATAGTCCACTACTGGCTTCTTGGTTTCGACTCAATCCTCTTCCGGTTCCCACATCCATTTATCTGCCAATAATCGATTTAACAAAGTGACGCCGCCGCCAACGACGATTGTTTGAATGATATTTCCTCCCCATTGATAAGGGTGTCCCCTGAAATAGTCGAAAATAACAAATATCACAAAAAGCGCAGCAATGAAAAGTCCGTAAAGGATTTTGCTTCTCATATCCTTCCGCTCCTTTTAATGAATTATAAAAAACTCACACTTTTCATCTACTCCTAAAACAATCTGCTTATCTAGTATTAGTTTCATCGGATAAATTTCCGATTTCTTTTCTGAAAACAGCCATCTTCTACCTGCGTTTGTTAAGAGAATAAAAATGCCATTTTTTTCATTTTGCATGAAATTCAACGCTGAATTTGTTATGGGATCACCATCACTTTCGAAGATCCCTATTGCTTGTAATTGTTCGCCGACTATTTGAGCATCTTTTACAACTAAGCCAATTTCACTTATGTTCAAAATGCTATTTACGGAAAATAAGGATTCACTCATTGGATTCTCCTTATACCGGGCGACGAGTTCTACAATATTTCCTGCCGGATCTTCAAAATAGCAAGAATGCGCAGGCCAAAACGAAAAATCCGCCTCGTCTTCTCCATCTTCTAATAAAAGTGTTGTCTTTCCTTTTAACCATTCCTTTGCCTCTTGAAATTGATTGGACGGAATATTTAATGCAAAGTGATAAAACGGAGTTCCTGTAACCTCTTAATCAGTAAATTCTAAGATGCTTGTTCCCGCCTTGATTTGAAAACGCTCTTTACTTTCACCATTCAGAGAAAAGCCTAAACATTGTGTATAGAACTCTTTCATTTTATCTAATTCAGCTGTTTGTAATGTAAGCTTTTTAATTTCCATAAGAATAACATCCCCTTAAAGATTCTATTAATCTAATTCGCTTCAAATGCATTTATCCCTTTCAATCACTTTTTCCTCGAAGCAATCGGCTCAAAGTACCCATATTTCCTTTCATAATTCAGCTTAATCGTCCCAATCGGTCCGTTGCGGTGCTTGGCAAGGATCACCTCTAACACATTTTCTTCGTTCGTGTCGCGGTTGTAATAATCTTCGCGATAAAGGAGGGCAATCAAGTCAGCATCCTGCTCAATTTGCCCACTTTCACGCAAGTCGCTTAACATTGGCCGTTTGTTGTGCCGGATTTCCACAGCTCGGCTCAGTTGGGAGATTGCCAGCACCGTCGCGTTTAGCTTTCGCGCCATTATTTTCAAGCCACGACTAATTTCCGCAACCTCTTCATGCCTTGCCTGCTTCTTAAAATCACCGCCAAGCAGCTGCAAATAATCCACGATAATCAGCAGTTTCTTTTCCGGACCGAACTCTCTGCGCAACTTGCGGGCATGCCGCCTGATTGCCACTAAATCCAATCCCGGTTCATCGATGATCCGTAGTGACGAACCGCATAATTTCCCAAGTGAATAGGACAGTCTTTGCCAATCCGACTCTGAAAAATATTTCACCGGATGTTCCAGACGTTTGGAGGAAATACGACCGATTGTTGTAATCATCCGCTTCAAAAGCTGCTTTTTCTCCATTTCGAGAGAAACATAGAGACAGACATGATCCTCGGCAGCCTTTGCCGCAAAATGGAGTGCCAACGCCGTCTTACCGACACTCGGACGCGCTCCGACAACTACGAGATCACCGCCCCGAAAGCCGCCCGTCAACGCATCCAGCTCCGCAAATCCTGTCGATATGCCTTTTAACCCATCGTGCTCTGTTTCGCACTCATTATAAATTTCAATCAGCGGCTCGACGATATCACCGGCAGCCGCTTCATTACAATCTTCCTGCTCAAGCATCGTGAAACGATTAATAGCCTTCTCCACCGCCAGTTCACAGCCCTCTTGCTTCACTTCTTCAATCATATTGAGCGCGATTTCAACGACGCGCCGCTTTTGATAATAGTCATACACAATACCCTGATAGTAGCTAAAATTCGCGATTGTCGGCACACTGTCAGCGAGCTCCAATATGTACGTCAAACCTCCGATTCGTTCCAGCTCAGATGAACCGAGCTTCTCCATAACGGTCAGCGGATCGATCGCTTTACCTTCCCCGTCCAGTTCGCGTATCGCCTGAAACAGTATCCTTAAACTTTTCGTGTAAAAATAATTCGGCTTCAAAAAGCAGTCTTCCAACAAACCCGCCTCGATAAATAGAGCACCGACAACCGCTTGCTCAGCTTCGACATTAAATAGCACGTTTGCATAATCCGTCATAAGCGCTCACCTTCAATCCCGAGAAGGGCCCTTATTTTCGCAAGCTCTTCTTTAGCAGTCGCACTCAAGCCGGCACCTCTCTTCAATTGCAGCATCGCCTTCGTCTCCTCATAATCCGGCACTACAGCGGAATCAGTCTTGTCATCTTGAATCAGCTGCTTAATAGTCGGCGGATGATTGTGATGCTTCACGTAATCAAGCAACCTTTCCTTCACGACCTCATATTCATGCGACTTCAGCACTTCATGCCAAGCATTTATTTTGTGCTGATCGAACTCCGCCTGGCTATAAAAGCTTGTAATCAACTCAGCAATTCGGAACACTTCACGCTTCATCATCAAAATCAAAGTCCTCCTCTCTCAGCCTTCCGGTTCCGGGACTTATCCGCTGATTTAAATAGCTTTCAAACTTGGTGCCGAACAACGTCGCCGGCCGCAAATAACGGGACCAATACGAATCTGCCAGCCAATGCTCCGTCTTCACATCAATGACCTTCTTAAAATCTTCAAGCGAATAGCCCTCGTTCAATCTCGCAATAATGACATCGCGATTCTTCCTATTTGTCGGCCGGAAGCAACTGTTCGTCTTGTCATTCAAATAAGCAATCACTTCGGTCACAATCGCACTTTTTTGTATATTTTTTTCATTCTTTAAGATACTCTTTTGAGTAATCTTTGGTATAGTGAGGTCATCGTGAACAAAGTCAATGTTCCTTTCTGAGCTGATTGTATCGACTTCCTCATCCTCTTCTGCAGTCCATAATGAAACAAACGATAATTCACCAGCTGTTTTTGCTCCCTCAGCGCTATCAACCGGCAATGTTTCATCTACTTGCGGCTGTTGCTCGTCCTCTTCGCCAAGCAATTCCTCGCAACGCTCATAATCAATGCTGTACCACTTTGTCCGATCAGTTTTCATTTTGTTAAAACGACCTGTCAGCAGCAGCCCCATCTCTTCCAGTCGTCTGATCGTCCGCTTCAACGTACTGAACGACCAGTAAGGAAACTGCTCATGCCAGCCTTCATAAGTATTGAACACCCACTTGCGCCCCTGTTTCTCATGCTTGCTCACCTGCAGCCAATAATCAAACTGCTGCAGCACGATTGCCTCATTCAATCCAATCTTCATCGCCAGCTCATGATGAAACAGACGCACACTGCCCTTCTCCACCAATTGATGCTCCATTATCGAAAACTCCCTTCCATTCATTTCTCAACATTGTTATACAAAACAACAGCCAAAAAGGAACAAATGGAGTGAATTTCTTTCAAGCCGGAATCGGTCTGCTTCTGATATTATTAAATTCCGCATTACAGCAGGATCACATAAAAGCCTGAAGGAATCCAAGGGCATAACATAATTTGAAAGAATTAAGAAGGTGTTATTGAATGAAAAAATCAGAAGCCAACAAAGAAGCAAAGAAAATATTTGAACAATGGACAAAAGAAACGGATGAAATTGAAAAGTATTATTTGGCTTTGGTTGAAGGATAACTGATATTGGTTTTTATTTTTCGGGAAAGAAAAGGTACAATATATACCTATACAGTTATTGATGCTAAAAGAAAACGAGGTAAGATGAAAATGATTGCAAAAACAGAAGAAGATTTTAACGGCCTGAAAGAAATAGGCAAAATTGTTGCCTCTATTAGAGATGAATTGGTGCAAAGATCAATTCCCGGCGTAACGACTAAAGAATTGGATGATATAGCCGGAGAACTTCTTGAAAAAGCAGGAGCAGTTTCAGCTCCAAAAGGGGAATATGATTTCCCCGGCTATACTTGCATTAGCGTTAATGATGAAGTAGCTCATGGCATTCCGGGTAATCGGGTTATTCAAGAAGGGGATTTAGTCAATATAGATGTATCAGCTTCAAAAAATGGTTATTTCGCAGATACAGGAATCTCATTTGTAGTAGGAGAAGGATCAGAAGAATTAACGAAACTATGCGACGTTGCTAAGAAAGCTTTTGAAGAGGGCCTTAAGAAAGCAAAACCCGGTTCCAAAAAAAGCAGAATCGGAAAAGCTGTATTCGAAACGGCAAGACAGAACGGATTCACTGTTATTAAAAACCTTACAGGACATGGTGTTGGACGCAAAATACACGAAGAACCTGACCATATTTTAAACTATTTTGATCCATGGGATAATGAAATATTGAAGGATGGGATGGTTATCGCATTCGAACCATTTATTTCAACCCTTGAAGAAGAAGTATTCCAAAAAGACGACGGTTGGACCTATGCTACAAAAAAAAGCTATGTAGCTCAATTAGAGCATACAATTATCCTTACTAAAAACGGTCCGATCATTGTCACGCTTTAAGTTTCTGACTTTGTGATTATGAAGACTTCAGTTTTACAAAAAAGCAGTTCAATTAGCCTAATTGAACTGCTTAACATCTTTATACACTCGTTTCAACATCTATCTTTTCAAAAACAGCTTCATTTTTTATATACGTTAAATTTGCTATTAACTTTTTAGCGATTTCAATGTGTGTTTTATAAAAGAACGACTCTTTCAGCACTTCCTTATAAATGAGCGGAATGACGATTTCAGGATTTTCTGAGTCGTTCACTCTAATCCGTACTCGCAGCTGCGTGCACGTGTCTTTAATAATGGCGCCTGGGCCCGCCAAACATCACTCCGCCGACGACCGCGTTACCGGCTCTTCCATGTGCAATACTTTCACCATCTTCTAAAACTTCGAATTCAATTAAATCCGAATATGTATAAATTTTCGGCTCATCGACTAAGGCGAATCCTTTCACGATCATCCATTGTTTATGTACGTCATCTACATATAGCGTTCTAAAACCGACTTGTTGCTTTTTGCTGACATTAAACCCTTCTTTCTTCAGAAATTGTTCGTAAGTGGCCGCTTTTCGCTTTATTTTCTGCCCCCTGCTTTTTTTATAAAACATAAATACGCTGATTCCAATCAACACTACAATGACAAAACCTAGAAAAGCTTGCATAGTGTCGCCTCCAATTCCGTGTATTCATATCAGCAATTAATTATCTATTCCATTCTTCGGAGCAAATGAAACCACCGTTTTCAGAATCGAACTTGTATTCTTACTTTTTTTCGCTATAATTATAGAAAACTTTCACAGATGAGGGGGCAACAAAAGTGATTCGCAAGTTATTAAATTTAGACAAATAAAAACATCCCCTATCTCTGTTTTGAGAAAGGGGTTATTACTCGAGCATATATTATATTTCAAATTTATACCCTACACCCCAAACAGTGACAATCATCCCGGCTGCATCTTCTGATACTTGATGTAATTTTTCGCGCAAACGTTTGACATGTGTATCAACAGTTCGTAAATCACCGAAAAATTCATATTGCCATACCTCTTTTAAAAGCTGTTCCCGTTCAAAAACTTTATCCGGAGTTTTAGCTAAGAAGTATAATAATTCATATTCTTTAGGCGTTAAAGGAACTTCTTTTCCATCTGCTGTAACTCGACGCGCATCATTATCAATCATTAAATGCGGGAAAACAATAATATCTCTTATTGATGTCTCTGCTTGAACAGAATGATCTTTTGATGCCCGTCTAAGCATGGCCTTTACACGAAGCACCACTTCTCTAGCACTGAAAGGTTTTACTACGTAATCATCTGCACCAGCTTCTAAGCCTAATACCCGATCCACTTCTTCCCCTTTAGCGCTCAACATTATAACAGGCGTGGATTTCTCCTGTCTTAATTCTTTGCATACCTCTATTCCGTCTTTGCCGGGCATCATAATGTCCAGCAAGATTAAATCATAATCTTCTGCAAGAGCCTTATCTAATGCTTTGTTTCCATCCTCTGCTTCATCAATAATATACTCTTCTTTTTCAAGATACATTTTTAATAATCGACGAATACGTTCTTCATCATCTACTACTAATATTTTTATTTTAGTTGTCAACAAAGGTCGCCTCACTTAAACAGTTATTAATACACTTATTATTTTCCAAAAGATTGATTTTTATTATCTATTCCATTCTTCGAACCAAATGGAAGCCCCATTTTCAGAATTGAACTTGTATTCTTACTCTTTTTCGCTATAATAATAGAAAACTTTCACAGATGAGGGGGCAACACAAGTGATTCGCAAGTTAACAGAGAACGACCACGAAGCCGTTATGGCACTTGTAGGCGAGAAACCGGCTGAAAATCTATTTATTATCGGAGACATCGAAGCATATGGCTATGAATCGGATATACAGGAACTTTGGGGGCAATTCGAAAACGATCGCTTAATCGCCGTTTTATTGCGCTATAAAACAAGTTTCATCCCGTACAGCAGCGGTTCGTATGACGTGCAAGGCTTTGCCGACGTCATCCTGTCGCACCCGCATGCAGTTGAATTAAGCGGATTGGAGCACATCGTCAAGCCGCTGCACTCGCTCATCAACCGTGAAGTTACCAGCTTAAGAGAAACGTTTTATGCCAAATGCACAGCCTTAAGCTATGAAGTCGATGAAGAACGAATTAGCCGGGTAAGCTACCTGCAACCGTCCGAATACGAAGAAAACATTGAGCTGCTGCGCTCGATTCCTGACTTCGCACTCGGCAACTTCAGTGTCGAATCGAGAGAACAGGCCGAAAAGGACAAAACCGGCAGAACATACATCATTCGCAACGAAGACGGCATTATGGTCTCTTCCGCCTCATCAACTGCTGAAAACAAGCAATCGGCGATGATTGTCGCTGTCTGCACGAAACCCGGCTTCGAGCGGAAAGGCTACGCCACGCTAACAATGGAAAAGCTGTGCAGCGAACTATTGAAAGAAGGCAAAACACTCTGCCTCTTCTACAACAACCCGGCTGCCGGCAAAATCTACAAACGATTGGGCTTCCGCGACATCGGCATGTGGACGATGATCCGGTATGGCAGTGAACAAATTTAAGTCTCGATTTGGTGGGGTTTTCCGCCCCACTAAACATGTATAAAATCCGACCAATTTATTCTGCAGTCTTTTCGCTAATCCCAGTATTTTGATGCCTACTTTAACTTGCTTCTTGACATAATTAAGCCGCTTTTCACCGGAATTCTTCCCCATTTGCAATTAATCCCCCCAATTCTCTGAATAATTCGTCCGACTCCGCAGTGATTCTTCCACTTTTCTAATTTATTCTGCCACTTTCGCAAATAATTCGTCCGAACCTCTCCACCCACCCCACAACAAAAAAACACAAGAAATAAATTCTCGTGCGCTTCAATAATTAATCCAGAAAGACAATTAAAGTATTTTACCAGCTAATAACTCCTGACCGGAGAAATTTATATTGTCACTGCAAAGTAAATAGTATTCTTATTAAAACCAAACGGCTTATTTTCGGTATTAAATGGGTATTAAGTACTAAATGGTGATTTTATTTCTCAAAGGAGTGACTGTCTTATGGGTTTCTGGGCAACTGTTTTAGCAGTAATACTCGCATTGGTTATCTTCTCAATATGCGGATAAATAAAAAACAGAAAAAGGATCTGCTGTTTTTCATCGTACCGCTGATTCTTTTTCAAGTGAATGAACTGATAAAAGCTGATGTACAGATTCCCGCACTCGGATACCTGCTTCGGTGTCATTTCAATGACTACTTGGGAGGCATCTCTTTCGCGGCATACCTGAACTTTATTCTGTCTTTAAGTAACTGGACTTCGTTTCAGCTAACAAAGATCTGGCACTTCCTCGTTGCCGGCTTAATTTGCGGAATCTGTTGGGAGGTATTAACTCCACTCTTTATACAATCGAGTACCGGAGATGTTTGGGACGTTGTTGCTTATATATTGGGAATGTTGACCTACCGGTTATTCGGCATAAAGCCGGTATCGAGAAGTCTTTTAGAGGATAGGTGATAACTATCACTCTCCCTTAATTCTTACTTCTTTCTCTCTTGAGGGGCTCCTAAAATGGGACCCCTTTTCCGTTTGAGGTTCATCACTCTTATTAAGAGGGAGCTTCTTGATCTCTAAAATTATCAAGCCTTATGTTCTCCCCTGTTTGTAACACGTTGTATGTGCAACATGAAATAAAGCATTTCATCTTTATTGAGTTCTCTCTTGTATGTTGTTTCGATATAGGTGCTTACTTTTCGGGCGCAAAGATAAGCATCAGGATACTTCCTTTTCACTTGCTCATATAAAATACCATCTTCTTCGGGTGTCCATTCGTTCCGCAGTATACAATAAGCAAGATAACGCAAGTGGGTAACGAAACGATTGTAATTGATTGAGTTAGGATCTATTTCAAGACCGTAGTGGTATTTTACAATCTCCAATATATCCGTAACAATCTTCGTAAGCGTTACAGTTTCTTCTATTTCAAACTTTTCTTGTTGCGCGTTCACCAAGTGAAGCGTAATAAATCCGGCTTCATCTTCCGGCAATGAAAGTTCGGTCGCGATTTCAATGATTCTCAGAGCGTGCAGTGCAATCTCGTATTCAGTCGGATACAATTTCTTCACTTCCCACAGCAAGGTATTTTTAATTGTCAAGCCTTGCTCGAAGCGGGAGATGGCATAGCTTATGTGATCCGTTAAAGATAAGTAAATGTTGTCATTAATTGGTGAGGGCAACTTTGTCTTGGCATACTGAATGATTTCATCGGCTATATCTAAATGTTGAGGAGGAGTTTCGTTTATGAGAGTCTCAAGCTGTTCTGATACGCCACGCGTTTTCAAAACAAATGTCTTATCGATTTGGCTCTCATCAACCAAATCACCGGCTTTCTTTTGAAAAGCAAGCCCTTGTCCGATTACAATCATCTCTCCTTCTTTTTCTTCTGTTAAAATAATATTATCGTTAAAAATTTTCTTAATTCTCAAAATATACACCTTCTTGAAATTAATAAAGACAACTTACCTTTAATAAGGCTTAGGAAAAGGTCCAGTTGCATTTATACTGTAGACTTAAAAATGGTCACTTCGTCGTACTGCTTCGATTGCTGGCAATTTATAAACTGTCCTCTAATATAAAAAACCTAAACTGGCAGCATAAATAATCATACTCCAATCTAGGTTTTACCTGCCGGACAGTCACAATTCATATTATTATTTTAATATATTAAATTATACTGATATACGAAAGCGATTTCAATATAATCTTTGTTTAATAGAGAAACACACAGGAATAATTGGTACCCGTGCTTTTCTACAGCAAGACTAAAGTTTTAATGCTTTTTAGCGGAATTCTCCATTTAATTTACAAAAGCTTGTCCATCTCAGCTTTCAACAGATATTGATTGCAAAAACGGACAAGAATTAATTACTGTAAGTTTATCCCTATTACTGCTCCTTCATCCAATAATTAAGATTAATCATTCATTTTCTTCTTTTGGTGCATCATCGCATTATATGCTGCACCAACTAACGTCTCAATTACGGTCGTTCTATTAACTTTAATAGACGGAAAGTTCTTAGCCATTTCTTTTTGATGATATTCGACTAATTCATCAATTTTTTTAATAGTATCTTCTTCTAGTCTGAAATTTTTGCTAATTTTCATGTTACATAACCCTCCGATTACTACCATTTTCTCAGTGTAAGTACTGTAAATGGAGCTCCACTTTGCTCTGCTTCTTCTTTGAATTCCTCTTCAAATATTTCATTAAATTCTTCACACACATCGTATGCAATCTCTTCATCATCGGTATGAAAAAACACATCAAAAAACTCCTCTTCATCTCTGTAAAAACCAACGCAATAATTACCAGTTACTTCACCATCTTGTAACAAAATAAAACCATATCCACGCATCGCCAACAGAGCGTCTATATATCCTTCTTTACTACCAAACAAGAGACTTTTTTGTAAAGGATCCTCATCGAAACCTTCACCGATTATTTCTCTATACTCTTTCTCACTAAATACTTCACCCGTTAGAATATACTTGTAATATCTCATGATGATCTTTCCCCTTTGTCTTTGCTATTTAACACGATGTAATAACAATGTATATACATCATATTTACATAATAAAATGATACAAAAACTATTTCAAATAATATGCCTATAATATAGCCTCCACTTGCTCATAACTGAGCAAATAATTATACAATACATACTTTTCTTGTAAAATAAAGATAGATACTACCATCTAAAGGGGGTTATCTTTATGGAAACATTTCAAAGCAACATGCGTTCTTTGGCCAAACGTGTTGAAACGTTGAAAGATGGCATCTCAACAGAAGAAGCAACTAAGATGTCTCTCATTGTCCCTTTCTTTCAATACTTAGGATATGATGTATTCAATCCTCAGGAATTCATGCCAGAATACACGGCTGATGTCGGCATTAAAAAAGGGGAAAAAGTAGACTATGCAATTTTGGAAAATAATGCGCCTATTATCTTGATTGAAGCAAAAGCTGTCAATGAAAAATTGGACAACCATGATTCCCAACTTTTCCGCTATTTCGGCGTTTCAAAAGCAAAATTTGCGATTCTGACTAACGGTGTCGAATACAGATTCTACACCGATCTTGATGAACAAAATATCATGGATTCTAAGCCATTTTTCACATTCCAATTCACCAATTTAAAAGACAATCAAATTACTGAACTGGCCAAGTTCCAAAAAACTAATTTTGATGTAACTAGCATTATGGATACTGCATCCGAACTAAAATATACAAATGAAATCAGAAATCTATTGTATAAAGAATTCGAAGAACCAAGCGATGCCTTTATCACATTCATTCTATCTAATATCTATGAAGGAAAGAAAACACAGGCAGTTATTACGAAATTTAAAGATACTGTTCAAAAATCATTAAACCTATTCATTAACGAAAAAGTCAGCGACAAACTCCAAGCTGCGATGAAAACAACATCTGCAGCACCGGAAGGAAAACCGGCTGTTCCTGATGAAAAAGAATTACCTGAACAAGAGGAACCTGCTGAAGAAAAACCTCAAGTCATCACTACAGAAGAAGAAATTGAAGGCTATGTCACTGTCAAATTAATGATTAAAGATGTCATCAGCCCTGATCGAATCTTCTATCGTGATAATTTGAGCTACTTCAATATCCTAATCGATGACAACATTCGTAAATGGGTATGCAGACTATGGCTCGATGGTTCAAAAAAATCTATCCAATTCAATGATGAAACAAAAACTATGGTACCAATCGAAACAGTTGCCGATGTCTTGAATTATAAGGACGAATTGGTTCAGGTTGTTAATAAGTTTGTGTAGAGAAAAATTCATACTAATAACATTATGAACAACTAAAAAAACTGCCCAAAATTAGGCAGTTTTTTTATTACTCCGCACCCTCAACTAAATAATTATACAACTTATACTCAATCGGCTGCTCAAGTACCATATTCATTGTTACTACTGGAATTTCTTTTTGTGCCTTATCTAACATTACAGTTTGTTCTGCAGTTTTTTGATCCGGTCGAGCTTTTCCTAAATAGTAAAAGTCTGTTCCTTCATCATCATCTTTTTTTACAAAGATATGGATATCAATTTGATTTTTTTCAGCTTCAATAATTGTTGCTACTTCTGCTGAAGTCAATTTTCGATTACTTCTTGTAAACCACTTTAATACCTCTGGATTTAGAAACTCATCACCGTAATTAACACTAGCTTCTACTTCCTCATTTTTATGATACGTAATAAATATTGGGCATGTTTGATGTTTCGTTTTATAACCATACACAGTCGAACTTTCGTCATTTTCCCAATTTAATAGTCTACATACATCTTTCCTTGTGTACTTTTCATACAAAGTCAAATTATGCTGACTATCATAAACTTTACTCTTTTCTCTCGCACTAACTACACTATCCATTAATAATGTTTTAAAGTATGAATTTGAGGCCAAACTCTCACTAATACTTTCATTAAAACGAAAATAGTGATCTTCGCCCAATAAAATAATTGGCTGCTCACCATATTTTTTAAAATCATTTTGAGTAAAGAAAGATAAATTAAGTACTTGTTGAACGGAATGTAAAGTCGCATCATCAGTCAAACAATTTTCTTCCTTTAGACTATTAATATAACGATCATACGAAGTGGTGCCTTCACTCAACAATAAATCTAATAAAATTATCTCATGTTTACGTTTACCATTTAATAATTCTCTAGAAATCATAGTTAGTACACTATTTTCATAACTTGATATAGTTGGTACCTCTTCTTTTATCTTCACCAAAAACTGATAGTAATTGTTATATTCCGTAGCGATTACTACTGGATCAATTGAGTTATTTACTACAAAATCATATAAGTAAGGAATTCGTCCAATTCTATTCTTCACTTCATTATAAGTTTCTCTTAACATTTTTAAAGTCGTTAATTTCGTATTTGATATTGCTTTGAATATTTGTTTCTTTGCAATTTCCTCAAAATTAATCGTTGAAATACCTTTAATATAACTAGTATCTTTCATTTTGCGGCGAATATTATCTTTATTTAATGATTTATCACCTGATAATGCAATTGGAATCAAATAGTTATTCTTGTAGTTACCAATAAAATCGATGATCGTAACATAATCTTTTGTAGCATGCTTTCTAAGCCCTCGACCAAGCTGCTGAATAAAGATAATGCTAGACTGTGTTTGACGTAACATGACTACTTGATTCACACTCGGAATATCAATGCCTTCATTAAAAATATCAACTGTTAAAATATAATCTAACAAACCATTTTCTAACTGCTGCACTCGAAGCTCTCTTTCTTTTTGATCATCTTCCCCCGTTAATGCAACAGTTCGATACCCTTTACTATTTAGTGCTAAGGACAATTGTTTAGCTTCATCCTTACGACTACAAAAAAGTAATCCTTTTACACTATCACCAGAGTGTCCATAGTATTCGATTTTGTCAATTATATGATTGACACGCTCTTCATTTACCAAATGTGATAACAATGTTGCATCATCAATCATTTGCCCGTTATATTCCAAATCAGTGACACCAAAATAATGAAACGGACACAACATATCCTCTTCTAACGCTTCTTGCAAGCGAATTTCATAAGCAATATTATAATCAAACAACTCGTAGATATTGAAATCATCTGTTCTTTCAGGAGTTGCGGTCATTCCCATTAAGAATTCAGGTTTAAAATAATCAATAACCTTTCTATAAGACACGGCACCCGCTTTATGGACTTCGTCAATTAATATATAGTCAAAATACTTCGGATCAAATTGCCGCAGTACATCATCTTTTGAAATTGTTTGGATTGTCGCAAATAAATATTTAGCATCTGTTTGCTTACTAGACCCCGATAAAATACCAAACTCGTGATCCATACCACCTAATATCTTTTGATAGTCGGATTTTGCTTTTGTTAATATTTGTTCACGGTGAACAATGAATAACATTCGCTTTGGAGCAAATCGTCTAACATCAAAGGCCGACAAATAGGTTTTTCCTGTACCCGTTGCTGAAATAATAAGACCTTTGTCTTTACCTGCATCACGGACAGCTTGAATCTCCTCCAAAGCCACTTCCTGCATTTTATTCGGCTTAATTTTCAAAACTTCTTCTAGTGAATTCGTTTCATATGCAGATGGGAATTCAATCACTCGCTCAGCCGCTCGCTGATCAACTAATGGCTGATATTGCTCAGTATATCGTTCAATCCACTCTTTACTCAGTGGTAGAGATTGCTCCCATACTTCTTCGAATTGATTTCTAAAATGATGAACAATTTCACCATTTTCATGTGAAGTTAATTTTACATTCCACTCGTAGTTTACCTTTAACGCATTCGCTGTTAAATTAGAACTACCAACAATTAATGAATAATGTGTCTGTTGATTAAAGATATATCCTTTTGCATGAAATCCTTCTAAATCAGAAAGTCTAACCTCAACATTTTCAAGCTTTAACAATTCTTTAAAAACTTTTGGTTGATTAAAGTTTAAGTATACTGAAGTTAAAATACGGCCTTTTATTCCTTTATTCTTCAGATCAAGCAGGTGAGATTTAAATGTTGCTAACCCACTTTCGGTAATAAAGGCAACCGAAAAAATAAATGATTGGCAATGATCAAGCTCTTCTAATAATGTATTTAAAACGTTCTCATTATTTTTCACATCATTTAGCAATAACTCGGGCTTAAAATTACCTGATTTATGAAATGATTGATCGATAAAACCTTTATATAAAGATGCTTCTAATTTTTCTATAAAATTCCCCATGTGATCGCCATCCGTCTATAGTTATTTATTACTATTAAGTTTAATACTTAGCTAATTAGAGAGCAATTAAAAAAAGCTACTCACAGTCGTGAATAGCTAGTGAAATCAATTTTTCACTTGAAAATCATGCGTAATCTTTTCAATAGCTGGAACATCAGCAGGAGCCCACTCCAATGATTTTAAATCTTTCGGCTCTAACCATTGAATGTCTACATGCTCTGTTAACACAGGTGTTCCTTCAATTAACGTACAATAAAAAGTCGTCAAATGAACAATGCCAAAATCATATTCATAAACCGTATACTCGACTTGTTCACCAACTTCAATTTTACAATGCATCTCTTCTTCAATCTCACGTTTTAAAGCTGCTTGAGCTGTCTCATCTTCTTCAATCTTTCCACCTGGAAATTCCCATAATAGTGGTAAGGATTTCTCTCTGCCTCTTTGAGCACATAAGATTTTATTATTATCAACAATGACTGCTCCAACAACATGAATGTTTTTCTTCATTAGGCCCTCCTACATCTTTCACTTATCTATATTTTACTATTATAACTGATTTTTACAAATATAGTATTTGGTTTATGTGGAGGATATAAAGTTGTTAAGCCGATTCACTACCCTTATCTAATTTTATCCATGCCTGCTTCTTGTAAAACTGTATAAACACCATCAAGTTGTTTAATATTAGGAACAAATATTATTAAACCGTCACGACCCCTAGTCATTAACACACGGTAACTATTTTTTCTTAATTTATCTGGATCATGAATATCCTTCTGGTATTTCTCATATTTTTTCCAAGAAGTCCCTTCCCATATCATGTCCTCTCCCCAGGCTACAATCGGCAAATCTAATTCTAAACCTTGGCAGCCAAATTCGGTAACAACTGTCTCAAGATTACAACAAGAACCTTCTTCTCCCTGGGGTTTATTGTACCAATCTCCAAAATTAACTTTACTAGTAGCATAAAAAGAATTATCAATACCAAAGTTCTGTAATATTTGGCTCTTTGAAGATGCAAGCATCCCATATCTTTTATCCTACATTTCTTCATATTTTTCATAACAATAATCTTGCGGATTTAGAAGATCCTACAGAAGATATGGAGCTTGAGATGCTGAAGCTGTTAAATGAATTGAATAACAGGAACATATTGTTGAGATTTACCCTTGATAATAATGGTATTTATGCTGATTTCAATTACCTGCATTCTTCTGACAACTTTGATGCCATCGATCTTATTGACTGGACAATTGGCGCATATAGAGATCTTAGAGATAATTGGTATTCAATAATAATGAAACAGGTTTGGGCCTATGAATAAGAAAGAGTTCTAACTAAATGGAGGATGACAATTAAGTTTGATAGTTTAATTGTCATCCTTTTTCTCTGTAATTTCCTCACAAAATGTAAGCGTGTTCATCTTTCGGCGGCTTCAGACATTCCCTAATCAACGGTGAAGGGTTCTTACAATAGAAAGCCTTCACTTCTTGCTGAGCACGCGTTAATAAAACGTATAATAGACGTGCATGAAGATTATCTAGCGGAAAGTTTTTATCATCGACATTTACTAAAATCACGCCATCAAACTCCATGCCCTTGCTGTGATAAGAAGCTAAAACAGAAATTGTATTGTTCCCTACTTCTTGATCTGGATTAATATACTTCACATCAGGAACCTCTTTTAACTCACCTTTCAAGTCTTCAGCTAGCTTCTTAGCTCTTTGTTCATCTTTATGAATCACAGCCACTCTCTTATACTTGCCGCTCCATTCCCTTAGCGTCGCCACAATGCTATCTAACAAGTCGTCACCGTTGTCCACTTTCTTGAACGATACAGGTTCACCATTACGGTTTAATGGATTGATTGACTCAAAAGTAACTCCCTTTTGTTTCTTTAAAACCGCATTTGCTGTATCAACAATTTCCTTAGTGGATCGGTAACTCGTATTTAAATCCAAGATGGCGTCATCCTTCCTGTTAAAAAGGCTGGTTAATAAATACTCCCAATCATATTGACCATAATTCATTAAGATGGATTGGTTATTATCGCCCAAAATTGTCATTGTTCTTGTTATTTTCTTTAGCGCCGCAAAATGGATGTAACTTAAATCTTGCGCCTCGTCGATCACTATATGCGCGTATTTCACTTGCGGTTCATACAAGTTTAAATACATATAAAAAATCGGAGCCAAATCAAAACTCGTCAATTGTTCTTCTGTATTGTCTTTAAATGCCTCCAAATATTCCAGGTCAATTTCATTTTTAAAGGAGCTCAGCAGCTCATAAGATGTTATTTGCTTGTAAAGTTGCATTAAGTCCGGAACTTTTATTGATTCCTTCCAGAGTGATATTTGTTCTTTAAACTTAGATTGGGTATTTTTAATTTTGTAGTCCAAAACTCGTCTCATTTTTACCGCGACAGAAAGATGCTCATCTTGAGAAAGACCGCCATCCTTCAAGTAGGTGTTAATAACGAAGTCATATTGCTTCCTATGTTCTTCAAGCGTCTCTTCCAGTTTTCTCTCAAGCAGATTTTCAACATGCCAAATGAATTTTTCAATCCGCTTCACTAAAGGTAAGTACAGATATCCTCGGTAAATTTCCTGCAAAGCCGTTGTATTTAACCGCTCATCTAATATCGTTAAGTTATGAATTCTTCGCTCGTAATGCTTCTCGAAATCTTCCAAGAACAGATTCAGCACTTTCAAAAACTGTTCAGAACCTTTAAACTGGATTCTTCTGTATTCTTGTTCATTTTTATGTTCATAAAGTACTTCCTTAAAAACTAGACTATTGTCCAGCAGAATATCTCCTTCTAAATAAGGTCTAACCATATCCAACATTAAGTTTTGAACAGTTGTCTGCTGGATCCCTTCTAAGTTCAGTTCTGGCAACAGCCCTTTTACAGAGCTTAAAAACATATTAGATGGGCCTAATATCAATAGACTTTCCGGACTAAGATTTTCATTATTAAAAAGAAGGTATGAAAGGCGGTGTAAAGCAATCGATGACTTTCCTGATCCGGCAGCACCTTGCACAATGATGTTTTTGTCAATTGTTTCTCTGATGACAAGATCCTGTTTACTTTGGATCGTCGCAATAATTTCTTTTAGATAGCCTGTAGTTTGGCTATTTTCTATCATTTCTGCCAAGAATTCATCTGCGATAGGCAACGCATCCTCGGTTTCGGTAATCGTTTTATTCTCTTTGCTCAAAACATTAGGCACTTGTTGTATAATCTTAGTGATCCTTTGATTTTTAATGACAAACTCTCTCTTTTTATTTACTTTCACTACATACTTGTATCTTTGGTTATGTCTTTTATCAACTACTAAATAACCCTGCTTTGGATTTCCGGGAGTAAAGTTATAGTAAACCTTTGCGATGGGCATTCGCCAATCTATGACGATACGATTCTCATCTTCGTCGCGTATCCCTTGTTTTCCAATATAGAACGTCTCATCTCCATATTCTTTAGAAACCATCTCCAACTTTCCGAAATAAGGATTCTTGATAGCCTCCTGCAGTAATCTTTGTTCCTCCTTCCCTTTTTTGTATACAACTTGATCACCAGCTTCCCCATGCCCACTTTTCATCTTTTCTCTTTTGCTTTCCACTAATTCAGAAACCAAGTATGTCTGGTTTTCAATATTCTGAATAGTTTTATCCAAATGAATTTGTTCGTTTAAAATCTCATTTGAACTCACCTAGATTGCCTCCTCCTAATTAACGTTCTTACAAATCCTTTACCCATTTATGATTTGTAAATGCCTTTTAAAGAAGAAATAACCAAGCAAATCTCACTTATACCTCAACCGACTCAACACCCCTTCTTTATTATGCTTATACATTTTTCTTCCAACTCTTTATTAAGCAGCTCTTCTGCCCAGAGATGAAGTACTTCAGAAGCAACACAAAAAGGCAGCCCCCTTCATCAAAGAGTTGACTGCCTTGTTTTAGCGTAACGCCTTTTATTCACATACCCATGAGATTCCGATTGTCCCAACGCCCGTATGGACACCCGCAACCGGAACTAGAATCATTCGTTCTGTCGGAATTGATTTAAATTCTTTCTTTATATCATTTTCAAGTTTAAGAGCCTTCTCTTCATTGTCTGCATGAATAACGACTACTTTGCTAATTTTTGATGTTTTCATATCTTCCCGCAGCAAGTCCAACATATAATTAATGGCTCTTTTTTCTGTTCTAACCTTTTCTTTAATGGATGCACCATCATATACGGAAAGAATAGGTTTTATATTAAGCAAATTGGCGATGAAACGTGCGCTTCCTGAAACTCGTCCGCTCTTATGAAGCTGATCAAGATTGTACGGTATCAGGAACAATTTTGTATTCGTTTTCATTATCTCGATTTGATTAACTATTTCTTCGACATCTTTTCCCTGATTGAATAACTCCATCGCTTTATTCAATAAATAAAAATGTGGGTAAGATCCGGTCAACGTATCAATTGCGTACAGCTTAAAACCGACTTGTTCCGCTGCCATTACAGACGTAGCCAAAGTCCCGGACAGTTTACTGGAGCAATGAAAAGCGATTCCGCAATCATACTCTTCCTTCAGTTTCTCATATAATTCGACAAACTCACCGATTGACGGCTGGGATGATTGAAAAGTGACTGATTCATTCGCCATTCTTTCATAAAATTGTTTGTCCGTAATGTCAATTGATTCTCTGTATGACTTCCCATCAATGACTACTTGTAACGGAATAATATTTAATTGATTTTTTGCTGCAAAATCCTCGCTTAACGTACATGTTGTGTCTGTAATCCAAGCTATTCTCGACTGTTTCTGATTCATTCTGATTCTCCTTCAAAATTCTGCATTGAACAAGATTGCATAACCAGTTTGATATACAAATATCACATAGTATCATCTACTCATTATACTAAATGTATTACAGGTGCAATATTTAATCAATCTACTAAATTAAAAAATATAAAAAAACTGCACATAAACTCTTTGTATACAGAGGTTATATGCAGCTTTTAAATTAGTTTATGCCATAGTATCGGTATTGTTATCGTATGTATTTTTAGGTGCCCTTTTCACTAAGGCCACGATTCCGGCAATTACATAGAAGAGACCTGCAATAATACCTAAACCAAAGGTAACCAGTGCACAAACGACAGCCAATATAATCATAATAATACCCATTGTTTTTGAATAAGCATTCTTTTTAAACATAATTGCCGCGAAAATCCCGAATACGGCACATATAAGAGAAATAACCAGTAATGTGATTCCTCCTGCTCCAATAACATCAAGTACTCCAGCCGGATCAATAGTCGGATCTACCAATTCTACTTCAGTCGCTATAATTTCCTCAAGTTCAGCATTCGACTTTAGAGATGCCAACAATCCGCCAATCGCTGCAACAAGCAAGTAACCAACAATGCCAATAACCGTCAATACAATTTCTGCTGTCCTTTTCATAAAAGCCTCCCCAATGTTTAATCATCATGTCTATGTACATTTTTATTATAAAGCAACCTTCCGTTCTGTTCAAATATTTACATTTCTCCCAATAACACCCTATATAAACCAACCATCATTTCCATACCTCTTTTAAAGTACTGCGAAATAATTGATCCAACTGAGGAGTCGGATCTTCTCGATCTTTGGTTACTGTCTTTGCGTATTCCGCCAACCGAGGCAACTCTGTCTCTATAAAAGAATGGATGACATCAATACGAAGTTCCATATCAAGCTCATCGCCTCTTATTTTCCGCTCCAGTAAAATGTTTATTTCTGTTTTTAACTCACCATCAGGAATCAGTTTTTCTACAAGCGTTTGGAATACCATCGGCGGAAACTCATTATAAGCTTCTATCCAGCGAGCCGCCAACACCGGCCGCAAGACATAGAAATACTTTTTAATCCGGACTGTATCGGACTTTAAATATTCTCTAAAGTTATTGTTCGCCATATTTAAATAATGATAGAGACAAGAATTGGGAGTGAATAGCGATTGACTCAGTTGTTTCATTCTCTCAATCGTTGTGAAAGCCCGGTAATAAACAATGCCGGAGTTCATCCATTCCAATAATGGCGGATTCGATTTTCTGAACAGCTTTAACGCTTTCGTCAGTTCCCAACCTGTTACATCAAGAAGGTCATTAATCGGCAGTTCAATCACGTCTTTTTTCTTGCCGATACCGACAGGATCAATACTCAAGTAATACTCAGGCTTGTGCACATATATGAAACGCACATCATAATCACTATCCTTAGAAGGAAAACCCCATGCACGGCTGCCCGATTCACAGGCGTACAAAACTTTCACATCATAATCTAATTCAATTTGTTTTAATGTCTTTAAAATAGTTGCTTTCACTTTCGATGCACTCCTCTTGCGTTTATTTTTCCAAAATGACAAAATCTCTCGTTTTGAATATGGGTACTTCGTGCTTATGGGCAAAATCCAATAATTCAGCGACGACTGTTTCCGGGCTGAAGTGTGTAACGCGAATGTTGAACCCTTTCTCCATTTGAACGATTGCTCCTTTGCTCAACCAGCCTACCCGCACAAACTTCATTTGCTTTATTTGCTGAGGCGTGATTCTTTTTTTATAAAATTCCATACCGAATAAGGACATTCGATATGATAAATAGCCGTCATCGATCTTCAATTCATATTTAATAATGAGTCCTATTAAAATAACAATCTGGATAGCGCATTGAAGGTAAAATATATATTGTGAGGCGCCTTCTGATTCGAATAACAGGCTAGCTGAATTCAGGGCGAATAAAAACGTTAAAATGCCCCTCTGCGTTTTAATCGTGTAAATCATATAATCTCCTCCCAGTCACTTATATTTTAACATAATTATCCATTAAAGTATTTATCACCATGCAAACAGAGATTGAGGATTACACCAAAAAGAACCCGGGTAAGGAGTACTATTGCGAATTAAAAGGAGGATTTATATGAACAAAACAGCAATTCTGTACCACTCCCATCATCACGGCAATACGAAAAAAGTACTCGATGCCATTGCGGCACAGGAAGATGTCGATTTAATCGAATTGCCCGGAGGTGAGCACACTGACCTTTCCGGCTATGATATTCTCGGTTTTGCTTCCGGTACTTATAAGGGCGAGTTTCATCCGGCAGTGACTTATTTTATTCGCCAGTATAAGCCGGCGCATGGTCAGAGGGCATTTGTACTTTCTACTCATGGCGGCAAGAAGGAGTCGGCTGAAGAGGAAGTGAAGGAGCTGCTTGAGCAGGTCGGGTTGCCTGTCATCGGCTGCTGGTCTTGCCGAGGCTTTGATACTTATGGTCCGTTCAAGCTTATCGGCGGCATTGCGAAAGGTCATCCGAATCAAGCAGATTTAGAGGATGCTGTTACTTTTTTTGAGGAGGTTGAGCACCATTAAAGAACAAAACGAGTGCTTTTTGGCACTCGTCTTCTTTTGAAATCATAGCTTTGAACAAAGAGGCGACAACAACAACTGCAATCAAATCACAAACTTCCTGACATCCTCACCATGCACACGTTGTACAGCGTTTCCCTTCTTCCTGCTTTCCTGCTTTTGTCGCTTCAATCTTTCTACCTGTTCTTTCAGCGAAGGTGTGAGTTCCTCGATAGTGACTACGTGTCCTTTTATGCATACAGCCTGGTATTTTGAGGTTACAAGAATATAAGTGCCATTAACATGCTCTTTTTTCGGGTTTTTCCGAAACCAAACGTCCTTTTTAAGATCATGATTAATGCTGGCAACAATACGTTTTCGTGCGGCTGTTTTCTTTCCGATTCGTTGCTTATATCTGTGTATCGCATGCTCGGTAATTAACATCTTCTTCTCCTTCCTATGAAAGTTTTCGTAAATCGCTTAACGTATTCTCGATGTTATGAAAATGGCTTTCCGCCCGGCAGATTTCTTTCGTCCATTCTCCCGCATACATATGTAATGATTCGAAGATTTGCTGCTGTTCTTCCGCTGAAGCTTTGATTTGCAGTACACTCACCAAACCATTCATTAAGTCCAGCGATTCGCGCTTTGTTTCATCCGTATAAGTTAATAAAAAGCGTCTTTGCCCTTCTTTCAGCTTCATTTGAATTGTTACTAGAAGTATACGCACAATCGCCTCTGTCGTAATCGAAGGGAACATTTCCCGCACGGCTTCAAGTGATATATGTTCATTACGCTGAATATCTTCATGACCAATTGAAGACTTATTCTGTAATGGTGAAAAACTGATAATATATTGTTTTCTCTGAAATCTTATAATGTTATCTTCATGCGTTGCAGCTAAATTAATCATGCTTACTCCTTATCCACCTTTTATTCAGCAAAGTTCATTTAATTCAAATTAAGTAAATAGATAATATTGTCTACCTAATCATTATATTAAAATAATAAAACACTTACATTTAGTAGTAAATAAAGATTTAAGAAATATATGTTGATTCTTATTAGAGTGAGAGTTATTCAAACAAGAGGAGAATATTGATCAACAGGAAAAACTATACAAAAAAAACTATTAAAGCACATAATAGTTTAACAAACGGAGCTATCGATACAGGTGGTCCGCAGATTATATCGAAATATCCAGTCTCCCAGAATTAGGCTCCAAATCGCTACTCTTTTCGTTGATTTACCGTTAACATTAAGGAATACCTGCTCCCTAATTGGAGATACTGTCTTTTAAAAGGAGGAGGTAAAGAATTGAAAGGTCTTATTCTATTAAACAGACAGGTTTACCTAGGGAAAGCGAACGGAGAAGCCAAGCTCCTTCACGATGCCGGAGAACTGCTATATTTTGCGAAAGAACACCAAATTAAACTCATTAAACTGAATCCCTATCAGCTGAACAACTATTACACCATCCCTTTCGCCCTGCACTACGACTTAGAGAAAGCAAAGGAGTCTTTCGATTGCTTGATCATCTATTCGGCCTCCCACTTTGAAGATTTCCGAATCGATTACGGCGACTATTGGAATACCATCAGAAGTCATTTCGCTTTTGTTGCGGAGGCAGCGCGCGATATCCAACAGAAGCCAAGTGTTTCCATCAAAGAGATTCTAGAATTACCGCCGACATCCGAGCTTTAAATCAATAAAAAAGAGCAGCCTACGAGAGACTACTCTTCTATCTTATCGTTTACTTTTCGCCCCGGACTTTCTCATGTGGCTTCGTTTTATCTTTTACTTTCTTCTCTTTTTTCGGCTTAGGCTTTTGTTTTTCTATATCAAGGGATTTCAATACATCTGTTAAAACAATACTGAATGTAGAAAGATGTTCTTGGATTCTGCCAGGAAATTCTTTTTCAATGAATTCGAGCGTATCGTTTTGTGTATGCCACACGCCTCCATGTTTCTCCGTTTGCGTATAACCATCCAAATCGCCAAGTTCCCAGTTCGTTGCTTCCAGATAACCATACGGAATGCCTAAACGATTGAATGGCGCGTGATCACTCCAATCGCCCGTTGTTCCAGCTGGGTAATCTGGATTTACGCCTGGGTTTGTTCCAACATTCAGTTTTTTCTGAGCAGCAATTTTCAAGGCTAAATCTCGAACAAATCCATCTTCGCCAGGACTGCCGTACACATACATCTTATCGCCAACCGCTAAGCTGTCAAGATTGATCATCGCGACAGTATTGTCAATATCCGCATCCGACATTTGGCTAGCATAATAATTGGATCCTTGCAATCCCACTTCTTCCGCTCCGAAAGCGACAAAGACAATCGAGTGAGGCGTTTTAATCTTCTTAAGAACCTCTGCCACCTCTAAAACGATACCGACTCCAGAGGCATTATCATCCACGCCGCGCCCCGCTGCGACAGAATCGTAGTGAGCCCCTACAATGATTTGTTTGCTGGATTTCCCGGGTTTATAAGCGATGATGTTAGAAGATGTGTAAGTTACGCCTCTTCTTACATAATTGAATTGTTGTACAGATGTTTTCAGTCCAATTCGTTCAAATTGTCCTTTGATGTATTGCCCGGCTGCTATTTCACTTTGCGTACCGGCAACTCGTGGACCGATATCATAAGCCAAGTAATTCATATGCTCATACGACATTTTCCCCGGCTTATGCACTAATGATGGGGGATAAGACTTTGGTGCTGCTCCGGCAACACTACTAAAAAATAATACGCCAACCATTAGAGCAAGAATTAATAATGATAGTTTCTTTTTCATAAAGTACCCCTTTTCACTAGAATGACATAATAATCAACAATACATTGTTCTTAATAACATACGCAATGATTTCGACAAAACTAGCGAAAAACTATCAAATTTCGAGTTAGAATTGCTTTCATTACCGATTTCATTATAGCTACAGTAACGACCGGAGAAACAGGATTACTAACTGACTTTGCAATTGGAGCTACCAGCGGAACACTTCCGCTAAAGCTAATCCAAACGGAAGCGCCACAAACACTGTCCACTGTATCAGTCGATGTTCCGAATGCAACAGATATAGTCCGTTTAACAGCCTCCATTACTTCAAGTACCTCTGAATCATCTGTTACCAGCAATCCTCTAATCTTATACAACGATTGAACAATGAAGAATGTATACACTTTTCAAAAAAATATTCGGCATGCTCCTGCAGCACACCGAACTTTAGTATAATTATACGAAAAAGAGGTACTAAAATGAAAAAGAAACTCATCAGGGGTTCATTGTTAGCTGTACTCATCACCATTTGCTTATTCCTATTTATAAGCTTTTATGGCAACCCAACTAAAAAATCTGCTGTTTCACGAGAACTTTTGCATCATTTAGAAGAGAAATATGATGAGAAATTCATATTGGTTGAGTCATCTTATAATTGGAAAATGGGGACATACGGAGGCGTGTATCAGCCTGAGCAAAATAAAGACATACAGTTCACAGCAGAAAAGTACCAAACGGATATTATCGCTGACTACTATCCTGAAGAAGTATGGTTATATGAGATTGAACAAGAGTTAATTCCTACAGCAAAAGAGATCTTCGCTGATTACGATCAGGTACAGGCAAGTACTGTTTGGGGTATTGGAGATGACGAGGTAATGGACGGACACATTCCATCCTATAAGGATATTACAAATCGTGATGCACTCCAAATTGTTATGAGAAAAAAAGCATACTATACGGCCATTGATAAAGAAGAGGTTGAACAGCGAATTTTCGCTCTCGTGCAATTTTTGAAGGAGAAATCGAACACAGTTGGTATTATGGTTGCCTTTGACGACCCGGATGAAAAAGCGTCATTAGATGATAAGGATGGTTTTTACAATATTGCTGGAAAAGATCTTCCTGATATCAGTAATGTATCAGATATTCGTAAATATTTGATAGAATTGTAGGCAATCAGGCTCCTATTGTTTCTCCGTTCAGCAATAGGAGCCTTTTCAAATCCCATTTTACTAGCTTCCTATCGTTCCTGGAGCGCTAACCAAGTAACCGGCTCTTCGTTCACCTCACTTCCTCGCATGATTCTTCCGCTTTTCAACAGAGTTCTTCCACTTTCACAAATAATTCTTCCGACCTGAGCAACCACCTTACTGAAAAATCCCCTTTTGATCCGATAGATTCTTCAGTGCTAACAATTTACAATAATATCGAATGCATTCTTGTACAAACAAACTCATCTCACCGTGCTGCATGATGTTTTCTTTCTTCACCTTTCGTGTATTATGTAGGTATAGTACTAGTTAGGAGGTATTCACAATGGGGAGACAATTGCACTATGCGGAGGATGGGATATCACTAGAACTAACAGGCTTTACGCGGTTTTGCGCCGTCAAAAAACGTATTGACTTCCCTTATTCAAACATTGTCGATGTAAAATTAACATACTTCAAACCGCACTTTTTGTTCCTAAGGTGGGCTGGCACAATAATCCCTCCGTTCATCTGTGAAGGCAGATTCCGTCATAAGAAAAAATGTTTTTTCGTTTCGTTCGAATCTGTCAGGAAAGTACCGCTTATTCAACTTCAAGTGAAGGAAGGCTAATACGATTTTGTCATATTCAAGAACGTTGTAGAATCAATCGAAACAATAAAACGTTCTATTGTTTCCACTTAATTTGGTATAAAAAGCACTACAAGGAGAGTAAATATGCAGTTAAAACCGAAACGAAAAAATCTGTTAATCGTTATTGCACTTACTATTGTTGCACTATTCGCTTTTTTCACCTATCAAAACAATGCGATCACAATAAGCGAGATCAATTATAAAAATGATAAAGTTCCGGAAGCATTCAACGGGTATAAGATTTTACATATATCAGATCTTCACAATAAGGAGTTTGGGGATAAACAATCTAGCATATTAGCAAAAATAAAAAAAATCAATCCTGATGTTATCGTCATTACGGGCGATTTAATTGATTCAAACAGGACAAATATTGATGTCTCACTGGATCTGATCAATGGCGCAATCGATGTTGCACCAATCTATTACGTTTCCGGAAATCATGAGGAGCATTCCGGTATATATAATCAGCTTAAATCGAGGTTAGAAGAAGCTGGCGTCATCGTGTTAGATAACAAAAAAACGGAAGTAATTAAGGATGACCAGTCCACCGAAATTATTGGGTTATCCGATATCGCATTCAACAACGGCAATAATTGGCTAAACGGTGACTTATTGAATACACTGGTCGAAAAGAACGGCACCTTTAAAATATTGCTCTCTCATCGACCGGAACTGTTCGAGATTTATTCAAACAGCAATGCAGATTTAGTTTTTTCAGGACATGCACACGGAGGTCAAGTCCGAATCCCGTTTGTCGGAGGTTTAATTGCGCCCGAACAAGGATTCTTTCCGGAATTAACAGAAGGTATTCACACTAGCAATGATACATCCATAGTGATTAGCAGAGGCTTAGGAAATAGTGTTGTTCCTGTGCGAATCTTCAACAGGCCAGAGCTGATTGTTGTTACATTATCAAACTGAGGGAAATGGCATAATCATCAGCAGATGGCTATGCCATTTTGAATTAACCTTTGAACTTTTTGCTGTTAACAGGTTTGATTATCCACCTGAATCGAACGACGCTTTTTCACAGAAGACCAAATGACAAGCGGAATCAGCAACAACGATATGTACACACCAACAAACCCTAATGCCGCGTAGCTTGTATATGCCACAATAACACCGGATAACAAGCTTCCCGCTGAACCGCCAAGTGCCACTCCAACATCGACCGAACCTTGTATTTTCGCACGATTTTCGATGGTCGTCGAATCGATGATAATGGCCGTTCCGCTAATGAGCCCGAAATTCCAGCCAAGCCCGAGTAAGATAAGTGCCACGGTGAGAAGCAACGTCGATTCACCTGGTGCAAAAGCCGCCAATAAACCTGCGGCTGTCAATGTGAAAGCTGATGCAATCACCATTTTGATGCGTCCAACTTTATCTACAAGCGACCCTGTAATCAGTGAAGGCAAATACATAGCTGCCACATGCAAACCGATCGTCAAACCGATGGCGGACATTGCGTTGCCATAATGCTGCATATGTATTGGCGTCATCGTCATAATCGCAACCATGACAACATGGGACAAAATCAAAACGGTAGCACCTACGACAACCCCCATACGCTGTACCTGTTTTTCAATATTTCGACTCACCACTTGCACAGTTTGCTCCGATTGTTCGGCAAGCTTTCGAGCAACCAACAACGGGTCCGGCTTCAGTAAAAACCAAAACACTAGCCCGGCTGCGCTATAGGCGACCGCCGATAAAAGAAACGGCCCTGAGAGAGCAGGCATATGAAGAAATTGAGCGACTTTCCCCATCGGCGCGACCAAATTGGGACCTGCGACCGCACCAAACGTTGTTGCCACAAGCGCAATGCTGACCGCTTTCGCACGTTGATGTTCTTCCGCTAAATCCGTACCGGCATATCGAGCCTGTAAATTAGTAGATGTACCAGCACCGTATATAAACAACGAAACGAACAATAACACAATACTATCGATATTAGCTGCCGCAACAACGCCCAATGCGCCGATGCTCCCAGCGAGGAAACCGAAGGAAAGCCCCATTCTCCGGCCATATTTTTGCGTAATCCGACCGACTAAATAAGCAAACAAAGCCGAACCTAACGTAAAAAGAGCAGACGGCAATCCGGACACACTCTCAATTCCAAGCATCTCTTTCGCAAGCAGTGCTCCCACTGTAATCCCAGCCGCCAACCCTGCTCCCCCCAAAGTTTGCGAAAGCAGCACAACGAGCAACGTCCGTTTATATAACCGTTGTTGCCATCCTTTTGAATGTTCCACCCTATCCCCTCCTGCAACTCCCTAAAAATCATTTACCAAATCATAACATATAATTCAGGTTAATCCTGACCTAAAATAAAACTAGCTGTATAATAATGAGTATCTAATCCGAAAATTCAATTCAACAGTTCAGAGGATGTGTAAATAAAAGTTTAATCCATTCAATTTCGACAATCATTTTCTTCTCATTTAAGGACATCACAGAAGATGAGATTGAGAGAAATATTGAGTTTTTAAAGCAAGAGAAGTGGTTTCAACAATATCTTAATGATGAAAAATACAAGCACTTGATTGATGAAAATGCTCATATTCGTAAAGCAATCGGTCGTATAAACACTAATAAAATGTCAAATATAGATTATAGCGAAAAACAACAGAGAATGATTGAAAGAGAATTACAGAAATAATTTCATTACATACATTTATAAGGGGCTTTCCTCAATCAACAGCCCTACCTCCTCTTTTTACAACTCTTCAGCGATTTCCTTAAAACGGTTCACAAAAGGATTGAGCAATTCTCGTTTCTCAAGTATTACTCGTTTCAAAGTAGCTCGCTAAAACTTCCCCTCGTTCATCAATGATGATTGCATTCATCTGACCGCCAAAAATATAGCCTCCGTCGATACCGATATAGCTGCCGTCTTCACTCACCCAAACATCATTGTTGATTCTATCCTGATGCAAAATCCGCGTCGGCGTATGACCAAAGACAATAGTTAATCCGGTCTTGTTTTCATCGACAGGCATCATGTCATACCACATAAAGTCCTTGTCTGGTGCTTGCCGCCAATCTTTCGTTGCAGCATCAATTCCCGCATGAACAAAAAGCACTTCTCCAAATGCGTAATACAAAGGCAAATTCCTAATAAAATCTATTTCTCGTTCAGCTCTCTGTCGGACAACTCTCGCAATGTCTTCTATATTACGCTTCATAATCGCATCATCTCCGGCAAAACTGATAATCGTCTCACCGCCACCAACCATGTCAAATTTTCGGCCGTTGCCGACCGGGCTATCCAAAAAGTCGAGAAACATATCCTCATGATTGCCTTTTATAATCTTCACTTTCTCTCGATATAGCCCCTTTAGCTTAATCAACTGCTGCACAACCTTTAAGGAATCTTTGCCACGATTGATGACATCCCCTAAAATGATCAGCTCCATCTCTGGATTCCAATTTTCCAACAGCTTCATAAACGGCTCATAGCAACCATGTATATCACTAATTACAAATGCTTTTCTCAACCTCTTCATCCTCTTTTCTGTTGGTTTCTTCTTTGCTATCTCTTATTCTACCAATACCTATATTCCCAAGACAAAATACAAATGAAAGAAACAAAAACCGTTAAGAAATTCCTTTCTTAACGGCTTGAACAGGTAACCTCATTTAATTTAAACTCGCAACGCACCACGAAATCCCCTTGCACCATAATACGAATCAGCGCCATTATGATATGTAAAAACCGTGTCGTAACGGCGGTCGCAAAACAGGGCGCCACCTAAGCTTCTGATGTTCTCTGGTGTTTGCACCCAGCTTGATGTTTTCAAATCGAAGGCGCCGAGCTGCTGCAGCTGACGATATTGTTCCTCAGTCAACAGTTCAATCCCGATTTCATTCGCCATATCCATTGCGCTGTTTTCCGGCTTATGTTTCTTTCTCGCTTCCAATGCTTCACGGTCATAGCAAACACTTCTGCGCCCTTTTGGACTCTCCGCTGAGCAGTCGTAAAAAATGAACTCGTCCGTCTCTGCTTCGTATTCAACCACATCCGGCTCGCCACCTGTTCCCTCCATCATGTGCAGTGACCACAGCTTGTCAGGATTGGCTTCGAGCTTCGTCTGCACCTTCTCCCACTCTAGCCCCTCATGGCGATTCATATGTTTATCAAAACGTTTTTTCAACGTTGTGAGCAGTTGCTCGCTCTCAGTAGCTGACAGTTCTTTTTTTGTCATATGTATTTCTCCTTCATTTCTATATATTCATAAACCTTCAGGATGTCCTGATGGTAATCTTCATCTATTTCAAAATAGGCCACACCATATTTTTCGCATTTTCTTTTAAAAGCTTCTTGTTCTTTTATAAAATCGGACATGTTCCGTTCTTCCGGATACATTCGGGCTTCGATGACATTTCTATGCTTGACGATATGAGATGTAAAGTTTTCTTTAATATATTTTGTTGAAAAGCCCATGAAAATAGGAATAATTTTTTCAGAGTACGATTTCTCAAAGTCATTCATATATTGTGGCAGCATGTAGCAGCCTTCAATAATAATGCTTTGATTATTTTCAATATTGGTCATGATTATACCTTTTATGATTGGCCATAGTTTTTCAGCAATAACTTCCGTATCATCTGAAGGGGTAAAGCCACAATGTGCATCGCCTCTATATAATCCCATCTTCAAGTGGTCGGCAGACAGATAAGGAATGTGGTACTTCTCAAGCAACTGCTGGGCCATCAATGTTTTGCCCACGCTACTAATTGCGCATATTAGAATCACCATTTGCAAAAAATTAGGCCCCTTGCCGCCAGGATTGTTTCCCTTTTCGACTATAGGAGCCTTTGCCTTTCTTATTTTTCACGATACGCGTTGAAGCATCGATGCCCCACATACGACGGCTGTTTGTCATTTCGCCGATTGTTTTAGCTTGTTTCTTTTTCATTTCAAAACCTTCTTTCTCCACAAAATTCCAAATCTATCCTTATTCAATATACCATTTGGGGCGATGTTCTTACAACTAAAGAAAGCCCGATTCTGCTACTTTAAGAAACAAAATCGGACTTTCTTTATTCTCTCGAAAACTCAATAATTTCCGGAACGCCTTCCGCTTCATACTGATCAACCAAATCCTCTGTACTTTTGCTTGCTAGTCGGAGCAAGTTTTTCGGATTGACCGTTTTAGCGATGGTGTATTCGCCTTCAGCCGTTTCCACGAGCACAACCGGCACGTGCTGGATGACATAATTGACTTCAGCCTTATCTAGTTCTTCCTTTATATGATCTTTGTTCACATCCATATAACCATCCAATAACAGTTGGTCTATATTATGCAAATATTTCTCCATCAACGTCCGCCTCCAAAACTGCTACATCTGCTGCTCTTTTACAGCTATCATATGCGCTATTCTTGGAATATTTGTGAAGGAAGTATAGTAAATTGGTTTCTGTTCGAGAATTGCATATTCCTTCGCTTCCCACATCGCCCGGTGCGAAATGTAGCGGGTGAGCACGACAATGATGTCAGCCTTCTTCAAACGCTCGTAGAAATCAGGGTCCAACCGTCGCGTATCATGGGTGATTACTTGATAGGTGCGATGCTGATTGTCCAGATGCGTTCGATAGCCGCCGAGAATAAGAATCGTTTTGCCCTCTAGCACGTCATCCGAGCAAATTCCCTCTTCAATCGGCTCCTCTGTTAGTTCTACTTCTTCTATTAATTCTTCTTGTGGGTTTTCGATTGTCAGCCGTTCGATTTCATTTTTCAGTTCTTCAATCAACCCTTTAAGGTGATGGATTTTCTGGATGTCAGCCTTATTGCGGACAATTTGGGAATCGCAATGTGACTTCTCTTCTGCCTTACTCACTTGCTTATACGCTTCACCGAGCTTATTCGTCAGCCGGCCATTTTCCTGACGGAGCGCATGGATTTGCCTTTTTTGTGCGTTCATCGTTTCTTGCAGCATAGTCAGTTCTTCTGGGGACTTAATGAACAATTGCGAAATAAGTTCGCGTCGCAAATTTTCCAATTCAGGCGGGCATGGCAGATAGCGGAAGATGAACTCCGCCCTGTTCAAGCCGATGCGCTCGATCTCTTTCGGAATGTTCCAGCCAAAAACAGTAATCATTAAATAATGCGCAATTGTCTCTTCATTCGCCTTTCGCCAGAAATCCATCTTTTCCTCATCCGATAAAAATTGCTGACTCACCTCTTCTAGCAGAGAATCATCTTCGTATATACCAAAAACCTCAAGTCCATGTTGCAATTCCACATTCGTCAGCTCATGAAGAAATTCGTCCCAATTTTGCAAAGCAGCATAACAATATGCGTTCCAAAAATAGTCCTCATAACCTTCGAAATACGCCTGGTGGCCCAGCGCAACATGGAGTATATTCCGTATTTCCCGCTCATTCTCCTTACTGCCGAGCAACCGACAATACACGATTTCCTGCTCACGAACCGTCCGACCCGTCATCGTATCTTTTACAACCACCCGTTCATCTGCAACCTCCGCTTCACAAGTCGGGCACATGAATTTACCGACAAAAGGCACGAGCAGCTTCTCGTTTTCTGCAGCAATTGTATCCGGATTTAACTCAAGCATTGTACGAAGGTACGATTTTTTCCAATCATGACAATGCGAGCAATAGCCTTCGAGATAGACAGACACATATTGAAGCTTGTCGCCTTCATACGGAATCGTCATCATGTAAAAAGCATCGTTTTCCCTCATCACACTTTTTAAAATTTCCGCTCGGTAGCTGTTCAGCAACGTCTGCACATCATTACTGTCATCCGGAAAATACAGATTCGTCTCAATTTTGCTAGTGACGATATCTTCCCCGTTCTCGACATAAACCATGATGCTCAAAAAATCATCTGCCACCACACATCGCGTCGGATAAAGCGATGGCATCGTCTTCGGAAACTGTTCCGCTAGCTCACATATGAAGGCCCGGAAACGCTCTTCCAATTGCGCCTTCTCTTGCTGTTCATTGTCCCGAATTCGCTTGGCGATTTCATGCACAGACTGATGCTGCGTGAGCACTAAACCGTACAAATGCGGATTCCCTTTCTTCTCCACCCAGTTGCCGTTCACATACACTTCTAATCGCTCAAGCGTAATATTTTCAGCAAATAATAATATTGCTCTCATATTTATTTCATTATGTGTAAAATAAATAATCACTTTTGTATAAAAATGATGCCGATAATCAAAAAATGATACCATTGACCCAATATCAGGCTTCACATCAGAGATAAGCACGTTCCTCACCTTAATTCGTCTATTATAAATACTTATTTTAGCATAGAAAAACCGTTACCGGTCCTTTTTCAACATGATTAAACTACTTAGATTCGCCTCGTTGAAAAAGAAGCCATGCCGAATCGAAAAGCGGAAGCAGCCCGCAAGTAAGGAACAGCGACTAAGAACGCTACGTCCGCATATCTTCGTCGCTGTGACTCTCATCGTGAGAACCTCCCCCAAGAAACCCGCATTTGGTTTCTTTGGGGAGGCTGCAAGTAATGAACATCGGCTAAAAACGCCACGTCCGCATGGTTCGCCGTTATGACCTACATCCTGTAGGCCTCCGAGCATGGCAGGTATAAGGTTAGACAGCTATCATCGCTCAAAAATATATACTTTCTTACTTTATTAAAAATTATAGGAGGTGCATCAATTTGCCATTGAAACTATTTTTTCTTGCATTCGGAATGTTCTTTTTTGCTTCACCTGCAGCAGCTTATTTTACAACGGAGGATATAGTGCTCGACCTAATCATGCCAGCTGTTGATCAAAGGGTCATCGAAGAATATAAGGGCGAACCGCTATTCGACTGGCACTGGGGCAAAATTGCCGGCATCACGTACAACGCTGACCACTCTTATGATGTCGCTGTCAAAATCAAGATTCCATCCGAACATGATTTGGAAGACTTAGTGAAAGTTCGGATCTCTCCATCATGCGACAGCGGCAAACTTAATAAATGGACATGCAATCACGATTTCGGGATAAAGATTTTGGAATATAACCGTATTTCTGATTGAAGCCATTAGAAAAATCGTTACCGGTCCTTTTTCATTTTTGCATTCGCCCCTTGAATTCACTTCAATGAAAAAGGAGTCATGCGGGAGGACTAAGATGAATCACACAAGAAACCCGCCTTTGGTTTCTTGGGGGAGGCAGCTTAGGACCGAGCATGGCAGGTATAAGGTTAGACAGCTTTCCAATTTCAAAAATATATACTTTCTTATCTTTGGACAATAAACAATTTAGCTCTACCCTCCTTTATATCCCTGCATTAAAATGGAAATATATCCACTTTAAGGAGGACTGCAAAATGACTATGATTTCAATTATTCCCTTCATCATTGTCGGCATCTTCATCATCGCTGCCATTGTTTTATTTGCCGCTACAAAAAAGGATAAGCTACCGGCAAAATCCACTTCTTACGATAGCAAATCGGTACATTGGGCTAGCAGCAATGATTGTAATCCTAAAAAATCAAATGACTGCTCTCCCAGCGATTATTCTGGTGATGTTGGCGGTGGCGACGGTGGTGGCGGTGGCGGCGGAGATTGATTTTTCGCTCTAGGTTTTATTCTTCTTCTAACGTGTATTAATAAGAAGAGGTGGTTTAAATTGAGAAAAGTATTTATTTCCCGTATTATCATGATCTTTTGGACATTGTTTATTGGGATTGGGGCTGTCGTAGGGGCAACAGGAATGCTCGTAGCTCCTGACGGTAGTTCAATAGGAATGAAGGAGGCACTTTCTTATTTTCAAGTGCTTCCGTTTGCAGGCTTGTTGTTTCAGGATTACATTTTCCCTGGCATATCGCTTTTATTAATTAATGGTATACCAAATCTGATTGCCGCTTATCTTCTTATTAGAAATAAAAAAATGAGCGGGCTTTTAGCATGCAGTCTTGGGATCGTTCTCATGCTGTGGATTACGATTCAGTTTGTGATTTTCCCATTTAATTTAACATCAACCACTTATTTTTTCTTTGGCTTGCTTCAGTTTTTATGTGGCATCGCGTATATCACTTTCGAGAAACAGAGCAAGTTTCACTTTGACGCAAGCATGTATCAAAATATCGGCACCAATCCATCCATTTTGATCGTCTATTTTTCCAGAAGCGGCTATACGAAAAAAATCGCTTATGAAAAAGCCAATGCCCTGGGCGCAGAGCTATATGAAATTACAACACCGGAGCGAATAAAAGGATTTTTCGGGTTTGCCTGGCTCGGGCGATTTGCGATGCACAGATGGCCGATGCGGATCAATCCGGTAACCATCGATGTTTCTAAATATGAAAGAGTCATCATCGTGACGCCAATTCATGTGTGGACCGTCGCAGCTCCAGTGAAAGAGTTCTGCCAGGAATGCAAAGGGAAAATGAAACACGTGGAATATACAGTCGTTCACTTCAGAAAAAAACATAACTTCTTTGCAGCATGCGATATCATGGACAAAGAACTGCAAACAAAAGCAGAAGTTCGTGAAAGCATCATCTGTAAGTATGGGAAAATTAAAGCGCGTGTGAGAGTAAGACTTCCTTGAAAAACCCAAAAGTGGCTGGCTTTTCGTTCAATTTTCTACTTTTCACCTTAAAACTGCAAGATTTGTGAATGAAAAGCCGGTTATTGGTTGTGGGCGATTGCCTCCGGGAACGGTTGCACGCGATTTGAGAGTCGTCGCGGCGAGCTTGAGAGCGGTCGCAGAACTTTTGAAAGTCGTCGCTCGAATTTTGAGAGCGGTGGCGCACATTTTAAGAGTCGTCGCGCTAAACATGAGAGCGCTCAATCAATCATGAGAGTCCCACTGCAGCTTGAGAGCACTCGAACTTCAACGACGGGATTTCTCTATCTTTCTACTCGTAAAAAGACTTTAAAGGATTTGGTATAAACTTCAGGAAAATCAAACTGCCAATCACTATCCCAAAAATAATCAGGACGATACTCAAAACAGAATAAAGCCAGCCAGATAAGTAAAGTTGGAGCACAACTTTCCCGCCCAATATAACCGCAGTTGCAACAGCCACACTCAGCACAAACCCCAATATGTACTTCAGCCATTCACCCTTAGATAGCTCAGCAAATCGATGACGATGCATGTAGAATCTTAATCCCACTACTAAAAGGGTTAGAATCAATAAAACAATGGATAAAACACTCAAAGTAAACACGCCTCTCTTAAGGATCGAATATATCCTTATATACGAAATGACTTACAAAAAGTTGCATTATTAATAAATACTGGGGCCGTTTCGTTGCAGAAGTATTTATTGAAAATTGCGCAAAATATTTCCAACCCCTTAAAATTAATATAAAATGGAAAATACTAGATAAGGAGGAGAACGATGAAGATTCGTATTTTACAGCCAAGTGATGCCGTGCAATACCAGAGTCTGCGATTAGCCGCTTTGCAAACAAACCCTGAGGCATTCGGTGCAAGCTATGAAGAAGAAGTTCATTTTTCAACGGATAGATTTGGAGACCGCCTGCAATCGGCCAACGTCTGGACATTCGGTGCTTTCGAGCAGGAGAAGCTCATTGGCTCGGCCACTTTATTGAGAGAAACGAAGATAAAACTGCAGCATAAAGCCAATATTTACGCCGTCTACGTCACTCCAGAAAAACGCGGACTTGGCATCGGCAGAAGTTTAATTGAAGAAGCGATACGCAAAGCGAGAGCGATAAATGGTGTTGAGCAGTTGAACCTATCCGTTGTCACTACCAATACAGCCGCGTTAAAACTGTACGAATTGCTCGGATTTCAAACGTTCGGACACGAAAAACACGCTTTGAAAATAGCAGGTACATATTTTGACGAGCAACATATGGTGTTATTTTTATAGAACATGCCGTTCAGCTCATTCCACCTGCCTTAACTGCATCTTATAATAATAAAGATTGATTACTCAATGATCGGATGTGTATCCATGAGCTATACTTTAATGGTTTGGAATTATATTTTCCTAGCATTCTCCTTTATTTGCGTCTTTGCTGCCACTAGAAAAAGCAGTAAGATTACGCGCAATTGGGTACTAGTCATTTATATAGCTACCGTCAGCTTGTATACGTATTTAGTGATTGGTGAGATAATCACTCCATCCTTAGATGCAAACATTGGATTGGGCGGTGCCATATTGCTGATGAGACTTGTCAGCAGTGTCGGGATCATCTTTGCAGTCATATACCTGCTGTCGACAATCAGAAAATCCCGATAACAAAAAACCGCAAAAGCAATAGCTCTTGCGGTTTTTCGTCAATCTCGAATCAATTAGTCACGCGTAATCCATTCAGTTGTTTCAACAATTGTCACAGTCACATCTCTTGGTTCAACGATTTCTTTGAACATCGCAATTGTTTCCTCTTTAGTCGGCATGTATGGATTGCCTGGCGCACATGCGTCTTTTAGGGCGTTTTCTGCAAGCAACTCTAAATCAGGATTTTCAACGCCTAACTCTTTTAATGATTTTGGAATGCCGACTTCTTCAGAAAGCTCGATGATGCGTTCAATGACGTAGTTGCTGCAAGCTACGTCAGAGCGGCCTTCTGTGTCAAAGCCTAATGCATCAGCAATCAGACGGAATTTTTCCGGTACGCGTTTAGCGTTTTCGCGTTCTACAATCGGCAATAACATTGCGTTGCAGACACCATGAGGTAGGTCATATAAGCCGCCTAGCTGATGCGCCATCGCGTGAACGAAGCCAAGACCAGCATTAGAGAATGCCATACCTGCAAGGAAGCAAGCATTCACCATTTTCTCGCGAGCATCAATGTTACGTCCGTCGCGAACAGCTGTTGGAAGAGCTTCGAAAATTAATTTAACAGCTTGAAGTGCTGTTGCGTCAGTGATCACATTCGCACCTGGAGTTACGATTGTTTCAATCGCGTGAGTCAGTGCATCCATACCAGTTGCTGCTGTTAAGTCGGCTGGTTTGTCTACCATTAGTTCAGGGTCATTGACGGATAATAGAGCGATGCTGTTTTTATCCACGCATACCATTTTTACGCCACGGTCTTCGTCTGTAATTACGTAGTTAATTGTAATTTCAGCAGAAGTACCGGCTGTTGTATTAACAGCGATTGTTGGGAAACCAACTTTTTTAGATTTATGTAAGCCTTCATAATCGCGGATATTGCCTCCGTTAGTTGCTAAGATACTGATTGCGCTTGCACAGTCTTGCGGAGAACCGCCGCCGATGGAAAGAATGAAGTCACAGCCTTCCTCTTTTAAAAGCCATAAACCTTTGTCGACTTGTGCACAAGTTGGATTTGGTTTCACTTCGTCATATATTACATACGAAACATTCACTTTATCCAATTGATCAGTCACTTGTCTCACAACACCTGTTACATTCAAGAAACGATCGGTTACAACTAACGCTTTGCGGAAACCGAAGTCTTGCACTTGACCTCCCAACTCTTGTAAGCAGCCTCGTCCTATTAAGTTTTTGCTTGGTAAAGAATACATCATCGTCAAAACCCTCCAAATTCAATAAGATATGATTTCTATATTCCTCACTTGAAAGGTTCTAAACCTATTAATTTATATTTATTAATTGCTCACAAACCGCAAAGCCCGGCTCACCACCGTCGGCACAACCGATGCATGATTCTCCTCCGGCGCCACATAAAGCTCAGCGGCTCCTATTTTCTCAGCAAACAGCTCGGCATCTCCGACCATATGGCCTTCCTTTTCTCCGACCGCGATAAAAATGGTGCGTCCTTCCCGCTTAAACGGCATCTTTATCAGTTCATGATCGTTCCACCAAACAGATGGGCTGATGGCGATATAGTTTTGATAGCTGTCCGCGTTCAGCATGTTCCACAGTACAAAATAACCGCCGAGCGAATGGCCGAATAACGTCTGCTCATCACGATTCACCAAGTAGTCCGCTTCGATCTTCGGCTTTAATTCTTCTTCAATAAACTGCTGAAAATCAGCTCCGCCGCCTACTTGCTCTGGAATTCGTGCGTTCATGCGCTTCGGATATTTATACTCGGCAGCCGGAGCGGTAAAATCATAAAACCGGCGCGTACGCATCTCGCTTTCATCATGACAAATGCCGACAACAATCGCTGCTTTCACGCCTGTTTTCGGCGCATTGCGACTTTGCAGACAGACCGAATCAGCCAGGTAATGAAAATAGCCGGAGCCATCTAGCACATAAATAACCGGAAAACCCGCTTCCGGAGCCGTCTCCTCTGGCACATAAACATGAATATCGTACTGGTAATTCGTATAGTTCGACTTAATGGAAAATGTATGCATTTTAATATCCATCCCCTAACAAAATTGCTATAATTACAAATGATAATTATTTTCAATTAGAATAGCAATTATTTTGATATACAGAAAGTAGGAATTACCTTGCAATTCACGGTACAACAAATCATTGACTATTACGCCAATGCTACCATCGCTTTTACCGATTTATTCAAAACAAAACTTGAATATGGAAAAGTGGATGAAGGCCGCTATACAGCGCCGAATACGTACGGACTCGTCATTCCGTTTCGCGGCAAAGCGAATTTCACCTTTAAGGGCTCTACCTATAAAATGCATCCACGTATGATTGTCCATGCCGGCTCAGCAATGGATATCGTCATTGAAACGACAAGTCGCGAACCGTGGGAATATGCCGTTGTCCATTATGCAATCCCGGAAAGCGAGAAGCAGCAATTCCCGCATGCCAACGAACACTTCGCGATTCCGATTACCGATAATATGAAAATAATTGAGTTGGTGCTGCAGCTTGAGAAGCATTTCAAAACGCCTGGCAACACGAGCAAGCTTCAGGCAAAAGTAGTGTTTATGCAGCTCATTGAGGAGATTGTTTCAAGCGCAAAAAAACAAATGCACGACAACCGAGCTGACCGGATTACTGATGCCGTCAACTACATCAATGCCCATTATACCGAGATTACCTCCATCTCTGAGCTCGCCGATCAATTTGGCATTGAACGGCGCCGATTCGCCTATTTATTCGCGCAATCAACAGGCATGAGCCCGGTTCAATACATAACAGATATTCGGCTGAAGACAGCTTGCCAGCTGCTTAAGACAACGAATGACCCGATTTCGCACATCGCAGAGCACATTGGCTACCCTGATAATTTCTACTTTAGCCGTCTTTTCAAAAAACACATTGGGATGAACCCGTCCAGCTACCGTCAGCACGCAGCGAACAAGATTGTTGCGAAATAAGAGCCAGCGATATCTTTTCAGATTGGCTGGCTCTTAGCTAATTACAGTTCCTGCCCATTTTTGCTTGAACGCTTGTACGTTTAACGTGACGACTCTCAAATTAAGTGTGACCGCTCTCAAGTTCAACGCGACAACTCTCAATTTTCCCGCGACCGCTCTCAAGTTCAACGCGACGACTCTCAATTTTCTTGCGACCGCTCTCAAGTTCAACGCGACGACTCTCAATTTTCTTGCGACCGCTCTCAAGTTCAACGCGACGACTCTCAATTTTCTTGCGACCGCTCTCAAATCCCGCACGACCGCTCCCAAACGCCACTACCCACAACCAATAACCGGCCTTTCGGTCACAAATCATGCAGTTTTAAGATGGACAAGCAGTGAATTGAACGAAAAGCCAGCCATTTTGCAAGATTTTTTATAGAAGTTGCTTCAAGTATGCTCGTTTATAAGTAATTTTGTGCAATTTTGTGCGCTCGAACCTTGAATCGCTCCTTCGCGAACAACATTGCACCTCCATTGAAATTCCACCATTGCATTCACTTAGGACAGCGCAGCCATCACAAAAAACCAACCCCACTCAGGGTTGGCTTTCCCATACTACTCCGATAAAATTCGCTTCTGTCCGCTAATCTCCTGAATCGGCGCAATGTTCTGCGTGAATTCAAGTGTGCCGCGGTACAGTCCTTTTTCATCACGGACAGCGAAATAACGAATTAATACATACTTGTCCTTGAACGGAATCCAGAAGTCCTCGCTATCCTTCGTTCCGGCCTTGAAGTCTTCAAGCAACTTCTCCACTACATGAACACTTTTCGGCGGATGGCAGTTTTGCACCGTGCGTCCGATGACTGCCTTCGTTCTTGTAAAGATTCGCTCCTTGCCGTGTGAGAAATAGCGAACGACATCATCTTCATCAATAAACGTAATATCAACCGGCAGATGATTCATCATTAGCTCTAGCTGTTCAATTGATAAAATACCCGTCTCTATGCGGATGAACCCTTCTGACATCGCTGCTTCTGTCAATGATTTACGTTCAGGCTTCCACTCCGCCACTGAATCAATCAAGCAGAAACCGATGACATCACTTTCATGGGCAATTTTCACCCATTCATCTTCCGTCAAATGCTGCAGGGACATTGGGAATAAAATATTTTCTTCCTTGAAAATCATTTCCGATACTTCACGAATCACATACTGAATCTTCTCAACAACCAATTGCTTATCATCCGTTTGATAGTCAACCAGCAGCTGCTTCGCTTCTTTGATTGCGTCACGAATGCGGTCGTCGACTCCCCACATTACTTGTGTCGGTCCTAAAATGCCGTACTTCTCTAAATATGGAAGCAGCAGATTTTCCTTGCGGCTGTAATGTTTATCAATATCAAGCAGCAAGTTCAAATCTTCAATCAGCTTATAAATATGCTCTTCACTGTCCTCTCTTTGGAAACGCTCAAAGTGCAGCTGGATTTTAAAGTTAACCAACTTGTCGATCTCGCGGTTTTCCAGCTTGAACGTATGAACAGGATGCCCTGGCTGTTCTTCCGGTGTTTGCGGTCGGTGAATATCTTCAATCGAACCTTTGAAAATGGCTGTATGCACCGAGCATAGTCGTTGCACTTCTGAAACTGGAATACCCTCTTCTTCCATCAACGCCTGCTCTAGCTGAGAAATTTCCTCAACTGTAATGCTGCCGACAGCCTCTTCAAATTGCTGCTTCACCTCATCGACACTTCGCCCATTATGCAAATCTTTGATTATAGCTTTCAACATTTCCTGACGTTCTGACTTATTCAATTGCTTCTGTTCGCGATTATTGATGATCTCACTCATAGATGTTATTCTCCTTCTATTTCAAATCCGTGATTTCGGAATGCTTCTTTCACTGTTTCAATTGGAATCCCTCTCATGCGGCATCCCTTCGGAAGTGTCATCACACGCCCCGCTGTTTGCAACATGCCTGGCTTGGCAATTTGATCAAAACCAAGCTCAACCATGATTGGCAGCACTTCCGGATGTTTTGAATACAATTCATAAATTGTTGCTTGTATATCAATTACTTTTGACATAACCTCACCTCATATGTAAAAGCAACTTTATCACAGGATGCCGCGCAATAATGTGACATACATCACATTTTACTCTCTGCAAATTTTGTTATTTCTTAGGAAATATTGTCAGTTTATGTTAAAATATTTCTATAGGGGGGATGTGTTTGAATTACGAACAACTTAGGATCAGTGGAGTATTTATTCTTTTGCTCATTTATATCGGAGTCATTCTTTTTCTTATATTCCGCAAAAATATTCCGCTTCCAAAGAAGATGTTATTTTCTAAAAACCGCAAAAAAGTATTTATTGTTGCCGATCTTCTGTTACTCATTATTTATGGGGTGACTTTTTACTTTTTACTTAATTATGCATTTTTTAGTGCCTATTTTATCGTCCACTTATTCAGCTACCTTGCCATATTAGCACTAATCGGATTAATCGAGGAATATGTAACGAGCAAAGAAGCAAAAGGCTATTATCACAGATTGACTGACCTAATTTTCACAACCAGTCTCGCTCTCTTATTCGCGTTTATACTGTAACGTAAATAACAAAAGGGGCCTCTGAACAATCTCAGAAAGCCCCTCTCCTATTCAGCCCTTAATCAGAAAGATCTCTAAACAACAGTGCAATACTCGCTAAACCAGCAACACCGACAAGTGAATAAACAATTCTTGCACCGGTTGAATCTTGACCACCGAACAAGTCCGCGACTAAATCATACTCGAAGAAACCAATGAGTCCCCAATTTAACGCACCGATAATCACTAAAAGAAGTGCAACTTTCAACAAAGCATTCATCCGTTATTCTCCTTTCAAACATTGATGATGGACACCAAGGTAAGAGAAAGAAAAATGCTGTCGCCACTAGCACTTAAAGGCTGGCAATCTTGCTGTCTCACTACATTATATGAGGAGTTTTATTTTATGATGCAAAATAAAAACAGCACCAGCCAAAATTGGACTGGTGCCGTTCATTGATTACATCGCAGTTAAACCGCCGTCGATGATGAATTCAGAACCTGTTGAATAGCATGACTCATCAGATGCTAAATATAGAACTAAGTTTGAAACTTCTTCCGGTTCCGCAACACGTTTTAATGGAATATGTTTCGAGAATGCTTCAACAGCTGCTTTCGTATCTTCCTGAACAACCATTGGTGTCGCAATAACGCCCGGATGAACAGAGTTTACGCGAATGCCGTAATTTGCACATTCAACAGCTGCCGCTTTTGTCATACCGCGAACCGCGAATTTTGTATCGGTATAGCCGATTGCGCCAGCAACGATCCCGTTCATTGATGAAATGTTGACGATCGAACCGCCACCCGCTTTTTGCATCGCAGGAATCACCGTTTTCATACCTAAAAATACCGACACTTGGTTAATTTCCACAATGCGGCGATATTCTTCCACTGACACTTGCAAAATTGATTTCGCCATTGTAATACCGGCATTGTTCACTAATACATCGACTTTTCCAAATGCCTCTTCCGCTGCTTCGACAACTTTCTGCCAATCTTCAGCACTTGCTACATTTTGTTTCACGAAGATAGCGCTTTCACCAAGCTCCGCCGCAAACGCTTGTCCTTTTTCTTCATTTAAATCTGTCAGCACAACTTTTGCGCCTTCTTCTATAAATTTACGCGCATGTGATGCTCCCATTCCTTGCGCTGCCCCTGTAATAATTGCTACTTTCCCTTCTAAACGAGCCATTTTGATTTCCCCCTTGATGTTTCCCCTTAAAATACTTTACACTTGTAAATTAACAGATAATTACACTATTGTCCAATAAAAAGATTGAACGGGTAATCCAGATTCGCCATTCAAATCAATGTCATTACTGTAATGATCATCCATTGCTCGACCAATCCTTTGTCCAATGGAAAAATCAGTGGCATAATTAGTGTGAGAGTAAGTTTGCTTAGCGAGGTGACAACATAATGACTGCCAAAGAAGACCGTCGCATTGTACGCACAAGGAAAAACTTAAAGCATTCCCTGCTGACATTGCTGAAGGAAAAGGATTTAAACGAGCTGACGATTACCGAAGTCTCTCAACTCGCCGAATGCAACCGTGTGACGTTTTATGCCCATTACAAAGACTTGAATGACTTGCTTGATGCCATCGTCGACGATTACTTGCAGCAATTAATCGACTACTTCCGTGAAAGCTATCAAAAATTACAGCACTTCTCTTCAAATGAAATCCGTCTGCATTTGCCGATTTTTGAATTCATCTATCAAAATCAGTTCATTTTTGCGCTTATTTTAAAAGGAGAAGTGCTCCCGGGCTCACAAAACCTTTTTTGCGAAAGCCTAGTTCAAGTAACACTCAACGAGCTAAAACTCGAGGAGGAAATGGAAATCGAGATACCTGCTCTAAACTACTTCTCCACATACGGCAGCCTCGGCTTTTTCCTATACTGGATCAATAACGACTTCAAAGAATCGCCGGAAATTATGGCGGAAAAATTAGCCTATTTGCAGGGCAAGATGTTTAAGGAAGCAAGTGTACTTGATGAAAAGCCTTCTAGTAATTAGAAGGTTTTTCATTATGCAGTGTAAGACCAAGATCAGCGTGTTTTTATTTTTTTGTATTAGGGTAAAAAAAACTAGATTTTTTACAAATGCATAGAAAAGAGGTCTTGTACAATGAGCATTCATCATGAAACAGTACATAAAAACTTTGAGGAATTATTGCTCGATGAACAATTATCATTGCAGATTAACGACCCTGAGCTGCTGCGGATTTTAACTAATTTCACAGATAAAGAAGTTGTCCCCTATGGCAATCTCAGCAAGAAAACAAGAATGATGATCATATTGGCCTCCTTAATTGCCATGCAAACTTTGGATGAATATGAAATTATGCTGAACCGAGCCCTAAATGCCGACCTGACTCCGATTGAAGTCAAGGAAATCGTTTATCAGTGCGTACCATATGTCGGCATTGCCAAAGTGTATGATTTTCTTCACGCTACCAATGAAATTCTGCAGGACAAAGGTGTCGAGCTGCCGCTTCCGGGTCAAGCTACGACCACACCGGACACACGTTACATCAAAGGATTAGAGGTACAAAAACAAATTTTCGGAAGCGCCATTGATCAAATGTACGCACAATCACCGAAAAATCAGCTCCATATTCAGGAGTACTTATCGGCCAATTGCTTCGGCGATTATTACACTCGAAAAGGCCTTGACATCAAGACACGCGAATTACTGACGTTCTCGATTATTCTCTCGCTCGGCGGATGCGAGCCGCAGCTTAAAGGGCACATTCAGGGCAACATCAACGTCGGCAACGATAAAGAAACGCTGCTCAGCGCCGTCACACAGCTATTGCCTTACATAGGCTATCCTCGCACATTAAATGCGATTCGTTGCCTGAACGAAGTCATTCCGGAAGCAACGGAATAAAAAACAACACCCTCGTGAAATCATATAACAGGCTTACTTGTGGAGTGCAAAACCTTAAATCACAGACCTATTCGCATAGGAAGCAACAATAATTTCACAACACAAATCACAGAAAAAAGGCTTAGGTTCAACTAAGCCTTTTCTCTATCGTATTATTTTACAAACTCCCCTGTTAATTGTATAAGGATTGTACTTAAACCTGCGCTACCTTTGAAACATATTTTTATCTCTTTCTTTAATTGTTCGTGTGATACCCCAAAAACCGAAACGATAGACCACTGCAAATAGAAAAATTAAAAAAGCGTACTCGAAAGGAGTAAAAGGCTCATAAGCGATTAAACAAGCATTAATAAATATTAATAGTAAAGATAGTAATTCTATTAAAGAGTCTTTCAGCCCGTTCTTTCTATACAACTTTTTAGTGCTCTCTAAATTAGATATGTTAGTTATTTCGTGACTATAGTAACCTTTAATAAAGAACAAGAAAATTAAAATCATTCCAAAAGCCGGTCCAGTCGAAATACTTAAAAATTGTGTGATAAAACAATAAACGAGTGTGAAAAAAATTAAGTACATCTAACCCAACACTCCTTTTCACCAGAATTAAAAGAAAGTGGATATGGCGATTCCTTTATATGTTAGAAATTCTTATTAATAAATTCACGCAAATTCTTTGTTGCTAACTCTATTTTACCATTTTTTGTGAGTTATTGTGAGTCCTTCTTTCACTAACCTGTCTCGTAAGCAGCAATCGAGTAGAGGGAAAATAAATAATTTATTTTCGCCCCTCTCACAACACTGTACGTACGGGTCACGTATACAGCGTTTCAATTTATATCGCAGTATGTACTTTTAGATAACGTTCTAAAGCAGAGGGGATTCCCCTCTGCTTTAGTCTTTTGTTTGAAAGGGCTCTATGGACAACTTTCGATAATCCTATATATCGATAGCCTTTTCGGCAGTATGTTAGTCCTTTCGCTTCTTCCTCCGGAATACCTAGTTGGATGAGCGATTTGATCTGTTTTTTAGGTTTCTTCCATTGCTTCCAGATGATTACCCTGATTCTTGAGCGAAGCTTCTCATCTATGCGTTTCATGGCTTTCTTCATATTAGCGATTTTGAAATAATTCACCCAGCCGAATATGACTTGTTTTAGTTTCACAATTCGGAAGTCTAACCGAATACTCCAATTTCTCTTTGTCAATTTCCGGAGCTTTCTTTGGAATTTCTGTACTGAAGTAAGGTGTGGTTTCACCTGATATTTCTTATTTTCAATGTCGTAGTAGTATCCGAACCCTAGGAATTTTAAATCTTTAGGGCGAGCGACCTTGCTCTTCTCTACATTGACCTTCAGTCCTAGTTTGTCTTCTATAAATCTTACGATTGTTTTCATCACTCTGTTCGCTGCTTTTTCGCTCTTCACAAATATAAGAGCATCATCTGCATATCTTACGAAGAGAAGTCCTCTGCTCTCTAGTTCCTTATCCAACTCGTTCAGCATAATATTGCTCAACAGTGGACTGAGATTACCTCCTTGCGGAGTTCCCACTGGCGTTTCTTCATACTTCCCGTTTACCATAACCCCACTGACTAAGTATTTTCTTATTAAGGAAATCACATCGCCATCTTTTATGGTGTTGGATATGATTCGCATGAGTTTGTCGTGATGGACGGTATCAAAGAATCGTTCAAGGTCGATGTCCACTACCCAATCATGACCGTCATTCAGAAATTCCAGGCTCTTCATGATAGTCATCTCGCAACTTCTTTTGGGTCGGAAGCCGTAACTGTATTCGCTGAACTGCTCTTCAAATATCGGACTGAGAACTTGGTGAATGGCTTGTTGAACGACTCGATCCACTACTGTTGGTATTCCCAGTTTGCGCATCTTGCCATTTTCTTTTGGGATTTCCACTCTTAAGCAGCTTGCGGTTGATATTTTCTCGTTCTGATGCGCTGACGCAGTTCATCCTTGTTCTCTCTCAAATATTGTTTCAGTTCGTCGACTGTTACTCCGTCAACTCCACTTGCACCTTTATTTCTGTAAACACGCAAGTAGGCTTCGTTCATATTTTGATTGCTTAAAATCTGTTCTAAAAGTTCCATACTCGTTTCTCCTTTTCCTCTCACGTAGTAAGTGATAGTTCCCTTTTGG
>NZ_JACXSI010000006.1 GCF_014712675.1 Peribacillus faecalis | reverse complement strand
TTTTTACTCATATTCTTCCCCAGTATTTCTTTGATGTTTCTTCATTATATAAAAAATGTACCCCATAGGTAGACCTTTTTTGAAGTGTCTACTCTATAGGGTACATTTTATTAATCGGGCATGCCTTTATAAGATTTATAAAATAAATAGGAATATTAGTATGAGAGCCACTGTTATTTGGAAAAGACCAATACCGCCGGCGTATGCGGAAATTTTCCAGCCGTGCTTGATAAGATCTTTTATTTTTACGCTCATGCCGATGCCGGCTAGGGCGATGATTTCTAAGTAATTACCGAATATTTTAATCGGATGCGTAATCGTTTCCGGAAATTGCAGAATCGTATTGATGATGCACAAGATAAAAAATCCAGCAACATACCAAGGGAGAATTGAGCTTAGTTGGAAAGACCCTTTGCTAAGTTTCGGTCCTTCTTTATGCTTGGCATTTTTGATGCGGCTCAGAATGAACACGACAGCAGCCAAGAAAATAATCCGGCTAATTTTGAAGACAGCAGCCTGATCTTTTACAGCTTCTCCAATGATGCTTCCGCTTGCGACAACTTGACCGACAGATTGCAAAGTGCCCCCGATTAAAGCGGAAGAGGGCAAGACTTCGTTATTGAAAACAAGACTTGTAATTCCCGGTAAAACAATCATCAAAACGGTTCCTAATAAATTGACTATTGTGATTGATACCGCCATATCTGATACTTTCGCTTTAATTGCCGGCGCGGTCGATGCAATTGCGGAAGAACCGCAGACAGCGTTACCGCTTGCCATTAACAGGCGAAAGTCCTCTTCGAAACCGAGTTTTTTACCTAGCCAAATTACGAAAGCAATCGTAGCGCTCATTTGAATCAAGATGAAAGCTAAACCGTTCCACCCGATATCGACTAAGCTTTGAAATGTCAATGTCGCCCCTAATAAAATGATGGAGTAGTAGAGCAGTTTACTTTCAGAAAATTTAACTCCTGCTCTTAATGCTTCGTTGGAACCAAAGTTCATATTTCCGATAACGATCCCGATCAGGATAGCAAACAATCCGCTTCCGAGGCTCGGGAAAAATTTGCCGAGCACAATTGCCGCGACGGCAATTGCAATGCAAAGCAATAATCCTGGTAATATAGTTTTTAATAATTTCATGATGTAACCTCGTTATGTAGAATGGTAAGTTATTATATTAACATATTAATAAAGGATAGTTGATTAAAAAATAAAGGAAATAATTCAGATTCAATACAATAGAGGAAAGTACAGCTGCCTCAAAGCGTATTATGGAAAGAGACTGTGGGAGGATGTGGTTCATTAATGGTTTTTGATGGAGTAGAGAAAGAGGTAACAATACCGGGAGAATACGAACTGTCGGCAACATTGACCGTTCCATTGGGGGCGAATGAACCACTTCCGGCTGTCGTTATCGTTCCGGGTACAGGCAGCGCTGATCGTGACGGTAATTTGAAAAACTTTGAGATAAACCTTTACAAGAATTTAGCGAAATTTATTACAAGTCTAGGATTTGTGACCATTCGCTATGACAAAAGGGGAATCGGAAAAAGCGAAGGAAGTATCCTGACTTGCGGTATGAATGATTTAGTTGATGACGTCATCAGCAATGTGAAATATGCACAGCAACTTCCGAATGTTGATAGCGAAAGAGTTATTTTATTGGGGCACAGTGAAGGCTGTATTCTCAATACACTTGCCTATCACCGTCATCGTGTTGCCGGGCTGCTTTTGATCGCGGGTGCCGGGGCTGGTCTGAAGTCAGCTTTGATTTACCAGAACGAGCTTGCTTTTCAGGAAATCCAACATATGAATGGCTTAAAAGGGAAGTTGTTGAAATTGCTGATAAAAGAAAAATCCATCGTCAAGAAACAAAATAAATTATTTGAGTTAGTTCAAAGTTCAACAGAAGACATTATTAAAATTCAATTTCGGAAATTTCCTGCGAAATGGCTTCGCGAGCACTTGCAAGTATCCGATGAACATGTGCTTGAACTTCTAAAGCAAGCTGATTGTCCTATTCTCGTATTAAATGGTGATAAAGATGTTCAGGCTGATCTCAAACATATGGAAAATATTGAAGCATTCGGAAAAGAAAATATTAAATGCCGAATTATTGAAAAGATGAATCATATTTTGCGTGAACATAATGAGAAACTGTCTTTGTTGTATGTGAAGAAGCAATATAAAAAGCAAATGCAATCTCCGCTTCACCCCGAATTGCTTCAGGAAATTGAAGGCTGGCTCAGTTCGATATTTTTGAGGAAATAAACTACTAACTATCCCCACACCTTTACCTTGCCGTTTGAATAGTCTGTTGTAAAAGCTACTTTTATAAACGGCAGGGGGAGTGAAAATGAAGAAAAACACGGTGCTATCTGCCGTGCTTTGTTTGTCGCTTTTCGGCGGGACAAGCGCTAGTTTTGCGCTTGAACCCGGCGGTACGAGACAATATGACGGCATTGATGTAAGTGTATTTCAAGGTGATATAGATTTTAATAGTGTGAGAGATTCGGGAGTAGAGTTTGTATATATAAAGGCAAGTGAAGGGACAACCTTAATCGATCCGAACTTTGAAGCTAATTATGCAGGGGCGAAAGAAGCTGGACTTCTTGTCGGTGTCTATCACTTTGTGAGAGCACAAAATGTTTCTGAGGCACAAGCGGAAGCTCGATTTTTTGCTGATAATATTAGCGGCAAAGATATTGATGGCAAGCTTGCCATGGACTTTGAGGTATTCGATGGTTTAACGAATGAGCAAGTCAATGAAATATCGCTCGCATTTATAAATGAATTAATCGAAGTTACAGGAATGGAAGTTGTAATTTACAGTGATGCTTCCAATGCTACAGACGTGTTTGGCGAGGAGTTAACACAGTATTCTCTTTGGGTAGCGGAATACGGAGTCGACGAGCCTTCAGATTCTGTTATTTGGGATACTTGGGCCGGATGGCAATATTCTGATACAGGCTCAGTTCCCGGCATAAGCGGTAATGTCGACTTAGATTATTTTACAGATGAAATGTTAATGTCAAACAACACCCCGGAGGAACCTGAACCATCTCCTGAGCCGGAACCTGAACCGGAGCCGGGAGATACAGTAACGATTTCGTACACAGTGCAGCGCGGCGACACATTAAGTGCAATAGCCCGGCGCTATGGAACGACAGTATCGGCGATTGTGGCAGAAAACAATATATCGAATCCAAATTTGATTTTCCCTGGTCAAGTGCTAAGAATAACAGTCGAGAGAGATGAAGATGGAAATACAACGTATACAGTGCAGCGTGGAGATACGTTAAGTGAGATAGCTCGCCGTTTTGGAACGACAGTATCGGCAATTGTAGCATCAAATAATATAGCCAACCCGAATTTGATTTTCCCCGGACAAGTACTGAGAATACCGGTCGGTGGAGGTGAAACTGGCGAGACAATATCGTATACAGTGCAGCGCGGAGATACATTAAGTTCGATAGCACGCCGATATGGAACGACAGTGTCAGCGATTGCGGCAGAAAATAATATATCAAATCCAAACTTAATATTTCCTGGACAGGTGCTGCGCATAACGGTTGATGGCGACGGTGCAGGAGGGACAATATCGTATACAGTGCAGCGCGGAGATACATTAAGTTCGATAGCACGTCGATATGGAACGACAGTGTCAAAACTTGTAAGATTGAATAATATTAGCAATCCAAATCTTATTTATGCAGGTGAAAAATTGCTGATTCCGAATTGATAGCAGTTTTGGCATTTTCAGAACCGATATTACTTGTCTGAGCATACTATAAAAAATATTGTTTATCGTAAGGGAAAGGCGTAAATTTGATTTTACGCTTTTTTTCTGTTTAGAACAGTTTATAACTGAATTCAGACTACATAGAAGTGGTCATAGCTGATACAATACGTAAAAAAGGAGTGGTCTGAATGACGCCATTTATTAGTAATCATCAATATAACTTTATTATGCAGCAGGCGAAAAGCATCGCCGGAGCAGTGAACACAGTCAATGATGCGGCCGTTAAACGTGCGTTTATTCATTTGGCACTGGATAAGGTATTGGCACTGTTTACCGATTTGTCGGAGGAGCAGGAATCACTGCTTAGGGAAATTCTTGAATTAGATTCGGAAGCGGCTGTGCAGCGTTACAAGGAGAAACTGGCAGAAGTTTGTTTACCTTTTACCGACCTTAGTGATGCGAAGATTAAAAAGCTATTTCGCAAGGTGAAGAAATTGAATTACCCGTCAATTTCTGCTGACGCATTGTCTCATTTAACCTTTTTCGGTTGGAACGATACGGGGACGAATCAGAAGTTTATCATTAAGGAAGTCGACGGAAAGCTTGCTGGCATTCATGGACGTTTTACGCCAAGCAGTAAGAAAGGTATTTGTCATTTTTGTCATCATCAGAATGAAGTCGGGTTGTTCACTGTCGAAATGAAAACGAAAGGCAGTGCGATGAACTATCGAACATTGGCAAATTACGTGTGCACGGACAACGCTGCATGCAATAACCAAATAACGGATACAACGAATTTGGATGAATTCATCCGCTACGTATCCATGTGAAAGATGGCTTATTGGTCATCTTTCTTTTTTGTTTAAATCTTTAAAATGGCAGCGAATTGCGGGTATAAGCTGTTTTAAAGCATAAATAATGGAACCGGAATGTATCAAATAGTACAGTGTCATCAGAGAAATCGTAATGCTGCAGAAAAGACTCGATCATTTCCACGTCATTTTCTTTGAATAATCCGGTAACCTCGAATTGATAAGCAAATTTGTCCAATAAAAATTCATATCCGCAAAAGGCATATTCCAAGTCCATACTTTTCACACTTCCTTTTTTAATTAAACAGTATATCCCCATATTGATTCAGATACACAAACAATTGTAAGGTTTTGTTCAAAATTCGCCCCCAATCTCTCAAAATTTCCGTTTAAAGTAGAGGTAAGGTGAGATTATTGCAGTGTTTCAGCGGGTAAATTCCTGTAAGCAATGATGTGAAAGGGAGCTGAATAAGATGATTCAAGCAATTATTTTTGATATTGATGGAACGATCTTAGATACTGAAGATGCAATTATGCGTTCATTGAAGCAGGCGACGGACGAGGCGGGCTATTCGTACTCGATTGAAGATCTGCGTTTCGTTTTCGGGGTTCCGGGTGAGGAGGCGCTGCCAAAGCTTCATATTACGGATGTCAATGCTGTTCTTGACCGTTGTCATGAATTGGAACGGACTGCTTTGAAAGAGACAAAGCCTTTTAAAAATATTGAAAACGTCATTCACGAGTTATCGTTGCTTGGGATTAAACTCGGGGTAGTGACGTCGAAGTCGAAACAGCAATATAAAGAAACGATGGACCAGCGCGAATGCAGCCAATATTTTGATGAGGTCGTTGTGACTGAATGCACGCAATTGCATAAACCGCATGGAGAGCCACTTTTATATTGTCTTGAGAGAATGGATGTAGCACCTCATGAGGCAATTTATATCGGAGATACGATTTACGATAATCAATGTGCTAAAGATGCAGGTGCAAAGTTTGGACTTGCTTATTGGGGTGCGAAGACGACAGACGGTTTTCAGGCTGATTATGTATTAGAGCACCCGAGCGACTTATTGAAACTGGTTGTTGACACGAACGTTTACCATTTTTAAAGAAAGAAGGTGCAATTATGGATTACGTATTTGTTGCAAGTCAGCTTTGTGCGCAAATAGCTTTATTTACTATGGTATGAAAAATTCTAACTATTTGAGCAAATGATTTTTATGTTACATAATACGATGATATAATAGGATTATGTAACATACTTAAAGGGGTCAAGATCCATGGAATATGTGGAAGCATTACGCGATGTCAAAGAGATTAATGCTATTAAGAAGGTATTAAAGAAGCATTCGGAAAGGGATTATGTATTGTTTATAGTCGGAATCAATACAGGCCTGAAAATTACAGAAATGCTGTCTTTGAAGGTAGAAGACTTGATGAATGATAAACAGGAGGCGAAGCGTTTCATTTACATTCCGCAGAAGGACAGTTTGCCGCCGAAGGAAGTATATGTAAATGAACAAGTACGCAAGGCAGTTCGTCATTATGTGAAAGAACAAGGGCTTTTGAACGAGGATTTTCTTTTTGCTTCAACCAAAACTAAACTGCCAATCAGTCGCCAGCAAGCGTACAGAATTGTTCATGATGCAGCTAAGGAAGTCGGTATTGAAGGGAAAATCGGCACGAACTCGATGCGCAAAACGTTCGGTTATCATGCGTATAAACGTGGTGTTGCGATCTCTCTTTTACAAAAGTTTTTCCATCATGATACGAAATCTGAAACGTTGAAATATATTGGCATTGATAAGGAGGAAGTCATCCGAACAGAGATTGATGTCAACTTGTGAATTGGGGCAAAAGTGTTTTGTAAAAGAGCTTTTTTCGCATATTTTTTTGGTGAAATATCCATAAATGCCTTTTGAGTATGATTACGTGAACATGCTTAAATGAAGGGGAGGAATTAAAGGGAAATGAACATTCGGGAAAGTGAGCTTCCGGGAATCGGATGCAAGTTTGAAATTACAACAAATGAGGATGAGAAGATGGTTATTGTCATCCATAATGATGGCAGGAGAGAACTGTATCATTATGATGACGACCATGAGGAAACATTGTCGAGTGTGACGCTAAACGACAGTGAATCACGCAAGATCGCAGCTATTTTAGGAGGCATGGTCTATTCGCCGAAAGCATTGGAGAAACTGGAGATGGCATTCGACGGTTTGGTCATTGAATGGTTCAAAGTTGAAGACGGAGCAACAATGAGCGGGCGCACGATTGGTGAATTGGATGTTCGTAATCATTATAACGTCAATATTATCTCTGTATTAAAGAAAGATATGAAAAAAATGATTATGCCAGGACCGGATTCTATCATCAGTGCAGGCGATACACTCGTCATTGCCGGCGAAAGACCGGAGGTAATCCGTTTTGAAAACGAATTGCTAAAAAAGAAGGGTGATACTTAATGACCAATCATCTCGTGCTTGAAGTTGGAACTGCTCTTGTTATCATTGCCTTAGCAGCTGTTCTGGCTGGAAAACTTAAGTTTTCCATCATCCCTTTTCTGATTATTCTGGGAATGCTGGTCGGTCCGCACATTCCTGTATTCGGAATCATCGATTTATCATTCGTAAATAGCTACGAAATTATCGAGTTCCTCGGCAGAATTGGTGTGTTGTTTCTCCTGTTTTATTTGGGCTTAGAGTTTTCTGTTAAAAAGCTGGAACGATCGGGGAAAAACATTGTCGTCGGCGGAAGCATTTATATCGCTATTAACTTCAGTTTAGGATTACTATACGGTGTCGTAAATGGTTTTCCGCTTGAAGAGACATTAATTATTGCCGGGATTATCACATTCTCATCGAGTGCTATTGTCGCTAAGGTGCTAGTGGACCTGAAGAGAACAGGAAATAAGGAGACGGAGTTAATTCTCGGTATCATTATGTTTGAAGATATCGTTCTCGCTGTCTACTTATCAATTGTATCCGGTATGATTCTTGGCGGTTCTTCATCTTGGTTTGATACGTTAATTTCTATCGGTATTTCATTGGGATATATTTTGTTATTCTTTGTGATTGCCAGAAAAGCTACTCCAATTTTAAACAAACTATTAAACATAACTTCAAATGAAATTTTTATCCTTGTTATTTTTGCCGCATTATTCTTTATTGCCGGCTTTTCTGAGACGATTCACGTTGCCGAAGCAATCGGTGCGTTGTTAATTGGTCTGGTATTCTCGGAAACGGAACATAGCGAACGAATTGAGCACCTTGTTGTGCCATTCAGAGACTTTTTCGGGGCGATTTTCTTCTTCAGTTTCGGCTTAAGCATTGACCCGAGTACATTAGGCGATGCCGTTTGGTTAGTATTAGGTGCTGTAATTATCACAATATTCGGTAATTTTACTGCCGGATTGATTGCCGGGCGACGCGCAAAGCTTTCGTATAAAGCATCATCGAATATCGGTTTGACAATCGTATCACGCGGGGAATTCTCCATTATTTTGGCCAACTTGGCGGTTATGGGAAGCTTAATGGAAGTTATTAAACCGTTTGCCGCTCTATACGTATTAATTCTGGCGATACTCGGTCCGATGTTGACGAAGGAATCGAAACGCATCTACCTCCTCCTAGATAAAATTTTCAAATGGAGCGCAAAGGAAGAAAAGAAAAAACTTCTCGTTAAACAAATGAAACAGCAAGAACAAAACCATTCCGGTTAATTAGAAAAATCGTCACCGGTCCTTTTTCATCATGAACTACGCTATAAAGATTCAGCTCAATGAAAAAGGAGCCATGCGGGAGGCAGTTTAGTCCTCCCGCATGGCAGGTGTAAGGTTAGACAGCTATCCAGGTTCAATAATATATGCTTTCTTTTTAGAAAAAACTGTTGGCATTTTTGAACTGCTCCTCCAATTGTTAGATGTGTCTAACAATTGGAGGAACAGTTTTTTTGCATTCTAGATGCCGGAGCTCAGCCATATAATGGGGACAAACCTGCTTAAAGGAGAGTCGGGATGGCTGTATTTGTGACATATTTAGTGTTGGGATTTTCTTTGGCATTGCCTGTCGGTCCGATCACGGTCGAGATGACGAAACAAGGTTTGAAGAATGGATTCGTTCATGGTTGGTCGGTCGGATTGGGCGGCATGACAATCGATGTGCTGTTGATTATCTTTATTTATTTCGGTTTTTCGACAATCTTATCGCAACCGGAGATTAAAGTAGCAATGTGGCTAATCGGGGCAATTTTTTTATTGGTGATTGCCATTGATAGCATACGCAATGCCGGTCAGGATATCGCAGTTGGGGAAGGGAAAATGGCCAAATCAAAGCGTTCATCCTATATGACCGGCTTTTTGGTCGGAATTTCACCGGGCAATATTTTGTTTTGGGTCGGTATTTTTGGAACGGTACTTGCCAATTCGGTGCATACTGCCCATTCAAGTTTCCTCATTGTAGCAGGAGGCATTTTGACAGGCATCCTTCTGCATGATATCAGTCTGTTGACAATGGTTGCTCTCACTCGAAAGTATATGAGTCAACTATTCATTAAAAGAATAACAATCGGTGCTGGTATCGTGTTAATAGGGTTTGCTGTATATTTTGTTTTGGAATTTGTTGTTGGCTTGATGAAGATGATATATTGATATAGAATTACTTTATATATTTTTAAACTGCTGTTATTAAACTTACTGCAATTGATTGAAACTTTTCCATTTCTTTTCTATAACTATTAAAGGTTTGTTAAAAGTTTGTTCATATTTAACTTCTACAATATTAAGTAACGAAATGATTATTCAGTTACAAGGAGGAGTTAGTCATGAACGAAAAAGAAGATTTTAATGAAATTCCTGAACAGGATCTAAATAATAAACTTAATAAAAAAGAAGAGAAAGATAGAGACGAAGTATTATCGGAAGAAGGTACTTCATCCGATGTTGTGATGAATGTGGAGCCAGGGAAGGCTCATCTTGATAGCGAACAGCTGACAGCGGCCGAATTCGAACAATCTGATGAAAAGGCTGTGGAGCAATCGGCTTCTACATATGGAGAAGATATGAAACAAAGCCATTCAGAGTTCAGCTCTGAAACAGCTAATGAAACACAATCTGCAGTGATTAGTGAAAAACAACATGAAAATAAAAAATCTAATAACAGCAAAAAGATAAGCGATGAAAAGAAAAAGGTATGGAGCAGCTGGGCCAAAACGATTTCAGCAGGAATAATTGGTTCAGTGCTGACATTATCCGTTATTCCTTTCACGAATTATTCGGATTTGTTTGATTCGGCAACAAGTTCACAATCATCTGCGCAAAGCCATTCAGGTACAAGCCGTGAAGAAGCCAATTCCTCAGGTTCTGTAAAGGTTGAAGCAACTGTTGTCAGTAATTCGACAATTGCTGATATGGTTGAAGAAGCCGCGCCGGCTATTGTAGGTGTCGTGAATGTTCAAAACCAAACAAGCAATTATTATTCGCCTTTTGAGCAGCCGCAAGCTACGGATGAAAGTGTGGAAAGTGGCTCAGGATCAGGTGTTATATTCAAAAAGGATAGTGATTACGCGTATATTGTAACGAACTATCATGTAATTGAAGGTGCAGATGAAATTGAAGTATCGCTCGACAGTGGTGACCGTGCAAAAGCGCAATTAGTTGGCGGCGATGCATTAAGCGACTTGGCAGTATTGAAAATTGAGTCAAGCTATGTAACTTCCGTGTTGAGTTTCGGAGACTCAAGCACATTACGTGCCGGTGAAGACGTAATCGCTATCGGAAATCCGCTTGGCCTTGACTTGTCAAGAACTGTAACGCAAGGAATTGTCAGCGCAGTTGACCGTACTGTATCTGTGACGACTTCTGCAGGTGATTGGGACTTAAATGTTATTCAAACAGATGCGGCCATTAACCCCGGTAACAGCGGCGGCGCATTATTAAATACAGCAGGCCAGGTAGTCGGAATCAACAGCTTAAAGATTTCAGAAGATGGAGTGGAAGGTCTGGGGTTTGCCATTCCAAGTAATGATTTAGTGCCGATTATTAATGAAATTCTTGAAAAAGGATCTGTACAGCGCGTATATCTTGGCGTAGGCTTAATGAGTCTTTCAGAAGTGCCGATTATGTACTTGGAGCGCTTGAACATTCCTGTTGAAGAAGGGGTCATCATTACTAGTGTAGAATCCGGTTCTGCAGCGGATGATGCAGGTTTGGAAGTACAGGATGTTATTGTGAAAATCGATGATCAATCTGTCGCTGATTCAACAGATCTTCGTAAATACTTGTATAGCAATCTTGAAGTCGGAGATCAAGTTACAATCGAGTTTTACAGAGGCGGAGAGCTGAAAACGACTACTGTTACGCTTGAGAGCAATAATGCTGTAACAACAAATTAAAAAAGATTGAGACAAAAATGAAAAAAAACAAAAAGAAGAATAAAACGACCAAATTTCGCTTAAATGCTATATTTTTTACCGTATTTGTGATGTTTACCATACTCGTCTTAAGGCTTGGCTATGTTCAAATCGTCAAGGGTCAGGAGTATAAAGCAGCCAGTGAAGCTACGACAACGACGAAATATACATGGAACGCCCCGCGCGGCATCATTTATGATCGCAATGGAAAACAGCTTGTCGAAAATGACCCGATTTATACGTTGACCTATACTGATTCGGCGGATACGTCCGACATGTCAACCTATGATATTGCTGAAAAATTGGCTGAACTTGTCGAAATCGATATTGCAGATGTAAAAGATCGCGACAAGAAAGATTATTGGATTATGAAAAACAGCGATGAAGCGCTCGAAAAAGTAACAGATGATGAGCTTTCGAAGCTTGAGGATAAAGAAATATACAAACTTCAGCTCGAGCGTATTACTGATAATGAAATTAATAGCTTGTCAGACGCGGAAGTGGAAGTATATAAAATTAAAGCGATTCTCGATTCCAGCTCGGCTTCAGTTAAACGGATTAAAGAAGGCCTGACGACGGAGGAGTTTGCTCTTGTGAATGAACATTTGGCCGATCTTCCCGGAATCGACGTGAAGCTCGATTCGCAAAGAAGATATGTATATGATAATACATTAAGGCAAATCTTTGGCTCGATTGCGCAAATTCCTGAGGAAAGTGCCGACGAATACACAGCGGCCGGCTATGATTTGAGCGATTTAGTAGGGAAGAGCTTCCTGGAGCTTCAGTATGAAAGTGTGCTGAGAGGCGCGAAGGAAGAGCAAAGTTATACTCAGGACCGTACTGGCAGTGTGACTGATTCGGTAACGACTTCAACGGGTCAAACAGGAAAGGATCTTGTGCTGACAATCGATATTGATTTGCAGCAGCAAGTTGATGCGATCGTTCAGGAAGAACTGTCGAAGGAAACGACTGCAGAAGCTGCTTATGTCGTGATGATGGATCCGAAAACAGGTGAAATCTTATCATTATCGGGTAAAAGAAGAGATGGATCAAAAATTACCGAAGAAACGTATGGAACCATTTATAATTCATATGCAATGGGTTCGGCCGTTAAAGGTGCAACTGTTTTGACAGGTTATCAAACAGGAGTCATTAGCCCCGGTGATACGTTTTATGATGCGCCGATTACGATTGGTGGCTTGAAGAAAAAATCATGGCAGAACATGGGGACGATTAATGATTTGACGGCTCTTGAGCGTTCATCCAACGTTTATATGTTCCATATTGCCATGAAAATCGGCGGCTATAATTACAGTACGAAATCCGGTTTCAGAGATCCGAAAACTTCTTATGAAACAATGCGAAAGTACTTTGCTGAATTTGGACTTGGTGTAGAAACAGGCATTGACTTACCGAGTGAAGGAACGGGTTATAATGGCGGCGTTCAAAAACTTGGTAACCTGATGGACCTTGCGATTGGCCAGTTTGATACGTATACACCGCTGCAACTTGCACAATACGTTTCGACAATTGCCAATGACGGGGTTCGAATGCAGCCGCATTTAATGAAGGAAATTCGCGATCCGAATCATGATACTGATGAGACTGGAGAAGTAATTGAAGAATTTGAGCCAAATGCTTTAAATAAGGTGAGTATGAGCCAAAAAAATATTGAACGCGTTCAAGAAGGCTTCCGCCGCGTTATGAGCGGCAGTCAGGGTACAGCGGCTTCGACTTTCAGAGGCGTAAGCTATGACCCTGCTGGTAAGACTGGTACGGCGCAGGTATGGAATGGCTCTGGCTACAACTATAATTTAACGCTTGTCGGCTATGCGCCATATGAGAATCCGGAAGTTGCGATGGCAGTTGTCGTAACGAATGTCAGAAATGGCAGCAGTGTGATTAACAAAAATATCGGAAAACGGATATTGGACGCTTATTTTACCGATGAAGCAGATCAGGCAGATGATGCAGATCAAGCGGATGATGCAGATCAAACCGCAAATGCCGATGAAATAGAAGAATAAAGTTAAATTGACGCTTGGATCAGTAATTGATCCAGGCGTTTTCTTTTAAATTAACAACAAGGTGGAATAATCGACGTAGTCGCCGATTTAAAGTCGGGCAACCGGACCTTTGCCTGCGCCTCAGCAGGCTTGCCAAAGGTAAGTTTTCTTTATCCGCTTGGTTTTGCCGTTTCCTTTGCCACCATTACCTTCCAAGAAATGATGGTAGTACTGTCTCTGACGCCTTGATTTTGAATAGTCCGAAGAATTGATTGCATACTTTCCCATTCAGTCGAGTTATAAAAGCAATGGAAAATGCTGCCCGGATGTTGATAGGGTTCGTTTGGGCATTCTATCAGACCGTCAGTCGTGAGAAAAAGGTGGTTTTCTCCTTTTCTTAATTCTCGTATTCCGTTGCTGTAACATGGAACGTCTTGTTCAAAAGTGTTGACTTGTCCAATCCATTCATAAAATTGCCTTTGGTTTAACTGATGCTGCCCCATTGCAGCCAGTTCAGGATGAAATAAATAAAGTATGCAATCCCCGACAGAAAACCACCACACATACTTATCTTTTCTTGCAACAATTAAACAAGCTGTTTCCCCTCTAATTTGCCGACAAGAAGTTAAGAAGTCTTCGGAATGAAAAATACTCAAAATCTTGTTTTCAAGTTTTCGGAAAGTGTGACGATTCGTCGGTAAAGATAGTATTTGCTGTAAATCAGATTTCTCAAGATTGAAATGTTGCAATATTAATTCGGCGCTCTCAGAAGTGCTGTGTGCATCCATGAGAATGGTAAACTCCCACTCTTGCTTTCTATTGATCCATACTAAACAGCCATCTTCATTTTTATATTGCGCCTCCTTTGAATTGCCTCCATAACGTCCGATGATAACCCGATCTAACTGAATAATGTCAGGTTGATCAACAAAGTTTTCGTCGCTGCCGACCCAACTGAATTCTTTGAGATAATCACTCATAGGCAGAATTCTCTAAATATATATTCAATCGGTTGCAAAGAGCGATAACATCATCATTATCCCCAAAAGGAGCATCTTCCCAGTCATATACAGCGTGAGGTCCCCAATATTGTTTCGGTGTATTCGGATAGCGGGCAACTAAGTGCATATGAAGATGAGGAACGGCATCTCCTAAAACATACGAATATATATGTTCAACATTTTCGCTTACCGATAGTGCCTTGCTTACTCTGACAATCGTGATACCGAACGCTTTAGCTTCTTCTATAGTCATATCACCAAGAGTCGGAACATGCCTTTTTAAATCAATCATAATATGACCTAAATAATTCGGCTGACCGTCTCGATCAATGTGGCCGACATACACGTATTCATCTTCGTAAATTTTAGTTCCGGAAGTTTGAATATCTCCTGCGTGTTTGCGACAAATAAAGCAAGTGTTCATGATAATTCCTCCAGCTCAAAAATATGGCTTTCTTCAAAATCTTTCAGAATAAAATCAGGCAATAGGGCTTTCAGTTGTTCCTGCGTTGCCCACAAATAGTCAGCATGCTCATCAGATAGATTGACTTCGCTTCCTCGGCTGGTGCATAAATAAGTTAAAATAACTACTTGTCTTGACAGGCTTGTCTGAAACGTGGTCGCATATAAAATTCGCCCGACTTTCACATCCAAGCCGGATTCCTCCTGTATTTCCCTGTGAAGAGCGGTTTCCAAGTCCTCGCCGAATTCAAGTTTCCCACCGACGCACTCCCATGTGCCTGCACCAATGTCATCATTTCCGGCTCGTTGAACGATTAAAATTTTCCCTTCGTGAATAACAATTCCTTTAAGAGCGACTACAATTTCCATTTTGATACACCTACTTTGTTTATGTCATTTCTCAATTATCAGTATAGATTAAAGAGTGAATTATCGAAATGTTTTTCTGGTTTACCGGCGTTATCCGGGCCCAATTCTAAATAAACCGATGAGTTAAGGTAGTATGTTTTTAAATTCAGATCAAAGCTATGAATTTCCTCTTTGTGGGCAAAATGGATATAAAACACTATAAGGAGAATGAGTATGAAAGAACATCCATCTTTGCCGCGATCACCAGAATCATTCTGGCTAGAAACAGCAATTTTACCAACTTTTAAAGGTATACAGCAAGACATCCATGTACATACCGTCATCGTCGGGGCGGGTATTACCGGCATTACCCTCGCTTATTTACTGACACAACAAGGTGTGAAGGTGGCGCTTCTTGACGCCGGGAAAATCACTAATGGCACAACCGGTCATACAACAGCGAAAATCACTGCTCAGCATGATTTGATATACGATCAGCTGATCCGCAATTTTGGCGAAGAGATTGCCAGGTCGTATTATGACGCTAACAGTGAAGCGCTTCAATTTATAAAAAAAACCGTTAATGAACATCAAATAGATTGTGACTTCAGCGAACAAGATGCGTTTATTTTTACGAACAGCGATGAGCAAATGTCAAAATTGAAAGCGGAAATCAACGCTTATGAAAAGTTGAAAATTGATGGCGAATATTTGCACCAAATCCCACTCAATATCGAAACGAAAGCCGCCATTAAGATGGCTAAACAAGCACAGTTTCATCCGATTAAATATTTGCACCAGTTAGTACGCTATATAGTGGGGCATGGTGGAGTCCTGCTGGAGAATACAACAGCGATTGATTTGGATGTCAGCGAGGAAAAAAAGAAAAAAATTATAACGAGCGACGGTCATCATGTTTTTGCTGAAAAGCTTGTTATTACATCACATTTTCCGTTTTATGATTTGAAGGGCTATTTTTTTGCGCGATTAAGTCCTGACCGTGCGTATGTTGTTGGAGCTGAAAGCAGTGAACCATATCCGGGCGGCATGTATATTACTGCCGAGCAGCCGAAACGTTCTATCCGGTCGACGCCGCTTGCAAACGGAAAACATTTGCTTTTAATTAGCGGAGGCAGTCATAAAACAGGTCATATTGCTGATACAGAACATTTTTATAATGAGTTGGCCGATTATGCAACGTCCCATTTCCAAGTTGATCGCATCAGCTATCGCTGGTCGGCTCAAGATTTATACACATTGGATAAAGTGCCGTACGTCGGACGGATGGAGCATGGTGATGAGTATACATTTGTCGCAACAGGCTACGGCAAATGGGGAATGACGAACGGGACAGCAGGGGCATTGCTCCTGAAGGATTTGGTGCTGGGCAAAGATAATCAATTCGAGCAGTTATACGCACCATCAAGAATCCATGGCGACACAGCTTTCAAAAATTTCATCGTCCAAAATGCCGATGTCGCTAAAGAGCTCATTAAAGGAAAGCTGCAACGGCCGGATAAATCAGTCGATGATGTGAGAGCTGGTGAAGGAGCAGTTGTGACGGTGCATGGAAGACGGGCCGGCTGCTATAAAGAAGAAGATGGAAGCGTTCATGTCGTCGACACGACATGTACTCATTTAGGCTGTGAAGTGGCATGGAACAATGGCGATCGCACTTGGGATTGTCCGTGCCATGGCTCTCGCTTCTCATTTGACGGAGAAGTGATTGAAGGCCCGGCGGAAACTCCATTGAAAAAGATTGATTTGGAGTGAAAAAGTCAAAAGGACCGGTAACGGTTATTTTTAGAAAATAAGAAAGCATATAATTTGGACCTGGAAAGCTGTCTAACCTTATACCTTCCATGCTCGGGCCTAAGCAGCCTCGCCCAAGAAACCAAAACCAGATTTCTCGTGCGGGGATCTCACGATGAGAGTCACAGCGACGTTGCTACAGGACGTAGCGCTCTTAGTCGCTGTTCCTTACTTGCGGGCCGCTTTCGCTTTTCGGTTCCCGCATGTCTCCTTTTTCATCGAGGCGAAATCAAGTAGCATATTCGATGAAAAAGACCGGTAACGGTTTTTCTTATGCTTTAGGAAATTATAAAAATCTACTTTGTGTTTAAATTGAAAAAAGTGTATCGACGTCCAGCTCCAGCGCCCAGCACCTATTGCCCTTTGAGCAACCTCCCTTTGATAAGTCAACGCTGAAATGTGAAATCGGCCCGTATAGCCCCGACCAGCATAAGACAGATCTCAGGAGGAAATTCGGGTTTGATTTCCGGAGGAGAGATGGCGTATGACTCGAGCTGTAAAAATCATCACTTGGCAGTCATGATTTTTACAAGATATTCGAGGAAGCTTTTCTAAGAAGAAAACTGGCTGGCCGATGCAACTAGACACATCGAATCACTGTCGTTCTTCGTGTTTCCTATATCTCGGTCGGCGGCCTCCAGTTCATACGGTGCTAAACGAGGCGTTTGCGCTTTTGTTATTTATAAGAAATCGCCTGTCTGCCCATTTGCACCCATGATTCAATAAATGCTTGCTTCGGGATTTTTTTATTTTTTTCAACGGTAAGCGGGTCGTTGACGTACACGTATTGATCGTCAAACCCGGTAATGACTGCCGCATGTTCATGGTAAGTAATATCAATTGTTCCTTCAGGGGTATGCCATGTGACGAAGGAGGAATCTGGCAATAGCTTATATTTCGTGTTTATAATTACCCAGACTGGGAAACCGTTTGCCAATTGCTGTTCAATCTTAAAAAATTCTTCGCCTGTCAAGTTGAGTATCCGTCCCGGTAAATAACGGTCAGCCAGCTCATAAATAGGCTTATGGTACACGCCTAGACCCGGATTGCTGCGATTGTACATATCGCCGATAAAGCCGCTGTTCGGGTGACCGTAATAAATTTTTCCATTTTTGTTTTCGTAAGGAGTACTATCTTTCTTAATATTGGATGCAAGCTCCATCTTGTCAACATTGACACCCGCATACGCAAGCAACATGGCAAGACTTGTGACCTCGCAGCCGCGCGGCAATTCCGGCAGCTGAGACACGACGGGTACATCCAGCATTTGTTTACCTTGATCGAGAAGTGATTCAGCTTGATGAAGTGTATATCCAGTCACCTGGTATATTTGTAGCGGTTTTCTCTTTTTCAATTCGTATAAACTGAAGCATAGTAAACTCGCGCATAGAAAAAAAACGGCTATACCCCATTTTTTATTGATTTTAAATAATAGTATTAGTAATGATAATAGAATGACGGCCAAGAATGTTAAAGCTGTTTTCATGAATACGTCTCCTTCCTTATCTTATTTATCGGAGCGGGAAGTTTTTTTTCAATACCATCTTAGATTATGAATAAACTATGAATAGGTTATTTCCGAACTATTAATAAACAGAGAAGATTTCAGAAGACTGTTGAAAAATTGCAAAAATCGTTATAAGTTTTACATAGAGAAGCAGCGGTATGCGAATTGCTTACAATTTTTCTGGATGTAATAGGAGATGGGCTTATGCGAATTTTGGTAATCGAGGATAATGAAAGTGTCGCTTCAATGATCGAAATGTTTTTTGCAAAAGAAGGCATTGAAGGAGTCTTTATAAATGATGGATTGCAAGGCTATAACAAGTTTAAGGAAGGCGAATGGGACGCGTTGATTATTGATTGGATGCTTCCAAATATGGACGGCGTGACGATCTGCCGTAAAATTCGCGAGGAGAAAAGCACGGTGCCAATCATTATGTTGACTGCGAAGGACAGTGAATCGGACCAAGTGCTCGGCCTTGAAATGGGCGCAGACGATTATGTGACGAAGCCGTTCAGTCCGCTTGCGTTAATGGCGCGAATCAAGGCTGTAACCCGCCGCTACAACACGGTACATGAACCACCGCAAGAGAAGGGTGTTTTGCAGACGAAGCATATTAAAATTAATAAAAATACCCGCGAAGTCGCAGTAAATGGGGAAACATTGACGAACTTGACGCCGAAGGAATTCGATCTGCTGTATTACTTCGTGCAAAATCCGAAACAAGTATTCTCGCGCGAGCAGTTGCTGGAGCGTGTGTGGAGCTATCAGTTTTATGGAGATGAACGAACTGTGGATGTTCATATTAAAAGATTGCGTAAAAAAATCGGATCGAAATCTCAGCCGTTCTTTCACACTGTTTGGGGCGTCGGATATAAGTTCGATGAGACGCTTGTAGAAAATGATGATAAAGAAGTTTAAACCTAAGTTTAAATTCAAATACTTCTATCAGCAGTTCTTTAGTCATATTGGTATTTTGATTGTCGCTTTTTTAGTGCTCAGCTTATTGTTTGCGAAGTATATGGAAGATTTTATATACAAAACGAATGCTGATGAGCTGATTGCTTATGGAGAGCAGATGATTGATGACTTGAACCGCAGCGGTGACACCGGAACGTATATTTTCAGCAGCTATACCAGGGTGCTCGCCGGGCAAAACATAAAATACAGCATATTCAATGAAAAGCGAAAGATTATTTATCCTACAGGCGGACGGATTATATTGAAGGATGAGGAATGGGAAAGCATCAAGAACGGCAATATACACATTGTGAATAAGGATTACAGACGTTTTGAACAAGGTGTAACATTCGTACTGCTGCCGATTTTTCAAAATCATGAGTTTATCGGCGGTATTTTACTTTATTCTCCTATAAGTGGCCTAAGTGAAATGATTTCGGAAGTCAATGAGTATTTGTTCTACACAGTCGTTATTGCGCTCATTATTTCGCTGTTGCTGAGCTGGATGCTATCGACATTCCACGTGAAGCGTATCAAGAAATTACAACATGCGACTTCTCAAGTGGCCGAGGGTAATTACGATGTGCGTGTTCAATCTTCTAACATTGATGAGATTGGTGAGCTGGCCGAAGATTTTAACCAAATGGTCAATCAGTTGAAAACTCAAATGGAAGAAATCGATTCGCTCGAAAATCGTCGCAGACAGTTTATGGCGGATGTTTCTCATGAATTGCGCACGCCTTTAACGACTATCAGCGGTGTCGTTGAAGGGATTCGGAGTGATATGATCCCGGTTGAGGAGCAACAGAAGGGCATGAATCTTGTCAGCAAAGAAACAAAGCGTTTAATCCGTCTTGTTAATGAGAACTTGGACTATGAAAAAGTGCGCTCTAATCAAGTAAAACTCATGAAGGAAGATATCCAGATGACGGAAGTGCTCGAAATTATTCAAGAGCAACTTGATTTGTTGGCCGAAGAGAAGAATGACCGTATTATAGTGGAGGCTGACAAAGATGTTTATGTGTATGCCGATTATGACCGCCTGACGCAAATTTTGATCAATATCGTGAAAAACAGCATTCAATTCACAGAAAACGGGAGCATTTTTTTGCGAGGTAAGCAAGGCAATCATGAAACGATTATTGAGGTTGAAGATACCGGTATCGGCATGAATCCGGAAGAAGTGAAAAATATTTGGCGTCGATTCTATAAAGCCGATATATCTCGAGCCAATAATCCTTATGGCGAGTTCGGAATCGGCCTGTCGATTGTGCAGCAGCTCGTTCATCTGCATGACGGCACAATTGAAGTAACGAGTGAAAAAGGGAAAGGAACCAAATTTGAGATTCGCATTCCTTACGTGAAAAAAAGTGACTTTTAAAAGAACGTCTTATAAAGCAGGCAGAGAAGAACAATTTGTTTTTCTCTGCTTTTTTAATTCAAAATTAATGGATCGGGAAGGTTTTTCATAATTTCTCAAAAGCTATATATCCTTTCAAGAAGTTATGCTAATATAATAATTAGCTTTGTTAACGAATGTGTTTGTATATTTAATAGCTAGTTTAAAACTTGTTAATAGTTTGTTCATATTTACTGGCTATGATGAAATTAAGCTCTTAAATGAGGCAAGAGATTAGTTGGAGGGAATACAAAGAATGAAGGAAAAGTTTAAGAACAATAAATTTTTGAGTGCACTTATTCTTGTTGGTGTCGTTGCTTTAGCAGCCGTTGTCGGTGGTTGTAGCGTTGGCAAAGGTGAAACAGTAGCAAGTGTAGACGGCAACAAAATTACAAGTGATGAATTATATGATGTAATGGCGGCGCAATACGGCAGCACAATCGTAGATACAATGATCACAAACAAAGTAATCGAACTTGAAGCAAAAAAACAAGGCGTTAAAATTACTGATGAAGCGATTGAAGAAGAGCTGAATGAATTCATTGAATCATATGGCGGCAAAGATAGCTTTAATTCTGCATTAGAATACAGCGGCATTACATTAGAAGACTTTAAAAATGATATTGAAATCTATTTGATGACTGTAGAACTAATGTCTCCTGACATTGAAGTTACAGAAGAAGAGATGGAAAAGTATTTCGAAGAGAATAAAGATGATTTCGCACAAGCTGAAGAAGTTCGTGCCAGCCACATTTTAGTGGAAGATAAAGAAACGGCTCAAGAAGTGCTTGAAAAAATCAATGCCGGCGAAGATTTTGCTGAACTGGCTGCAGAATATTCGACTGATACATCAGCAAAAGAAGGTGGAGACTTAGGATTCTTCGGAACTGGTAAAATGGTGGAAGCATTCGAAAAAGCAGCGTGGGCACTTGACATTGATGAAGTTAGTGACATCGTTGAAACAGAATACGGTTTCCACATCATTAAAGTGACTGATAAACAAGAAGCAAAAGAAGCAGTATACGAAGACTGCAAAGATGAAATTAAAGATGTTTTAACTGAAGAAAAGATGAACGCAAATTACTCAACTTGGTTAGAAGAACTGAAAGAAAACTACGATATCAAAAATACATTTGAATCTTAAGTTTGGCCGGTTAAACAATTTCATTAATCCCGCTCATTGAATTGGAAAAAATGGGCATCCTATCATTTGAAATCTCACTTAAAGGAGGAATTGCAGATGCTTAGGATGTCCTTTTCTATTTGTATGGCAGCTGCTTTATTTGCAGGTCTTTTCATGGGGGGCGCCCCTCAGTCAGCTGAAGAAAAGCCGGCTTCAGAGTCAGCTGATAAAGAGAACTATCGGGAAATAAAAGGATATAAAGGCTTCAAGGAAGAAAGCAAGTTTATTATCGATCATGCGAAAGAACTTGGAATTGAGACGGAAAATAAAGAAATTGGGGAAATTTTGAAGGAAATCCGCAAAGCCCATATTATGAAGCAAGCAGAGGCACTTGGTATTGAAACTGAAAAGAAAGACTTCGAAACTTTGGAAAGGGAAGTCCGGCAAACCGTCATCCATAACCAAGCGAAGGAGCTTGGTATTTCAACGAAAGGCAAGGACTTGCAGCAGCTTGCTAAGGAAGTGAAGGAAGCCCATATTATGAAAGTGGCAAAGGAATTGGAAATTAGCACGGAAGGGAAAAGCCATAGAGAGTTAACCCGTGAAGTTCACGAAAAATTAATCCGGCAAAGCGCGGAAGAACTCGGCATTGAAACGAAGGATCAATCACCGCGTGAGCTGCTTGCCAAAATTATGAGCAGTGAATACCGTTCGAAAGCAAAGGAAATGAAATTATTTCCTTTCAACAGCGAATTCGGGCAATACTTTAATGTTCCGAAGGGTGAGAAGCCAAAAGCGGATGAATAAAAATATTAAGCCTTGCAGCAAGGGATTAACCTTACTTCAAGGCTTTTATTTTTGACATAAGTCTGATGTATATCGCCGGTTCCCTTTTTTTGTTTGATCTGAAGTATTACATTTTAAAAACAGTAGTTTGTTTGAATTGGATTTAATATAAAATTTGTAATGATTGAATAGGTTTACATCCACGGGTTTAGTGTATAGTTCAATATCTGCATATTTAAATGCTGTTTGAGGATGTGAAATAATAAAATGCGTAACATGAAAACGAAAATTCACCGAATGTTGCTGGGGCTATTGTTGCTTGTTTTATTATTTTTGCTTGGCTATTTGCTGATTACAAATATGAATCCGAATATAATTCCGATATTGACTTCAGGCAATCGAGATGCGATTGAAGAGATGCTTCGCAGCGAGACAGGGTTTTATGCGGTGCTATTAACAATAGTGATGGAGTTTTTACAGACGTTCTCAATTATCATCCCAGGTATGCCGATCAATATTGCCGCAGGAATCGTATTTGGCTGGTTCCAAGGGTCAATTATTTGTACAATTGGTTTTGTGGCTGCGAATACGGCGGTGTTTGTTATTGCTAAGAGGGTGAGGGGAATAGTCAGAAAGATTGTTCCGTCATCAGCCAAGAAAAACAGTCGCTGGAAGTTTATAAGTGAAGCAAAAAATCCGTTGCTGATGATTACGCTCGCTTTTGCTACTCCAGGTGTTCCAAATGGCTTCATTCCATACGTTTCCTCAACATTAACTGTTACGACGAACATGTTTGCTTTAGCCGTCTTTTGCGGAAGCTTGCCCGGCATTATCTTTAGTAATTTTATCGGCCACTTTTTGCTGAGAAAAAATTACATCGTTGTTGGTATCCTTGCCGTTGTTTGGCTGCTATTGTATGTTCTGGCACTTATCGGTATGAAGCTCATACATAAATTTAGAAAAAAGACGTAAAGGATCCTCTTAACTTGGGGATCCTTCGTTCGTCAATTGCTCATAAATTTCGCTAAAGTAGTTCTCAATCAAAAAATCAATTTCATCATTTAAATGATAATACCGGTAATCAGCTTTATGAACGATTTCGTAAAATTGATCCTCATCTATTTCGCCTTTTTCCAGTGCAACAAACAAGTTCCACATTTCTTCGCCATATTCTTCAAGAATAGCTGCATATTGAAAAGCATTTATTTTCTTTAAAATAGCTGTTAATTTTGCCAGATAGACCGTTATGCCAATATCTTTTATGTATTGAGATTTCCATCTTAACAAACCTTCGTGCCCGCCGCTTTCCATTTCGCAATAATATTGGAACACAAGATGTGCTTCGTTCGTTATTGCACTTTCAGAAGGGAACTCTTTTTCCATTAAAACTTGAATGACGGCACTCCTGATTTCCGTCTTGCTCATTTCAGACAATTTTATCATCTCCCTTTCTATAGTTTATTTCGACAAGCACTATTAAATGTCTTGCTGTTTTATATGATTTTAGGCATATTTATAAATTACAGTTCCTGCTATGTTAATTGACGTATTCATGTTATGTTTGCTATCATTATTTAACAAACTTTCCTTTAGTTGTAAATCGTTATGAGGGGATGATTAGCATGTCGCGATTGCATGAGTTTAAAGAACTTTTTCAACACATAACAGCAGCCTGGGGACGTGGAGAGCAGGCTGTTTTAGTGATTTTGACAGATGTGAAAGGCTCTGCTTACCGTTTGCCAGGAACAAAGATGGTGATGACCTCAGACGGCCGAATGTCCGGAACAATCAGCGGCGGCTGTTTAGAAAGTGATTTATTCGAATGGGCAAAGCATGTATTTTCGACGAAAACGATGATGATCCATCAATATGACTTGAGCGACAATGAAATCTGGAGCTTAGGCATCGGATGCAAGGGTAACTTGCGCTTTTTATTCCTTCCAATTTTACCTTGTAATCAATTTTGGCTTCATGTGCAGAATTTATTGTTTCGAGAACAAGATTTTACTCTGTTGATAGATTTAAATACGGGGAAAATGAGTTTAATAGAGGAAAATCGTACTTTGTATGGCGACGAAGTTCCGGCATCAGTGTTTACCCATGCCAAGCTTACCGCAAGCAGACAAACACGCGCTGAAATATTCGAGAAGCATTTTTACATAGATGCCGTGAAACGAAGCGAGAGACTGATTATAGCCGGAGCTGGTCGTGATGCTGTGCCTGTCGCTGATTTAGCGAGGCGGGCCGGTTTTGCCGTCACGATTTTGGATGCCCGTACCTATTTGAATAACAAGCAAAGCTTTCCCCATGCTGAACATCTTGTCAGAGAGCCGGAGGACATAGAGTCTAATCAGCTGATTGATAGCTGGTGGGTGATTATGAATCATCATCAAATGAAAGATGAAGCATCTTTAAAGCTTGCGATTGAGAGCAAACCGCGCTACATCGGTGTCCTCGGTCCAATCTACCGGACGAATGAAATATTAGCGAATATCGGTTATTCCGTCAACAGCGGACCAATCCATTCGCCGATTGGTCTTGATATCGGCGCAGAAAACAGCGATGAAGTGGCAATCAGTATTGTCTCGGAAATTATGAGCGTCAGAGCAGGAAGGGTGCCGCGTCTTTTGCACGGCAAGGTGAAAATACATGACTAAAATCGGTGCGGTCGTATTAGCAGCAGGCATGTCAAGCCGAATGGGGAAACCAAAGCAGTTGCTGCCGATTAAAGGAAAACCGCTTATCAGCTACCCTATATCATTAGCTGTCAGGATAAATTTACATCCTATTGTCGTAATAGCAGGAAAATACATGAAAGAAATCGAAAAAGTAATAGGAGATTGCAAGAATGTTTCATATTTGTACAATCCCGAATATCAATCGGGCATGGCTTCTTCATTGAAGCTAGGCATCGAGGCAGTGGGGCAACAGGTTGATGCGGCATTGATTTTTCTAGGTGATCAGCCGTTCATGCCGGATGGAGTTGTGATGGCGCTAATCGAAGAGTTTGAGCGGAATAGAACGAATGGAGTGCGAATTGTACGGCCGCGTTATGACGGTGAACCGGGGCATCCGATTTTATTTGATGCGACTCTTTTTGAACAGTTTCAGCATATACATGGTGATGAAGGTGGGCGCAACATTATCCGTAAACATCAGGAGCGACTTAAATTAATTGATTTTTCAAAAAGTTTATGGGGAGTGGATATTGATACACCCGAAGACTACGAGAGGGTGAAAAGGGATGAAAATAACAGATGCATTGAACCGGCCTTTACGCGATGTCCGAATGTCGGTGATTGATCAATGTAATTTACGATGTACATACTGTATGCCGGCAGAAGTTTTTGGCGCGGATTTCGCTTTCCTGCCGGAAAAAGAATTGCTGACATTTGATGAGATGACGAGGCTTGCTTCTATATTTGCTTCATTAGGTGTCCAAAAAGTTCGCATAACCGGGGGAGAACCTTTATTGCGAAAAGAATTGCCAAATTTAATCGCCCGGCTTTTCCGAATTGAAGGAATTGACGATGTAGCGCTGACAACGAACGGCATTTTATTAGGCAAATATGCAAATGGGTTAAAACGGGCTGGAATACAGCGGGTAAATGTCAGTTTGGACAGTCTCAGTGATGAAGTTTACGGCAAGATGAATGGACGCGGCCTTCCAGTAAGACGAGTATTGCAATCGATTGAAGCAGCGGCATCTGTCGGGCTGCAAATTAAAATTAATATGGTTGTCCAAAAAGGGGTCAACGATCGTGAGGTTGTGCCGATGTCTGATTATTGTTTTCGACAAGGCTATACATTGCGATTTATCGAGTATATGGATGTCGGCAGCACGAATGGCTGGAGTCAGGAGCAAGTAGTCCCAAGCCGAATCATCCGCGATGCGATACATGCGAAAAGGCCGCTTGAAGCGGTTGTGCCAAGCTATAAAGGCGAGGTGGCAAAAAGGTATCGCTATAGTGGCACAAATAAAGAAATCGGGTTCATTTCATCAGTGACCGAAGCTTTTTGCTCGACTTGCAACCGAGCGAGAGTTTCCGCAGACGGCAAGCTGTTCACGTGTTTATTTGCTTCTAAAGGAACAGACTTGCGAACGTTGCTTAGGTCTAATTTGACAGATGAAGAGATAAAATCTTTCATTATCGGAAATTGGAATAAAAGAAAAGATCGCTATTCCGAGCAAAGAATAGAGCTGAGAGACCAAAAATCGATTGGGAAAATCGAAATGTCATATATTGGAGGTTGATAATCCAGTGAAAAATTCCATTTCAGTTATATTTATTATTTCGCTCGCAGTTATGATAGCTGCTTGTTCCAGTAAAACAAGCGGTAAAGCTGGTCCGATTATTCTCACCGTGTCAGCTGCCTCAAGTATGAAGGATGTGCTGGAGGAAATCAGCAGTGAATTTCAAGAAAAATATCCTGACATTGAGCTGCGCTTTAATTTTGGCGCATCAGGAGCGCTTAAACAGCAAATTGAGCAAGGGGCGCCGGCTGATTTATTCATATCGGCATCTCCGGAAAAATACGCGGAGCTTGTCCACTATGACTTCATTCATATCGGCGACAGCATTGTGACGAATGAGCTTGTTCTGGTCACATCGAAAAATTTGCCATTCGAGATAGCGCGATTGAATGACCTCTCCAAAACTGAAATAGAAAAAATAGCAATCGGTATACCGGATGTCGTTCCGGCCGGCACGTATGCAAAGCAAACATTGCAGTATGAAAATATTTACCAGAAGCTTAAGCAAAAGCTTGTATTGGCAAAAGATGTCCGCCAAGTGCTGACATATGTTGAAACGGGAAATGCACAGGCCGGATTCGTTTATAAGACGGATGCGATGACAACGGAGAAAATAAAAGTCGCCGCAACAATTGACGCAGAAAGTCATGAGCCGATTAAGTATTCAGCCGGTATTTTGGACACTACCGAGCATAAAACCGAGGCGCTTTTATTTTTCGAGTTTTTAAAAGGAAAAGAAGCCGGCAAGCTATGGCAGCAGTTTGGTTTTAAACAGATTAACCATTAAGGCAGGTTTTTTCATGGCATCACAGTATTGGGAGCCCATGCAATTATCTTTGACAATAACGGCTGCAGCTGGGCTCATCGTTATTATATCAGGTACATTTTTAGGTCACTTTTTTGCTAAAAAGACATTCAAGGGCAAGATGCTCGTTGAAACGATATTAATGCTTCCGCTCGTGCTTCCCCCGTCTGTAATCGGCTTTTTGTTGATTGTCATTTTCGGCAATCAAAGCATTATCGGGGAATGGATGAAAGCAATTTTCGGACAGTCGATCATTTTCACATGGTACGCTGCGGTAATTGCTGCGACAGTTGTTGCTTTTCCGTTAATGTTTCAAACAGCGAAGGCAGGGTTTTACGGAATTGACCGGACTTTAGAGGAGGCAGCAAAAGATTTAGGGGCAAACAGGTGGCTTGTGTTTATCCGGGTTTCGATTCCTTTGGCTAAAAAGTCACTGGTTGCCGGCAGTATTTTGAGCATGGCGAGAGCATTGGGAGAGTTCGGAGCAACATTAATGTTTGCCGGCAATATTCCGGGTGTGACTCAAACCGTTCCGACGGCAATTTATATGGCGATTGATTCCGGAAATATGACGATGGCCTGGCTATGGGTAGTCAGCATGATGCTGCTGTCATTTTTCTTATTGTTTTTTGTCCGGGTGAGGGAGTGAAAGAATGGAAAATCGTTATGTAAAACAGGAGCTTTGTTCATTTATCGGACGTGACAGGCAAGAAATGTTGAAAAAAAAGCGGGTCCTGATCATCGGAGCAGGGGCATTAGGAAGTGCCGGTGCTGAGATGCTTGTCCGTTCGGGAGTCGGTGCCGTTACTATTATTGATCGCGATTATGTAGAATACAGTAATCTGCAGCGTCAGCATCTGTATAGCGAGAGTGATGCAGAAGCTGTGCTGCCGAAAGCGATTGCCGCGAAAAAACGATTGAGCGAGATTAATAGCGAGGTCGAAGTGGATGCCCATGTGCTTGATGTGACAGCTTCAAATATCGAAGCTTTTATTGGAAATGTCGATGTCATTTTAGATGCGACCGATAATTTCGATATTCGTTTCATCTTGAACGATGTTGCACAAAAAAAAGGGGTACCGTTTCTGTTTGGTGCTTGTGCCGGCAGTTTCGGTTCGACTTTTACAATCATGCCGGGGAAAACTCCGTGCTTGCAGTGTTTGCTTAAAGAAATGCCGTTAACAGGAGCGACATGCGACCAAGTCGGGATAATTAGTCCAATTATTCAAATTATAGCGTCACATCAAGTGACAGAGTGCTTGAAGTGGCTCATCGGCGATACAGAGGCATTGCGTCAAACGTATTTGACGGTTGATTTATGGAATAATCAATATTTATCAATCCGTATCGATAAAGCGAAAAAAGATGACTGCTTATCGTGCGGCGTGCAGCCGACTTATCCGTTTTTGCAATATGAGACACAAACGAAGGCGGCAGTGCTATGCGGTCGTGATACGGTGTTGCTCCGTCCGGCACAGAAGCAAATATATCCGCTTGAGCTGATTCAAAAGCGTTGGGAAAGACTCGGAAAAGTACTGCGCAATCCGTTTTTGCTGAGCTGCCAGCTTGAGCATTACCGGGTTGTTTTGTTTCAGGATGGCCGTGTGTTTGTGCATGGAACGAGTAATCTTCAAATCGCAAAAAATGTGTATTACAAAATGCTAGGTTAAGAGGTGGCAACAATGACAGACATACGGACAGCGATAGCGATTGGGGAAGCTATCCGAAGAGTTATGGATTCACAGTTCGAAAACAAAACAGAATATGTTCCTTTAGCGGAAGCGCACGGTCGCTTTTTGGCGGAGAATGTGATAGCTGACCAGGATGTGCCCGCATTCAACCGCTCGCTATATGACGGATATGCGATTCGATCAGAGGATACTGGTGACGGTCCGGTCAGCTTAGAAGTTATTGGTGAAATTGGAGCCGGCCATGTTTTTTCAGGAAAAGTCGGTGCTTTTCAGTCAGTGCGGATTATGACAGGGGCGCCATTGCCTGAGCAATGCAACGCGGTCGTAATGTTGGAACATGTTGAATCATATACGAAAAACGGTGTTACCTACATAACAGTGAAAGAAAAAGTACCGCATGGCATGCACGTGTTTTTTAAAGGAAAGGAGCTGCAGGAGGGAACTTGCATCGTCAAGAAAGGAACGCTAATCACGCCCGGTATTGTCGCTTTATTGGCTACGTTCGGCTACAGTATGGTATTAGTCGGAAAACGACCTATAATTGGCGTGTTAGCAACAGGAGATGAGCTTTTAGAAATTGACGAACCGCTCATTCTCGGGAAAATTCGTAACAGTAACTCATATATGCTGCTGGCGCAAATTGATAAAACAGGCGGAGATGGTGTTTATTTAGGAAACTTGCCGGATGACTTAGAGAAAAGTTTTGCTGCCGTTCAAGAAGCGCTCGCGAAAGTTGATGTCTTGATTACGACAGGCGGTGTTTCTGTTGGTGATTATGATTATATGCCTGACATTTACAAACGTTTAGGCGCGAATGTTTTATTCAATAAAGTGGCAATGAGGCCGGGCAGTGTGACAACAGTAGCGAAAAGAGGCAATCAGTTCTTATTTGGCTTATCCGGGAATCCTTCCGCAAGCTATATAGGCTTTGAGCTGTTCGTTCGCCCGGTCATTCGCAAGAGCCTCGGAAGCGGGCATCATCACTTGAAAAGCATAAAAGCAATTTTAACGGAAAATTACGCTGCACCGAAAGCATTCAGCCAGCTGATCCGTACAAAAATTCATTATGGAAATGCGAAGATATACGTATCATCAGTCGGATTGAATATGTCAGGCTCGATTACGTCGCTAGCGGGCGCGGATTCGTTATTAATATTACCACCTGCTGAAGAGAGTTATAAACAGGGAGATGAAGTGGATATTTTACTGTTGTCGGAAGGGCAGGAGCAAGCTTTTTTTTGCTAATTAAAAAGATGGCTGTCTAACCAAACACCTGCCATGCTCAGAGACCTAAGCAACCTCCTAAAAGAAACCGATGGCGGTTTCTTGTGTGGGGCTCTCACGATGAGAGTCACAGCGACGAAGATATGCGGACGTAGCGTCCCTAGTCGATGTTCCTTCTTAGGCTTTGTCTAGCTGCAGCGACCAGCCAGTTTTCATCTCCGATTAGACATCTCTGATTATCTTGTCAAATTCATGACTGGCAAGTGATGAATTTGACAGCTCGAGGTCATAAGCCAAATCACTCCGGAAATCTTACAATTTCCTGCATGATTCGTCTTATGCTGGTCGGAGGCTCTCAGGACGAGAGTCACAGCGACGAAGATATGCGGACGTAGCGTCCTTAGTCACTGTTCCTTACTTGCAGGCCGCTTCCGCTTTTCGAGCCTTTTTCACCGAGGTGAATCGAAGTAGCATAATCATGCTGAAAAAGGACCGGTGACGGTTTTTCTAAAGGAGTGAGCTAGATGGAAAACGAATTATTTGCGATTGTAGAAACATCGATTGTTACAGATGAAGTAATTCAAAAGGTGCAATCTGCCGATGCCGGAGCGATTACAGTCTTTATCGGAACAGTACGAGAAATGACGAACGGAAAAAGAACGCTGTCGCTTGAATATGAAGCGTATGTGTCGATGGCTGTGAAGAGCCTGGAAAAGATTGGAGCAGAAATAGAGGAGAAGTGGCCGAATACAAAAGTGGCGATTACACACCGCATCGGTCGTTTGGAAATAAGCGAAACAGCAGTCGTCATCGCAGTATCATCACCCCACCGGCAAGCCGCTTATGAAGCGAACCAATATGCGATAGAAAGGATTAAAGAAATCGTGCCAATTTGGAAGAAAGAGTACTGGGAGGATGGCACGAAATGGATCGGCGATCAATTAGAGCGTCATTCTTATGCGAAGGAGGGGTTAGATGATTAAAGTGTTGCTGTTTGCACAGCTGCAGGAGGAGATAGGAAAGCGCAGCTTGCAGCTAGAGGCAAATGAATGGACTGTAAAGCAAGTAAAGGAACATTTGCAGCAGAAATATCCGCATGCACTGTTTCAGGCTGCTATGGCAGCTATCAATGAGGAATATGCCTTTGAAGAAGATATTGTGAAAGATGGCGATACGGTCGCCTTTTTGCCGCCAGTCAGTGGAGGATGAGAAAAAAGGGGGAATTAAAATGAGTCATATTGAACATAAGAGCCAGCCGTTTGAACAACTCAGGGTCATGGTTTTGACGATTAGCGATACACGCCATGAGTTAACGGATAAAAGCGGGCAGCTTATGTTGAGCTTGCTGAAGAAAAACCGATATGAAGTGACAGATTACCAGGTTGTAAAAGATGAAAAAGAAGAGATTGAAGCGGCACTTTTAGCAGGATGTGAAAGCGATCGTATTGATGTCATTTTGACGAATGGCGGCACAGGCCTGTCTAAACGTGATGTGACATATGAAGTGATAGAGGAACTAATTGAAAAGACAATTCCAGGCTACGGCGAAGTGTTCAGAATGCTGAGCTATGAGGAGATTGGATCTGCTTCAATGCTTTCAAGAGCGATAGCCGGGATAAAAGGTGAGACAGTTATTTTTTCAACGCCGGGTTCGACCAATGCAGTCCGGCTGGCGATGGAAAAGTTAATTTTGCCTGAACTTCATCATATTGCAAGTGAATTAAAAAAATAAAATAATCAAAATATATTGACATTAGTTTCGGATGTGTGGTAAATTTATCTCGAAGTTGAGATAAAAAGATTCGAAATAAATTGACAACATTTGTTTTTAAAAAAGTTTGTAAGCTTCATAGCATGATAGAGCTGAAAACTTTTTTGGGCAAATACCTCGATTTCGAGATAAGACATACAAACAAATTGGAGGAATTTTAAAATGGCGAAATTTACAGTGGATCAAGCGCACACAACGATTGGATTTGAAGTGAAACATATGATGGTATCAAAAGTGAAAGGTCAGTTTGAATCTTACACAGCTGAAGTAGAAGCGGCTGATCTAACAGATTTAACGACAGCAACGATTGCATTCAAAATTGATGTAGCAAGCATTAACACTCGTAATGCAGACCGCGACAACCACTTAAGAACAGGCGATTTCTTCGATGCGGAAAGCTTTCCGACAATCGACTTCGTATCAACAAGCATCACAAAAGACGGGGACGACTACGAAGTGACAGGCGATATGACAATTAAAGGCGTAACAAAACAAGTGACTCTTGAAGTCGAATATAACGGTAAAGGCGTAAACCCATGGGGTGTAGAAGTTTACGGTTTTGAAGCAGAAGCAAAAATCAACCGTGAAGAATTCGGACTTACTTACAATGCGGCACTAGAAACAGGCGGCGTGCTAATCGGTAAAGACGTGAAATTGAAAATCGAAGTCGAATTGAATCCAGCTGCTTAATTTTAAAATGCATCCGTCCGTATTGTGCGGGCGGATGTTTTAATCTTTATTGGAGCTGATTATAATGGGATATCTGATGCCAAGAGATAAGTTTGATTTCGAACGAGTCCGTAAAAATTCACTAGAGAATAAGTGAGAAATTTATTATCGCAATTGACGATCATCAATGTCCAGTTTAAAAAGAAAAGGCCTGGGGAAAACCAAAGCGATTCTTGCTAATTAAATATTAAATTTAGTGCCGGATAGCATTTTCACAACTTCTGGGTCGCGGTGAGAGAGGAAGCAGTTGCTGTTTGTATCAAGAGCATGAATTTTTTCCATATCCGTATCGCTCAGTTCGAAGTCGAAAATGTTGAAGTTTTCGACAATACGTTCTTTGTGAACAGATTTTGGAATGACAATGACGCCTCTTTGTGTTAACCAACGCAGCACAACTTGTGCGACGGATTTGTTGTATTTGTTGGCAATAGAAAGCAATGTTTCATTTTCAAATAAATGATTGCGACCTTCCGTTAAAGGTGCCCATGATTCGATTTGGACATTATATTCTTTCATCACTTTATTCGCTTCGATTTGCTGGCAGAACGGATGTGTTTCGACTTGGTTGACAGCTGGAACGACCTGATTGTGAATGATTAAGTCAATGAGACGGTCGCTTTCAAAATTGCTGACGCCGATCGCTTTAATTTTTCCTTCATGGTACAGCTCCTCCATTGCGCGCCAAGAGCCGTAAACATCGCCGAATGGCTGGTGAATCAAATATAAGTCGATATATTTAAGCTGCAAACGGTTCAATGACTTCTCGAATGCTTTTTTTGCTTTTTCATAGCCTGTATCTTGAATCCACAATTTTGTCGTCACAAATAATTCATCACGCGGTACACCGCTTCGTTTAATCGCACGGCCAACTGCTTCTTCATTTTGATAAGCAGCAGCGGTATCAATTAAACGGTAACCTGTCATTAAGGCATCATAAACGCTTTGCTCGCAAACAGCCGGATCATCTATTTGATAGACGCCGAACCCGATTATCGGCATTTTTATTCCGTTGTTTAAGACCACTTTCTCATTCACTAATAGTTTTTGCATCTGTTTTCCTCCATTCTAATAGACTCGAAATATTCATTACCCTCATTTTTAAAAAACTAATCTTTTGCAATAAAGCGAAGAAGCTATAAAGGGTTTAATGCCTTTATAGCTTCACTCATTTTTCAGCTTGTTTCTATGTATATTTGCCAGTTCACAACCTAAACAATCCTTCATCAAGTCAAAAAATAATCCTTATAATAGTAGAAAGTTATGCCGATTGCAACGACAGTATAAGCGATAGCTGTCAGAAATGCTGTATTAAATCGGAATGAGAATTTCTCATTTTTTATTTTCCAATTCATTGTTTCAGCTTGGGCAAGAGTGTCAGCATGTTTTGCTGTATACCCGCCCTTAGATGTAAAATACCAAATCAATACACTGACAGTCAGACCGACTACAAATGAGAAATCCACGAAATGAGTATCGGTAACAGAACTGATACCGAAATTAAGGGCTATCAAAAAGACTAGTGTAGCTAGTATAGTGAGAAATTGTTTCATTAGTTACCCTCCTTGTATATCTTTATATTACCATAAAAAGAATTATTTTCATTTTCTGAATTAATAGAAAGAAATCTTTATCCTGCAGTATGATTAATGGTACGATTAAAATAAAACATTGAGGTGGGAATTTTTCATGTTCCTGGATAAATTAAAAGGTCAGCTAAGTAAACATCAAGGATTATTTATTGGGGAAGACACGGCATTTCGGTCAGCTGTTTTAATTCCGTTAGTGCAAGTCGAGGGTGAATGGCATATTTTGTTCGAGGTTCGTGCATTGAAAATGAGAAAGCAACCGGGCGATATCAGTTTCCCAGGAGGACGAATTGATGCAACGGATGTCTCTCCGTTAGCTGCGGCATTACGTGAAACTTCAGAAGAATTGAAGATTGATGAAAAGACGATTCAAGTAATTGGACAACTAAGTCCGTATATAGCCTCGCCATCATTTGTCATCTATCCGTTTGTTGGGGTGATTGAAGGGGATCAGTTTTTGAGAGATTACAGTAAGGATGAAGTGGAAGAATTGTTCACAGTTCCTGTCAAATGGCTGCTGAATCACGAGCCATACTTGCATCATGTAAACATTACGCCTGAGCCATCACCGGACTTTCCTTTCGATAAAATCATGAACGGCACTGAATACCAATGGCGCGCGCGATCGATGGAGGAATGGTTTTTCGAATACGGGCAGTATACGATTTGGGGCCTGACAGCGAGGATATTGAAGCATTTTATTACAATATTGAAAAAAGGGGATTTTTTAGATTTAGGGGATAGTGTCTGTTCATGAACAATGAGTGATAAAATAGCAAACTGAATATTGAAGCATGAGTATAGGACGGTGACTCTAACTCTAACAGAGTCTCGTCCTTTTCTTTTATTTTACTAAAAATGTAGTCAATTCGGAATTTTTCCAATCTCTAAAATCATATACTGTAATAAAAATAAGAGATTTGAGGAGATGTTGGATGGAATATTATATGAGAATGGCCAATCTATTAGCGGAAAATCTATATGGATTTATAGATTTTGTGGAGAATAATTGGGAGAACAAAACTGCCCTCATTACAGATCAAGATAAATGGTACCAAGTGAAGCTGTTTATCGATGAGTATAAGCTTCGTGTCATTGCAGATGAATTGGAGCGCATTAACCGCTTTTGCTGGAATGAATCATATACGACCTTACTCGTAAATGATTTGGAAAAAGCTCTGCAAGTCATTAATGAATTCGTTGCAAGAAATGAAAACGATTTGTTTTTTATGACGGCGAGGCTGCATACGTTAAACAATCTTTCTTCTTTACTTAAATCATTTTAAATAATCTATATAGCTGTCACATTAGTCGTTCAGCTATATGGGAATTATTGTGCTAATTAGATAATTAAAACCTTACATAGTTATGGATTTGAGGGGAAAATATGAAAAAGACATTGTTTGCGATTGGGCTTACATGTTTACTGTTAGCTGGCTGTGCCGAAAGTGTATCGGAAGATAATACAAATAAGGATTCTTTGCAGGAAACAGTTGATACACAGGCGGAACAAATAAAAGAATATGAAGCTGAAATTGCAGAACAAAAGGAAGAGATTGAACAGTTGAAAGAAGAAGCCGGCAGTTCAGAAGGTACAGAATCAGATAGCAATTCTGAAGAAGGAAGCATAGACATAGCGAAAACAGAAGATTATATCGTTCTTTTCCAAGGGGATGACACTGCAAGTTATGTATACCCGACAATCCAGCCTTATGATAAAGAAAAAGATTTAGTAGAAACAATTCATAGTTTTGTTACAAAAGGATATGATATTGGTTTAAACAGCTACCGATTTGAAGATGACAATAAATTGTTGGTACTTGATTATGATGAAAACGCAACAAAAGTTCAAGGTTCAGCAGGTACTTATATTTTCTTAAATGCAATGACAGAAAGTTATTTTGCGAATTTCCCGGACTTGCTGGGCATTAAGCTGCTGATGAACGGAAATGGTACAGAGGAAGTAATCGGGCAATCAGGAAACAATGAGATTTTCGTCCGTGAGCCATTTACGTACGAGCCGGATATTGAGTTTTAATAAATATTAAGATTAAAAGGAAACCTGATTTTCGCGGGTTTCCTTTTTTACTTATTCAACTCGTTCAACTAAATTAAGTAGCTCTTAAGAACTCCAACTTCGCTAACTAAAACTTCATCCTCTTCCAACAGCTGATAAATTTTTTTCATATTGCTTGCTGCAAATGAAAACCCGAAATTTTAGCATTCCAAATCATAAAGTCTTCTCCACGAAAAAATCCCCATTCTTACCGCCTGTTTTCTTAACCAGCATCGTGGGACCAATTACCATCTGTTTATCGAGTGCTTTGCACATATCGTAAATCGTCAGTGCCGCAGCTGAAACAGCTGTCAGTGCCTCCATTTCCACGCCTGTCGAACCCTTCGTTTTCACTTCAGCTTCTATTACTATTGCATACTCGCTCTTCAGCTCATCAATCTTCCACTCAAAGCTGATATTGACGCCTGTCAGAGCAATCGGATGGCACATTGGGATTATGTTTGACGTTTGTTTGGCAGCCATGATCCCTGCTACTTGAGCGACAGCGAGCACGTCACCTTTTTTATTGGTGCCGTCAATAATTTGCTGATAGATTGCTTGATTGGTTGAGATCGAGGATTTGGCGACAGCTGTCCGAATTGATTCGGCTTTATCTGAAATGTCGACCATTTTTGCCCGTCCTTGTCCGTTGAAATGCGTGAATTGACCCATATGTAAAAAAATCCTCCCTAATCGCAAGTGATAATTTCATTATAATGGATGGTGGCTGAAAAAGGAAAATGTGATATTATCTAACATCATTTTTGTTTATTTTAACTAAAGAAGATAAGAAGTTAGTGCAAAATACACAATGACAATAAAAGGATAAATTGTTATCATGTTACTTAATATTACATAAAATGTAAGGATAATTACCGTATTAAAAGTTTACAAGAAGGAGGTTAATCGAGATGATTCAGCATAATGAAGCTTCCGCGTTACAATCTACACAAGTATGGATGCCTACCTCCATTGAAACTGCCATTGAACAAATGAGCAGACTCGGTAGTGAGGCGCGATATATTTCCGGCGGAACATTGCTGCAAATTCAATGGGAAAGCGGGCATCGTATTCCGCGCCATTTAATTAGTCTTGAGCTCATTCCTTCATTAAAAGAAATTAAGGTGGCAGAAGAAGGTCTATTAAAGATTGGCGCTTTAACGACATTGGCACAGTGTCGCAAACACTCGACCATTCAAACAGCGCAGCCGATTTTATCGCAGGCTGTCCAATCGATCGCAGCACCGGCTGTTCGATCTCGTGCGACAATCGGCGGCAATATCATGGGGGGAATCGGCGATCTTATTCCGTTATTGCTGGCGCTGAATGCAAAGCTTCTCGTTCAAGGAGAAGAAATCGAAATATCAAACTGGTTGAAAAGCCCCGTTAAAAATCAGCTTCTGACGCACATTTTGTTACCGGCTACGAAAGAGTCGTCCTTCTTTAAAAAAATTGGCAGACGCGAATCATTCACGGCAGCGATTGTGACAGTTGCCGGCACAATAACGAAAACAGATCTTGGAACCATTGATGATATCAGGCTTGCGGCAGGAGGCGGCGACAATAAGCCGATCCTTTTAGATGAAACCGAGCCGATTATAAGAGGGAAACGAATAGAAGAAATCGATTGGAAAGCGGTTTTTGCATCAATTTACAGCGAATTCAAAGCAGCTTCTGATGATTTTGTTTCTGCCGATTATCGTCAAAAGGCAGCGGCTAATCTTATTATTTCTGAGCTGAAAAATCTTTTGCGAAAAGGAGGGACTGTAAATGAACTTCAATAAGACGGAAGAACGGGGAAGAATTAGACCGGACGGCGTTTCGAAGGTGACGGGGGGACTATTCTATTTAACAGATTTTACTTTCCCGAACATGCTGTATGGAAAAGTGCTGAGAAGTTCGTTTCCTCATGCGAAAATCATCTCAATTCAAACAGAGAAAGCAGAGCTGCTGCCGGGTGTGGAGGCAGTTGTTACTTATAAAGATGTGCCGGGGATGAATCGTTTCGGTATTGTCATGCCCGATCAGCCGGTACTTTGCGAAGAGAAAGTGCGCTATGTTGGTGATGCAATCGCGGCGGTTGCCGCAGACACTCTTGAGATTGCTGAGCAGGCGGTCAAACTGATTGAAGTTGAGTATGTGCAGCTGCCGGTTGTCGATTGTCCGGAACAAGCGTTGCTTTCGGATACAGTAAAGCTCCACCCGGGCGGTAATGTGCTTCATCGTGCCGGTTATCAAAATGGAGATGTTGAGGCGGCGTTTGCGCAATGTGACGTCATCGTCGAAGAGACGTATGAGCTTCCAAGGCAAATGCATGCTTACATGGAAACGGAGGGTGGTGTGATTGTGCCTGAAGATGACGGCGGAATAACTGTCTATGCCGGCACGCAGCACGGTTTCAAAGACCGTTTCCAATTGTCACGAATTTTAGGGCTGCCGGAGAGTAAGATACGAATCATTTCCAGTCCGATGGGCGGTTCATTCGGGGGTAAAGATGAATTGAATATTCAACCGTACGGAGCATTGCTTGCACTTGCGAGCGGCTGTCCGGTGAAAATACACAATTCCAGAACGGAATCGATTGATGCAGGATTGAAACGACATCCGATGAAAATTACGATGAAAACCGGAACGGATGCATCGGGGAAAATTTTAGCCCATAAAACGCGGATTATTGCCGATACTGGTGCTTATGCGACATTAGGTCCTGCTGTTTTAGATTTTGCGGTTGAGCATGCGGCAGGTCCGTATATCATTCCGAATATCGAGACGGAAGGGGTGTCTGTTTTCACAAATAACGGTGTTGCAGGCGAGTTCCGCGGATTCGGCGGCAATCAAGTTACTTTTGCTTTGGAAGGCCAAATGGACCGCCTCGCTTCCGTCCTGCAAATCGACCCGCTTGAATTAAGAAAAATCAATTTGCGAAGCGCAACTGATTTAGGGCCTTTAGGTCAACGGATCGCTCCGACGAACGGAGCAGCTGACGTCCTGCACTTCCTGCAAACTAAATCGGCGGGCAAACAATCTCAGGAAGCTTCCGATCAATGGAAGAAAACCGGCACCGGATATGCGATTTCAATGCATGGCGGAGGTTTAGGATTCGGACGATTGGACGCAGCCGGGGGTAGACTGTCATTCAATAAAAACGGTAAAATTGAAATTTCCTTTGGGTTCGAAGAGTGTGGCCAAGGGCTTCTTTCAGTTATTGAAAATATTATTGTCGAGGAAATCGGCTGCAGAAAGGAAGATATTCAAATTGTCATCGGCGACACAGAACTCGTGCCGATGTCCGGTTCATCAACCGCATCGCGGGGCACGAGCATGGTATGGCATTCCGTACAGTGGATGAAAGCGCCTTTTAAAAATAAGCTGTGCCGTAATGCTTCATCGCTTTTAGGTATCTCAGTGGCAGAGCTGTATGTCGGTCCCGGAGGCATCTGGCAAGAAAATAACGATGAAGGGCCTGTCATTACATTTGAACAATTGTCTTCAAAACTGGTGGAAGATTGCACCGTATTGACGAGCTTTCATTTTCCGACAACCCCGGATGCAATCACAGGCGGGCATTTTTTATATTCTTTCGGCGGCATAAGAGCTGATGTGGAAGTCGATCTGCTGACGGGAAAGGTGAAAGTGACTTCGCTTGACCATGTGATTGCGGCAGGACCAGTTGTCAGTCCGAACGGTTACCGAGGACAAATAGAAGGAGGCGGCATCATGTCGCTCGGCTATACATTAATGGAAGAAGCAAAAATGATTGACGGCAAATATGCTGTACGCAATTTTGATTCGTACTTAATCCCGACGATTGCCGATACTCCATTTGAAACGAATGTGTTCGCTATTGAAGAGCTGTATGAGGACGATCAATTCGGTCCGAGGGGCGTCGGAGAAATCGGCACTATCTCGATAACACCGGCAATCGTAAGCGCCATTCATAATGCAATCGGCTATTGGGTTCAAAAACTTCCGGTCTCATCGGAGGAAATTTTGCAAGTAGTAGAACGAAAGGGGATGATTGAATGGATGTGAAAAATGGTGAGCTGCAAAACTTTTTATATGTGAACGACCGGCAAAAAATGACCCTTTATATAAATGTCAATCGTGTGCAGTACGAATTGCAGGTGCACCCGACTGAAAAACTTGTTGACTTGTTACGGGATAAATTGTATTTGACTGGCACGAAGGTTTCGTGCGGAATCGGGAGGTGCGGTGCTTGTTCAGTGCTTGTCGACGGAGAACTTGCTAATGCTTGCCTGCTGATGGCTTTTCAGGTAAACAACAAAAAAATTACGACAATCGAAGGGGTTGCAGGAACTCAGCTTGATGAAGTGCAGGAAGCTTTTTTGCAGGAAGGCGGCTTTCAATGCGGCTACTGCACGTCTGGTATGGTTATTGCGGCAAAAGCACTGCTTAATGAAAATGCGTCACCGGGCGAATGTGACATTAAAGAAGCTTTGTCCGGCAATTTATGCCGCTGCACCGGCTACGGAGGTATTATACGAGCGGTGCAATGTTTAGCCAATAAAGAACAATAGGAGGTGAAGTCTTTGACTTATGCGGTAGAAATGACGGATATTGTCAAAAAGTTCGGTGAAGTGACAGCGAGTGATCATGTCAATTTTGCCGTAAAGAAAGGCGAGATTCATGCGCTGCTGGGGGAAAACGGTGCAGGGAAAAGCACAATCATGAGCATGCTTGCTGGCGTATACAAAGCGGACAGCGGCACGATTGCGATTAACGGAGTTCCTTGTTATATTCGCTCGCCGAAGGAATCGATGGCGCTCGGAATCGGGATGGTGCATCAAAACTTTAAGCTCGTAGAAACTTTGACCGCGATTGAAAATATTATTTTAGGTCGTAAAGGACGCATCTGGCACGGTACGGCTTGGATGAAAAAAATGAAAGCAGAGATCGAAAATATTGCCGAAACATATGGTCTCAGTTTTCCTGGTTCAGTCCCGGTTTGGCAGCTATCTGTCGGGGAGCAGCAACGGGTGGAAATCATCAAAACATTGTATCGCGGCGCAGATATTATCATCTTTGATGAGCCGACCTCTGTTTTGACGCCCGGTGAGGTTGAGCAGCTGTTCGCAACGATGCGGGAGCTGAAGAGGCATGGCAAAACGATGATTATTACGACACACAAATTAAAAGAAGTAATGGCAATTGCTGACCGTATCTCTGTTATGCGCAAAGGAAAAATGATTGCGCAGATGAATTGTGAAGAAACGTCTGTGCAAGAGCTTGCGCAGTTAATGGTTGGGCATGAGGTGTCTTCAGCGATTCATATCGAACAAATCGACATCGGCAAACCGATTTTGCAGATAGAAGCGCTGGTTGTGAAAAATGAGCATCGGCTGAATGCTGTCGACTGTGTCGATTTCACGATCCACGAGCATGAAATCGTCGGCATTGCCGGTGTTGCCGGAAACGGACAAAAAGAACTGGCAGAAGCGCTGACAGGATTGATTCCATGGTCTTCAGGCGAAGTGATATTTAACGGAGAATATTTGGAATCGCCGAGCGTTAAAGCCTTGATTGACAAAGGTATCGCTCATATCCCTGAAAACCGTATGAAAAGCGGTTTGGCAGGAAGCTTGGGAGTCGTTGAAAACTTGTTGTTAAAGTCTTATCGCAGTAAGGGACGAGTTAAATATGGTGTCCTTAATAAGAAGAAAAATGAACATTGGGCTAAGAGTCTGGTGAGTAGCTTTGATGTGCGAACACCTGATTTGCAAAGCCCTGTTGGTCAGCTCTCAGGAGGTAACCAGCAAAAGCTTCTATTTGCGAGAGAAATTGATTTGGAGCCGAAGCTGATGATTGCTGTTCATCCGACACAGGGACTTGATGTCGCGGCAACGGAGGCGGTGCATAAAATGCTGCTTGAGCGACGCAGTGCAGGCAGCGGTGTCTTGCTGATATCTGAAGACTTGGACGAAGTGATACAATTGTCAGATCGCATTCTTGTTTTATTTAACGGCAAAATCAATGGCGAGCTTGCCAGAGGAGAAGCCGATAAGGAGAGAATCGGACAATTGATGGCAGGGTTGAGCGTCCGGGAAGGGGTGGCGCAATGAATCAGAAAACGTCGTACGAACAGCCGGAGTCCCCGAAAGGATTAGCTTTCATCCCTTTTAAACTGGAATATGACGCACATAAAAAGACAGGCAGTTTTTTTGTACCGCTTCTCTCGATTGCTGCCGCGCTCGTAATATGCGCCATTTTCATCGCCGTGAACGGAATGAATCCGCTCACTGTTTATGGGAAGATGGTCCAAGGCGCTTTCGGCTCAAGCTTCGGTTTTAGCGAAACGCTCGTGAAGGCAACCCCGCTTTTGCTTTGTGCGCTCGGCATTTCTATTGCGTATCGCATTTCTGTTTATAACATTGGCGCAGAAGGGCAATTCATTTTAGGGGCAATCGGCGCGACTTCGATTACGATTTTCATGCCGAACTTGCCGGGTGCGCTGTACATCCCGCTCATGATGCTTGCCGGTGTGGCAGCAGGTGCGGTTTGGGGCTTGTTCACAGCCATCCCGCGTACATATTTTCAAGTGAACGAACTGATTACATCTTTAATGTTAAACTACGTGGCACTTTTACTTCTTGATTATCTCGTCTTTGAACCATGGCGCGACCCCGAAGGATTTAATTTCCCGGGAACGCCAATTTTCAATCCATTCCAAATGCTATCCAACATCGGCAGTACCCGACTCCATATCGGCTTAATCTTTGCGTTAATTGCAGTTGTTATTTTTGCTTTTCTGCTTGCGAAAACGCGATGGGGCTATGAACTTAAGCTATTGGGAGCGAACCCGATCGCCGCTAAAAATGCCGGTATCAAAATCAACAAACATATTTTAATAGTCATGATGCTGAGCGGCGGATTAGCGGGCTTCGCGGGAGCGATTGAAGTATCAGGCGTGGCTCACCGCCTCATGTACGGCATTTCGCCAGGCTATGGCTATACAGCAATTATCGTCGCGTGGCTTGCCAAACTAAATCCGTTTGCGATGCTTGTCACATCTGTATTAATTGGAGGATTGATTGTCGGCGGGTACAGCGTCCAAACAATCGGATTGCCTTCTTCATTTTCATTGATGCTGCAGGGAGCGATTCTCTTCTGCTTGATTGGCGGTGATATGATTAGCAAATTTCGAATCAGAAGAAAAGTTTAAAGGAGGGTGGTTATGGATTCGATTGCGCTAGTGGCTGCCGCAGCCATATCAGGCGGCACTCCGTTATTATTCGCGATACTGGGCGGTATTTTAAATGAAAAAGCAGGCATCATCAACCTCGGCACCGAAGGCATCATGCTTGTCGGGGCTGTCATGTCGTGTATTGTCTTTCTGAAAACGGAGAACTTGGCCCTTACCTTGCTTGTTTCGCTTCTGGCAGCAGGTGGCTTAGGTCTTATCCATGCATTTTTGACGATTACTCTGCGGGCAAATCAAATTGTCAGCGGCTTGGCGATTACACTATTTGGAACAGGATTGAGCGCCTATTTAGGAAGATCGATTGCTGGCGTGGCTTTACCGGTAACCATCCCGAAGCTGGAACTTGGCTTTCTGGAAAATGTTCCGATAATCGGGACTGTGTTTTCCAATTTAGATGTATTTATATGGATCAGCATTGTACTGGCCGTATTTTTATATTTGTACATGTACAAAACATCGTGGGGTCTTCATTTGAAGGCAGTCGGTGATAATCCGTCAACATCGGATGTAATGGGCATTTCCGTTCTGAAGGTCCGTTACCTGCATGTCATCGCCGGCTCAATGCTGATGGGGATGGCCGGCTATTACTTAATCATGGTATATTCGCCGAACTGGATTGAAGGCATGACTTCAGGCAGAGGCTGGATTGCGATCGCGCTCATCATTTTTGCCCGTTGGAATCCGTTGTACGCCTTGCTATGTGCCTATTTCTTTGGTGGGCTCGACGCGCTCGGCTTCCGCATTCAATTATTTGAGTTAGGGATTCCATCTTATTTCCTGAAGATGATTCCATATATTGCGACAATTGTCGTGCTGATGTTTGTCGGCTGGAAAAATCGCAACAAACCATCAATCGAGCCGCAATCATTAGGAGTGCCGTATTTCCGTGAGCAAAGGTTTTAAATGAATTTGAACAATGAAAAGGGGGATTTATATTGAAAAAGAAATTGTTCTCGGTATTGGTAATGATGTTTTTGCTCGTAATGGCGGCATGTTCGCAAGGAACTTCCAAGTCTGAATCTGAGGAAAAAGAGCCGGAGAAAGATGTATCGGTCGAAGAAAAGGAAGAAAAGCCGAGAGTAGGTTTTGTTTATATCGGCACTCCTGGTGATGGCGGTTGGACATTCGAGCATGACAAAGGCCGACAATTGGTTGATGAAACATTCAGCATTAAAAGTACGACTGTGGAAAATGTTCCCGAAGGTCCCGATGCGGAGCGTGTCATCGAGGAACTAGCGCAAAATCACGATATTATTTTTACAACTAGCTTCGGTTATATGGATCCGACTATCAATGTCGCAAAGAAGTATCCTGACGTGGTATTCATGCATGCTACCGGCTATAAAACAGCTGAAAATGTCGGCATCTACCAGGCAAAAGGCTATGAATCAGGCTACTTATCTGGTTTAGCGGCCGGTGCCATCACAAAAAACAATAAAATCGGCTACGTTGGCGCATTCCCGATTCCAGAAGTTATTTATACGATTAACGCCTTCACATTGGCAGCGCAAAGTGTCAATCCGGATATTGAAGTGTCAGTATTGTGGAGTAACACATGGTATGATCCGACAGCAGAAAGACAGGCAGCTGTCAGCTTACTTGATGAAGGTATTGATATTTTAGCGAATTATCAAGATTCTCCTGCCGGCATTCAAGCAGCAGCTGAGCGCGGGGTGTGGGGAATGGGTAATGACTCCGACATGAACAAGTATGCGCCGGATACGTATATTACAAATCCTGTTTTAAACTGGGGAGAATTTTATGTGCAAACCGTTCAAAGTGTGATTGACGGAACTTGGGAGCCAGAAGCTCATTTATGGGGGCTGAAAGAGGATATGGCTGACATTGCGCCTTTTGGTAAAAGTGTTCCGAAAGAAGTACAAGACGCTGTTGAAGCGAAACGTCAAGAAATTATCGACGGCAAACTCGAAGTATTCGCAGGTCCGATTTATGATCAAAAGGGCGAGCTGAGAGTTCCAGAAGGCGAGAGCATGACAGTCGAAGAAATTTTGGCAATGAACTGGTTTGTAAAAGGCATTAAAGGAACCATCCCAGAATAAAAGGAGGACGCTAGATGATTGTAAAAGATCCTGTTTTGCTCCATCAATGGCATCCAGTCATGATTTCTAATGATTTGAAGGCAAATCCGAAGTCAGTGGAAGTTCTTGGTGAAAAAGTCGTCGTCTTTCGCACAACAAAGGGCATTCATGCTTTTAAAGATTTGTGCATTCATCGAGGAGTGCCATTATCACTTGGAACAGTTGTTGATGATGAAATTGTCTGCCCGTATCACGGTTGGACGTATAATGCTTGCGGGGTATGCACGCGCATCCCTGCTCTGCCGAAAAATCAGGCTATCCCGTCCAAAGCAAAGGTGACAGCTTACTATTGTACAGAAGCATACGGTCTTGTTTGGGTCTCGTTAACGAAGCCTGAGCAAGACATCCCGCTAATTGGCGATGAAAAACTGGACGACCTGGCATTGGCGAGAGTGTTGATGGGACCATACGATGTCGAGGCAGCCGGTCCGAGAGTAATCGAAAACTTCCTCGATGTCTCTCATCTCATGTTCGTCCATGAAGGATTGCTAGGCGACACGCAATATGCCGAAATAAACGACTACCGCGTCCATAACGAAAACGGCATTCTCGTCACCGATGAGATCGACGTGTACCAGCCCGATCCTGACGGAAGAGGCTACCCCGTCATTTCTAAATACACATACAAAGTGTACAGTCCGCTCACTGTCTCACTGATGAAAATAACCGAGGAGTCCAATGATTTTTTTAAACTGTTCCTGATCGTCCTTCCTGTAAACGAACAAAAAAGCATAGCCTTTATGATTATGGAACGAAACTACGCACTCGACGACGACCCGCAAGTATTCATCGATTTCCAAAACACACTACTAGAACAAGACAAAATCATAGTCGAAAACCAAAAGCCTGAACTGCTGCCGCTCGATTTGCAGGCGGAACTGCATCTTGTTTGCGATCGGTTGAGTATTGCTTATCGGAAGATGTTGCGGGAGAGTGGGGTTACGTTTGGGACAGCTTGATTGAAAGGTTTGGAGGTGACTCCAAGCCTTTTTTATGTTTTGGGATATAAGGTGATATATATATAAATTATTGAAGAGCTTTTAGGTAGATTACATTGCTGAACCAATCTTTAATGAATGGTGATAAGAGTATAACTGAACTTAATGGTTCGACCCCGAACACCGGTATCATTTGATTAATTCATGCCAAGATTAATCGCTAGAGAAAGCTCACAAATATTGTTAAATCAGCGTTTGTGGGCTTTTTTGTTTTTAGAGTACAAGATAGAAAACGATAGGATTTGGTATCGTTTTACACAAATTTTACACAGAAAAAGTGTTGTTAAGGAGTAAGATTAGTAAAATTTATGTTAATCTGTTTGTTTGCTAAATTATGTTATGGTTGTGGTTACTGTATTATACCAACTGGGTATAACTAAAGAAGTGGAGTATTATTATAAATATTTGAGGTGTTATTATGGCTACTCAAACGGCTTCTGATATTATTGACGATATTTTTAATAAAACTAGGGAAGAAATTAATAAGTTAATGCCAGTTAATATTATGATTATTGGCAAAACAGGTATAGGAAAAAGTACTTTAATAAATAATGTTTTTAGAGAAAATCTAGCAGAAACCGGTATTGGACAACCAGTAACTAAACGCTTGAGAAAGATTACAAAAAGTGGAATACCCCTATGCATATATGATACTAAAGGCTTAGAGTTGAAAGGTGAAGTTCAAGAAGAAATTATTAATGAAATTAATAGTAAAATAGATGAACTATATCTAAATCAAGATGAAAAAGAATATATACATGCAATATGGTATTGTATAAATTCAAATTCAAACCGAATTGAAGAAATAGAAATAGAATTAATTAATACACTTGCAACAAAGGTACCAGTAATTCTTGTTTTGACACAAAGTTATGGTGAAGGAGCTTTTGAATTTAAGAAAGTCATTGAAGAATTGAATCTTAATTTAAAGGCAGTTCAAACAGTGTTAGCTGAGCCATTCAAAATAACTAAAGATATATCTATTCCTTCATATGGGCTAAAAGAGTTAGTTGGAAAAACATATGAGATTTTACCCGAAGGAGTAAAAAAGTCTTTTAATAATGCTCAGAAAGTTGATATTGAAGGAAAAGTAAAAGAGGCAAGGATTTGGTCAACTAGTTATATTGCTGGTAGTTTTGGGGCTGGTTTTACCCCGATTCCATTTTCAGACGCTGCAATATTAGTACCTATGCAAGTAGGAATGTTAGCTCACATAACAGCAATATTTGGGGTTTCTTTAGACAAAGCGTTACTAAGTGGAATTGTGGCTTCAATTGGGGGCAGTGGGGGAGCTACATTCTTGGGAAGATATATCGTTTCAAATTTACTTAAACTAATTCCGGGAGTCGGTACTGTTGCAGGGGGAGTAATTAGTGGTTCTACTGCGTCAATATTAACGACTGCCTTAGCTTTTTCTTATATAGAAGTAATGGCAAGGGTAGCTGCAGCAGAGTATCAAGGTAAATGTTACGATAATGAACAAATTGCTGAAATGATGAAAGCAATGTATGAAGATAACATTAGAAATGAGAAAAATTTATAATCATGACTATGATAAAAGCTATATCCTTTAATTCAAGTGGATATAGCTTTTATTGCTAGACATGAAAACTCAGCAAATCATTTGATGCTCTTACTTCATCATGTTTTTAATTGTATGCCATTGGTAATCATGCAGATTCAACACATATATTTTAATAGAAAGAAGAAGCCAAAAAGAAGTGACTTAAAGACAGTCGAATGGTTAGACATGATATATACTGGCGATGAGACAATCAAGACACCGAAATCAGTAGAACAAAGCTTAATTGGGTACACGATTCTAAATTGTGTTTTTTAGTCAATCAAAAGAATCAGCAAATAGCCATCCATCCAATCGGTAATTCTTTTATTCCCAAAAAATATGGCGCAACTTGGAAGATACACTCCATTAATATCCCAACACAATATTTTGAACAAGTGATTTCTCCTGAATCCCCAGGTAAGTGGAAATATGGCTACCACGACAATAAGATACTAGTATTACAAAAGGGGGGAATGATGTGATTGATAAAAGACAATCATTGAACGGGGGGTTTTAGTTCAATAACAAGTATTTACAACAAAAGAAAACTCGCCATTTTTGGAGCGAGTTTTCTTTGTTTTATTTGCCATTTGCGATGTCAAAAGGACAGTCATTTCTAAGCATTTTTTTTAGAAATGACTCTCAAATCGGAACCCTTTACTTATTAAGCAGCCCTGTTTTATTTCATTGCTTCACGTATTTTAATTCCCTTTCAAATTGTTTTTGTAGACCTCCACTTTCATATTGCTCTATGTATTTAATAATTGATTCCCAAATGGCTACGTTCATTAATCCATGTAATCCATAATAATCAGACATACTGTCGTCAGTTTCTGTACGTTCCATCTTCTTTAGTTCTAGCATACGTTCAGCTAATTCTTTAAAACCTCTCAATGAGACTTCGTTTTGGAAGACCAATTCTCTATTTAAATTGATATTTTCAAGTTCTTGTTTATATTTATTAATTGTTTTAATTCTTGATTTTTCTGCCATATCAGCACTATATTGAAGAGGACCATAGCGGTAATCCGTTCTCCATCTAACAAAAGTATTTTCTGGAACTCCTAATTCTTTAGCTCCCTCCCATTTTTCTAAGCCTCTTTCTATACAAATCTCATACATAATATCCTTTAAGGGTTTGCGGAATTTTTGCTCGACCATTTCTTTATAGTCTTTGTTAGTTAACATTGATATTCCTCCAAAGTATTAGGATTAGACAAGAACATTCGTTCTTTTTATTATACAACTATACACCTTGTATTTAAAATAGTATGACTTATTTGAACCCCTTTTATAGCGGAAATTAAAAATTTTAAACAACGATTAAAAAGCTATTGAATTTGAATAAGTGAAGCGAGGAATATATAAATAATTTTATATTGTTTGCATTAAAGATAGCTCATCTTAATTTATAGAATTGGCTCTCCATATAAACTTGGTTTGGTAGGAATTTAGAAGTGGAATCGTATACTGGATTACATAACTACATACGGAGAGGATTTGTAACTTATGAGATTTAAACTTCTTACAAGTGTAATGCTCTTTGGAATGCTTTTCATTATTTCTGGGTGCAGTTCTTCGGATGACAAAGCTTACGAGACAGTGATTGAAAATGGGATGACTGCCATAGAAAATGAACAATATGTAGATGCCGTATCATCTTTTGAAAAAGCGGCTGGAGAGAAGAAAGAAAATGATGAAGCAGCTCCTTACCTCACTCAGGCAAAACTTTTACTAGATACAAAGACAGCGATGGAAAATGGTAATTATGATGAAGCTCTAACATACATAGAGAAAATTAATGAGATAGATGGACCATTAGATGTTGTCAAAGAAAAAGCAAACAAACTTGATGAGGAAATCCAAAAAGAACAAGCCTATCAAGTAGAAATTGATAACATTCGCTAATTAATTGGCGAGGGAGAATACGACCAAGCAGAGATGAAACTCACTACATTACAGAACCTTTTAGATGGAGAATCCGCATTTGAAGATCAGTTGGCATCCTTATCCGATTTAATTAAGGAAGGCAAGGGAAAAAAAGAAGCAGCAGCTAAAGCCGGACAAGACGAACCGACAGTCGATATCAAAGAAACTCAATATACATACAACACCTACTCAAACGCTCGGTTTGGCTTCTCTGTTAAGTATCCTTCCACTTTTTCAGGCGGGGTAGAGCCAACCAATGGGGACGGTACAACTTATACAGACGGTACTTGTACGATTACAGTCTACGCAGGTCATATGAACGTACTTGAAGATAATGAGACAATTGAAACGTATTATCAAAGAGAATTAGAAGCCATCGGTGACTCAGCTTCTCATCAGACCGTAAACGGGAATTCCTATGTAATTTCATATTTTGAGGGTGACACTATTGTCTTTCGTAAAGGAATTGCGCAAGATGGTATTATTTCAACTTTAATTATTGAGTATCCGGCTAGTTTATCGAGTCAGTATGATTCGATGGTTAATGAGGTTTCTGGATCATTTGAAGGTGGGTCTCAAGGTTAATCTAAATAACAAAAAGATGATTCTATGGATGCAAAATGCTTTGAAAAGAGGCTACCTTGACAGGGTAGAGGTCGCTGGTTCGAATCTAGTCGGAATCATCTCTTTTTAGAAGCTCCAATCTCTTGTGCTGCAAGGGGTTGGGGCTTTTTTGTATCTTGGCTAACGAAGCTATGTCCATGAGAAACTTCATTCCCACTCGCACGATTGAATACTATAACAATCGTACAGTAGATTCCGCTATCTCTCTCTCAAAGGGAAATAGCGAAAAATAGCAAAAGGCATTTGAGTAATCTGAACCTATTTGCCGTATTTTCTCTTTATTCCGATGAGGGGCAATACGATTAGATAAAGGTAGGTCGGACTCGTGCTTCTCTTTACTTTAGGAACCTTCCCATCTACAGAGTTTTTCTCCCTTTGACAGTGGTGTTATCTTATTTCATCAGCACATACAGTTGTGGAAACAGCTTGGGGATCACACCGAATTCTCTTTTAAGCCTAATTAGGCTCCTTTATCCTGCACTTCTATTTACTTAATTCCCGTAATATTATAATATTAGAATAATTTAGAAATTACAGATATTATCTCTTCAATTCTAATACTTATCTGTTTTTTTATAGAGACGCACTGTATTTTTGACATAGATGGATTAACTTCATATTCGGATACGCCGTCTTAAATCTATTTAGACCTAATTTAATTATTTAGTTCAAATTTGCATTTCATTTATATTAATAAAACATTTATAGAAAGAGGCATTAAATGATCACGTTGCAACAGTTAAAATACGTAATTGAAGTTTCAAGAAGTCGTTCCATTAGTAAGGCTGCGCAAAATCTATTTATTAGTCAGCCTAGCTTATCAAATGCAATAAAAGAGTTAGAAAATGAACTTGGTATTGTTATATTTTTAAGAACGAATAAAGGAATCATTTTGACAACTGAAGGATCAGAGTTTTTAGGCTATGCTCGACAAGTAGTAGAACAGGTTTCACTTTTAGAAAATCGCTATTCCAATACGCAACCATTACAGCAGCATTTCTCGGTATCTGCACAGCATTACGCTTTTGCAGTGAGTGCATTTGTCCGTTTATTAAAAGAATACAATCAGGAGGAATTTGAATTTACATTAAAAGAAACAAAAACGTATGAAATTATTGCTGATGTAAAAAACTTACGCAGTGAGATAGGGATTTTATATGTTAACGATTTTAATAAAAAAGTAATTTATAAGTTTCTTGAAGAGGGAAACCTAATTTTTCACCAGCTTTTCGAAGCGAATCCACATGTATTTATTAGCGCGCAAAACCCGCTTGCCAAGCAGGATTTTGTTACACTATCAGATTTAATGCCATATCCGTACTTATCTTTTGAGCAAGGCGACTATAATTCTTTTTACTTTTCTGAAGAAATTTTAAGTACGATTTCAAGACCTAAAAATATTACTGTAAGCGATCGCGCTACGTTGTTTAATCTATTAATCGGATTAAATGGCTATACGATTTCTACGGGTGTAATTAGTCATAAATTAAATAGTAAGGATATTGTAGCTATTCCTTTACTAGTTGACGAACGAATTACGGTTGGATACATAACGCATAAAAATGTGAAAAATAGCCCTTTAGCAAATATCTATATTGAGTATCTGAAGGCCTCCATTGAGGAGGAACGAAGTAAGGTATAGTTTTTACCTATAGCTAGAGATACATTTTAAGTGTTATATGATAGCGGAATTGTCATGATACACTCTCTTTACACTATTAATAGAGGGGGATACATATTATGACAGTAAAAACAATTACTTTACCATTTCGATATGATCAAGTAGGGAGCTTATTACGTTCTTCTAATTTGATTGAGGCACGCGAACAATATAAAGCTGAGGCTATTACTCAAGAACAATTAATAAATGTTGAAAATAATGAGATTATTCGCCTTATTGAAAAGCAAAAAGAAAATGGCGTATTAGCTATAACTGACGGCGAATTTCGTAGAAGCTGGTGGCATTTTGATTTTTTAGGCGGCTTTGATGGTGTGGAATATTATGAAAAAGATAAAGGATTAGACTTCCATAAAATGGAGACGCGTAAAGAAGGTGTTCGCATAGTTGGAAAAGTTGGTTTTACTACTCACCCATTCGTACAGCATTTTGAATTTTTAAAACAGCATGCAGGAGGGTCTGTTGTTAAACAAACGATTCCAAGTCCAAATATGTTGATTCGCCGCGTGGATATGAATGATAAGGTGTACCAGGATAAAGAAGAGTTTAAGCAAGATATCATTGCAGCTTATCAAAAAGCAATTCAAGCATTTTATGATGCAGGCTGTCGTTACCTGCAATTAGATGATACGGCGTGGGCAGATTTATTTTCAGCAGAAGGTCACGAGAAATTACGTGCCAAAGGGTTAGATCCAGCTGAGGAATTAAAGCTTATGCAGCAGATGATTAATGAAACAATTGCAAATAAACCAGAAGATTTAACGGTGACAATGCATATTTGCCGTGGTAATTATAAATCGAATTATTTTACAAGCGGTGGGTATGATTATGCTTCAAAAGTTATTTTTGGTGGTTTAAATGTTGACGGCCTGTTTTTAGAATTTGATGACGAACGTTCAGGTAGCTTTGAGCCATTAAAATATGTGAACCGTACAGATTTAAAAATCGTACTTGGATTAATAACATCTAAAGCAGGTGAATTAGAAGATAAAGAAAAAATTAAAGCACGTATTCAAGAAGCGGCTACGTATGTACCATTAGAGCAACTTTGCTTAAGTCCTCAATGTGGCTTCTCATCGACAGAAGAAGGCAATATCTTAACAGAAGAACAGCAATGGAACAAACTGCGCTTTGTTAAAGAAATTGCAGAAGAAGTTTGGGGATAATACATTTTTCGTAATGTTGGAATTTGTTACGAAAGTTAACAGATTTAAGTTGAATGCTACTATCTTTAGAGAGAGGTTTATATCTCAAAAGTGAGTTGGAGTGGCTATCTTGAATACAGTGAATCCTATTGAAATAGTTAATAAAAGCAAATTAAAAAGTTTTCATTATATTCTTATTGTTTGTATGTTTTTTATCATGATGTTCGATGGCTATGATGTTGTCATTTATGGCGCAACAATTCCGTTGTTAAAAGCAGATTGGGGAATTACGAATATCGTGGCAGGGTCTATAAGCAGTTATACTACAGTTGGTACAGCTGTTGGTGCAATAGTTTTTGGGCTATACGCAGATCGTTTTGGGAAAAAGCGCATCATTATTTTTACAATATTTTTTTTTAGTTTCTTTACATTATTATCTGGATTTGCAACGGAACCTATATTTTTTATTATTTGTCGTATTATTGCAGGGCTAGGTTTTGGTGGTGTCATGCCAAATGTCGCTGCATTAATTTCAGAATATGCACCGACAAAACATCGTGCTGCCATTATTTCATTTATTTTTTGCGGTTATTCCGTTGGCGCGATGATGGCATCATTTAGTGGGCAAGTATTTCTCGAGAAATTTGGTTGGCAACCAGTATACTGGATCGGAGGGTTACCACTACTTTTGTTACCACTTATTGCACGTATCCTTCCAGTATCGATTAATTCTTTAATGAAACAAAAGGACACAAAAGGTGTTGTCACAGTCCTTCGGAAAATTGAGCCAACGCTTTCAAAAGATGTCCAATTTACATATGTTGAGCAGGAACAACTACAAAAATCATCGGTTCGTGATCTTTTTAAAAATAAACTTGGTTTAAGTACGATGATGTTTTGGCTCTCTTGTTTCTGTGCATTTATACTAATGTATTCTTTAAATACATGGCTTCCAACATTAATGATGAATGCAGGCTATAATTTAAAATCAAGTCTTACATTTGTAGCAGTACTACAAATTGGGGCCATTATCGGAACAATGATATTCGGAAATTTCATTCAATTGCTTGGTTTTAAACGTGTTCTAATCCCACTTTATATAGTAGGGGCAATATCATTGGTGCTGATTGGCTACTCTCAAAATATTTATATCGCATACGGGCTAATTGCAGTTATTGGAGCTGCTTCAGTCGGATTACAAAATATGTCGAATGCATACGTAGCGGAGTATTATTCAGTCGATGTTCGAGCAGCAGCACTCGGTAGTACAATGGCATTTGGACGTATCGGTTCTATTGTGGCTCCAACTTATATGGGGATTCTATTAACCTTTAATCTCCAACCACAGTTTAACTTTTTTGCAATTGGTATTGCTGCTATTTTTGGCGCAATAGCTATGAGCTTTATTCGTGATGACCGTGCAGACTACGCAGTAGAGAAGCGAGTAACTTCTAACCAAGTTGTCCTTGATACTGCTGGGCATTAATATATAACTTGATAGAAGCTAATTTAAAACTTTATCCTGTGTTAAAGGGAACCCACTTCTTGATCTCGCGGGTAGCGATGAAGCTAGACAATCTATTGCTCAGTGAGGACATATAAACCAGTGGGCAGGTTATACTTTAAAAAGTTTTTTTACTTTTTCTAATTTGATAATGTTCCATTGCTATAATACAGCCGTTGCCTCTGAGATGACAAAATGGTTCAATACAAATTACCATGCAACCTTGATTTATCGGACTTAATGGACTGACTTTATACAAAAATAATGAATAAAAAACAACTCCTAAAATTGACAGGGTAGAGGCCGTGGGTTCGACTTAGGTTTATTTATGCAATCTGAATCTCTTAAATCCATTATTTCTAGGAATTCTGTGCAATTTTCTACTAGTCGGAACCCCGCCGGAATCAACATTTTTTAAACAATACATGTTGCAATTGATTAAGGAAAACAATCATGAATACAAATCGATTAATTTTTTTTAGAGTGAAAAACAAAAACGAGTTAGTTGGATGAAGCACTAAGAAGGCCAAATCAAACCATCTGGATTTCGTTTGGCCTTCGTTTCATAATTAATTTTTTCCGTGTAGTCTTTTAAACAAATAATGTTAGCAAAAAGAAGCGGTTCATAAAAACGCTGAAAAAGAAATTTGGAGAAAAAAGACTAAAGTTGTTGAAATTAGATTATTATTAATTTAAAATGAAAAAAGTTTAACAATTTTATAAATATTTTGGTTATTTGCTTGCGAGCAAATATGAAAAAGGAATCAGGTGAAAATCCTGAACGGACCGGCCACTGTAATAGGGAGTGACTTCCAATAAGCCACTGGTGTAAAAACTGGGAAGGCGGAAGAAACGTTTAAAATCCCTTGAGTCAGGAGACTTGCCAAAATATTAGGTTTAGCAGCACCTTCCTGGATATAAGGTATGCATATGTAAGTCTGGAAATAATATATTTTCAGAGTATTGATTACATACGTATGAAGTTCTTATCTGGTAAAGGTAAGAGCTTTTTTTATTGGCTGGGAATCATATAGAAGTTGGTGTTGAGAGAAAAAGAAGGGGGAGAGATTTTGAATACTAATAGAAATTTTAGTAAAAAGCTATTTTCAATCTTGATAGTATTAACCTTAATATTATCGATGATGCCGATTCAACCATTTGCGAAGACAGCATTTGATCCTAAAGAAGATCATAAGCAGTTGGACTTACGCTTTTGGGAAGATGAGCAGCCCGATATAGGGTTTTATATTAATGCTTCATCACGTTACATTTTGGAGACGGTTACAGAGCCAAAGATGGGTTCAACTTTTGGTGAATGGTCCGTTATGGATTTATTGAGGGGGATGTACACAGGCTATGATTACATCAATTACATTCCCGAAAATTATTTTGAGAAGTATTTACAAGGGATTGAAGGTTATGTAATCGGGAAAAAGGGAGAACTTGACCGCAATAAATCGACTGAATGGTCAAGGCTAATATTAGCTCTTTCTTCATTAGGCTATGACATTACAAATGTCGGTACACCCGGTGATTATCTACTGACTTATACTACTTGGAATACGGGCATTGTGAATGCTGTTCCTATATCCGGGAATTCAATAGTGTTAAAGAATCCAGAGAAAATTTATCTTAATGCATTGAATGATAAAACGAATAAATATACAAATCAATACGTTGAATTTCCGGCTGGTAAATACAACTTGGATCAAGAAGCTAATACGATTACTGACGAATCCGGTAATGTTTTCAAACTAAGTACTGTTAATCAATTTGTTACAATTGAAAAAGGCTATGATTTCATAGATAAATTATCAAAATCTTATAAATTTTCATACAGACAAGGGATTAATGGTCCAATTTGGGTAACAATCGCGATGAATACAGGCGGATACGATTTATATGAGGATGAAACAAATGCTGATGTCAACACAGTTGGAAAAATGATTGGCTATGTTTTAAGTAAAGAAATTACACAAAAAGATGGAACGATTGGTGGCTGGGCGCTTTCAGGCGCTAGTCCGGATCCTGATATCACAGGGATGGCATTGCAAGCGTTAGCTCCTTATTATTTAGACAGAACAAAATTTGAAGCAGAACTAGTATCTTTTGTGGATACTAAAGGAAATAAAGTAAAGGACTATACGTACGAAGAATTCGCCCAGGCAGTAGAAAGAGCCATTTATGTACTTTCGTTAATTCAAAGAGAAAACGGAGGTTACGCTAGTTTTGGATCTGTTGGCTCAGAAAGTATCGTACAGGTCATTACAGCACTTACTGCTTTAGATATCGATCCTTTACAGGAAAATATTGAATTAAAGCATATTGGCAAGACAATTGATTTTATAACAGAAGGAAAAGAGTATGAAGGTGTTTTCACAAACAATATGATTGATGCATTGCTTACATACTGGGCGAATGGAAGTGGATCATCGCCAGAAGTGGGCGGTTTTAAACACGTAACTGCAGGTTATGATGGCGGAGGCGGTTCTGGAACAGGCGTCAATGCGATGGCAACAGACCAAGCGCTATATGGACTTATTGCTTATGATCGCTTTTTAAAGGGCGAAAATGATTTATATGATATGACCGACATGACGAGCGGACAATATAAAGGGATGAAGGCAACAAAGTTTACAGCTCAATACGTATCAGTTGATGAAGAAGTAATAGATACAAAAGAGTATTCACCATATAGTGTAATGGAAATTCGAGAAGGCCATAAGGTGAATGGTAAGGAATTTGTTGGATGGAATACGAAGGCTGACGGAACGGGTGCAATGTATAAACCGGGAGAACGACTATCGACTCCAAATCATGAAATCAAATTGTATGCACAATACAAAAACACAGATTATGCGATAAGCTACGAGTTGAATGGCGGTCACTTAATTAATGAATCAGTACAGGGAAAATATACAATAGCAGATTCCGATATCGTACTACCGGTGGCAGAAGAAATGGCATATGAGAATCATACATTCAGCGGCTGGTACGATAATGCAGAGCTGACAGGAGAAGCAATATTGGTTATACCATCCGGAAGTTTAGGAGACCGACAATACTTTGCGAAATGGATAAGTGATGAGGATATAGCGAAAGAAGTTATCGAACAGATTGCCAAACTACCTCAACTAGAAAAACTTACGTTAGAGGACCAAGAAACTGTAAAAGTAGTAAGGCAATTATATGATCAATTGACAGACTCTCAACGAGTGTTTGTTACAGACTATGACGTTTTAGTCGCAGCGGAGGCAAAACTATCAGAGCTACTGGAAATTCAAGAAGAGCAAGCAACAGCTAACTCAGTAATTACATTAATTGAGAAACTTCCTGCAGCTGATTCTATTTCATTAGTCGATCAGGAAAGCGTACAAGCAGCAAGATCAGCATTTAACAGATTAACAGTAACGCAACAAAAATGGGTGTCAAACTATGAAACTCTTTTGACATTGGAGTCAAAATTAGTGGAATTGGGGCTAGAGGTCGACCAACAAATGAAAGACCAAGCTGCTGCAAAAGTGGTATCGGCAATTATTGATAAATTGCCGGAGGAAGCTAATGTAACTTTGGATTATCTTACACAGGTAGAAGAAGTTAAAGCACAATTTGCAAAATTAACAACGGAGCAACAAGCTTATGTTGAAAATCATGGCAAATTAATTGCTTTAGAATCAAAACTTATTCAATTGCTAAAAGAAGCAGAGGATAAAAAAGCTGCAATAAAAGTGATAGAACAAATCAATTCTTTACCGAAAGAGTCAGCTATCAGCATAGAGAGTGAATCGGAAATTTTGTCAGCGAAAGCAGCGTATCAAAACTTAACATCTGCTCAACAGCAGTATGTAACAAACTATGACTTGCTCGTAGCGATTCAATCTAAGCTTGACGCATTAATCAAACAAGCAGCGGAACAAGCTATTGCATCGGAGAAGTTGCTGATTGCGGGTAAAATCTCTAAAAATATTTCATTAACTGCTTCCGGAACTTCCGATGTTGTTTATGGGCCAGAAGAAGGAACGATCGAAGTTACAGGGGATGTTGTCATTAATGGAGATGCTAACGGAAAAATCACCTTAAGAAATACAACAATTAAAGGGAATTTATTTGTTAACACACCGAATGCATCTGTTGTGATAGAAGACAGCACTAAAGTTGATGGTGATACAACAATTCAAAATGTAGCAATTCACACATTGACAAATAACGGTCAATTAGGAGAAGTCATTATTTTAGACAAAGATGGCACGAGATTTATTAATAATGAAGGGGCAAATGTTGGCACAGTAGTTATTAATACTCCTGGTGATGTCGTTATTGGAGGGAATATTACATCCGTTATTATTGAACAAGCTAATACCGTTAAGATTATGGAATCTTCTACTATTACAAATTTAACTGTTAATGCTGAAGTAACTCTAGAAATTGCAAAGAAAGCAGTAATAGAGAATTTAAAGGCAGAGGCAAAAGCAACAATTAATGGAGAAGGTATAGTAAACAATATTACCGGTTCTCAGTCAACTTCTATTATTCAAGATAAAAATAGTGCAGATAAGGAACCGGAAACAAATAACAACCAAGAAAAAGTAGAAGAACCAGAAATAAATAATAATCAAGAAAAAGTAGAAGAAGCAGTAACGAATAGTAATTCAGAAAAGTCAACAAATGATGGACAAGCTCAGTCAATGAATGAAGACAAATCCTCTTCTGAGAGAAAGGAAACAAAAACTACAGGTTCAGGATCAAAACTTCCGGAAACAGCTACAAATTATTTCAACATGCTGTTAATAGGTGTTGTATTAGTACTAGTTGGAAGCGTTGCTTATTTCTCTCGTAGAAAAAAACTGGATTAATAGTTTTTAGTAAGAAAATCTAGGATGAATTAGTTTTTAACGGGTTCGGATTGTCGTATTTTTACGATGATCCGAACCGATTATAAAGTGATCTTATATTGAATAAATATCGTCACTTTGAATAGGGATGGTCTTTATTCAATATATGATTGAGGTGAAATTCCTTATAAAGAAAGGACATTGGATATGAACAATTTTTTTAGTCAAATAAAAAAAAGATTGTCTTCTCGACACACGGTAATTAAATATATTGTTTCTATTGTTTTTATACTTTTTTTAACTGTGTCTGTTAACAATGCTTTCAGTAAACAAGTCATTACAGTTCCGAAAAATCCAATTGAAGATTTTGCGGAAAATAGTTCTCACCTGCAATTATCAGGACATAATAAAGAATTAATTTTTACGGAAGATGTTCAAGAAAATAATCAGAAGGAATTAGAAAATAAGCCAGAAGAACAGCATGAGAAAGACAATCAGAAAAAAGGTGAGGCTGATCAAGAAACAGAACAAGATCAAATAAATGAAAAAGAACAATCTAAAGAAGAATCAAGCGAACAGAAAGCGAATGAAAATCCGGAAGACTCTGCTGGTAATGGAGAAGGTGGTTTGAATTCGGATAATAAAAATGATCCTGATAGTTCATTCATTGAAATTGTTTCAGGTTCTGCTAAAGACACGAATAATAATGAATATTTCACAACATCCATTATTGATAATGAAACGGTAACAGTAGAGGAATTTGCTTTTGTTATTAAACAAAAAGAGCATTCTTATTTAGTTAAACAGACGCATGTATATGTAAACGAACAATTAGACGAAGAATTTAAAGGTAGTGTCACGTTAAGTGAAGGGCAAAATGCAATCAAAATAAATATTACTTATGAAGATGAAGAAGGAAAGCATTTTATAGTTTCCAGACAATACACAGTTCACTATAAAGAGAATGAGATTGTCATTTACACATCCCTTGAAGAGGAAATGGAAGTAACGAAGGAAGTACTTATATTTACGGCAAGAGCGGAAAGTAATGGAGAAGCGGTAGATGTAAAAGTTGCTTTGAATGGGGATTCATTGAAACTAACAAGCGATAAACAGTATGAGTCTACCGTTAAGAAAGGAAAAAATATTATTACTATTTCCGCCGATGATCGTGAAGGGAATAAAGAAGAAAAAGAATATATCATTCTTTTTGATCCGAAAGAAACAACGATAGAAATTGAGACAGATTTAAGAGACCAAGATGTGACAACAGAAAAATTCACGTTCCAAGCTGCCGCAACAGACGGTGGAAAAGATGTTGAGCTAATTGTTGAACATGAAGGTAATGTCATTGCTGGGGACGGAAATTATGAATTGACCCTTCAAGAAGGTGAGAATGACATTACGTTAACCGCAGGTAGCGGAAATGATTCGGTCATACAAAAATATGTTGTGTCGTTCGTGAAGCCAGCTGGTCAAGAAGAGTCAGATGCAAAAGAAGATGAGAAAGCGCCGACTATTAAGACAGATTTGAAGGATGGAATGACCAAAAATGGAACAATCATAACGATGGATGTCATGCCCGTCGATTATGAAGGAACAAGAATAAGAGGGAGTAAAGTTTCAGTAACGGTTAATGGGGTTGGTGTACCGTATACGTGGGATGATAGTACGAAAACAAGTTATAAATTGGTATTGAAAGACGGCGAAAATAAAGTTGTCGTCACGGCATGGGATGATGAAGGCAGAACATCATCCTTAGTATATACGGTTTATGGAACAGCAGTGGAAGATGGGGGTCAAATTGGTACAGCAACGATTAGCATTGAGGCATCAACAGTTGGATTAGGTTATTTAATTCCTCCGACAAAAGTAGACATTCATCAAGGGAAACCGACATCTTATATTTTAGATGAACTGTTGAGCGATTATGGTTTTGGCTACGAATTTACGGGAGCTCATGAGAATAATTTTTACTTGTCTGTTATTACTAAAGAGAACTTGGTAACGAATCCTTCTATTCCTGAGGATTTAGCGCAACTTGTTGAAGAAGCTTCGGACTTTTATGATCCGGAATCTTATCATGTAAATTCGTTAGGGGAATTCGATTTTGCGAATGGTTCAGGCTGGATGTACAGCGTCAATGGTAGTTATCCAAACTTTGGGTTTGCTGATAGCTACTTAAATGATGGTGATGTTGTACGGGTTCGATTTACTTTACATTATGGTAAAGATATTGGTGGATATGGCGGCATGGGACAAGGATCAGGAGGAGACTGGTATAAAGAATGGTAACGCAACTGAGGTGTTATAGAGAATGAAAATGGCAACTAGGAAAATAAAATGGATTACTAGTATTTTATCAATCTTATTGATGTTGACCATCTTCCCGTTAACATCGAAGGCAGAAGAGGTCGAGACAGAAAAATTACTCGACCTCATCGAAGGTATTATTAATTGGAAGAAAGAGAGTGTAGGTTTAGAGACCGGGGATTACTTATTAAGTAATGTATTTTTAAAAAATGCCGGAGATACGACAGGAGATTGGTATCCAATCGGTTTAGGAAGAATCGGCTATAACGATGATTATGAAGCATATTTGGCTGTGATCGATGATGTTGTCAGTGAACGATATAAAGGGAAAAATGAGCTGGATGAAACAAAGGCAACAGAATGGCACCGGATTTCGTTGGCAATTTTATCGATGGGAGGAGATCCGACTCAAATTGGTGAGGATAAGGAAGGAAATAATATTAATCTTATTGCTGACGGTACATATAATCGTGGTTTGAAGGCTTCTTTAGGGGCTCAAGGTATGAATGGCTGGATATGGGGGTTAATTACGCTTGATAGCATGAGATATAGTATCCCAGCCAATGCCTATTATGATAGAGATACAATAATTGAAGCGATTTTGCGTTTGCAGTTACCGGATGGTGGATTTTCCTTTTACAATGATCAGACCGAGCCTGACATGACAGGAATGGCTTTGCAAGCTTTAGCTCCTTACTATAACAGTGAGCAAAGCTATACATATGAACAGAAAAATACAAGGAAAACAGTGACGAAAACGGTTCGCCAAGTGGTGAATGAAGCATTGGAAGCATTGTCGACACTTCAGTTGAGTGATGGGGACTTTGAAAGTTGGGGAGAAGAAAATGCAGAAAGTACAGCGCAAGTGATGGTTGCTCTGACAGCGCTTGGAATCGATCCTCTTAAAGATAAGCGATTTATAAAAAAAGGTAATACGCTTTTGGACGGTATTTTAAAATACAAAATGAAAGACGGTGGATTCGTCCATTCAAAAACGTATAATCCAGAAAACCCCACTTCCCTGCCTGATGAATCAAATTCAATGGCAAGTGAGCAAGTGCTATATGCGTTAATATCTTTGTATCGTTTCGAAGAAGGTTACAGAAGTTTATATGATTTTCGTCCGGAAATAGATAGCGAGTTAAGAGAACAAATTGAAACAATTAAACAATCAATTGACAACTTGCCTGACAAACTATCAAAGAAGAACACGAATCAGATAAACGAAATATTTGAATCCTTTTTACAAATACCGGCTTCGGAACGTTCGTATGTCTATAATTATCATCGATTATCTGATGCGATGAAAACTGTAGGAATAGAGAATACATCACCATTCATTTCTAGTGAAATGGCAGTAACAGAAAATGGAAATGGAACAGTAACCCCGCTATTTAATGGAGCATACATCATGGAAGAGAAAGATTTTAGTGAGAATGATGAGGCAAAAGTAAACAGTTTGCCTGAAGAATTGACAACGGAGTATTATGTCGAGGTTGTCAAATTGCTGGATAAGTTAGAAAATGCGGAAAATCAAAATGAATACTCACATGTTCTAACGGATTTAAAAGAGAAGAAGACGAGGTTAGACAAAATCAATAAGGAAATTAAAGCGTTAAATAAAGACATAGTTGAAAAGCTTTATCCGTTTAGTGATCTATCAATCAAGGATAAGGAAGTAGTCGAGGAAATATTCAATCGCTTCGAGCAGCTTAGTGCTTATGATCAGCAGCAAATTTTGAATAATGAAGATGTGAAAAAATCCAAAACGCAAATTGATAACTTAATACGCGCACGTAATATCACCATAGTTTTAGGTGCTTTGGCACTTGTTCTTGCAGGAGGCATCATTTGGAGAATGAGACAACGAAAAGCTAAAAGAAAGCTAGAGTGGCAAACAGATTATGATGGGTAACGGAAATAGGGGGGATATGCGTTGCGAAAAGATTTATTGTCATTAGCCTTCGTTATTCTCCTTATTGTCATTATTGCCTCAGGTACAAAAATTCAATCGGTTGATGAATATTATTTGACTCATGCAGATGATATTACGGAGGATTCTGAGACAGTTGCTCTCACTATTCGCAGCGATACGATATTGGATCATTTTGATCAATTGAAGCCGGAGCTTCGTGAATTTGTACCTGAAGACGGGATTATTTTGGCAAAAACAGATTATGTACTGCGACCGGGGGATACAGTGTTTGATATATTGCATCGTGCCGTTCGTCACCACAAAATCCAAATGGAGTTTCAAGGGGCAGATGCCAATGTATATAACAGCGTCTATATACAAGGAATTAATTATTTATACGAGTTTTCATGCGGGCCCCTCAGTGGTTGGATGTATAAGGTGAATGGGGAATTTCCTCTCTATGGTGTCAGCCAGTATGAATTGGAGGACGGGGACATTATTGAGTTTCATTATACCTGTGATTTTGGAAGAGACCTTGGTTATGAGTTTTAATTAACTTCTTTTTAAAGAGATTAGGTGATTGATTTGAAAAATTTTTCTTCGTTTCATCCGACTGTTTTATTTTTATATTATGCCGTAGTGATGTTTGTGACCTTGATGACAGCCAATCCAATTGTTGTTGGTTTTTCATTTTTAGGCAGTATTCTCTTGTTTAGTATACTAAACCGGTTCAAGGTTGTTGTAAAAGAGCTGGGGTTTTATTCACTTTTATTTTTGTTGATTGCATTGATCAATCCATTATTTATTCATAACGGCATCACTGTTTTATTTTTTATGAATGACAATGCGATTACATTAGAAGCCATCATATATGGAATTTATATAGGTGTTCTCGTTGTAACCATTTTGTTTTGGTGTAAATCGTATAGTGAAATCGTGTCTGCGGATAAATTCTTGTATCTATTTGGACGGATTATCCCTACATTTTCATTATATTTTTCGATGACAATGCGCTTTATTCCGATGTTTAAAAGTCAATTCAAAAAAGTGAATCAAGCACAAAAAACACTTGGTTTCTACACGAGCGACAGTATGACAGACAGATTATTCGGCAGTATTCGTGTACTGAAAAGTACTTTTTTGTGGGCTCTTGAACACCTGATTCATCAGTCTGAATCGATGAAAGCAAGAGGTTATGGATTGAAGGAGAGAACGAATTTCTCCATCTTTACGTTCCGTAAAAAAGATGAGGCCATGCTGATTATCATTGTCATTATATTTTTGCTTAGTTTGTGGTCCTTTCCATCATTTCACTACTTTTATTATCCGAAAATAGCTTCATTGGAATGGTCGATCACGACCGCCTTTCAATATGCAGTGATTAGTATACTGATGGTTATACCATCGATTATTGAAATAAAGGAGAATATCAAGTGGAAATATTTAAGGTCGAAAATGTAAGCTTCTCCTTTTTGGAAACCCAAAAAAAGATTTTAAATGATGTTTCTTTTTCAATAAATGAAGGAGACTTTGTTGTTTTGTTTGGTGAATCGGGATCAGGGAAGACCACTTTATTAAAAACGTTGAAAAGAGAGTTGACTCCTTTTGGGAATTTAGAGGGAGAAATTTTTTATAAGGGTACGAAGCTTAATGAAGTAGATGAATGTGTTTGCGCAAGTGAAATAGGTTATGTAATGCAAAAACCGGACGATCAAATCGTATTGGATAAAGTTTGGCACGAATTGGCATTCGGTTTAGAAAACATCGGTTTGCCTACAACAGTGATGCGAAGAAGAATTGGTGAGATGGCTAATTTTTTTGGCATTCATCATTGGTTTCACAAGAAAACATCTGAGTTATCCGGCGGACAGAAACAATTATTAAATGTTGCTTCTACTATGATTATGCAACCGAAAGTGCTTCTTTTAGACGAGCCTACTTCTCAGTTAGATCCGATTGCTGCTTCCGAGTTTTTAGATATGCTGCATAAGCTCAACCGGGATTTGGGATTGACAATTATTATTGTCGAACATCGTTTAGAAGAGATTTTTCCGATTGCGAATAAAGTGATTTTATTAGAGCGCGGGGAGATCATGTTGACAGACCATCCTCGGTATATCGGACAAAAATTAAAAAATATCGATGAAAATCATGCAATGTTATCAGCATTACCAAGTTCTGTTCGTATTTTTAACGGGTTGGGTGGAATTGGGGAAAGTCCTTTAACAGTCCGAGAAGGGATGAATTATTTATCTACTCATTACGAAAATCATATTCCTTTCATAGAAAGAGAAGTTTCTAGTGAAGGATCTAATGAAAAAGTATTTGAGTTAAAGAACGTTTGGTTTCGATATGAAAGAGATACGCCTGATGTATTGGCAGGCATTCATTTTGACGTAAGAAAAGGTGAAATTATCAGTATTTTAGGAGGGAACGGCTCAGGTAAAACTACTTTGTTAAATGTTTTGTCGGGTCAGGCCAAACCGTATCGAGGCGAATTTTTCATTGATGGGAAGAAAGCTAAAAAATACAAAGGAAAAGAACTGTATAAGCATCACTTAGCACTATTGCCTCAAGACCCGCAAACACTTTTTATTAAATCTACTGTGCGGGAGGATTATCAAGAGATTAGTAAAGTGATGGGTTATTCTAAAGAGGAAATGACGAACCACATCGAGCACGTTACGAGCATTCTCTCGATTGAAGATTTACTTGATGCCCATCCGTTTAATTTAAGCGGGGGAGAACAGCAAAAGGTTGCTCTCGGAAAAGTTTTATTATTGCAGCCAAAAATTCTTCTATTAGATGAGCCGACTAAAGGAATCGATGTTTTTTCGAAAAGAAAGTTGCTTTCCATATTACGTGATTTGCAGAAACAAGGTATCACAATAATAATCGTAACCCATGATGTGGAATTTGCTGCACTTGTATCTGATCGGTGCGGATTATTTTTTAATGGAGAAATTACGTCACTCGATTCTCCCGTAGAGTTCTTTTCTAATAACAACTTTTATACAACGATGGCAAACCGTATTTCAAGACATAGGTACAGAAATGCCATTACGTGTGAGGATGTTATTCATATATGCCAATTGAACGGATTGAAGGAGCGGATAAATAATGTTAACTAGACCAGAAATGATCATAAATGAAGTAAAGAAAGTAATTGTAGGAAAAGATGAAATCCTGGAAAAAGTATTTATGTCTATTTTAGCAGAAGGGCATATATTGCTCGAAGACATACCGGGTGTAGGAAAAACAACATTAGCATTGGCATTCAGTAAAACAATGGGATTGGATTTTAATAGAATTCAATTTACACCGGATGTGGTTGCATCAGATGTTGTGGGGTTCACGATGTTTGATAAGGAGAAAGAATCATTTGTTTATAAGGAAGGTTCGGTGATGTGCAATTTGCTGCTAGGTGATGAAATGAACCGTACATCGAGTCGAACGCAAGCCGCTCTGTTAGAAGCAATGGAGGAAGGCAATGTAACAGTGGATGGTGTGACATATGAAATTCCAAAGCCATTTAACGTCATTGCTACGCAAAATCCGTTCGGTTCTTATGGTACGCAAGCATTGCCGCAAGCGCAGTTAGATCGGTTTATGATGAAGTTAAGCATCGGTTATCCGGACTTTAAAAGTCAAGTTGAGTTGTTGCGAAATCGTCAAGGAACACAGCCATTATTGGAATTATCTCCAATTATTGAGAAGGGTGATCTTCTACAGATGCAAAAGGAAGTAAGTGAGATTTTTATTGCAGAAGAAATCTTAGAATATGTGACCTATTTAACCGAAGCAACGAGAAGCCATCCACTAATTGTTCAAGGAATAAGTCCCCGAGGTGCACTGGCAATTTGTAAAGTGGCAAAAGCAAAAGCTTATATATCCGGGCGAGATTATTGTATTCCGGAGGATGTCATGGAGATTTTCATTGATACTTGCAGTCACCGTATTGTTTTAGAACAAAGAACAACGGTTGGAAATGCAAAAGCAGAGTCGTTATTGAAGGAAATCTTACACGAAGTAAAATCTCCAGACTTCATTATGGGAAACGTGAAATGAAATGAGAAAGGTGAGCCATTTAGTCCGAACAACGATAAAACCGATTAGTTGGTTTCTATTTGTTTTATTATTCTACTTGTTTATTGATTCGTATTTCTCTTTGTTTCTATTGACTATATCTTTCATTATCCTTTTTTATTTAGTTTTTAGTACCAAAATGTATCGAAAGAATGTGCAATTCGATATTGTCGCGCCGAAAATGATGAATAAAAATGAACGTGGAGAATGTTATATAGAAGCGAAAAATCACACGATTTGGCCGATTTCCAAAGTAAAATGCACTGTGGAAATCCATCATCTACTAACTGGAGAGGTGAAGAAGCAGGATGTTTTTTTTTCACTGAACAGCAAAACGACGGAGCGAATATATTTACAAATTGAAAATCAATACTGCGGAACTGTTAAATTATGTATGGAGAAAGCAACTTGTTATGATTTTTTAAGTGTTTTCTCCACTACGATTGATCTGAAAGTTAATACAAGCATTTGTATGTTACCAGAAATTTTTGAGATAGATATGCTTTTATTGGAGGAAAAAAGCACTCAGATGTCGACATCTATGCTTGCTTCCAATCAAGCGGGGGCGAATAGTCAGGAGCTTATATCAATAAAAGAGTATATACCTGGAGATAACGTAAAACAAATTCATTGGAAGCTTTCTAGCAAACTAGGAGATTTGTATGTAAAAGAGTTGAGTAATCCAGTAGATGAGGCGATTTTTGTTTTTCTGGAAACTAACATCACAACTCAAGTTTCTCTAGGCGTGTTAGACAGTTTGCTGGAGTCGTTTGTTTCAGTTTCAAATAGCCTGCTCAAAAGGAATTATCCGCACTATCTCGGCTGGTATGATTCTTCATTAAGCACTATGCGTGTCGAAGCGGTGTCTTCTGTTAACCATTTAATGAGTTTGACGGAATCATTGATGCAAATAGAGATGAAAGTACAAAAGGAATTACCTGTGCTTGGAACAATACCGCCATGTTCTCATCTTGTATATATCACTACTGAAATGGGCGATTTTAAAACGAAAATGAAAAATCAATCCATTCATGTCACGATGTTACATTGTCAAGAATCATCAACGGATCAAGAAAAGGCAGTTAATAAGAGTGGGGTTGTTGTGTTCACTCCCGAGGGTATGAAGGAGGATTTACACCAACTTATCATTTAAGGGGTATGGAACGATGGACGTAACTAAAGATAATATATCTTTTAAACAGACGATAAAACTCACATTAAAAAATAAAAAACAGACGAACGAAGAAAGAATGGTTCAACCATTAGTTACTATTTTTGTCTCCATAATTGTATATGTAGCTATTGTATACAGCATTTTTTCTATGTTCAAGTTGAAATCTGCTTTTCTATTAGGCGCAATTTTTGGTATACTCGTAATCTTTTTCTTGAGCTATTTTCACCAAAAGATAAAAGTTGATTGGAAATGGGCGATTATGATAACCAGTTGTTTTCTGGTCCTATTTTTACTAATGCGAGAATATATAGTAAACGGGCTTTTTCTCTGTTTAAATCAAGTCGCTGTATTAATTGGAAATGAGACAGGGATAATACTGCATCAATATAAACTTACTTTGGAATCAGAATATGAAAATCTGGCCGTTTTTATATTTATAGGTTACTTTTCAATTTTAGCTGCTTACATTATTTTTTTGATGGTGAATCACCGAAAGCATCTTTTCGTTTGGTTGATTATTATCGCCCTTTTTATCTTACAAGTGGTGACGAAAATGACGCCATCTGTATATTGTAACACATTATTGTTTTTTGCAGGAACAATAGCCAGCAGCTATGCAATTATAAGAGGAAATAATCAAAGTAAAAATAGTGTCATCATTAGGAATATATCTATTGTATTAATTTTATTTGTATCCTGTTATATCCTTCTGCACATGATAAAACCGGCTTCTGACTATACAAAGAATGAAACAGTCGTTAAGGCAAAGGAGCATTTATTGGATGAAGTAGAAGAGTTTCGCTATGAAAATAATCAGACAAATACATTCACACAAGGAGATTTTAGTAAATTAGGAAAATTATCATTGTCGGAATCAACCGCTCTGAAAGTAGTAATGGATGAACCAACATCTCTTTATTTAAGAGGATTTGTAGGTTCGAAATATACGGACACGGCTTGGAAGCCACTTGACAATGAGGTGTATTACCAGGCAAACGGATTATTTTATTGGTTAGAAAAATCGGGGTTCCGTGCTAACAACCAGTTAAGCATCGTTAATCAGATGGTGAACCGAGAAGAAGAGACAGTTAATATAACAATCAATAATGTTAATGCTAACAGTCGTTACGTTTATACGCCATATGAGTTGAAAACAAATCCAAGTCAACTGGACGAAATAAAGACATTCGATGAAGGAGCCATTGTATCCAAATCTTTATTCGGAACCCGTCTATATTCCTATCAATCGAGTGCGAACTTGGTTACGAAATACCCTTCATTGGCGAATGAGGTATACACACTTGAGAAGGATGGGCAAGAAGAGAGTTATTTTAAAAATGAAAGCCAGTACAATTCTTATGTGTATGAAAATTATTTGCAAATACCGGAAGATACAAAAAGAATTTTGGATAATCATTTACAATCTTCTGAACAGGCAATGGATGAACGAATGTCGTATGAGCAAGCGATCAGTCTCGTAAAAGATTTTGTGAATGAAGAACTCTCATACAATAAAAATGTGAAAGCTTTACCGGAGTCTTCGGATTTTGTTCAATATGTATTGGAGGAAAGCAAGACGGGATATGCTACACATTATGCTACCGTGGCAACTTTACTGTTCCGCTATTATGGGGTTCCTTCGCGCTATGTTGAAGGATACCTTATTACACCTGAAGATGTTAAAAATATTGCTCAATTTGAGGAATTTCCCATAAAAGGAACGAACGCTCACGCGTGGACAGAAATTTATTTGGACAAAGTGGGATGGATACCAATTGAAGTAACACCACCTTATTATGATGTAATGGAGGATACGGATTTTTCTAATTATCCTGGAGGGAACGAAAGCAATCAAACAAATAGCGAAGTGAAAGCGCCGAATGTGCCTTCTCAAGCTTCCTCCTCTGATGAAGGAGCACAACAAATAAAAGAAGAACCGCAACAACAGAATAATAATTCAAACCAAAAGCCGAAAGAGCCGCTTAGCTTTTGGCAGAAGGTCGGAATTGCTGTTCTGCTCGGTTTCATTGTTGCCCTATTAATCGTCATTTCGTATGTCCTTAAAGGTAGAATGGATGTTAGAAAAAGAAATCAGCGCTTCCTTCAATCGGATTATAAAGAGGCGATTCCAGCCTTATTTACGTACACATTGTCATTATTCCAATATAGTGGAATTTCTCCAAAGAGAGGTTCGGTGTGGAGCTATGTGGACGAAGTGGAAACCGTCTATTCAAAAGGATTGGCACAACAATTTCAAAGCGTCATCATCATTCATCAACAGTGCAAATATAGTACTCATAAACTTTCACAAGAACAATATAATCAAGTGGATCAATTGATGAAACGTACACTGACAGAACTGATTCAATCAAAGAATTGGTTACAACGCTTAAAAATGAAGTATTGGGATTTTATTTTCTAATCATTGGAGCTAAAGGAGGTTTCGAATATAAATATTAGTTTCCGGAGTTTTCATCCGTTTGTTATCTTCTTCTATTATTTATGTGTGGGCATATTAGCTCTTTTCTTTAATCATCCGTTATTTTTGTTGTTTAGTTGTTTGATTTTAATAGCAGTCAATTTAACACATGACAACGGGGAAGCATTGAAGAAGTGGAGTCCACTATTAATAGGTATGAGTAGTATGCTGATTATTATGAATGCCCTCCTTGTTCCTAAAGGGAAACATATATTATTTGAGTTTTTTGGGAGGGAAGTAACAGTTGAAGCAACTGTATATGGGGGAGTTTTGGCTCTTTTAATCTCCTCCATTTTACTCTTGTTCATTTCATTTAATACAATCTTGAATGGCAATAAATTTTTATACATTTTTTCGAAGTTTTTGCCGAAAATAGTCTTTCTAACGATGCTCTCCATTCGCTTCGTCCCTTTATTAAAAAAGCGTATGGATGAAATAGTCGATGTTCAACGAATAAAAGGATTATCTGTTGCTTCGGGTACATTAAAAGAAAGAATGACAAATGGAATGATCTTTATACAAATATTATTAACCTGGTCTTTGGAGGAAGGGATGGATACGGCAGATTCAATGACTACTAGAGGTTATGGAATCGGTAAACGAAGTTCATATGAGTCGTATCGATGGTGCAGAAGGGATAAAGGTTGGTTAGCAGTACTTTCCTCTCTATTCATTTTTAGTATTTTAGGAGGATTGAATGGAAGTGGGAGGGTCGTCATTTATCCGGAGCTAAGTTCTTTTTCTCTTAATTTATTAGATTATTTTGTGCTGATTAGTTCTGTACTTATCTTATTGTTTCCGTTACTTGTTGAAGGAGGAGAACAGCTGAGATGGAAATATTTCAATTAAGGAATGTATCGTATCAATATCCCAATCAAGTGAGAAAGGTGTTAGATGGTTTCTCGTTTCATGTCAATGAGGGAGAATTTATTCTACTTTGCGGACCAAGCGGTTGCGGAAAGACTACATTGCTGCGTTTGCTAAAACAAGGGCTTATCTCAACGGGAACAAAGTCAGGTGAAATTATCTACATGGGACAACCATTAGATTATTGGGATGAATGGACATTGATAGAACAAATCGGTTTTGTTATGCAAAATCCTGACAATCAAATTATCATGGATGAGGTGATCCAGGAAATCGTTTTTTCCTTAGAAAATCTAGGATATTCCTCATTTGAAATTCGAAAACGAGTGGCTGAAATGGTTCATTTTTTTGGCGTTGAACCATTATTGAAGCAAAAACCTTCATTATTATCCGGCGGACAAAAGCAAATGGTGAATTTGCTTTCGGTTCTATTATTGAGACCAAAGGTATTGCTGCTTGATGAGCCTACGTCACAGCTTGACCCGATTGCTACAAAAGAGCTCTTGATGATGCTTGAACGATTGAACAAAGAAATGGGCTTAACAATCGTTATGATAGAGCATCAGCTGGAGGAAGTATTTGCGTATGCAGATCGATTGTATATGATGGCCGATGGGAAAGTGGCCTATGAAGGTAGTAGCAAAGAAATCGTACAACAAATTTATAAATACAAAGATGAACGATTTTTTGCTTATTTGCCATCCGTTTCAAGATATTATATGGAAATGGAACAATCTCCAATAATGGAAGAAATACCACTAACTGTGAAAGAGGCGAAAAAATGGATTCGTTCTCTAGATAGTAATCCTATAGTGCCTCATTTAGATGTTCCGAGTAATAAAGGGGATGATTCTGTCCTTATTGACGTACAAAATGTTTATTTTCAATATGATAAAAAGGGTCCATATATTTTAAAAGGATATTCATTGCAATTGCATAAAGGAGAGCTGGTTGCAGTTGTTGGGGGTAATGCGTCAGGTAAAACAACAGCATTAAAAATGTGCATTGGCAGTATAAGACCGCAACGTGGAAAAGCACGAATTTTTAATAAAGATGCTTGGAAATGGAAAGGAAAAGAGCTGCAAGGAAAAATAGCCTACTTACCGCAAAATCCGATTTCATATTTTGTTCATGAAACGATTGAAAAAGAAATGGCTGAAGCTGTTCGCAGAAATCAAGTAGAGAATGGACAAGATGTGATATTAAAATTATTACAATCTTTTCAGATCGAACATATACGAAATTTTCATCCACATGATTGTTCAGGTGGAGAAATTCAACTGGCCGCTCTAGCCTGCATGTTGATTGGTAAACCGGAACTGGTTTTTTTAGATGAACCAACAAAAGCGCTAGACTCTGTGACAAAACAACGGTTATTAAAGATTGTTAAGAATCTTCATCAGAGTGGCGTGTCGATCATGATGGTAACACATGATATTGATTTTGCAGCTGCCTGTGCGACCCGATGCTTATTAATGTTTGATGGAGAGATTACAGCTGATGGATCGCCTAATCAGTTATTTAAAGGCAATTATTTTTATACAACTGCAATCAATCGTGTGACCCAATCAACACAAGTCCACGAAGTGCTAACACTAGAGGAGGCATTATCCAAATGTTCAGCTCCAAAGGCTACTTATTAATTGTTTCAATACTCATTCCCGTGTTGCTACTGTTGTCAAAACTTTTGTTTCACTATTCTTCCTATATGTTGCTGAGTTTTATCATGATCGGCTGCATTATCGTACCCTTTTTCGCTCGGTTCGAAATAAGAAAAATATCTGGGCGAGAAATCGTGATTATTGCAATTTTAACAGCAATTGCAGCTGTTGGCCGTGTTCCTTTTGCAAGTTTGCCGAGCATTCAGCCAACGTCGTTTGTTATCATTATGGCAGGTTTAGTGTTCGGGGCAGAATCAGGATTCATCATTGGAGCTGTTGCAGCTCTTGTTTCGAATATATTTCTTGGACAAGGACCATGGACACCTTGGCAAATGTTTGCTTGGGGCATGATGGGAATGTCTGCTGGTTTACTTCGCCATACATGGTGGATGAAGAAAATTTTGGGGATGGCTGTTTTCGGATTTATATGGGGATACCTATATGGTTGGATGATGAATATGTGGATTATCGTTAGTAATACTGAAAACTTCACTTGGGAATTTTTTACTGGTGTTTTTGTTTCAAGTCTGTTTTTTGATATGGCCCATGGAATATCGAACGTAGTATTTATTCTGTTGTTTGCAAAGGCTTGGATCAAAATTTTGGAACGGTTTAAACAGAAATATGGACTATTGAACAAAGTACATGAAGAAATGTGAGGTGTGTTTTTTGAGGGGGAAAATAGCTTTATTATTCTTGATGGGTGGATTGTTCATAATAGCCTTTTCTATTTTTCAAATTGTTTCATCTAAACAACAAACGAAGGAAACACTTGAAAAAGCAGAAAAATATATCGAAGAAGCAAGGAATAAAGAGGCGGGAGAAACCAAGTATGTAAATAATGAAGAACAGTTAATCGGCATTCTTAGAGTACCTAAACTTCATGCATCACTGCCAATCATTGAAGGAACAGATGAACAAGAATTAGAAAAAGGAGTCGGACACTACAATGGAACCGCCTTACCAGAAGAGGGTGAACAAATTGTCTTGTCCGGCCATCGAGATACAGTATTTAGGAATTTTGATAAATTGGAAATAGGTGATTTATTCATAGTTGAGCTTCCAGACGGAACTTATACATATGAAATTCTCTTTACAGAAGTTGTTGATGCGGACGATACAACAGTTATCGGATCAAAAGGAGAAGAGGTGCTTACCGTCACAACCTGTTATCCTTTCCATTATATAGGCAACGCACCTGAACGATTCATTTTTTATGCATATCCAGTTAATTAGTTTTATATGGTTGTTTTCAGAAGGGTTGTTACGAGTAGACTAAAACACTTAACATTTTTGTAGAAGGAGAACTATGAACTTATTAAATAAGAAAGTTTTCTTGAAAGTAATATTAATGATTAGCCCATTTTTGATAGTAGGTTATCTGTGTATTACGTTATTTGTAAACTATAAGTTCTATAATGTTAAAAAGGCAGTGTTAGAGCATAATCCCGAAATAACTTCTATAGAAAGTATAGCTCAATTAGGAGGCTGGGAAGAGTTTTTCTTGGAATACGTTTTAGTAGTAAAAAAAGGGACTGATACAAAATATAGAATTTGGACCTATGGAGATGGCGAAATTACAGGGGAAGAGATAGTTAAGAATAAATTTTCTTGAAATTGATTTTTTAAGCAAGATCTTTCACCTGGGTAGAGGTCGTGGATTTGAGCCCCGCCAGAATCATCATTTTTTAGAATCTCCAATCTCTTGTGCTGCAAAGGATGGAGACTTTTTGTGCTTGGTTCCTGGGATTTTCTTTCTTGTTTTTTGAACTTTCACGTGTTTACCGGTTACTTCATTTGATACCTCCAACTGATCACTGTCTTCACTTTCCTGTTATTGGATCTTTCTTCAAGTTATACATAATTGTATAAGTTTTTGTCCGTGGGTAAACATGTCCATTCTTCATATTGGCTTACCTCAGAAGTTGTATGCTATTGCTCATTGAGGATAAAAGTAGCACCAAGCAAAGTTGCACTTAAAAAAGAAATATAATAATAAAAGGAGTATTCAAAGAGTCAGAAAAGCTGACTTTTTGAATACTCCTTTTTATAGTTTAAGTATTTGTTTTTAATTTGTTTTTTTACTTTTTCTAATTTGATAACGTTCCATTGCTAGGCGATAATGCTCTTTCTCTTCTTCAGTAACAGGAATGATAGGTGGTACTTTTACGGCTTTTGAATTTTCATCAATAGCTATCATAGTTAAATAGGCTTGTGAAGTGGGAGTTTTCTTTCCGGTTAATAAATGCTCAGCATGAATTTTTACTAAGACTTCCATAGATGTACTAAAAGCACAAATGACCATCGCCTCTATGCAAATAGCTTCCCCAATCTTTATAGGAGCACGAAATTCAAATGAGTCACTTCTAACAGTGACGACAGGCATTCGGCAATGACGCATGGCAGATATAGCAGCTATTTTATCGGCATAGGCCATCACCTTACCGCCAAAAATGGTACCGTGCATATTTGTATCAAGGGGAAGTACTAAGTCTATTAGCTCTGCTTTAGATTGACTAACTGTTTTTTTGATTTCTACCATATCGGATACTCCTCAATTACTATTAAATACCTTGATTAACCGTTTTTTGATTACGGACGAATTCAGTCGCTTTAACCATGTTTTGAAGAGATGCTACTGTTTCTTCTTCTTTTCTTGTTTTTAGTCCACAGTCTGGATTAACCCAAATTTGTTCTTTTGGTAGTATTTTAGTGTATTTTTCAATAATCTCTGTAATCTCCTCTACAGATGGAACACGAGGACTATGAATATCATATACGCCAAGACCAATTCCCTTGTCATAAGATTTCAATTGTGACGATTGAAGAAGTTCTCCATGACTTCGGGAAGTTTCAATAGAAATAATATCAGCATCGAGCTTGCTTATGACGTCTAAGAAATTATTGAAATCGCAGTAGCACATATGTGTATGGATTTGAGTTGTTGCTTCGACCGAAGATGTGGCTAATAAAAATGATTGCACACCCCAGTCTAGGTACTCTTTCCAGTTTTCTTTCTTAAGAGGTAAACCTTCACGCAATGCTGGTTCATCAACTTGAATCATTTTAATATCATTTTGTTCAAGAAGTTGAATTTCTTCTCTTAGAGCTAACGCAATTTGAAAGCAAACTTCTTTACGAGCTATATCATCTCGTACAAAAGACCAATTTAATATGGTAGCAGGGCCTGTTAGCATTCCTTTTACAGGCTTATTAGTTAAGCTCTTTGCATATAAGCTTTCATGTAATGTCATTGGTTCGATAAAGGCTACATCACCATATATAATCGGTGGTTTTACACAACGTGAGCCGTAAGATTGCACCCAGCCATTAGAACTAAAAGTAAAACCTGATAATTTTTCTCCGAAATATTCTACCATGTCATTTCGTTCAAATTCACCATGAACGAGTACATCTAAACCGATTTCTTCTTGAATAGAAATCCATCTAGCAATTTCGTTCTCAATAAACTCATCATATTGTATGGCGGTCCATTCGCCATTTTTGAATTGACGTCGAGCTTTTCGAACTTCTATAGTCTGTGGAAAACTGCCGATTGTAGTAGTTGGGTAGTCTGGAAGTTGCCAATATTTTTTTTGAATTTCCTTTCTCTGTTCGAAGTTTTCATTCCTCTTGAACTCCTGGTCAGTAATATTTTTTATTGCTGCATGGACATATGATTTATTGCGAGCAGGAGACATATTTATTATTTGGATATCTCGTTTGTTATTTGTAAATACTTCTTCTAAGTCATTTGAATCACTTTCATAACTATTTTTTAGCAGTTGGATTTCATGTAATTTTTCGTCAGCAAAAGCTAAAACATTTATTAACATTTCATCTATTGAAGATTCATTATTCGTTGTGATCGGAACATGTAGTAGACTACAAGATGGTTGAATCCAAACATTTTCTGTATCAACCAATTCTAAAATAGTATCGATGATCTCCTTCTTTTTATTTAAGTCTGCTTTCCATATATTACGACCATCAATAATTCCTAGACCAAGTACTTTATCTTCTGGAAAACCAAATGTTTGTATATTTCGTAAGTTATGATCTAATCCATGAACGAAATCTAATCCAATTCCTTGTACAGGTAACGAGGTGATTGTTTCGTAAGCATCTACGGAATCAAAATACGTTTGAAGCATAATATTTAGAGAAGGAGTAGCTTCATGTAATTGATTATAAATATATTGAACAATCTTTAATTCATCAGATGTAATGGACGTAACAAGAATCGGTTCATCTATTTGTACCCATTGAACACCTTCATTTTGTAATTCCTTAAGAATTCGTTGATATAAAGGTATTAGTTGTAAAAGAATGCCTGGAATTTGTTTTTCATTATATCCTTTAGACAATTTTAGAAATGTATAAGGTCCTACCATTACAGGTTTCCCTTCAATCCCTAATTTATCTTTTACTTTCCGATAAGCCTTTAATGGCTTATTTTCTACTAGTCGAAATGTAACATCATTGAGTTCGGGAATGATGTAATGATAATTTGTATTGAACCATTTTGTCATTTCAGAGGCAACAGCTGTACTATTTCCTCTAGCCATTGAGAAATATTGATTTAAAGTTATTGTGTCATTGATATCTCCATAACGAGTTGGAACTACACCAAACATTGTAGCAGTATCTAACATATGGTCATAATAAGTAAAGTCATTTACTGGAATGAAATCAATTCCTTGTTTAATTTGTTTTTGAATATTAGATAACAATACCTTCTCTGTTAATTGCTCTAGTGTTTGTTCATCAATTTTCCCAGCCCAATATTGTTCTAGTGCTTTTTTCCATTCTCTATTTTCACCGATACGTGGATACCCTAAGTTACTTGTTTTCAACAAATTCATCTCCCTGTTGTTCAAATATATTAAAATAAAAATAGGCATTTCAAACTTTGTTCATAGAAAAAAGTTAGAAATGCCTATATGTATGTACAGGTTTATTCATTCTAACACCTCCCTATCTCCCGTAGGTAAAAAACAGTGTTGTCGGAATAGGCAGGTCTCCTGACTTAAGGATCAACATTAGACACAATCTTCCCAATCAATAATGATCAGTGATATAAATGTGCTAACTTCTCTTTTACAGTGGCGGGACCGTGTTGGATTTACACCAAACTTCCCTTTTAATTCTTAATACATATTAAGAAACCTATTCCCACAAATATTCATTTTCAGATAATTCTAAATAAATCCATCAAATCATAACACTTTTATTTACTATCGTCAATTCTTCTAGTCTAATAGGTAAATAGAAAAGCATAAGGTTAAATATCAAATACTTGTATACTTGTATACAATATTGCCACTGAAAATTCATAATTACAAAAAGTATGCCTTTTATACTATGAAAATAAGTAAACTGTCTGTTATATATGGAGCAGTTACTTTAAAAACCTTGCTCTGACAAGGTTATTTTCTGTGTAAAGAAATCATGAAAAAGTGAGGAAAATTGATGGGAAAAACAGAAATAGGGAAAGTACTTGTTTATACAGGTAATGGAAAAGGGAAAACAACGGCGGCTTTTGGATTGGCAGCCAGAGCGCTTGGAAGAGATATGAAAGTATTAATTCTGCAATTTATTAAATCTCCTGAAAACACGTACGGAGAACAAATTGCACTTGAAAAGCTAGGAGCGAAAGTAGAACAATTAGGAATTGGCTTTACATGGTTAAAAACCCCTGAAGAACATCGAGTATCAATAGAAGCTGCTTGGAAAAAGGCTAAAGAACAATTGATGAGTGGTGAGTGGGACGTTGTCATTTGGGATGAGTTGAACAATGCATTAGCGATTGATTCTTTTCCGATTGAGGACGTCATGCCGATTAAGGATGTTGTGGAAACTATTCAAAATAAACCGGCGACAACCCATTTGATTATTACGGGAAGAGATGCGAAGCCAGAAATTAAAGAGGCGGCAGATCTTGTATCCGTCATCACTGAAGAAAAACATTACTATCAAGATGGTGTCGATGCCATATATGGAATTGAATATTAACAAATCATGGGCTAATGTTTCAAAAGAAAAATGATAACTACATTGGAGGTACAACATACATGAAAAAGTGTTTTTGGGAATTTTCTCTTACATTGGTTTTGATGCTAGCGATCCTAGCTGGTTGTGGTTCGACAGAAGAATCAAATGAGGTTAATAAGAATAACGAGCAAACAGCAGCATTTCCCGTTACTATAACAGATGATGCTGGAAATGAAGTGACGATAGAAGAACAACCTGATTCCATTGTCTCTCTTTTACCTAGTGTAACAGAAACATTGTTTGCTCTTGGTTTAGACGAAGAAATTGTCGGTGTATCGGATTATGATAACTATCCTGCTGAGACAGCTGATAAGAAAAAAGTAGGTTCAATGGATTTAAATTTGGAAGCGATTTTGGCATTACAACCTGATGTAGCATTTCTACAAGATTATCATGTAACAAATGCTAATGATGGTATTAAACAGTTGCAAGAGGCAGGTACTGAAGTTGTAATTGTAGAGATCGGTTCGACGTTTGATTCGGTATATAAAAGTATTGAAATGATTGGACAAGCTACAGGAAAATTAACGGAAGCAGAAGAGATTATCACAGACATGAAAGATAAAGTGAACGAATTGAAGGAAAAGGCAGAAGGAATTACAGAAACGAAATCGGTCTGGGTAGAAATTTCTCCTCAACCAGATATTTATACAGCAGGTAATGGTACATACATCAATGAAATGCTTGAGATGATTGGTGCTGTAAATGTAGCAGGTGATTTAGAAGGTTGGCCGAAAGTAAGTGAGGAAGAAGCAGTAAATATGAATCCTGATGTGATTCTAACAACATATGGTTATTATGTCGAGGATGCTACAGAGCAAATATTGCACCGTGATGGTTGGCAAGAAGTAACAGCTGTGAAAAACGGTGATGTATATGATGTGGATAGTGATATGGTCACAAGATCAGGTCCACGTTTAGTAGAAGGTATGGAAGAAATCGCAAAAGCAGTGTATCCAGATGTTTTCCAATAAAAAGATATTCCCTATAACGCTGTTAGCACTTGCTTTTGTGTTACTTTCTATTGTTATAGGAGTATTTGTAGGGGCAGTTTCTATTACTGTCCCTGATATTTTAGATATTTTTTCTGATCAGATTTTTCATACCTCTTTTTATGATGGTTCTAAAAGTACAGAACTCATCATTTGGAATATCCGTTTTTCGCGTGTTGTATTGGCGTTTCTTGTCGGTGCTTCTTTAGCATTAGCTGGAGCTGCCTTCCAAGGATTATTGCGCAATACGCTTGCCGATCCTTATACGATTGGTGTGTCGTCAGGTGCATCGCTTGGCGCTGTTCTTGTTATGTTTTTACAAATACCAGCCACTTTAATTGGAGGATATACGCAATCAGTCGTGGCGGTTATATTTGGGATGTTAACGTTATTAATTGTTCTATTCATTACGAATGTTTCGACAGGAAAGCTATCTAATGAAACGATTATTTTAGCAGGGATTATTTTGTCCTCCTTTTTTAGCGCTATTATCTCTTTGTTAATTGCACTTACACCTCGCGAGGATGTAAGCAATATTTTGTATTGGACAATGGGAAGCGTGGCGATGAGAGGTTGGGGTCACGTACAACTTATATTGCCTTTCTTCATTGTAGGGTTGATAATGATTTTATTTCATTATCGTGAATTGAACAATATGGCTTTAGGTGAGCAATCTGCACAGTTTACCGGTATGGATGTCAAAAGGAAGAAAAAAATAATCTTAATAGGTGCTTCCATATTGACGGGTGGAGCGGTAGCCGTGTCAGGAGCCATTGGTTTTGTTGGTTTGGTTATTCCTCATTTGGTTCGCTTATTGGTTGGAGCAAATCACCGTTATGTGTTACCTTTTTCACTTCTGATTGGAGGGGGATACTTGGTGTTGGCGGACGTTGTTGCTCGAACAGTTGTTGCGCCTAGTGAGTTGCCGATTGGAGTGGTGACGGCTTTAATTGGTTCTCCAATTTTTGCTTTTTTGCTGATACAACAACGAATGAAAAGAAAGAGTGCTTAACCGCAAGGAGGATAGATAATGATTACACTTCATAATGTGACAGGCGGATACAACAAAGAGAATGCAATTGTTCGCAACCTATCCTTGACAGTGGAAAAAGGAAGTTTTTTTGCGTTATTAGGGCCGAATGGCAGCGGGAAAACAACGATCATTCGTTTAATGTTGGGTGTTTTAAGTTTACATTCAGGCGACGTTATTATAGATGGTAAAAATGTTAAACAGTATAAACCTAAAGAGCTTGCAAAAAAAGTGGCTGTTATGACGCAAGAGCATGAAATAGGACTTGATTTCACTGTAAAGGAAATTGTTGCAACAGGTCGATATCCATATCAAAATTCTATGCTTTTTTGGGAAAATTCTAAGCAGGATGAACAAGTGATTGAAAAGGTGATGAGGCAAACAAATATCTGGAAATATCGAGATAAATCATTTACGGCTTTAAGCGGCGGAGAAAAGCAACGTGTCTTATTGGCGAAAGCTCTAGCACAAGAACCGACTGTCTTATTGTTGGACGAACCTACCAATCATTTGGATATTCGCCATTCGATGGAACTATTAGATTTGTTGAAGCATTTACAGCACGCAAATCAGTTAACTATTTTAGCGATTTTACATGATTTAAATATTGCATCCTTGTACGCAGATCATATCTGCTTATTACGTACTGGTGAATTGCAAGGAATATATGATGGCTTTAAAAATGAGGATAAAAAAGACTTCAGTGAAGTATACGAAGTGCAAATGGAGTTCCAACAGCATCCTAAAGTAGCTAAAAATCAAATCTTTTTGTTGCCACAATTTTTACAAAAAAATAAGAAGCATACGTTAAAGAAATACGTATCTGTACAGAAGAATGAAATTGTATTTAAACATGCTCTTCGAACAATATCTGTTGGCCAGGAAGGAAGAGGTATTGATTGGGCGCAAGGTTGGAGCTTCACAAATGAATCTGTTCATGTAATTGGCTATAATGCGAAGAAAAAATGCTGTGAAATATTTAGTAGGACGATTCCAGAAAGTTGGTCAACATTAATGTTTTTTTCTAATGAAAACAATAATGTCCGAGTTGGATTTGTGACGGAAGAAAATATAGATGACATAGAAATGATGAACAGTGTTGTTCAACTTACTTCTTTCATGAAAAAATATTCTATAACTGAAGAGGACAATATGAAAGAAGAATCACCTTTCTCATTATTAACTATTAGTTCATGCAATTATGACAGAAAAGAAACGCGAAAGTCTGTCATTGAGGAAATGCAGCAATTATGGTTATTTGGGCGTGATCACAGCCAGAAAAAAAACGTTCAGTGTGGTCTACATTTATTGTGAGTGGAAAGTTATAAAATAGGGTGTTTGTTTTTGGAAGAACTCATTAGCTGAAAGTCTTCGAAGCGGTTTTACATCTATCCTAATTGATTATTTTGGTTTACGGCTTAGAACCTTCACAACGTAAAGGAGTGTGAAGGTTCTTTGTTTAAATCACAATATATTTGTTGAATCCTATCATTTCGAATCAAGCAAAGAAATCCAGTTTTAGAAAGGTAAAAACAGACGCATTTGATACGTTTCAATTGTGTGTTCTTTACTACAAAGAGAAATTTGAACCCCAAAAAAGGAGAGGAATTCACCTTCTAAACTTTCGAAATCTATCGAGACAACAAGAGATACTGACAAATAAAATATGTAAGTGGTTATTGTGGAGTAAGGATGAACGTTTTATAGATAGTATGTTTAAAATAACAAAAAAAGACACCTTGGTGTCTTTTTTGTTATTTTAATAGTTTACAACAGTAATTTGCCCTTTTGATAGTTTAATTGTAACATCAGATGCTGCAGCAATATTATGGTCATGTGTAACAACCACAACACATTTATCTTCTTTATGTGCTAAATCTTGTAAAATACGCACAATTTCGGAAGCAGTTTCTTCGTCTAGGTTTCCAGTCGGTTCATCCGCAACAATTAATTCAGATTCACAGCAAAGGGCACGTGCTATAGAAACACGTTGTTGTTGTCCTCCACTAAGTGTTAATACTTTTTGCATGCTTTGTTTGTGAGAGATTCCAACTTTTTCTAACATTTTTAATGCAAATTCCACTTTGTTATTTTGTTTAGAACCTGTAATTTCCATAGCTGTAACAACATTTTGCAATGCTGTCATGTATGGTAGTAGATTATAGGCCTGAAAGACAATGGAAACATATTTATTTCGAAAATTTGTTAAACCAATTTTTTTAATATCCTTATTCTTATAAAGTACTTTTCCTTCTTTTGGAACATCTAGGGCACTTGCTAGAGCGAGAAACGTTGTTTTACCAGAGCCGGAAGGTCCTATAATTGTATAAAACTTTCCTTTTTCAAATGAAACAGTAATATTTTTTAAAATATCATGTTGTTTCTGATCATGTTTATACCAGTAGCTGATATTTTCAAATTGTAATAAAGTGCTCATATATAGGCCTCCTTAATCTTGTCTGGATAATATCGTTTTTGGTTGTAGGCGAAGTACAGACAGTGACGGAATTAATGCCGCGATAAAAGTAATTAATAAGCCAATTCCAGAAAGTAATCCGATATCTTTAGCAGTAACTGATACATCAAACTCAGTTGTTGTTTCCGCCACTGTATTAGAAGGTTGCCCCAACATTTTGCCCATGTCACCACCCATAGGTCCACCAAATGATTCAGGTCTAGAAGATGATTCTGAAATAGCAGTTTCTTGAGTAAGTAATTGATCACTAATAGCGTTAGCTACGACGTTTCCACTGATAGAAGCAATACCAATTGCTAAGATTGCCACTAGTAAAATTTCTACAACAAATTGGCCAATTAGTTTCCACTTCTTTTCTCCAAGTGCTAATAAAACACCCATTTCATATTTCCGTTCACGAATACCCATCATGACGATTAAACCTAAAATAATAGCACCAGCAATAGACACTAAATAAACAACATTTTCAGAAAAAGAGGCAACATTTTCAATAGGCTCCATCATTTGATCGTACAATTGTGTATTTGCACTTAATGCAAATGTATTAAAATCGATAGAACTGTTTTCTTCTGCTTCTTTAATGAAAGAATCTACATACTGAGCATCTTCTAGATAGTAGATTGCACTATCAATAGTTCCTGCATAATCTTCTCCTTTTAAAGTAGAGGCAGCTGTGTATGGCACATATATCTTATTATAAGGATTTAATGCTGTAAAATTCATTCCTTGATTTGAACCAGTAGAAGTTGTTTCATAAATTCCTACAATTTCAAGTGTTAAACTAGTATCTTTATCTGATGGATTAGTTATTGTAATGGTATCTCCAACAGCTAACTCATTATCTTCGGCTAATGTTTGTTCAATTATTGCAACGTTTGAATCAAGATCATCTATTGTAATATGACGTCCATCAACTAAAGAGGCCACACTATCCATAAAATCTGAAACAGAATCTGTGTAGGAGACACCTTCGATGCTAACGTCACCTTGGGACATACCACCTGGCATATCTGGACCATTATTATTACCTGCTACAAAATCAACAGTTGTTGAACTTTCAATTGGCTCAAAATCAGATGCTAAAGCTGTTGTTGTAGAGTAAAAGTTGTACCCTTTAATATGTTCATATGATGTTAGTTCTTCTGCATTTTCAACTGTTATTGGTGTTGAAGTGAAAGAAGGGCGTTCGCGCTCCCCTGATTCCATCTGTTCTTTCATTTGTTCTCTTGCTTTCGTCATATCGACTTGTAAGGTAACATCTCCACCTAATTGCTGACGTGCAAGATCAGCTGCTTTATCTGCAGCTGTTTGAATAGATAAACCAGACAAAACTAATACACAAATAGCCGAAAAAATAAATAGTTGCAGTAAAGTTTTGCCCTTTCTTGCTTTGACACTTAAAAAAGCACGTTTTATAAAATTCATTTTAGAATCTCCTTTCTATTAACAACAGAGAGATGTTATGTAAGAAAATATAAACTTACTTGCTCCCTTTAATTGGAAGATTATCATTGTTTTATGAATAAAAAATGACCAAACTATTTCAAGGAAAAGAAGAATTCTGAAATCTTTTTAGACTTTTCGGTAAAAGCATGATTTTTAGTAGAAAATTTAAAATATAACTTTCACTTTTAAATTAATTGAATCAATAGATTTTGAGAATGGCTTTTTTTATGTGGAGTTATAGAAGAAATTTGTTTGAGGTTGTAGGAAGAGGAAAAGCCACTTACGAACCGAATGCTAACAGAATTATTTTATTAAGGTAAGGGTATGTGATTATGTGCTTTATTGGCTTTTTAGTTACATGTCCATAGATATCAATTGTGATTTTTAAACTTGCATGGCCTCACGCTCTTGAATTATTTTTAAGTAATAATGTATCACAATCTATTTCCCTTCTATATCTCGGATAGCTTCATCAATGGACCAGATTACGCTTAATTGTGGATTCTTGTCTTTACTTCAACAATAGTAGAGATTACCAGATATATTTATTTGCTAAGATTTGAAGGGATTCATTACTTTTTGTCGAATTTAAGTACATAGAAGGAAGTGGGATTTATATGAATGACAAAGTAATCGAAAGTAATGTTAGAGAAAGAAAGATACTAAGAAATGATTTGTTGATAAAAATATACAATGAGTATTTTAGTTCACCGAAGCATTATAGTATAGATAAGAAAGAGCGTATCAAGGATCGTGAGTTGGATTTAGCATTATTATATTTGGAAGACAGTAATCTGATTAAAAAAGGTATTACTGGGGAAGAATACATCCCCACTGTGAGTGGAATTAATTATATTGAGGACATTGCTAATCGTTTTTTATAAGTTCAATTAGTCAGCAACATGTTCAGAACTATAATTATAAATAATGAGTCTAAGCATCTCATACACGAGGTGCTTTATTTATTATGTCAAATGAATATCCAGTAGTGGTTTACCCGTATTGGAACTAACATTAAACTATTTGGCAGGACTAAATAGAACTTTTAGTATCAAGGGTTCCAGTGTGTTTCATTTTTTCTTTTTTGCCCATTATGTCTAAAAGTTCTGGCCAAATCATTTGGCGTTTTTTCGTTGCAACTCCTCATTTGTATGTGAATAGTGAATAATACGGAGTGAAATGCCGGTTCTTGCATGCCCCAATCGTTCACATGCCACCTTAGGATTTTTCCCTGTACGCACAGTAACTGTTTATTGAATGGACAGTAAATGAAATTTAGTAGCCCCCGCTACCAGAATAGTGTAGGGGGAAGCTATCATTATTGTTTTTTTAACTATCTTAATAAGTGACTTGAATTTATTCTCAATGAAGTTGGTCTAGACATTTATTAATGATTTCTGATAGGCTTTTAGTATACTAAAAAGTGGAGGCTACATTATGAAGAAATTTAAAATAATACTATTACTGTTGTTGGCGCTTTCTTTGGCTGCTTGTTCATCTCAAGAAGATAAGAGTGAGTCAAAGAAAGAGGATAATGAGTCTGTTGAAGTGGATAAAGGTCTACTGAATGTAGAAGTGACATTGCCTGCATCCCTCTTTGAAGGACAAGATTTAGATGAAGCTATTGCGAATGCGAAAGAAGAAGGCGTAAAAGAAGTCATTAAAAATGACGACGGTTCTGTAACGTACATTATGTCTAAAGCGGAGCATAAAAAGCTTATGAAGGAAATGAAAGAGGAAGTTATACAATCTATTGAAGAAATGGAAACGAGTGAAGAGTATCCTTCCATTCAAAGTGTAGACTATAATAAGTCTCTTAATGAATTTACGATTACCGTAACGAGCCGCGAGGAATTCGAGAATAGCTTTGAGGGCTTTGCCATATTCGGTATTGGACTGCAATCGATGTACTATCAGTTATTTAACGGTGGAAAATCCGATGATATTACGGCAACGATACATTTAAAGGATGGTACAACATCAGAAGTCTATAATACAATCGTTTATCCGGATGATCTAGAAGAAGAGGAAACAGAAACAGCAGAATAAATTGAGGGGGACAGGTAAACCGCCGACACCATATATTGTCACACTCACTCCACACATTGTGAGGCGGTGGAGTGGTTAGAGTTACTTTAATAAAACCCAAAATGCTGTACCAATCTCCGAGTAAACAAGGATTTTGGTACAGCTTTTATTTAAATGTATTGGAAATGCTATTTAACATTAAGCAAGGAGAAGAAACTTTGGTGTTGTTACAGCTTTTTAATATTGTCACTTAAACGAGCGAGAGATTGTTTAAGTTGCTTTAATTCACTATTTGAAAATCCGTTATAAAGGTTATCTAAAAATTGATCTTTAAACATCGTGCAACTTTCTAGTGCGGCACGTCCTTTATTTGAAATCGTGACAAGTACTTCTCGATTATTTTTTTCATTACGTTTACGTTCAATATATTGCTGTTGCTCTAGTATTTTTAAATGACGTGTAATAGCTGCCTGATCAATCGCTAAAGATTGTTGAAGGACTTTTTGTGTGACACAATCCTTTTCTAGTAAAGAAACTAAAATTTCATATCGAGTTAGACTGATTTCTGTTCTTTTTTCGAACGTTTGTGTTATATGGCGGTCTAACTTTTTTAGTGTCATCATCATTTGCTTTTTGTCATTTAAACAAACTTCCATCTGAATCCTCCTTGCGTTAATTATATTATTTCGCACTTAATTGTTTTAGTTAGAAAAACGAATGATTTGTTCGAATGGTAGACGTGACGTATTACGTGCTGGTGCTGCAGCTTTACCGATTGCAATTAAAATCATTGGTAATTCGTTAGCAGGCAGTTCATATTTTTGCGCAAATGCAGCTTTGTCAAATCCACCCATAATAACAGTATCATAACCCATATCTTTAGCAAGTAGAACAATTTGCATTGAAATTAATCCTGCGTCTAAGTGTGCAATATTAGAGCGAGCTTCTTCAGATAGACCGCTATACATTGCTTCAGCGTTCGCAATCAGCATATCTGCAATTTCACGTGGCATGTATCCAAGTTCAACATTTGCATCGTAAATTTGTTGTGCGTTTTTGTACATTTCTGTGTCACCTAATACGGCAATAATCGCAGAAGATGTTTCAATTTGCTCTTGATTAAATCCGGCAATACGTAATTCTTTCTTTTGTTCAGTATCATCAATTACAAGGAAGCGCCAAGGTTGTAAGTTGCTTGATGAAGGGGCAGATGTAGCTTGTTGTAAAATATGCTCAATTTCTTCGCGAGGAATTTTAAAATCAGGATCATATTTACGGACAGATTTACGTTCTTCCATTAGTTTTTGTAAAGTTGTTTGTTGTTTTAGCATTGTTTTCACCTTTATCCCTTAAATTTAGAAGCGGTTATTATTTTAGTTGATTTATCAATAGTTGACAAGTCATATGTTTTTTAAAAAAACTAGGATTCCTAGCTGAAAAAATTTACTGTAAAGATAGATTAGTAGTATTAATAGCGGGGACCAAAAGATAGCTGGTCAGCCCAATCGAATTTGGGTCCGTCTATTCGAACTTAGGTTTTTCTAATTTTCGCTCCAAGTTTTTGCACTATAATTTTTATTGGGTTAATACCTCTTGAATTTATTTATCATTCTGAATATTCTTGCTGATACTACAGGAAAACCTTATTCCGATTTATATTAATTGACATATTAAATTGAACTTGATATTATTCTCCTATTGTTTTTAAAAAGAATAGATATACCTTGTATAATTTCAAGAATACGGCTTGAAAGTTTCTACCAGCTACCATTAAATAGCTTGTCTACAAGGAATGGGAAATTAATGATATTTTTATTCCGTTTTTGTAGAAAAGCTTTGGCCAAATAGTGGTCAAAGTTTTTTTTATTGCCTAATGAGAAAATAAAATGAATTAGTTGGAAAACTAATCTTAAAATCATTCCCTATCGATCTTTAATTTAGCAAATAGGAGATTACAACATGAAAAACTTTTTTAGATTTGCAGAGCGAGGTACTTCCTATAAAACGGAAACACTTGCCGGAATTACGACTTTCTTATCAATTGCGTACATTTTAATCGTGAACCCAGTAATACTAAGTCAATCTGGTATGGATCATGGTGCTGTATTCACTGCAACGGCACTTACGGCAATCATCGGTTCACTTCTGATGGGTATACTTGCAAACTTCCCAATCGCCATTGCGCCTAGTATGGGATTAAACTCATTTTTTACATTCTCAGTATGTATTGGTATGGGGATTGACTGGCAAGTTACTTTAACTGGCGTATTTGTTGCTGGAATCATCTTTATGATTTTAAGCTTATTAAAAATCCGCGAGAAAATTATTGAGATTATTCCAATCGATTTAAAATATGCAATCGCATCTGGTATTGGTTTCTTTATCACATTTGTCGGCTTAAAAAATGGAGGCATAATTGTTGGTAACCCAGATACATTCGTAGCGATTGGTGATTTAACTTCACCGATGACTTTACTGGCGATTATCGGTATTATTCTTACAGTTATTATGTTAGTGCGAGGCATTAACGGCGGCATTTTCTATGCAATGGTTATTACTACAGTTATCGGTATGATCTTTGGATTGATTGATGTTCCTTCATCAGTAGTAGGTAGTATTCCAAGCTTAGAGCCAACATTTGGTGTTGTATTTAACCATTTAGGCGACATTTTTAATGCTCAAACCTTAACAGTAATTTTCACATTTTTAATCGTTGCATTCTTTGACACTGCTGGTGCTTTAATTGGATTAACGAGTCAAGCAGGCATGATGAAAGGTAATAAAATTCCAAACATCGGCAAAGGTTTACTTGCTGATTCAGCTGCGGGTGTTATTGGTGCTATTTTAGGTACATCAACACCGGCGACAAGCGTTGAATCTTCTGCTGGTATAGCAGTCGGTGGTAAGACTGGCTTTACGGCTATTGTTACTGCGGCTTGTTTTGCAGTTGCTTTATTCTTCTCACCACTTGTTAACGTTATTTCAGTTGAAGTAACATCAGCTGCATTAATTGTTGTAGGTGCACTAATGGCTATGGAAATTCGTCGAATCAACTGGACGAAGCTAGAAGTGGTTATACCAGCTTTCTTAACAATTATTATGATGCCGCTAACTTCTAGTGTAGTGATTGGTATTGGATTAGGCTTTATTCTATATCCAATCTGTTTAGTAGCACAAAAGCGTTATAAAGAAGTTCATCCAATTATGTATGTGCTTTGTTTATTGTTCCTTTTATACTTTGCTTTTATCGTATAGGGAAGAGCAATATAAAGACATAGGTTAGCTTAACTAATCTATGTCTTTTTTAAGTGCGCCCGGCATGGGTGCAATCTATAGGGTGAAAGTCCCGAGCTGTGAAGGCAGAAGTAACAGTTAGCTTAACGCAAGGATGTCCGTGGTGACGCGGAATCTGAAGGAAGCGGGCGGCAAACTTCCGGTCTGAGGAACACGAACTTCATAGAAGGCTAAGTATCATTGGATGAGTTTGCTTAACAAAACAA
>NZ_JACXSI010000005.1 GCF_014712675.1 Peribacillus faecalis | reverse complement strand
AGTGAAAGTAGTACACATGGCGAACCATTCAGTAGCCCTTTAGGGTTTGGTCAGTAACAAAGGCTTTCAGCCGCAGAGCAAACCACCCGTTGTCACGGGTGGTTTTGACTTATGTTAGAGGCCACTTTTGTATTTCTTGTAGTTTAGAATCATAGGTATGTAAATTATATAAAGAGAAACGAAATTTAATGAATGCCTTCTTATTCCTCATTTAGGGCGATAAAAGGATTAAAATATTCAGTATTTCGACAGTGTTATTACATTAAAAAGCTGTGGAAAGTGAAAAAAATTCAAGGCAAAAGCCCAACGGATTAGAATAAGGGGTATACAGAGAGGAAACAGGAAATCGCTAATCGTATTATTGGCTTAGTCTTATTAATGTTTATCGTACTGTTAGCTTTAACAATAGGGATGATGATTAATAACTCCAAGAAATCTGTCGAAGGGGCTGTTGAGGAACAAGCCATTTCGATTGCGAAAAAAATTTTTTTCGGAACAGTATGAGGAGTTAATTGCAAACCTAAGAGAGACACCTTTATATTAAGTAACAATATCTTTAGGAGAAACGGCAATTGATATCACTTGCTTAGTTGATACGATCTATGAAATTGCAGAATCATTATCTGAAATGACATTGTTAGTAGATACAAGTGTTATCACTTGTTATAATTATTTTTAAAAATTCCCATGCAAGTTGAAGGTCGTTGAAAAAGTCATTTTTTTCAACGGTTATTTTTTTCTCCTGGTTTTTAAGAAATGAAAAGTATGATTATTCTATCATTATAATTATAACAAAATCATTACATTTAGTAATTTTTATTAAAAAAATGTAACAATCTATACGGATTCTATTTTCGAAGTCAAAATATTTTTCAAATAAAATAATAGTTGTTATCCTTAAATTACATTTTCATAGTTTCTATGCTTCATAGCTTACAAATTATTTTCTTTCTTTAAAGATGCTCAATCAGAAAAGAAAATCTACTATAAGCCATGAAGTATATTGTTCAACGGTAGCTTATGAAACAGTAGATTTAATTTGTAAAATTATGAAAATAGAAAAGTCTATGAACGATGAAACCGTTTCAAACGAACAACAGGAGGATAATTTTGACATCTAGAAGTTTGAAGTTTGTAGTTGTTTTAGGTCTTATGGCGACATTGTTTATTGGAGGGAAACCTAGTGGTACAGAAGCTGCTTCTAATAGTCTGATTATACCGACATCAGGAACAGTTACTTCTGAATATGGAACTAGATGGGGTACCTTTCATCATGGAATTGATTATGGCAATGTGAGAGGAACACAAGTTGTTGCTTCTGCCGATGGTATAGTGACTCGTGCATCTGGTGGATGTTATGAAGGAAACGCATCTTGTAATGGCAGTTTTGGAAATGTTATTTATATTAAGCATGTATTGAGTTCTGGAGAAATTTATACAACTGTTTATGCTCATTTGAATAGTATTAATGTTTCGGTAGATCAGACAGTATCGCAAGGCCAAGTAATCGGAAATTTGGGTAATACAGGGGATTCTACTGGACCACATTTACATTTTGAAGTTCACCAGGGTAATTTCTCAAGAAGTCCATCTCATTCAATTAATCCGAGAAATGTATTGAATGGTGAATATGTTCAAGCATCTTATCAAAATCCATATTCAGGTATCGGGGAAGCAACATCAAAGTACCCGGATGGATATGGGATAAATATTTACAATGTGCCAAATGGAACGTACGTTGGGGTAATCACAAAGAAAATTCCATATATTGTAAATTTAGAGTATGACGGATGGTTGAACATTGGTAATAATCAATGGGTTAAAGAGGAAAATATGAATTATAAAAGATATACTGCTTCATCTAAATATAGTTCAGGGCTTGGGGTAAACGTATATTCAGGTCCTAATGGGGAGTACGTAGGCAGAATTTATGGGCCGACTGCTTATAGAGTTTATTATTATAGCGATGGCTGGGTAGATCTTGGCAATAGTCATTGGGTAAAAGCTGAACACTTAATTATCAAATAAAAATAGTAAAATTAATAGAATAAAAAAAGGGAGTTTCTCATATTAATAGAGAAACTCCCTTTTTTTAATGTATTTCGCGATACAATCCGATTACTTTGCCAAGAATGGATACATTATTTAGAATGATAGGCTCCATTGCAGAGTTTTCCGGTTGAAGACGAATGTAATTTGTCTCTTTAAAGAAACGTTTGACGGTTGCTTCGTTTTCATCTGTCATCGCTACAACAATATCGCCGTTTTGAGCAGTGTTTTGCTGACGGACAATGACATAATCGCCGTCATGAATGCCGGCCTCTATCATGCTCTCTCCGACAATTTCCAACATAAAAACTTGCTGATCATACCCGGCTAAGTGCTCAGGTAGCGGAAAGTATTCTTCAACATTCTCGATTGCTGTTATAGGGTGTCCGGCTGTGACCTTTCCGACTAAAGGAACATTTACAACCTTGCTTTTAGGTATCATCATTTCTTCTTCTGACTCAAGAATCTCAATTGCTCTAGGTTTTGTAGGGTCTCTTCGAATGAAACCTTTTGTTTCCAATCGTTCCAGATGACCATGCACGGTAGAGCTGGATGCCAGTCCGACCGCAAGACCGATTTCCCTGACGGAAGGCGGATAGCCTTTTTGCTTTACTTCTTGCTTAATAAAATCAAGAATATCTTGCTGACGCTTTGATAATTTACTCATGCATACACCTCGTCTCTACTTAGCTTTTCCTTAGTATACCATGCGTTGGCAAAAGATACAAACATATGTTTGAATAGCTGTTGACTAGAACAATTGTTCGTATTATAATGAGTTTATAAAAACAGAACATACATTCGTAAAAAGGAGATTGGTTATAATGAAACAATTTATTATGAGAAATTCTTTTTCGTTCGCATTAATTACAGTTATTTTATTGTTCGCATTCATATTCGTATATAAATTTAGCGCTGGGAATTCTGAAAACTACATAGAAGTAACAATTAAACATGGTGATACACTGTGGGAACTTGCTGAAGAATACAATTATGATAGAATGGATATTTCTTCATTTATCGTTCAGGTGAAACAATTGAACGAACTAAATGATTCAAATATTAAAGCGGGAGATGTTATACTGATTCCGGTGTCAGATGAAGTTCAAACGCATCTTACTATGACTGCGAATGAATAATTTGATTTGCTTATACACAGAAATGGCAGGTAGACAGAATGAAGCAAGCAATTATATATTGCCGTGTCAGCACGGACAAAGATACTCAAGCAACATCTTTAGATCGACAGGAGAAGGAACTTTTAGATTTAGCAAATCAATTGTCTTTAAATGTTGTGAAAGTAATTAAGGAGAAAGAGAGCGGTTTTCAATTGAACCGAGAGGGTGTTTTTGAACTGCTTGATTGTATAAAAGAAGAACAAATTGATGCGTTGCTAATACAAGATGAAACACGTCTCGGGAGAGGGAATGCGAAAATGGCGTTGCTGCATTGTGTGCTGAAAGAAGGCGTTCGGATTTTCACATCTGCTCATAAAGGTGAGATGGAGCTTTCTGAATCAGACTCGATGGTTTTGCAAATAGTATCGATTGTAGAGGAGTATCAGCGGAAACTTCATAATATGAAGATAAGCCGCGGAATGAAAAAGGCGGTAGATAATGGATTTCGCCCGCAGAGGAATTTGAAGAATCAGCACTTATCAAAAGGACCGGATAAAAAGGAAGTGCCGATACAAGAAATTGTCCGTCTTCGGGAAAACGGATTAACTTTCAAAGATATTGCAGCCACATTAAGAGGCTTCGGATATGATGTATCAAAGGCAACCGTTAATAGGAGATATATTGAGTATACAGAAATAAAGAAGGAAGAGAGTGAATAGTTTAACTTGAAACATCTTCCGATTTCTTATAACATGTCTCTATATAGAAACAAGATATAAAGGAGCTTTCCTATGTTACCAAAAGAAAAAATCGCTCGTATTAATGAGCTTGCCAAAAAATCTAAATCTACAGGATTAACGCCGGCAGAAGCAAAAGAACAATCAAAATTAAGAAGTGAGTATTTACGTACCTTTAGACAGTCAATGTCAGATACAATCGAACATCTGAAAATTATCGATCCAGAAGGAAATGATGTTACTCCTGACCGAGTGAAGAAGATACAAGAAGAGAGAAAACGATTACACTAAATCATTTTTGTAAAAAAGAATGTCATTGAGGCATTCTTTTTTTTACGTTTCTCTGAAATAGTGCCATATCAATTTATTAAATGTGATATTTTAGGTTGTCTTTCTTGTATAAGAAATATAATATTAGAAGAGGAAAACTATATTGCGAAAGGAAGATGAAGTTTTGAAAAAAATAGATGAATTATCCATAAATTCAATCCGTACATTATCAATTGATGCAATCGAAAAAGCGAATTCCGGACATCCAGGTATGCCGATGGGAGCTGCGCCAATGGCGTATACGCTTTGGACGCAATATATGAACCATAGCCCGAAAAACCCGGAATGGTTTAACAGAGACCGTTTCGTTTTATCAGCAGGTCATGGTTCTATGTTGTTATATAGCTTATTGCACTTATCCGGTTATGGACTGACTATTGAAGACTTGAAGAATTTCCGCCAATGGGGAAGCAAAACACCAGGGCATCCTGAATATGGCCACACAGTGGGCGTTGAAGCAACAACTGGTCCTCTAGGACAAGGTATTTCAATGGCGGTTGGTATGGCTATGGCTGAACGTCACCTAGCAGCAACATACAATCGTGACGAGTATAATGTGGTTGATCACTTTACATACAGCATTTGCGGTGACGGGGATTTAATGGAAGGTGTTTCTGCGGAAGCTTCTTCATTGGCCGGTCACTTAAAATTAGGTCGTTTAATCGTAATGTACGATTCAAATGATATTTCATTAGACGGAGATTTGAGCCAATCTTTCTCTGAAAGCATCGAAGAACGTTATAAAGCTTATGGATGGCAATATATTAAAGTAACAGACGGCAATGATATAGAAGAGTTATCTAAAGCTATTGAGTTAGCGAAAAGTGACTTGGAACGACCTACGATGATCGAAGTGAAAACAGTTATCGGTTATGGTTCTCCTAATAAATCAGGTAAATCTGATGTTCATGGTGCGCCGCTTGGAGCTGATGAGCTTAAATTGACAAAAGAAGCTTACAAATGGACATTTGAGGAAGACTTCCATGTACCAAGCGAAGTTTATGCACATTTTGAAGAGTCTTGCATCAAAGATGGAACTGCAAAAGAAGAAGCATGGAACGAGCTATTCGCATCTTATAAAGAAAAATATCCGGAGCTTGCAGGCGAATTGGAAGCGGCTATCAACAACGTTCTTCCGGAAGGGTGGGACAAAGATATTCCTGTCTATGAAGAAGGAAGCAGTATTGCATCCCGTCAATCAAGCAGCGAGGTGTTAAATGGAATCGCGAAAAATCTTCCGTCATTCTTCGGAGGTTCTGCAGACCTTGCCGGCTCTAACAAAACATTGATCAAAGGTACAGAAGATTTCTTGCCAGGTCAATTCCAAGGCCGCAATATTTGGTTTGGTGTACGCGAATTCGCAATGGGTGCAGCATTGAACGGTATGGCGTTGCATGGCGGTTTAAAAGTGTACGGAGGAACGTTCTTCGTGTTCTCTGATTACTTACGTCCGGCAATTCGTCTGGCTGCTTTAATGCAACTTCCTGTCACATATGTATTTACACATGACAGCATTGCAGTTGGTGAAGACGGACCGACGCATGAGCCAATCGAACAACTTCCGTCATTGCGTACTATGCCTGGATTATCTGTTCTTCGTCCGGCAGACGCGAATGAAACAGCAGCAGCATGGAAGCTTTCAATTGAATCAACAGATACGCCAAGTGTGTTAGTATTGACTCGTCAAAACCTTCCAACGCTTGCACAATCAGCTGAAGCTGCTTATGAAGGCGTATCAAAAGGTGCTTATGTTGTATCTCGTTCGGAAAAAGAAACAGCAGATGCCTTGTTAATGGCTTCAGGTTCAGAAGTATCTCTGGCAATTTCTGCTCAAAAAGAATTAGCTAAAGATGGTATTGATGTTGCAGTAGTCAGCATGCCTTCTTGGGATCGTTTCGAAAAACAAACACAGGAATACAAAGATTCTGTATTGCCTCCTGCAGTTACAAAACGTTTAGGTATCGAAATGGCGGCATCTTTCGGCTGGCATAAATATGTCGGCAACGAAGGTGAAGTGCTTGCGATTGATCAATGGGGTGCATCAGCTCCTGGGGAAAAAGTAATGGCAGAGTACGGTTTTACTACAGAAAATGTAGTAGCTAAAGTGAAAGCTTTAATGACAAAATAAGTTTTTCGATAGAAGATCCTTACCTATAAAGGTAGGGATTTTCTATTTTTAAATATTAAATTGCATCAAAATACAGCGACTCGACAAAACTAGTGTCTTTTTTTAACAAAAATCAACAATTTCTTTATCGGTTTCTTTATATACTTTTTATAAAGAAAATGATAGGGATGATGCTTGTGAGACATTATCAAATATATCTAATGAAAGATCAATATGCTTCTGATTATTTGGGCAAGGAACACTTGCTGTATATATTATTTAAAGATTTCAGTTCATCTGCCGGAAAAAGCTCTTGGATTATCGGACGCCAAATTTTGTTTGTGACAAAACGCTTGCCGACGTATGTTTTGAAGCAGTATATTAATCAAGAGATGAAGTATAATGGCAATATTCGCTATATAGATGATGTTTACTATGTCATACAAAAAGAAAAGAACGGCAATATAAAAAGCTCTGCGAAGCTTCGGATACATAATAGGGTTATGATTCTGTCTGCTGAAGGCAACTATGAAGCGGAAACGATTTTATTCGAATGCATACGAAAATGTGCCAATAGTTTTTTGGCTGTCGATTTAAAAAGTGAGCGATATGGCTGGTTAAAACCAATAAAAGAGAGAAAATTAATATAAAGCTAACAAAATGCTTGCAGTTTGTTGTATAATAGCGATTGGTCTAGTACACTAATAATAGACAACTTGAAGGAGGAATTACCTATGACTTGGCAAGTATGGGTCGCAGCTATCGTAGCGCTTATTGCTGGTATAGCAATCGGATTTTTCATCGCGCGTAAATACATGATGGACTACTTGAAAAAAAATCCGCCAATTAACGAACAAATGTTAAGAATGATGATGATGCAAATGGGAATGAAACCATCCCAAAAGAAAATCAATCAAATGATGAGCGCTATGAACAAACAAATGAAATAATAAACCCCTTCATTTCAAGGGTTATCGGATATAGAGTCATAACACTTGTTTTATATGATTTGGTTTGTATTTCAATAGAAGTGTGCAAGCTTCGAAAAGGGACCGTCCGCGATGTATTCGCAGGGTGGTCCTTTTTTATTATTTATTTTTGGGAATTACGAAACCTATCTGTGTTACAATCGTATATAAGTTAAAATAAGGTTAAACAGAATAATAATGGAAGTGGGTTCATCTTTAGGCAAGGGAGGAAAACGGGTCGATGAAAGTTTTTATCGGGTCAGTGATTGTTGTGGTTTTATTGCTGATCGGTTTTTGGCTGCTGATGAGTCCTACATTTCACTTAGTTGGTTCAAAAGCCGAAAAGATAAAGAACAAATTAGAGGGGGAAGCGACAGATGGAGAATGTAACGCCAATCAAGAAGAAAAATAACAGGAAAATAATTGGGGGAATAATTATAGCTGTTGCTCTGGCAGCCGGTATAGTAATTCTATCGTTATTTATTAAACAAATACCGAATGGATACGTAGGCGTCGTCTATAGCCCTAATGGCGGGGTTCAAGAAGAGACATTGACACAAGGCTGGCATTTAGTGGGGCTTTTCGATAAAGTAACGGAATATCCGATTCGAATGCAGACCGTTGATTATAAAGATATTCAAGTAGCCACTTCCGACGGTAAAAATGTAACGATTGATTTTGCATTTACGTATAGTGTGCAACCGGACAAAGTAGTCGATGTCTTTAATAAGTTTGGCCCGATACCCGTTGAAGAAATAGAGGCGTCTTACTTGCGAACAAGACTTTGGGATGCAGGACGAAAGGCGATTTCGAAGTTTTCGGTTATTGATACTTATGGAGAAAGATCATCAGAGGCAGCGGTAGAGGTGCAAAATATATTTTCAGAGGATATTAAAGATCTTGGCTTCATTGTGGAAAACCTTACTTTAGGTGTTCCGCAACCGGACGAGAGTACTCAGGCTGCTATTGATAAAAGGGTAGAAGCTTCTCAGGAACTGGAAAGAAAACAAATTGAGCTGCAAATTGCTGAGGCTGAAGCACAAAAGAAGAAAATAGAAGCTCAAGCGATTTCAGAGTATAATGAAATTATTAAACAATCGATTTCGCAGGAAGTAATCCAAAATAAGTGGATTGAAAAGTGGGACGGTAAAATGCCGTTGGCGACTGGCTCAAACCAGTTAATTGAAATTCCTGTTAATCAAACGACAACTAACACAGGAAACTGATTATCATTTATAGGCTAACAAATCAAATCGGTGGGGATTTATTTCCCCACCGATTAATATTAGCGTCACTGTGCCTTTTTGTTATAGACATTCAGCAGAGAGTCCAGCTCTTGGCTATATTGAATGGTTCTTGAACTATTTAATCCGTATTGTGATACGATTACAATCAATTCCTTGCGTTTACACTCTATCAGTTGCAATAACTCTTTTTTATACACAACAAAAATCCCCTCATAATTATATTGAAAATTGGAAATTTCACATATTTTGAAATTTATGTAATGCAATACCTGATAAGTATACATATCCATGGAAAAAAATACAAACATTTTGTGGAGAAATTTCAAAATAGGGACTTTGTTCACACAATCTTCATATATGAATCTTTACCCTTTTTATCCTAATTTTGCTAAACTAAATATATAGAACAGTAAAGGGGTTATCGTATTGACGGATGTATCTGTTTTTCTTGCGTTTGGAGCCGGGTTTTTAAGTTTTATATCACCATGCAGTTTGCCGTTATATCCGGCTTTTCTATCCTATATTACAGGAATGAGTGTAGGAGAGATGAAGAAAGAAAATGCCCTGCTGCAAAAGAGAAGTTTCTTGCACACATTATGTTTTTTATTGGGCTTTTCAATTATTTTCATTGTTTTAGGATATGGGACATCTTTTATAGGACATTTCTTCAGCAGCAATCAGACATTGATCAGACAAATAGGGGCAATTATAATTGTCTTTTTTGGTTTCGTCATTATTGGCGTATTTAAGCCGTCGTTCATGATGAAGGATCATAAATTTGTATTAAAAAATCGTCCGGGTGGATATTTTGGTTCTATACTAATCGGGTTGGCTTTTGCGGCCGGCTGGACGCCTTGTACAGGACCGATTTTAGCATCGGTTTTACTTATGGCGGCAAATAACGCTGATGCTGCAATGATTTACATGATTGCCTATATTTTAGGATTTGCGATTCCATTTTTAGTACTTTCTTTCTTTATCGGTAAAATGAACTGGATTAAGAATAATAACGTGAAGATTATGAAATTCGGCGGCTATATTATGATTTTCATGGGAATCTTGTTGTACTTTGATGGAATGACAATTATAGCATCTTTCTTTGTTAATAATGTTTTTGGAGGTTGGACCGGTTTTTGAACGGGTCAATCATTATCTTTGAAATAATATTATTTTAATTGAAAATTATGGTTTATTGAGATATATTTGTTAAAATAACTTTTCTGAAAGCATAGAATAAAACTTTCATGCAGGTATGGAATCGAGGAGGGCCAGCAATGGCAAGAGTATTAATTGTAGATGATGCAAAGTTTATGAGAATGACTTTATCTAATATTTTTATAAAAGCTGAACATAATATTGTCGGAGAAGCGGAGAATGGCAGACAAGCTATAGAAATGTACCGGGAACATCAGCCTGATCTTGTTACGATGGATATTACGATGCCCGAGATGAGCGGGCTTGAAGCAGTAAAAGAAATAAGAAAAGAATTCCCGGATGCTAAAATTATCATGTGTTCTGCTATGGGACAACAAAAAATGGTCGTAGAAGCTATCGAAGCAGGCGCGAAAGACTTTATTGTCAAACCATTTGATGAGTTAAGAGTGACAGATGCAATAAGACGCGTATTACAAATTTAAAATTGTTTATAAGGAAGAGGAAGTCAATTGCGGTTTAATCGCTTCTATGTGACAACCTCTTTTTTGATTAGTTCGTAATATTCTGGTAAGATTAAGAAAAAAGTCAGGTTTTACAAAGCGGGAAAAGAGTTGATTCGTTTGCTTTACTTTACATTAATTATACCGATTTTAATGGCTGTAGCTGTGTTATTTATACGTATGAAAGCAGCTAAAAAACCTGTGAATAGAAAAAAGATTATATTGCCGCCAATCTTTATGAGTACAGGTGCGCTAATGTTTTTGCATCCTTTCTTTCGTGTAACCCCAATTGAAATTGCGGAAGCCTTAGGTGTCGGACTAATATTCTCAATATTGTTAATTAAGACAACCCAGTTCGAAATACGCGATAATGAAATCTATATAAAGCGCTCGAAGGCATTTGCCTTTATTTTGATAGCTTTACTGATAGCGAGAATAATATTGAAACTTATTGTCACATCGACAGTGGATATTGGCGAAACAGGGGGAATGTTCTGGATTCTTGCATTTGGAATGATTGTTCCTTGGCGAGTGGCAATGTTGCTTCAATATAAGAAATTGGAAAAGCAATTGCCGGATTTGAACGATCCTATTTTGACCGCAAAAGCGCCTTAATTGGTGCTTTTGCCTTGTGATATTGCTTCATTTCGATGATCATCTATCTTATATAATAGGAGGATTACCATGTTAGAAGGTTGGTTTCTATGGTTTATTCTATTTTGGATTGTTGTCATGGCCGGTTCGTTTGCTATCGGCGGTTTCTTCATGTTTCGAAAGTTTCTGAAGCGGATGCCGAAACAAGATGGCCGTTCCGATATGGATTGGGAAGAGTATTATGTCGAAAAAACCGCGCATTTATGGAAACAAGATGAAAAATTACTGCTTGATGATTTGGTCAGTCCGGTTCCCGAGCTGTTCAGAGATGTAGCGCGACAAAAAATAGCCGGTAAAATCGGTGAATTGGCATTGAAGGAAAAAGTAATTCAAATTAATGAAGACCTTGTAATTAGAGGATACATAATGGCAACACCGAAACGGGATCATAAATTTTTGCGCAAGAAATTAAACGAAAAGCAAATTGATATGGCTCGTTATAATGAATTATTTTAAGAATTTTAATGGAGGAAGACCTTTCTAAAGTCAAACGAACTATGGAAAGGTCTTTTTTTTTGAAAAGATAAGAAAGTATTTATTTTCGAACATAGATAGCTGTCTAACCTTTTACCTGCCATGCTCGGAGGCCTACAGGATGTAGGCTATATCGGTGAAGACATGCGGACGTAGCGCTCTTAGTCGCTGTTCCTTACTTGCGGGCTGCTTCCGCATTTCGTTTTTTCTAATTTGCTACGCCTAAAGTCTTATACAAACATAATGCTGCGGATGATTAGTATTTGTTTGCCGTCGGTGTAAGATTTAAAAGTACCGGTCGCACCGGATGAATATGAAAGAAATGGGTGAGATGATTGGAAGTTACAGTCAGGTTAGATGGAGTGACAAAACGCATCAAAAATAAGACGATCATTGATGATTTAAGTTTTGATGTGTTTAAAGGCGAGATATTCGGTTTCTTAGGTCCAAATGGAGCCGGAAAGACGACAACAATTAGAATGATTGTCGGATTAATGAAGATGTCTGAAGGTGACGTATTCATATGCGGGGAAAGCGTCAAAAAGCAATTCGAAAAAGCGATTGGGCATATTGGGGCGATTGTCGAGAACCCGGAATTGTACAAATACTTATCAGGCTATGACAATCTGAAGCATTATGCAAGAATGTCCTCGGGAGTCAATAAAGAAAGAATTGATGAAGTTATTAAATTGGTAGGTTTGCAACAAAGAATACATGATAAAGTAAAAAGCTATTCATTAGGAATGAGGCAACGGCTCGGGCTCGCTCAGGCGCTATTACATAATCCGAAAGTGCTGATTCTTGATGAGCCGACTAATGGTCTTGACCCGCAGGGCATTAGAGAAATTAGAGATTACTTAAAGAAGCTTGCTGCTGAAGAAGGAATGACAGTCATTGTTTCGAGTCATTTGCTTTCCGAAATGGAAATGATGTGTGACCGCTTCTGTATTATCCAAAACGGAAAACTGGTCGATATTCAAAATGTGCATGAAGAATCAGAAGATGAAATAAAGAACATAGCTATCGAAGTTTCGCCTCTTGACCAAGCATTGCGTATTGTGAAAGAAGGGGCGCTTGCCCTTGAAGCGGACATAATTAATGGCAGACTGCAGTTAAAAGTGGATAAAACAGCAGTGCCTAAAATTGTGAAAGCATTAGCACTGCTAGATTGCGAGATTTATAGTGTTGAAAATGTAACAGTTTCCCTTGAAGAGAAATTTTTGCAGATTACAGGTGAAGGGGGACAAATTGCATGAACTTAGTAGCGAATGAATGGATGAAAATATTGAAAAAAGCTTCAACATGGGTAATGGTTGGTTTACTGGTCGTGATTATAGTCGGAGTGGGCGGTTTAGACAAATATATTGAACTGGACCAGAAAACAGCCGAAAAGAGCAGTGATTGGAAGCAATCGCTCACAGAAGAAACGGAAATGCTGAAAGCGGAAAGAGCTGAATATCCGGATAGCAGCGATTTTTACAATCGTCATATTGCTTTAAATGAATATCGTCTTGCTAATAATATCCCGCCTGAAAATGAATTGACGGCTTGGTCTTTTGTGAACGAAATGGTACCTTTAATTGATTTTATCGCAATTATAACAATTACAATAGCTGCGGGCATTGTCGCAAGTGAATTCTCAACCGGAACGATTAAATTGTTATTAATCCGTCCGGTCAGCAGAGTGAAAATATTATTAAGTAAATATGTAACCGTCATATTGTTCTCAATAGGCACCGTGTTATTTACTTTTGCAGTAACATGGATCATCGGCGCCGTGCTGTTCGGACTAGGGGATGCGGGACCGTACTTGGCTTATACGAATGGAGAGGTAATTGAAAGATCGCAATTAGCTAACGCACTATTTACGTATGGCATGTCTTCTATCGGGCTGTTTATGCTTACGACGATGGCCTTTATGATTTCTGCAGCATTCAGAAACAGCTCATTAGCGATCGGTATTTCTATTTTCCTGCTGCTGATGGGCGGCAATATTACGTCTATTTTGGCAATGAAGTTTGAATGGGCCAAATACAGCTTGTTTGCTAATACAAACTTAATGAGCTACTTTGACGGCCGGCCGTTGTTTGATGATATGACAATTGGATTTTCAATAGTAGTCTTAATGGCTTACTTCATTATATTTAACTTGATTGCTTTTCTGTTTTTCGTGAAGAGAGACGTAAGAGCTTAATAGTGACAATGAACCTATACTAAGGCGGTATAGGTTCATTTAATTTAAATAATAATATGTCTTATTGAACTTAGAAGGCTGTCCATGAAGTGAAATCAAGAGGCAGATTCAAAAAAGAAAAAGGACCGGTGACGGTTTTTCTAGTATAATAGACAAAAAGCACGAGAATAGGGGGATTTGTATGAAATTTATTCATACTGCCGATTGGCATTTAGGCAAAATTGTTCATGGTATTTACATGACCGAAAACCAAAACTATATGCTGCATCGATTTTTGCAAATATTGGAGGAAGAAAAGCCTGATGCAATTATAATAGCAGGAGACTTGTACGACCGTTCTGTGCCGCCTACAGAAGCGGTCGAATTATTGAATGATATTTTATTTAAAATCAATATTGATATGAATATACCGGTGATCGCGATCTCGGGTAACCACGATAGTGCCGAAAGACTATCATTCGCATCACCATGGTTAAAGCACAACCAATTATATATTCAAGGGAAACTGGATGAAAAAATTGAGCCGATTCACGTTAAGGGCGTTAATTTTTATTGTGTCCCTTTCGCTGAGCCGGGTGTTGTCCGTCAGTTGCACAGCGATGAATCAATTCATAGTCATCAAGACGCAATGAAATCGATTATCGGCAACATTGAACAGACAATCAATGTAAATGAACCAAACGTACTTATTGGACATGCTTTCGTTTTGGGAGGCCAGTCATCCGATTCGGAAAGGGTTTTATCGGTAGGCGGTTCAGGCTGCGTCACAAGTGATTTATTTGCTCCGTTTTCATACACTGCGCTTGGCCATCTTCATAGTCCGGATGCGATAAAGCATGACACTGTCTTCTATTCCGGTTCTCTATTAAAGTACTCCTTTTCAGAAGCAAATCAGAAAAAATCTGTAAATGTCATTGATATGAAAGAGGACGGCAGCTTTACTGTTAAAAAACGTGATTTAGTGCCGAAACAGGATATGCGGGAAATAACCGGTTACTTTGAGGAGCTGATGGATAAATCATTTTACGAAAAACAGAAACTGGATGATTTTCTGAAAGTAACGCTGTTAGACCAAGGAACAATCCTGGATCCAATCGGAAAGCTTCGACAAGTATATCCGAATGTACTGCACCTTGAACGCAAGTGGGATCAAAGTGATCTGAAAAATAGAGACCGGCTGGCTGTTCAAAAAGGAGAAAATAAAACAGAACTGCAGCTATTTGAAAGCTTTTATAAACAAATGACTGAGCGTGAGTTTGATGATAAAAAAGAAGCGATTATGGTAGAAGTCATTTCTTCAGTGAAAAAGGAGGCAGACCTGTAAATGAGACCGTTATTATTAAAGCTTCAGGCATTTGGCCCTTATGCGAAAACAGAAGTCATTGACTTTACTGTTTTGGAAAATCGCAATATGTTTGTCATCTCCGGTAAGACAGGTGCAGGAAAAACAACCATTTTTGATGGCATCAGTTTTGCCATTTATGGAAAAGCGAGCGGAGAAGACCGTGCCGGAACGGATTTAAGAAGTCATTTTGCAGAAAGCGATCTTGCGACAGAAGTTTCTTTACAGTTTCAGCTTCGCGATAAAACATATCTTATTTGGCGTGCGCCGCAACAGGAAAAGCCGAAGAAGTCCGGTGAAGGCAGCACAACAATCGGGGCGAAGGCGGAGTTATATGAAATAACGAATGAGGGCAAAGTGCTCTTGGCAGGGAATGTCCGTGATACCGATGAGAAAATTAAGCAAATCATCGGATTGGATGCCAATCAGTTTAAACAAATATTAATGATCCCTCAAGGCGATTTCAAAAAGCTCCTCGTTTCAGAAAGTAAAGATAAGGAACAAATTCTGCAAAAACTGTTCCATACACAAATATATAAAAAAATAGAAGAAAAGCTAAAAGAAGACGCAACCGTTTTAAAGCGATCTGAAGAGCAAGTTCAGTTTGAGATGCAATCGTTGATGTCAGATATTGTTTGGTTAGAAAAAGAAGCAGTAGTACCAGAAGAGCAATCGCAACATCCTGAGTCAGTGCTGGACGCTTTAGGTAAGGATATCGAAATCAGAAAGGAAACATTACTTAATCTGCAAAGTCAGCTGAAAACAATTGAAGATCAGGATAAACGATTGCAGACAGAACTGATTCAGGCAAAAGAACTGCTTGGGAAGTTTGCCGAGCGCGATAAGTTGAAACAGGAAAAAGTTTCGCTGGATCAACAGAAAGAAGAGATTACTATTTGCAAACAAACGATTGAGCAGGCACAAAAAGCTAATTTGCTTGATAAACAAGAGCAATCTTATTTGCGAATCGGCAGACGTGTAAAAGAAACGAAAGCAATCGTTGAAAACTTGCGTCAGCAGGAAGCAGATTTAGTTACAAAAATTGCTTCGCTTCAAGAAACATATAACGAAGAATTAGGCAAAGCGAAAGAAAGAGAAGATGCAACGACTAAAGTATTCAATTTGCAAGAGCTGCGCAACGATGTTCTTTCATTTGAAAGTTTTTCTAAAGAAGTGCACGATGCGGAAGCGAAATCAAAAGAATGCCATCAGAAACGTATAAACTTAGAGAATAAGCAGGAGGCGGAAGCGCAAAGGCTATCAATTCTCCAAACACAATTAGCCTGTGCCCAAAAAGCAGCAGTGGCATTTAGTGATATTACGCGCGAACAAGAGAAGAATGATACGGCCAGAAAAATGTTAAACGACTATAAAGCATCATTGCAAAAGCAAGTAAAGCTTAAAAATGATTTAAATATAGAAAAGCAATCATTGCAGCATGCTGAGAAACTTGTGGAGCAAGAAAAAGAAAAACTTGCATTGCTAGAGAAGTCAATGCTGCATTTTCATGCCAGCCTTTTGGCGTCTGAGCTGGAAGAAGGGAAGCCTTGCGCAGTATGCGGTTCGACTTCTCATCCGAAACCGGCCTCACAAACGGACAATGGGGCATCGCAGGAAGAATTGGAAGAACAGAAGGAAAAACTGGCTGCGGCAGAAAAACAAAAAGATTCAGCGGTTCAGAAACATTATCAGTTGCAAGTGCAGTTTGAACATATTAATGCCGAACTCGACAAGCAAAAACAAGTAATTGTTGCTTCATTAGAACAATTCAGTGATGAGCTGCTTAATGAAGAAGCGGATAAGCTTGAAGAAAAGAGCAGGCAGCTACACGTGCAAATGAATGAGCTTGCTGAACAGAAACAGCAATTGCCTTTGCTTGAAAAACAAATAAACGAAAGTAAATCGGCAATAGAGCAGTTGCGTCTCGGTCTGAAAGAAGCGAAGAAAACGGAAGATAATTGGCGCGAACGTTATATTCAGCTCAATACGAAACTTGAAACGATGCACACTCGTTTGCCGGAGCAGCTTCGTACTGTTCAAGCCTTTGAGCAAGCACTGCAGCATGCTGTCACAGCAAGAGACAGATTGCAGCAATTGCTTGAAACAAAGCAAAAGAACTTGTATACTGCGCAGCAGGAAGAAACAAAGGTGAAAAGCGCACTTGAAACAAACGGCAAGACGTTGCAATCTTTAGAATCAGAATTAAACGAAGAACGGGCATTATTCAAGGCAGAGATGGAGAAGCAAGGTTTTTTACATTACAATTTGTATGTGGCTGCTAAAAAGACGGAATTAGAGATACAGGATTATAAAACGAGGATCGAAAGGTATGAGACAGAATATCAGCGTGTGCAGCATTTATTGGCAAACTTGGAGTATACGTTGAAAGACAAGGATGCGCCTAATATCCAATTGATAGAGGAACAAATTGCCGAATTGGCTGGAAAGCTGAAAAAACAGCGAGATGAAATGAACGAACAAACGATGTATGCGAAGCAAAATGAGAACATTGCAGGCAAACTCAGTGAGCTACTTGTTAAGCAAAAAGGTATACTGGAGAAATATGAGCAAATCGGTCATCTATATGAAATGGCGAAAGGACAAAACCGTTACCGAATTACGTTTGAACGTTTTGTGTTGGCGGCATTTTTGAATGATATTTTACTTGAAGCAAATGAGCGTCTGCGTAAAATGACGGGAGGCCGCTATGAATTGCTTAGAAAGAATGACCCGACAAGAAAGAACGTTCAAAGCGGGCTTGAGCTGACAGTGTTTGACCAATATACCGGAATGGAACGTCATGTAAAAACATTATCCGGGGGAGAAAGCTTTAAAGCTTCCTTAGCGTTGGCATTAGGATTGGCAGCTGTCGTTCAAAATAACGCCGGGGGTATTTCTTTGGAAACAATGTTTATTGATGAAGGTTTTGGTACGTTAGATCCTGAGTCTTTGGATCAAGCGATTGAAGCTCTATTAGAAATTCAAAGCAACGGCCGTCTGGTCGGGATTATTTCTCACGTACCGGAATTGAAAGAGCGAATTGATGCAAACTTAGAAGTTATTTCTACGCAAACAGGCAGCACAACGAGATTTCATTTGAATTAAAATAGAAGCAGGGGTCAGCCCCTGCTTTATTAATTAAGATTTCCTTTTTCAAAAGATAAAGGAAGGTAATGTTTTTCTACATATCATGCCCGGAATTCTTTTTTTGTCTGCTATGGTTGCGGTTTTTCACTTTATGAGAACCGCTTAAAGGCTCGGGCTGTCCGGAATTACTTCCTTTTGGCGAGTTTTTTCTAATATCTTTACCGTCATTTTTATTCATATTTTGCCTCCTAATCCTGAACTGAACTTGTTTCGGATACTCGGTTAAATGATACTGACCCGAGCAGTTCCTCACATTATACTTTGTTCCAATTCCAATGAATAAATACGCTTTAACTGCTAACAATATAGACAGAAAATTTAAAGGGGTTGAAGGCGATTGGCGTACCATGAAGATAAACAGCAAGCATTTCAGGATGCCCAGGAAGCAACAAAAGAAGTGAAGGATATTTTGCAGAAGCTTGACCAAAATGGCAATGCATACGGCGCGCAAATGAATCATTTGAAGACGGGCATTATTGAAGCGTATCAACAAATAGATAATGCGCTCGAGGTTGCTTCTGAGCATCAAAGGCACCAATTGCAGCAGTACAAGCAGGAACTGCAAAGCATTATGAATGACATGATTGAATAAATTGTTTATTTTGTCGAGTTATTAGTACTGAAAAGGGAGACGTATATTAATGCGCCTTCCTTTTTTAATGAAAACAAAAATCATCAATTTACACATTTTGTAAATTAATGATATAATGGCAATACTGCTCGAGTTTATTAATTAGTACATAAGTAAAGGTCATCAGTATTTTAATTCATCTTGAACATTCAAACTAAAAAATATGTTTAGGAGTTGACTGAAATGAAAGCGGTTCAAAAATATGAGCATATAGAAGTGATGCAGGAAAAGGGGATAGCTCTAGTTTCGCTGAATAGACCGGAAGTGAGGAATGCTTTAGTACCGGAATTGATGCTAGAACTTCTCGATTTTTTCGGGAAGTTGAAGACTTCAGAAGAGATTAAAGTCGTTATATTGACAGGGAAGGGTTCTGCCTTCTGTGCCGGAGGAGATATTAAAGGATTCAAGCAAACTTCGGCAGTAGAGGCAAGAAAGAAAATGCTTCAGACACAGCAAATAATCACGTCCATTTTCGAACTTGAACAGCCGGTTATTGCTGCAGTAAACGGCGCCGCTGCCGGAGCAGGGCTAAGTCTGGCTCTTGCTTGCGATTTAATTGTTGCTTCAGAAAAGGCCAAATTTGCTTCAAGCTTTACGAAAGTAGGACTTGTGCCTGATCTTGGCGCAGCCTATTTTCTTCCTAAATTAGTTGGCGCTCATAGCGCTAAGCAAATTATGTTTAGCGGCGAACCTATCAATGCTATTCAGGCTAAAAATTTTGGTATTGTCAACGAAATATATAATGAAGAAGAATTGCTTACGGAAGCTTATAGTTGGGCTGAAAAGTTGTCGCATGCTGCCGGAGTTGCGGTTGGGCTGACGAAACGCTTAATAAATAGCAGCCATAACATGAACTTTAAAGAGTTTTTGGAGCAGGAGGCATTATCGCAAGCGCTTGCTTTTCAAACAGAAGATTTGCAAGAAGGCGTTAAGGCATTTTTTGAGAAGCGTCCCCCGATTTTTACGGGGAAATAACGATAATGATATGAAGCTTTATAGTCATAGCTCAGAAAAGTTCATTCTGAGCTGTGACTTTTTTTATTTGTTCTTTTTCCGCTTCTTATTGTATTGCTTTTCGACAGCGGAAAGCGGCTCAGATGCTATTTCTTCATTATAGCCTGCCCCGTTTCCTTGTGCTGATGCTGCATTCATGCCGGGAACGACATGTTTCGCCTTTTTTCTCGCCAAAACAATCACCTCGCTTTTTTACATCAATATTTTATCCAGGAATAATGTTTTTTAAAAATAATGTTTTATAAAAATGCAGTATTGATTTACAAAATGTGTAAGAGGTTGGGGCTATTGTTTCAATGGTTTGTTTTTTCGTAACAGAAATACTATAAGTTATTCTTATCAACTGCAATAACTTTATCGTTATTTACTTATAGCGCTATTTTGATACAATAAAACTGAAGAAAAGAAGGATTCAAACTTTTCGACATATTTAACTTTTTCCTTTATAGTAAAGAGTGAGGAGCTTGGTATTTTTTAATGCCGGGCGACGTTTTGTGTCTATTTCTTAAACAAAAGGGAAGAAGAGGGGGACATACTAATGGCAAAAAATGATGTTTTTCAATCACGCGCTTCATTTGAAGCGAATGGAAAACGCTACAATTATTACAGTTTAGCAGCGTTAGAAAACGCAGGAGTAGGTGAAGTTTCAAAACTTCCATACTCAATCAAGGTTCTTTTAGAATCTGTTTTACGTCAAGTTGACGGACGTGTAATTACAAAAGAACACGTTGAAAACTTGGCTAAATGGGGTACAGCTGAGCAAAAAGAGGTTGACGTACCGTTCAAACCTTCTCGTGTAATCCTTCAAGATTTCACTGGTGTACCAGCGGTAGTTGACTTGGCTTCTATGCGTCAAGCAATGGCTGACCTAGGCGGAAATCCTGATGAAATCAACCCATTAATTCCAGTTGATCTTGTTATTGATCACTCTGTACAAGTTGATAAAGCAGGTACAGCTGATTCATTAGCTGTAAACATGAACTATGAGTTCGAACGTAACAACGAGCGTTATCAATTCTTGAGCTGGGCTCAAAAATCGTTCGATAACTACCGTGCTGTTCCACCAGCAACTGGTATCGTTCACCAAGTAAACTTAGAGTACTTAGCTGCAGTAGTTCACGCTATCGAAAATGAAGATGGAACATTCGAAACATTCCCTGATTCATTAGTAGGTACGGACTCTCATACAACAATGATTAACGGTATCGGCGTTCTTGGATGGGGCGTTGGCGGTATCGAAGCGGAAGCTGGTATGCTTGGTCAACCATCATACTTCCCAGTACCAGAAGTTATCGGTGTTAGATTAGTCGGTCAACTTCCAAACGGTGCAACTGCTACTGACTTAGCATTAAAAGTAACTCAAGTGTTACGTGCTAAAGGCGTAGTTAACAAATTCGTTGAGTTCTTCGGACCTGGCGTAAATACATTACCACTTGCTGACCGTGCTACAGTAGCAAACATGGCTCCTGAATACGGCGCAACTTGCGGTTTCTTCCCAGTTGACGCAGAAGCAATTAACTACATGCGTTTAACAGGCAGAAGCGAAGAACAACTTAAAGTTGTTGAAGAGTACTGCAAAGCGAACGGCTTATGGTTAACTGCTGATAGTGAAGACCCAATCTACACTGATGTAGTTGAAATTGATCTTTCTACAATCGAAGCTAATCTTTCTGGTCCTAAACGTCCACAAGATTTAATTCCAATGTCTCAAATGAAAGAGCAATTCCATAACGCATTAAACGCACCAGCTGGCCCACACGGTTTCGGTATTGATGCGGCTGATAAAGAAAAAGAAATCACAGTTACTCTTGCTGATGGCGAAGTAGTTAAGATGAAAACAGGTGCGATTGCAATCGCTTCAATCACATCTTGTACAAATACTTCTAACCCATACGTATTAGTAGGTGCTGGTCTAGTTGCTAAGAAAGCTGTAGAAAAAGGCTTACAAGTTCCTGCTTACGTAAAAACTTCTTTAGCACCAGGTTCTAAAGTAGTTACAGGTTACCTAGCTGATTCAGGTTTACAACCATACCTAGATCAATTAGGCTACCAAATCGTAGGTTACGGTTGTACTACATGTATCGGTAACTCAGGTCCATTAGCTGATGAACTTGAAAAAGCTATCGCTGAGTCTGATCTTCTAGTAACATCAGTACTTTCTGGTAACCGTAACTTTGAAGGACGTATCCACCCGCTAGTAAAAGGTAACTACCTAGCTTCACCACCATTAGTAGTCGCTTACTCATTAGCTGGTACAGTTGATATCGATTTCGCTACTGAAGCAATCGGTAAAGACAAAGACGGTAACGATGTATTCTTGAAAGACATCTGGCCAACTGCTGAAGAAATTAAAGAAGTTGTAAATGCAACAGTTACTCCAGAGCTATTCAAGAAAGAATACGAAACTGTATTCACTAACAACGAGCGTTGGAACGAAATCAAAGTAGGCGATGATCCATTATACACTTGGGATAATCAATCTACTTATATCGCTAACCCTCCGTTCTTCGAAGGGCTTAAACCTGAAGCTGGCACTGTAGAACCACTTAACGGTTTACGTGTAGTTGCTAAATTTGCTGATTCAGTAACAACTGACCACATCTCACCAGCTGGTTCAATTGGTCTGAAAACTCCTGCAGGTCTATACCTACGTGAGAATGGCGTTGAACCAAGAGATTTCAACTCATACGGATCACGTCGTGGACACCACGAAGTAATGATGCGTGGTACTTTCGCAAACATTCGTATTAAAAACCAAGTTGCTCCTGGTACAGAAGGTGGATACACTACTTACTGGCCAACTGGCGAAGTAACTTCAATTTATGATGCTTGCATGAAGTACAAAAACGATGGTACTGGCTTAGTAGTATTAGCTGGTAAAGATTACGGAATGGGCTCTTCACGTGACTGGGCTGCTAAAGGTACAAACCTTCTAGGCATTAAAACAGTTATCGCTGAAAGCTTCGAGCGTATTCACCGTTCTAACCTAGTGTTAATGGGTGTTCTTCCATTACAATTCAAAGAAGGCGAAAACGCTGATACTCTAGGCTTAACTGGTACTGAAGCAATCTCTGTTGCGGTTGATGAAACAGTTAAACCAAGAGATTTCGTAAAAGTTACAGCTACTGCTGAAGATGGCACTGTAAAAGAGTTCGAAGTATTGGTACGTTTCGACAGTGAAGTTGAAATTGACTACTACCGTCATGGCGGTATCCTTCCAATGGTACTTCGCGATAAATTAGCAGCTGCTAAACAACAAGCTTAATATAAAGCGAGAAAAGTCTGCTTCAAAGGTGATTTGATAATCACTTTTTGGAGCAGACTTTTTGTTATGCTTTTGAATCCGTATTTAGAGGTGCGGTTGGTATCTTTGGTATCTTTTCTTCAGTAGTTTTGAGAAGTTCTTTTGTTTGTTTAGGAATTAGCAAACTTAAAACAAAAACAACTGCAAAAATTCCGATGATGATATAAGCAGAGTATTGCAGGGCAATAGTCAATCCTTCTGCGGTAGCTCTCGCTAATAAATCTTGAAGAGTGAGCCCTAAAGATTGCAGTTCATTGGCAAGACTTTCTTGGACATTAGTTCCTTGACTTAATCTCGCTTGTTCTAATGCTCCTGCAGTATTTGCATTCAATCCTTCTTGAGTGGATATTTCAGCTAATGAAGATTTCGTGAATGCTTCTGTAAAAGAAGAAAAGACGATGATGCCTGTGACAGATCCTATAGGTGTTCCGAAATCTCTAAATGTTGTAAACACGCCTGAGCCTGCACCTAATTTATTTGATGGAATTGTACTCAATGTGTATTTCATTATGATAGGAGTAATGGCTCCTTGACTGAATCCAAGAATAATGGAGAGGATTGTAATATAAGTAAAGGGAGTATAAACATCGATAAATGAAAAAACAAAGATAGAAACGATTGGAATAATAAACATGAAGTTCAATATTTTTTTATTGTTGAATTTGTCTGTCAATTTACCTATTATTAGAGCTCCAATAACGCTGCCTGCATAAATAATGGTGTAAAATAGCCCTACATTCGAAACATCTCTTCCAGGGGTGGCAGAAATGAAAAAGTTCATGATATAAATGAATGATTGATAGCCTGCCACAGTCAAGAGGTTTAAAATCATCGCCAGTGCAAATAATCGATTTTTAAACAGTGACAGTTCTACAATAGGGTTTTCTTTGCGGGTTTCCACAATCCATAAGGCAATGGCGGATATGATTCCAAGAGCAATCGTCCCGAACGTGTAAGGTGAAGTAGCTCCAAAACTTTTGACGATTGTAGATAGAGACAGCATGCTGGCAGCGCAGATGAATAAGAGGAAGCCGCCTAATAGATCAAAAGAAAGCTTTTTATCACCCTTTGACTCGGTAATGGTAAATTTGATGACAATAAATCCAAGCAGGGCGAGAACTGCGCTAACCCAATAAATAATTGGCCAACCGTATATTTTGATTAAGTAACCGGCAATAACCGCTCCTGTCATTGAACCAATCCCTTGTACAGCAGTAAAAATACCGGTTGCAAATCCTCGTTTTTCTGGAGGGAAAATAATGCTGATGTAGGCCATTGCAACAGGCAAGATACAAGATACGGCAAATCCTTGGAAAACGCGAGCTATAAGAAAAAAGGAAAAGTTAGGACTGATTGCTGCAGCAACTTCAGAAATAAAGAAGATGACCATCCCAAAGAGAAGAATTTTCTTTCTTCCTACCCGATCGGCGATCCGGCCCATAATTGGATAAAAAGAGGCGGAAGTAATATAAAACGAAATAATGATAAGACCGGCTAAATACGTTGGGAGTTCAAAGTGTTGTGATATACTCGGAATGGCCGGAGCTTGAAAAACCATCGCTTCAATACAAATGAAAGAACCAAATAATAAGGCAATAAATTGAATCCACTGTGAACGTTGAATTTTATTCTCCATAAAACACCTCTCATTAACTTAAATTTTTAATGACAACCCTCAGAAGGAAGCGCTTCCAAATAATCTGTTAGAGTAAGCAATGTTCCTCCTTTCAAAATTAGATAAGGCAAGTGAATAATTTAGCTTGTTTGTTAGATTATAATTACGATTGCTTATACATTCAACATAAAAAAAATAGAGAAATGTTGTTTAAACGATAGAATCGGTTAAAGTGCATGGCAAATAATAAATAAACTACAATAACGCGCATTTTGTATGAAAAATCAAGAGGCTCTATAAAGCTATTTGTGAGTGAGGGATATAGTCTGTAAATCGTTGCCTAAGAGGAAAATCTTATTGAATTCTTTATTGATATATTCAGGATTATATTTATTATCAGTATGGATTAACCAATGATAGATAAAGCCGACAATAATTGAAGCGATATAGTTTGCTAAAAAACCATGATTCATATTGATTTGATTAGAGGAGTGCTGCTCCTCTTTTATTTTTGATAAATAAAAATTATATAAGGAATCTGAGAGGCGAAATGAAAAATGTGGGACCCGGTGATAATTCATTAATGTTTTGAAAAAAGATGCATGCTCGGAGATGTAACTGAAAAGTTTAAGTGTTGATTGTCGGGTGAATTCTGTTTGAGAAGTAATAGGAAGGTTGGGAGCGTCATCGTTTTTCATACTTAAGATCATTCCGGCAAGCAAATCGTCAATTATAAAATTTAATAATTCTTCCTTATTACTGAAATGTGAATAGAAGGTTGAACGATTTAATTCAGATCTGTTTACGATATCTGTAATGGTAATGTCGTTAAAGCTTTTCTCCCCAAGTAAGGAAATAAGTGAATGTTTTAAAAGTCTTTTCGATCTTATAATTCTTCGATCAGCTTTTTTATTCATTCTTCTTCACCTCATTAGTATTTGTTATATTTTCAAAAATTTCTGACAATGTTTTTGATTAAAAATTCCAATAATCCCAAAATTTGTATTGCGTATTTAGCAATTCTAGATTATTATATACGCAATATAGTAAGAATGCAAAGTGAATTTGGAGGTGAAACCGTATTGAATGCTTACTTATTATTAAATATCCCTGGAAGCATTGTACCGGAGCAAGAAATTATTGCCTTCGGTGAACAAAGGTTAACGTACGAGAAATTAATTGAGAGAACGGGACGTTTGGCTACAACACTTTCAGAATATGGAGTAAAACAGGGGGATCGAATTGGATTTGTAGCAACAGGTTGCAGTGAAATGGTGGAAGTATTTTTTGCCGCTTTTCAATTAGGTGCGGTTATTGTACCGATTAACTACCGCGCCAAAACAGAAGAATTAGCTTTTATGATTCAAGATTCAGGTGTGAAAGTTTTGGTTACTGAGCAGAGATACGCTCATTTGATTGCTCCTATTTTGGAACAATCTACAATTCAGATAACCGTTTGTATAGGGGAAAATCAGGAGATTGGCGTATCTTATGAAGAAACAGTAAGTCAGAAAGTAGAAATAATGTATGACTTTGCTGATGTAGAAGATTCAGAGTTAGCCATCTTGCTATATACAAGCGGGACTACTAATCTGCCAAAAGGTGTCATGATAACTCATGGACAATTAACGAACTATGTCATGAATCATGCTGAAGCTGCAGACGGTACAGAGTGTGGAGCAACGATTATTTCTGTTCCAAGCTATCATATTGCCGGTGCCACCAGCATTTGCAATGCCATCTACAGCGGCCGCCGATTAGTTTTGCTTCGCCAGTTTGATGCCGGAGAATGGCTTCATGTTTTGGCGAAAGAAAAAGCAACCCATGCCTTCCTTGTACCTACAATGCTCAAAAGAGTTATGGATCACCCTAATTTTCACTCAACAAACTTAAGCTCTCTAAAAAGTCTATCGTATGGAGCGGCACCTATGCCTTTTCCAGTTATACGCCGTGCCATCGAAGTTTTCCCTCCTACAACAGAATTCGCAAATGGATTTGGAATGACAGAAACAACCTCCACAGTATCAGTGCTGAGCCCTGAAGATCACAAACTGACAGGAACACCTGAAGAAATCAATAAAAAAATTAAACGTCTGGCCTCAGTAGGGAAACCTCTTCCCGGCGTTGACATCATGGTTTTGGATGAACATGGCTCACCAGTCCCGGCCAATGAAGTTGGACTTGTCTATGTTCGAACACAGAAAGCGATGAAAGGTTACTGGAATCGCCCTGATGCCTCAAAAGAGACTCTTGTCAACGGTTGGGTCAATACAAGCGACTTAGGTTATTTGGATGAAGATGGTTATTTGTTTTTAAATGGCCGCAGTTCCGATATGATCATTCGCGGAGGTGAAAATATTTCTCCTGCTGAAATTGAAAGCGTATTCAATGAACATCCGGAAGTGGCTGATGTTGCCGTTATCGGCATTCCAAGCTTGGAGTGGGGAGAAGAAGTGATGGCTGTCATTGTAGCGCAAAATCCTGAACAGCCACCGTCAGTTCAAGAATTACTCGCTTATTGTAAGGATCGCTTAGCTAGTTTTAAGCGGCCGACGAGTATCGCTTTTATGTCGGAACTTCCAAGAACCCCAACCGGCAAAATCCTTAAAAGGGACATAAAGGAACGTTATGCAAACAACTATTTAACTAATTGATATTTGGCAAAAATCGCTTGATAAAAAAGTAAAGAGGTGAGAGGAATGCGCTTTGAATTAACGAAAGAACAACAGCAATTAAAACAAGAGATTAGAACATATTTAGAAACTCACATTACTCCGGAATTATTAGAGGAACTGAAGCATACCCCTGATGGTGGCCCGATTTGGCGCGAGTACATTAAGCAAATGGGCAGGGATGGCTGGTTGGGAATTGGCTGGCCGAAGGAATATGGCGGGCAGGGAAGGACACCGCTTGAGCAATATATATTCTTAGAAGAAGTGGACCGGTCAGGTGTTAATATTCCTTTTATTACGCTTGAAACAGTAGGGCCGACATTAATGAAACTGGGGACTGAGAAGCAGAAAGAGTATTTCTTGCCGAGAATTCTGAAGGGAGAAGTAGAAATCGCAGTCGGATATTCCGAACCGCAAGCTGGTACTGATTTAGCCGCACTTGAAACAAGAGCTGAGAAGGATGGGGATGACTATATTATTAACGGACAAAAGGTCTTTACTACGATGGCTCATGTATCAGACTACATTTGGCTAGCTGCCAGAACAGATCCTAATGTTCCAAAGCACAAAGGAATTTCTATTTTTCTGGTACCGACGAACGCACCTGGTTTTTCAGTAACTCCCATGAATTTAATGGGAGAAAGGTCGAATGTAAGCTATTACGATAATGTTCGTGTGTCAAAGGATGCCCTCGTCGGTGAAGAAAATATGGGCTGGCAATACATTACGACTCAGCTCTCTTTGGAACGGCTTATGCTGTCAACTTATTCAAAAATGAAAAGGACAGTTGAGGAAACAATTGAATGGGCAAAAGAAACAGTCGTTGATGGAAAGACTGTATTTGAACAAGACTGGGTACAAGAGAAACTTTCAGAATTAATAGTCAAAATCACGGTGCTCAAGCATTTAAACTATCGGGCAGCCTGGGGGCACAGCAATGAAAAAGCAGGGCATTATCGTCCTTCTATGAATAAAGTATACGCTGCAGAATTACATCAGGAAGTTTACGATACTTGTATGCAAATCATGGGGATGTATGGGCAGTTATCATCGGATTCAAAGTGGGCACCGATTAAAGGAAGAGCAGAATCTCATGCCAAGAAACATGTCGTCTTTCTATTTGGCGGCGGTGCAAGCGAAGTAATGCGTGACCTTGTGGCAAGATTCGCTTTAGAATTGCCAAAGACCTAATAAAGGCGCTATTAAAAGGAATTTAAAGGAGGAAGAGATGAATGGCTATAGCTGAAGCCTTAATTCAAGAACATGTGGGGATTGAATCAGAGCGTATAGTGGGGCCTGATGCAGTCTGTAAACAAATGATTCGTCATTGGTGTGAGGTGCTACAGGATGCGAATCCTTTATATACGGACGAAGAGTATGCAAAGACGTCAAAATATGGTGAAATTATTGCTCCGCCGATGCAGGTGCAGGTCTATACGATGAGTCCTCTCTGGCCGGAAGTGAAGAGAGAGCCGAACCCGATGGAAAAACTGGTTGCTCTTTTGAAAGATGAAGGATATACATCGATTGTTGCCACTGAACAAGGTCAGGAATATTTCGCTCCAATGAAGGTTGGTGATGAAATTAGCTATACGCTGTCTGTCTATAAAGTTTCACCTGAGAAGATGACAGCTCGTGGACCAGGATATTTTTGCACATTCCTATATACGTTTATGAATCAACGAAATGAAATTGTATGCAAACAAACTTTTACTATTCTTGCGTATAATGCCATTTCAAAATAATAGGGGGATTTCTATGAATGAAACAAGAGTAAAAGCCGTTAAATGGAATGAAATTGAAGTAGGTTATGAATTGCCCGTTCATACTCGAGAGATTACAGCTGCTTTAGTAGTGGGAGGTGCCATTTCAGCCACACATGATTATGCGCTTGTTCATCATGACCACCGTGCGGCTCGCAGTGCAGCTGCAGATGATGTATTTATGAATATTTTAACGACTAATGGGTTAATCGGAAAATATTTGACTGATTGGTGTGGTCCGACAGGAGAAATAAAAAGCATTACTTTACGCTTGGCTGTTCCGAATTATCCGGGTGATCGAATGACAATAACAGGAACAGTTACGAAAAAATATGAGGAAGATGAAAAAAAACTAGTAGAAATCGAATTTGTCGGCAAAAACAGCCTCGGCAATCATGCTTCAGGTAAAGCTTTAGTAATCATTGAATAGAAATGGGGGAAAAACGTGGAGAATATTTGCGACAAAACGGCAATAGTCGGTATTGGAGAAACAGAATTCAGTAAAAACTGTGGGCGAAGTGAGCTTCAAATGGCCTGTGAAGCGATACTTGCAGCAGTAAAAGATGCCGGCCTGACAGTAAATGACATTGACGGGATGGTTAATTATACACTTGATACTGGAGCAGAACAGGTAGATATTGTGAAGGCATTAGGTATACCTAACCTTCATTTCTTCAGTAAAACGCCCTATGGCGGAGGCGGGAACTGCGGAACTGTAGCGCATGCTGTTGCGGCAGTCGCTTCTGGAATTGCTAATTATGTTGTCTGTGTCCGTTCAATACGAGATGCTTCAGGACCTGTGAAATATGGGGATTTTGAGCCGAATCGTGTGGCAGATTTAACTTATATGGGCATGTATCATCCGTATGGATTATTGACACCAGTTTCCTGGGACGGGATGTTCGCACAACGGTATATTTATCAAAATAATATAAAGGATGGCGCATTTGCTCCTGTTGCGCTTGTGAATCGTGAGAATGCAAATCGCAATCCGAAAGCGCAGTTTTATGATCGTAAATTAACGCTAGAAGAATATATGAATTCGCCTGTTAATGTTGCGCCGCTTCGCCGTCATGATAGCTGTTTAAGTTCAGACGGTGCGGTAGCTGTTATTGTAACAACTGCTGAAAGAGCGAAAGATTTAAAGCAGCGTCCGGCGTATATTTCTGCAGCGGTTCAATCGACAGCATCGAATGGTGAAATGATGACAAGTTATTACCGCCCGGATATTGCGGTGTTTCCTGAAATTGAAACATATGGGAAAAGATTATTCCATATGGCAGGCATTTCTCCGTGGGATATTAATGTAGCGCAAATTTATGATGCATTTAGTCCGCTTGTTCCTATGCAATTAGAGGCGCTGGGCTTTGTCGGAAAAGGAGAAGGTGTAGATTTCATTCAAGGAGGAGATCGTATCCGTCCTGATGGACAGCTGCCCATTAATACAGCAGGCGGTTTAATGTCAGAAGCTTATATACACGGAATGAATTTAATTACGGAAGGTGTTCGTCAAATTCGAGGCACTTCTACAACCCAAATACAAGATGCGGAGCTTTGTTTAGTTACGGGAGGGCCTGGTGTTCCTTCAAGCGGCCTGATATTAAAAAGGAGGTAAGAATAAAAATGGTTCGATACAATGAAGGATTTACTCCACCAAGACCACTGGTGGATGCTGATAGTTTGCCGTTTTGGAAAGTAATGCAAGAAACGAAGCAGCTTCATTTTCAACGATGTTCAGAATGTAAAGAATTAATGCACCCACCTCGTCCGGTTTGCCATAAATGTCATAGTTTCAATATGGAATGGGTTCCATCAAGCGGGAAAGGTACCATTTACAGCTATGTTATTTATCACCGTCCGGTTCATCCAGCCTTTAAAGTACCCTATGAGGTTGTGTTAGTAGAGTTAGAGGAAGGGGTTCGACTTGTTTCTAATATGATAGATTGCGAGCCTGATGAAATATATATCGGAATGCCTGTAGAAGCTGTGATTGATCAAGTTTTTGAGGATATAGCATTACCGAAGTTTAAACGTCGAAATACGTAAAGAAAGGGGAGTACTATTATGGATTTTGCTTTAAATGAAATTCAAGAAGTATTAAAAAGTACGGCACAGAAGTTTTTCAAAGAAAAGTGTACGGTTACAGCTCTTCGCACGGCAGAAGCCAGTGAGAACAAATTTTCGCCATCTTTTTATAATGAAATAGCTGAAATGGGTTTTCTTGGATTGTGCATTCCCGAAGAATTTGACGGGGCTGGCGGAAGCCTCTTGGATTTGGCTTTAGTTGTTGAAGAAGCGGGTGCTGCTTTATTTTCTTCTCCTTTCTCATCAACGCTTTCATACGGCGTTCTTCCTATTCTTCAATATGGGACGACGGCGCAAAAGAATGAATTGTTACCTGAAATTGCGGAAGGAAAGCTTTTGGTAACGGGTGCATTCTCCGAACCGCAAGCTCATTATGATTTATCGTATATTTCGTCCGTTGCTAAAGAAAAAGGCGGAACATATTCTCTTACAGGCAAAAAGATGTTTGTGCCGTTTGCGACAACGGCTGATTATTTCTTAACATTGGCGAGAACGACTGAATCACCTGCCGGCAGTGAAGGCTTAAGTTTGTTCTTGGTAAAAGGAAAACAAGCTGGAGTACACATAAAACCGCTGCCTTCTATTGGTTCAGATGGATTGTATGAAGTAGAATTTGACGGAGTTACAGTCACTTCTGAAGACTTATTAGGCTCTGTCGACCAAGGCTGGGAGACTGCTCAGAAAATAATTGAAGCTGCAACAGCTCTGCAATGCATTGAAATAATAGGTTTACTTAATAAAGCGGTTACGGTAACAACTGATTATGTAAAGGAAAGGCATCAATTCAAGCGGCCGATTGGGAGCTTTCAAGCTGTTCAACATCGTTTAGCAGACATGTTTACAATTGTGGAAGGAGGCCGTTTAGCTGCTTATCACGCGATATCAAGATTGAATGACGGGGTATCGGCTGAAACTGAAACTGCAATAGCGAAGGCATTTATTTGTAAAGAAGGGCAAAAAGTAATGGTCGGTGCACATCAATTACATGGGGGAATGGGGATTGATATGGATTATCCTCTCCAATTCTGTTTCAGAAGATTTAAAAGTATGCAATTGAATCTTGGACCGGCGAATTTTCAATTAAAGAAAGTAGCAAAATCTTTGTCTGTTTTGCCTGTAACGGATGGGCAGTTGGTTAATTAATATAGAAATATATTGAGGTGGTAAAGGATGACGGAAAAAGCTCTTTCAGGCATTAAAGTAATTGATCTTTCTTGGAATATTGCTGGACCTTATTGCACGAAATTATTAGCGGATTATGGAGCAGAGATAATCAAAATTGAACAGCCGGAAATCGGAGATCCGTCAAGGCTGGAAGGACCGTTTCCCAATGATGTTGAGAATATAAATGCCAGTGGATTATATGCATTTTTGAATAATAATAAACACGGTATCACGTTAAATTTAAAGACAGAACGCAGTGCCAGTCTATTAAAGGCATTAGTGAAGGATGCAGATGTATTAGTAGAAAACTTCTCTCCAGGTTTCCTTTCTGGACTGGGTTTAGGTTATGAAAATTTGAAACAGATTAATCCAAAGCTGGTGATGACATCTATCTCGAACTTCGGACAGAGCGGTGAGTATAAGGACTATAAAGCGACTGAATTGATTACACAAGCTATGAACGGGTTTGTCAGTCAAATAGGCGATAAAACAAGGGAACCTCTTCGTGCTGGCGGGGCTTTGAGATTAACTGAATATTCCGCTGGTACAATTGCAGCTGCATCTACTTTAGCCGCTGTATTAGGAAGAAAAAAAACAAACGAAGGCACGCACGTGGATGTTTCAATCGCTGAGTGCGGAGTCATTCATATGCCGTATCGCAATGTGCAGCATTCGTACACAACTTGCGCATCCTTTGAAGATCGCTATATTTCAATGCCTAGCATTGAAAAATGCAAGGATGGATATATTGGGATCAACTTACTTTCTGGTCAGCATTGGCAAGACTTTTGTTATATGACAGAAATGTATGATTGGGTAGAAGACCCGCGCTTTATGGAGCAATACAGACGGGTGGAACCGGGAAATAAAGAATTATTCCGAGCACGATTTGATGAGTGGTTAATGAGGCATACGAAAGAGGAAATTATTCAGTTAGGGATTGAGTGGAGAATTCCTATTACACCCGTCATTAACTTCGAGGAGATGCTTGATTTTCCCCAATATAAAGAGCGTGAATTTTTTGTGAAAGTTAACCACCCTATTATGGGTGAAGTTGAACAACCAGGGCCTCCTTTCCGTTTATCAGAGACACCTTGGAGCATCGAAAAGGTTGCACCGCTATTAGGGGAAGATAATAAGCGCGTATTTGGAGAGATTCTCGGATATTCTGAAGAAGAAATTCAGGAGATGTCAGCGAAAGGAATAATTTAGAGGAGGTGTTTTTATGACAACTTTACCTTTAGAAGGGGTTCGAATTGTTGATTTAACAATGTGGTGGTCGGGACCTGTTTGCACATCATACTTAGGTGCATTAGGTGCAGAAGTAATTAAGGTTGAATCTGTTCAACGCGCGGATGGCTTTCGTTATTCTATGTCTTCTCCAGGAGAAAATTGGTGGGAAATGGGACCGCAGTTTAATGCGGCAAATATGAATAAAAAAGGAATCACGCTTAATCTGAATGATCCGGAAGGTATGAAATTGCTGAAAGAATTAATTGCGAAGAGCGATGCAGTCATTGAAAATTCCTCTCCGCGTGTAATGGATAATTTTGGACTTAACTATGAGCAATTATGTGAATTGAATCCTTCGATCATCATGTTATCAATGCCAGCCTATGGAAGAACAGGTCCTAATCGCGACCAACCTGGTTTTGCTTTTACATTTGAGATCTTATCGGGACTTGCTCAAGTGAATGGTTATCGTAATGACTCCCCAATGACAATCGGGGGAGCTGGAGATGTCATTTCCGGAACGCATGCAGCATTTGCGTTATTATCAGCTCTGCAATATCGGGAAACAACCGGTAAAGGGCAAATGATCGAAATTGCGCAAGTAGAAGGCTGTGTGAATTTCATGGGTCAGCCTATTGCCGATGCTTCCATGAATGGACGGAATTGGGGACGTATAGGAAATCGTCAGCCGAACATGGCTCCTCACGGTGTATATCGTTGTAAAGGAACTGATGAATGGATTGCCATTGCGGTGGCTGACGATACAGAGTGGAAGCAATTTTGCAATGCGCTAGGGAACCCTTCCTGGACAACGGATGAGCGTTTTCAGACTATAAAAAGTCGTTATGAAAATCATGATGATTTGGATATTTTTATAGAAAATTGGACTTCACAGTTGGAGAAAGAAGAAGCTTCGAATCTTTTACAAACATTCGGGGTAAGTTCTGGACCCGTTGTCCATGTAAATGATATAGAAAAAGCGCCTTATTTTGACGGTTTTTTCCAAGCTGTAACACATGAATTTACAGGAACTCATCAATACCCGGCATGGCCAGTAAAATTTTCAGGCAACCGACTTGAACACCGATCTCCGGCACCTCTATTAGGTCAACATAATAAAGATGTGCTTCAAAATATACTAAACTGCTCAGATGAAGAGATTAAGAAATTGACAGAGGAAAAGGTCATCGGTAACAAACCGGCATATGCAAGTTCTTAAATTCGAATAGGAGGTCTTGAGCATGTCCTTAAAAATTGGAGCAAAATTAATATGCGTAAAATGCCAAAGTGAATTTATCGTAACAAAATTGGGGGTTAACACAGATGTAATTTGCTGTGGAGAAAGCCTGCAAAATAAGCAAGCATTATCTAAATAATTGTTTTCTGACATGAATTATGAAAGGATGATCGCTGTGGCTAATCAATTAGGAAAGCGTTTGTATTGTAAAACGTGTGGTATTGAACTTTTATGTACGAAAGCTGGAGAGGGCACTATTTCATGCTGCAAAGCACCACTGGAATTGAAAAAGCCTGTAGCCCTTCCGACTGCAGATTGAAAAGGTGAAAGGGTCAACATCATTTTAAATAATGCACAGGTGCTTGCGCTAGAAGGGTGATGGAGGGTGAAAACAACTAAAGAAACACTATTGCATGATTTGAAGATACTTGAAATAGTCAATGGTCCATCTGGCAGTTATGCAGGACGTTTACTTTCAAAAAGCGGTGCGTCAGTCACGAGAATTAGCCGACCCGAAGAGCATCGGTCAGTATTTCGGAATGCAGGAAAGAGGATTGTGTGTTTTTCTAATGATGAAGAATTGCTAGAATATGTGACCGAGTGTTTAGCTCTCAGGTGGGATCTTATTATTTGGGATAGTCATTGTACTCTTAAATGCAAAGATCTTTTGAACTCGTTTTTTGAAAATCAACGTAGCTCAGAAACTTGTATCGGAGTATATCTTGATTTTCCTAATGGTATCGGTACAGAAGAAGAATATGCTCTGCAGGCAATGGGTGGATGGATGGAGCTTACAGGTAATCCGGAGCTTAAGCCTTTACAAGTTGGAGGATATCCGGCATCCTACCTCGTTGGAGCTCATGCAGCTGCCGGCGGATTGTTAGCCCATCTGACTTTACGGCCAAATAAAAAACATCTAGTTCAGATAAATGCACTTACAGTTGTTGTAAGTGCATTGGAAGGTGCTTTCTCAACGTATTTGGCAACTGGTGAAGAACGCAGCAGGATGGGCAACCGCCACCATGCAATTGCCCCAATGGCCATCATGCCATGTACAGATGGCATGATTTTTTTAGGGGCGCCTGTCAATGAAAAATGGGAATTGTTAGAGAGTTGGGCAGAGTTGCCTCATAAACCCGAATGGAACAATGATGTAAGTCGATTAAAACATTGCGCCAGTCTTGAAGCGGAATTGTCTGAGTGGACACGGTCCATGAAAAAATCGGAATTGTTTTATACAGGGCAGGCTTTCAGAATGCCGTTTGCCTATGTTCAGAGTTTGCAGGAAGTAAAGGATTGCCTTCATTTAAAAGAAAGAGAGTTTTGGGAGCGAGGAAATCATATAAGTTTGCCGTGGGCAATCAAAACGAATTGCACTGGAAAGGGATTCATTAAGGACAAAGATACAATCAGAATCCTGGATATGACAAATATGTGGTCTGGGCCATATTGCACGAGACTTTTTGCGGATTTAGGAATCGAAGTCATTAAAATTGAGGCACCTCATCGACCGGACGGTATACGTTCACAAAAAGGGGCGACCGCTCCTTTTTATAGAGAGCTTAATCGCAATAAAAGAGGAATCTCATTGGATTTGAATGTAATGGAGGACCGGCAAAAATTTTTGGAATTAGTGGAAATAAGTGATGTGATTGTCGAGAATTTCAGTCCGCGCGTAATGCCTAATTTTGGTCTGCAATATGAACAGTTGTGGAAGTATCAGCCTCAACTTATTAACCTATCTTTATCTGCTTTTGGGCAAACGGGACCTTATAGAGACTTTGTGGGCTACGGGCCGACTTTGGAAGCGATGTCTGGAATCGCTGCTTTGACACATTATGATGATGGAAAACCATGGCTTCCCGGTTTTTCTGTTAGTGATATAGGAGCGGGTATACATGGTGCTTTCGTATTGGCTGCAAGCTTGATTTGCCGTCAACGCAACGGAGAAGGAATTAGGATTGATTTGTCACAATATGAGGTAGCTTGCCAGTTGGTTGGAGATTGTTTTTTTGAAGGATGTGCAGATAGCCAAACGGAGGCGGAAGGACAAATCAGGAATCTGAAAAGTATCGCAGATGATAGCGGCGTGCACAAGCTATCTATAACAGGTGAAACTTCGTTGATCGGGACGCCTTGGCAGAGTAAAGAATGGAAAGTGTCTGCGAATCCTGCTCCTGAATTAGGACAGCATACAGAAGAATTATTTAATAGTTTGTAGATTTTACATATTTTTTAAGAAGCGGGGGGAGCTTATGAAATATCACTATCTTGAAGTATGGCATAAAAACCAAATTGCTTTTGTCAGGCTGAATAACACTGCGCATGATAATGTTTTTCTTCCGGAATTGTCGCAGGAGCTTTTGTATGTGGCGAATGAACTAATAAATCATGAGGATATTAAAGTCGTTGTGTTAGGTGCAAATGGACCGCATTTTTCGTTAGGTATGAACAAGGACTTTTTACAGGACGATAATGTGGAAGAGTCTTATTCTTCTATCGCTTTAGCAAGTTCAGCTATTGAACAGTGGAGCCGAATTCCGTATCCAGTAATTGTTGCAATTAATGGTGACTGCGCCTCGCTAGGAGTCAGCTTAGCGTGTGTAGGTGATATTCGTTATGCTTCATCCACTTCCACATTTTTTATGCCGGAAGCAGCATGGGGACTCGTTCCAGCAGGAGGTATAACGCAGCGACTTCCTAAACTGATTGGCAAAGGACCTGCAATGAATATGTTGTTGGGTGGAGAAGTTATCGGTGCTAAAGAAGCATTGGAACTTGGGCTTATTAACAACAAAATCGATAGCGATTGTTTATGGGAAAAGGCCTGTATACAAGCAACTCTATTAGAAGAGATGTCAACTTTATCAATGCAATATACGAAAGAGTGTATTATCAAGGGAAGTGATTTGACATTTGAGCAAGCACTTCGTTTAGAATTGGATATTTATATGCTATTGCAGACGAGTGAGGATCGCATTGAAGGCGTTCAAGCTTTTTTGGAGAAGAGGTCACCTCATTTTAAAGGAAGTTAGAATTCTCAGGAGAAAGAAGGGGAATTATGAGTGTTATTGAACCCGTGGTCAAACTTGAGAAGAATGGGCAAATCGCCGTTATTACGTTAAATCGTCCCGAGAAATTGAATGCTTTTAATGTGGAAATGAGAGATCAATTATATGAAATAATTTTGATGATCAAAGACGATCCAACGGTCTATGCTGTGGTTATATGCGGAGCCGGAAAGGGATTTTGTGCAGGAGCAGATTTAACAGAATTCGGCACCCGTCCAACCGTCATTGAAAAGCGCAGAATAAGGTTGCAAAGAGATTTATGGGAAGAAATTCGCAGACTTCCGAAGCCTATAGCTGCAGTTCTTCATGGTTTTGCGGTTGGTTCAGGATTAGAGATGTCCATGCTTTGTGATTTCAGATTTGCAGCGCCAGATACAATACTATCATTGCCAGAGGCTAAACTAGGTATGTTGCCGGCAGCAGGAGGTACACAAAGTCTCCCTAGACTCATGCCACAGGGGTTATCGTTAGAATTTGCTTTCAATGGCAATCGAATAACTGCAGTAGAAGGCTATAAAAAGAAACTAATCAGCAAAATAATAAATAGTGAAGTATTATTGGAAACAGCCATTCATTATATGAAAAAAGTGGTTGCGAAAAATGCAAAATCGTCAGCGATGATCAAATCATTAGTAGCTGACAGTATGGATGTATCCTTACAGCAAGGTATCTTGAGAGAAAAGATTCTTGTAGAAAGATCATGGTTAATGAAATAGCGACTCATCCTAGCATATTGGACAGCACATTAAAGATAAGTCGCTTAAAGAATATGAAATCTATTTTTACTGTGATTCAGTTCGATTTTTGGATGTGAATTCGATTGTAATCTTATCAGAGTATTCTACAACAAGGCTGATTAATTCTTGGATTTTTTCTTCTGTAAGCCGTGTTAAAGGAATTAATATACTTAATGAGGCGGCTGGTTCTTCTCCTAAGCCCCATATAGGTGCCGATATTCCGCCGCTGTCGGGAAAACCTTCACCTAAGCTGAGTGCGTAGCCTTTATCTTTTACGTGCTGTAACTCATGGCTGAGGAGAGTTGGGTCAGTAATGGCTTCTTGAGTATACGTTTTTAAGTCTGTTTTATTAATATAATTCTCATAATCTGGAGAAGCCATGTAAGCCAGATGGATTTTACCAGCAGCACCTATATGTAATTGGATTTCATTGCCGATAGGGCTGGTCACTTTAACAGGATATGTACTAGGCACCCCGGTTAAATGTATATAATGATTACCTGAGCGAATCGATAAATATACGGATTCATTCGTTTTATGGGCCAACTCTTGTATAAAAGGTTCTGAAACTTTAACAATATCATTCATTTGAAATTTGTGAACCAATTGAAAAAGGATTGTTCCAGGATAGTAGCGTTTCGTTCTTGCATCTTTTACTAAAAAGCCGCGATCGACCATCGTTGCTGCTAAACGAAATGCAGCCGTTTTACTTACACCGGTTTCACGCTCTATATCAATTAATCCGACAGATTCATATTTTAGAAATAAGGCTAATAGCGACATTGCATTATCTACTGTACTTAATCGATGTGTTGTTTGTTTCGAAGACATAGGCTCCTCCGTTATTCAGAAGACTGAATTTTCTGTATATATTAGTTCATTATACTTTACTTGCCGATGAATAACAATTCTTGGTATTTGGGGAGGGCGTACCGAATCATTTTTCGTATACAAGTTGTCCATCAATCCACGTCTGCTGAACTTGCATTTTATAAAGATTGTCAAGCGAGCATGTTAATGGATGATGATTCACTAATAGGAAGTCAGCATGAAAGTTAGGACGAATCATGCCGCGCTTTGTTTCCCAGCCGGCAGCTAGAGCCGCTTTAGTTGTGTATAAAGCTATTGCATCCCAACGAGTAAGCTTCTCACCCAGTGAAAGCGTTTGTCCGCTTTTAGTCTTTCTGGAACACGCTGTCGCAATAGAAATCCATGGATCGACTGTTGCGACAGGTGCATCTGATCCGGCTGCAAGAATTATACCGTAATCTTGTATGCTTTTCATTCGATAAAGCCAACTGTGCTCTGTCGGATCTACATTTTTTAAGTATCGGTCCCCATGGTCATAAATTAAGCTAGGATTTGTTACAACTAATAAGTTTAACGCTTCTATATCGGATAAAAGTCCTTCCGGGCATAAACTTAAATGTTCCAAACGATTAACCAGATCATTCGGATGGACTTCTTTTGCATATTGGATAGCATCTAATGCAGCCCAAACCATTTCAGGTGTCACAACATGAATTGCTAATGGTATTTTTCGCTTGGCGGCTTCTACTGCAATCATTTTCAATTCATTCGGGCTAGGTAGCAAATCAGGGATATTTTCTATGACAACTTTAATTGGACCCATTTCCAGTTTGGTTATCATTTCGTTTGTTGTTTCTTTTGAATAATGCTCTTTGAGGATGTGGTGATTTTGGATATTCGACATTAATGAAATAGAAATGCTCCAAAATTCTTTTATACAGTCGATCCAAAATTGTAAATCAGTTAATGTGTTTGTAGGAGTCGCATCATGTACGGAAGTTATGCCTTTGCTTATTAGTTGCCAATGTAATTTTTGTGCACCCTTTCGGAGTTGCTCCGAAGAAGCCGATGTTACAAAATGTTGAGATAACCATGCATCCCCTCCATAAATAATACCGGTTGGGATACCGCTATTTCCTATACGTTCTACTGTAATTCCTGGCGGGTCGATTGAATCGGGTCCAATTCCCGCAATTGATAGTGCTTTACTATTTAATACAGATACATGGCGTGTTATATGTCGAAGCCTGATAGGATGTTGTTCAGTTGCGCAATCGAGATCCCATCGTGTAGGATGCCGCTGTTCTTTAAGATAGAAAGGATCGTAGCCATTGGCTTTAATCCAGGTTCCATTCTCTAGTTTGTTTGCTTGATTTCGAAGTAAGAGGATTATTTCATCTATGCTATTTACATCTGGGAAACCGCATCGCACAGCTTGATTATAGCCAATTTGAGCACGAAGATGGCAATGTGCATCGATTAATCCGGGTAACAAAGTCATCCCTTTACCATCTAATCTTTGCCCATTCGGGGTTAATGGCCATGGGGTATGATCATTTTCTAGTAGACCAATAATTTTCCCATCAAAAACGGCAATACCTTTGGCTTCAGGTCGCGTTGAGTCCATCGTAATGACGATTATATTTTCAATTACTAAATCAGCAGGCTGCTGCATGGCATTAGAACCTCCTTGTCATTCAAGAAAAACGTTTGCTTATTTATATATAACCATATTTTTTATGACAAAAAAATACAAAAGGAGAGGGAATATGAAATTAAAAGGTAAAGTTGCTTTCGTTACAGGCGGTTCTTCAGGAATAGGGCGCGGCATTTGTCGTGCGTTTATAAAAGAAGGGGCCTCCATCGTATTTATTGGATTAAATGAAGAAAAAGGTAAAAGAACGGAGAAGGAATTATTGGAACTAGGAGGCGAAGCCCTGTATGTCCAAGCGGATTTGTCTGATCGTAAAATCCTGTCTGGTTTGATTGAGCTGACGGTTGAAAAATTCGGGAAATTAGACATATTAGTCAATAATGCGCATTCATCAAAAATGGCTACTATTGAAGAAACAACAGAAGAAATTATGGATTTATCCTTAAATACAGGCCTGTGGGCTACTTTTACATTAATGCAAAGCTCGCTTCCTTATCTAAAGGAAACAAAAGGAAAAGTAATCAATTTTGCATCAGGTGCCGGTTTGGATGGGTTAGCCAGACAAGCATCATATGCTGCATCAAAAGAGGCCGTTCGTGCAATAACCCGTGTCGCTGCAAATGAATGGGGACGATTCGGGATTAATGTGAATGTTATTGCTCCATTAGCTAATTCACCTGGAGTAGAACGGATGCAGGAAACCCATCCGAATGCATATGAGAAAATGATTTCATTAATACCGCTTCGCCGAATGGGGGATTGCGAAGAAGATATTGGAAGAGTAGCGGTATTCCTTGCAAGCGATGATGCTAATTATATAACAGGGCATACTCTAATGGTGGATGGAGGAACCGTTAAAGCTCGCTAAATATAGGAAGGGGTGTCTTTAGCATTTATGCTAAAAAAAATAACAGACCATATTCATCAATTGAGTATTCCTATTCCCTATGATTTAGGTGCAGTAAATTGTTATATAGTAGAAGGAAGCAATGGTTATACCATTGTTGATACAGGAGATCATACAGAAGAGGCAATTGCGATATGGGAAGCTATATTTCCTAATAATAAGCCTATTGAAAAAGTGGTTCTGACTCACTCGCATACAGATCATATCGGTTTAGCCGGCTGGTTTCAAAAAAAATATAATGCTGAAGTATGGATTTCAAAAGTCGGGTTTAAAGAAATTCAAGAGATTTTGTCCGCATTTGAAGGGAACGTATATTCAAATCCGCTCACCTCACTCTCTCTATCTAATGGCGGACCGCCACTGGATCAGAATAATACCTATTACAATTATACTTCCTATCTATTTGAGCCGAACTATCTATTTGAAGAAGGAGAACAAATATTAATCGGTGATAGCTGCTATGAGAGTATTTGGACACCGGGTCATTCACCTGATCATTTTTCATTCTATGATTCAAACAATCAAGTATTGTTCATCGGGGACCATATTTTACAAGCGTTAAATCCTATTGTAATGGCCACCAATATGAAAGAAAATCCATTGGAGTTATATTTGCGGTCACTTGAGAAGTTGCAGTCGCTATCAGTACAGTATGTTTTACCTGGCCATGGTGACATAATCCCTAATTTGACAATTAGACTAGAGGATATGAGATTACATTACAAGAAAAGATGGAATCAAATTATTTTAGCTGTTCAAGAAGGCAAGAAAACAGCGTTCCAAATATCTGAAAGCATATATGGTGCTGACCAACCGGCAGACAGGAAAATTTCCGGCTTTTTACAAACAATCACTAATTTGATTTACTTATCTTCAGTGAAAGAAATAACGATGGAAGAGCGGGACGGTGTGTTTTATTATTACTCCATTCTCAATACATGATAGACGCGGACCTTGGGTAACCAAGGTTCTTTTTTAAGCGGTAAGCAGTATGACAAAGATAATTCATTTGTCCATCATTTGTTTGTCAGCTAAAATAAAGAAAGAATGGAATTTTAAGGGGGAGACGTATGGTCAAGAAAGTCGCTGCTGGTGCAGTATTAGTGCTCCTGATTGTAATCGCGATGGTCCAGGCGCTAGAGGCGGAGCAGGAGGAGACTTCACCAGGTTTGAAAACGGGAATAAAGGCGCCGGATTTCAGTTTGCAGACGCTTAATGGCGAGAGTGTAAAACTGTCGGATTATGAGGGGAAAAAAGTCGTTTTGAATTTCTGGGCTACATGGTGTAAACCTTGCAGAGAAGAGATGCCGGATTTACAGGCTGTTTATTCCGAAAATAAAGAAGATGTTGTCATATTGGCTGTCAATATGGACGCCCACAATGATGTAAAAGGATTTACCGATCAATATGCTGTAACATTCCCTGTCTTATTAGATGAGGAAGATGAAGTATCAGAACGCTACCAAGTAATAAGTTTACCGACCACATATTTTATAGATGTGGACGGCAAAATTGCGAAAAAACATCTCGGACAGATTACAGATGAACAGCTTGAAGATGTGTTGAATGAAATCTGAGTAATAAAAACACATTTTTGATATCACCTTTCTTTTCATATTAATCTGAATATAGATAATTATGGTATTTGCATTAATAGTGACATAAAGTGGTGCAAATATGGCAAAGCTATTGTTAAGAAAATGTTAAGTGGGTGAAATCATGAAGAGAAGAAGAAAGCTTTCATTTGCAGATTTAGTGCTTGAAAATAAAAATGAGCTGTTGAAAGATTTAAAAGCTCTCGAAAGAATTGAAGCAAAATTGGAAAAAAAGTATATGCAAAAAGCAGAGTAGTACATACATGAATTTGTTCCTTCCGATTCATAATAAGAGTGAAAAGGAGGGAATTTCATGGGAAATCCTAAAAAGAACTCAAAACCATTTGTTCCGAGTCATATCGGTACACAATCTCGCTCTGCCGGCAATAATAAAGGAAAACAAATGCAGGATCAGTCTGGGCAGCACCCGCAAGTTATTCAAACGAAGGGTGAATAAAGAAACTACTGTATTACAATGATTATTTATATTAAAATGAAAAGCCTCTTAAAAGTTAGCGATAACTGCAAGAGGCTTTCCGTATTTTAATGGAAGCACATCCTTTTTATCCATCAAGGGATTCCTTATGTTAAAATAATCTTGAGAAAAGGAGGGAAGTTATATTGATTATTGCAAAAAAAGAGATTGAAGTGCGTTATGCAGAGACGGACCAAATGGGCGTTGTGTATCATGCCAATTATTTAGTTTGGCTTGAATTAGGGCGCTCACAACTTGTGAAAGAGCTTGGTTTCGATTATATCGACATGGAGAAAGATGGAATTGTATCGCCTGTAATGGAAGTTCAAATAGCTTATAAAAAACCTTTTACATACGGTCAAACAGCAACAGTACATACTTGGATAGAAGAATATAACGGTATAAAAACAGTATATGGCTATGAAATATACAATGAAGAAGGCGAAGTGGCTGTTACAGCAAAAACATGGCATGCTTGTGTGAAAAAAGAAAATTTCAGACCAATTTCGTTACGCAGACATTATCCGGAGTGGCATGCGGCGTACGAAAAAAATAAAAAGCAACATAGCGAATAATGAACCTGCAAGGTCCTCTATGGCAGAGGACCTTATTCGTACTAAAGATAAGTGAAAATAGGTTCTGATACGGCTTGGTCAAACTGAATGAGCAAATCTTTCGAATCAAAATACCATAAATCTGCCTCTTCAATAAAATAGTTTATTCCGTTTTCTTTATAAATAGCTCCTAAGGAAAGAGGCTTTTCAATAGCTAAACCGAGTGAGAAACCGGTTTGAATTGTGCTGTTTCCGCCGTAGCGGACGAAGAAACGGACATAATCCCCGCTTTTTAAAGATAATTCATTTTCATACCATCTTGCGGCCTCATCCGATATTATTATTTTCATTGTCTTTATTCCTTTCCCTTTATCTTTGTTTATATTTTGACAATGATAAATTCATATTGTCAACGAATAGACTTAAAACGGAGCAATCGAGTAAGTTTATGGAAGAGGTACAATCAGCTGTTGCTAAAGTTCAAGACAAGACGTTGTTAAAACAGGTACGGATGAGTTTGAAATGGCAAACAGACGATGCTATCTCCTCTATTAAATGCAGGAAATATTCCAGGCTTGTCTCCACTTCCTCTGTATCATTTTAAACTCAAATCCATATTATCGATAATATTGTTAAATATGCTTTCGGTCTAGTTGCAGACCAAGCAGAAACACTGAATGAAGCAGCGGGTTCTTTTTAGTAAGTTTGTTCGGAAAAAATAAGGCCTCTAAAACGTGTCCATTTTAGAGGCTTATTTATTAAATCCATTTTACCTTTGGTTCGGTGCCGTCTTTAATTCGTTTAATATTAGCTCGGTGCCTGTATAAAATAAAAGTCGTTAATACAGCTACAACAATGATAAGCGGTATATCCCGCATGATTATTGTGACAATTAAGGCTGCAACCGCACATATCATACTTGAAAGTGAAACATATTTACATATGTATAAGCTGATAAAAAAGACAACAAATATAATCAGAAATAGTATTGGTGCATAACCGAGCAAAATGCCGCCTGAAGTTGCTACCGCTTTACCACCTTTGAATCCGGCAAAAATAGGAAACATATGGCCAACGACTGCCGTTGTACCTGTAATAAGCGGATGAAGCTCAGCATCAATACCAAAGAAGACAGGCAGAAGTGTTGCGAGCGTTCCTTTCAGTACGTCCATGATTGTTACGGCAAATCCGGCTTTTTTTCCGAGCGTTCTGAACGTATTCGTTCCGCCTAGGTTTCCACTGCCATGCTCTCTTATATCAATGCCGTAAAAAATTTTGCCAATCCATAAACCGGAAGGGATGCTCCCTATTAAATAAGCAAGTAAAAGTACTAATACAATTAACATAATATAAAGCCCTTTCTTTTATTCATGTATACATTTTATCATGATAATTTGAAAATACCATGACCAAAAGTCATAATATCAGCTAAAGTCGGGTTTTACAACTTGTATGCGATATGCTATTAATGTATATAATTAGCGATTAAAAGGAGGTCCACGTGGTATGACAATTGAAAATCCAACAAGAGAACAACTGGGGGAATTACTGAAGCAGGCGAAGCGCATTGCTGTTGTCGGCTTATCTGATAAACCGGATCGAACTTCAAACATGGTGTCAAAAGCTATGATGGACAATGGTTACGAAATTATCCCGGTAAATCCGAGAATTAAAGAAGCACTTGGGGTTCCTGCTGTTGCTTCTTTGAGGGAGATTGAAGGTTCGGTCGATATTGTTAATGTTTTCCGCAGGGCAGAAGATTTATTGCCGGTAGCTGAGGAGTTCATTCAAATCGATTGTCCGGTTTTTTGGGCACAATCTGGCATAATTAATGAAGAAGTATATGAATTTTTGAAAGAAAAAGGTTATACTGTCATTATGGACCGTTGTATTAAAGTAGAGCATGCTTTAACGAAAAATATGTAGTAGGAAAGGAGCAAATCTGCTCCTTTTTCTTATCTGTTTTATAAAATTTATGAGAATATCTCATTTTTTATGATAATATCACTTGTAGCGAACAAATTTGAAAGCTTATCATAACAGTAGTTGCGAAAAAATAAATAAACGTTACAATCACCTTCGTAGAATTACATATCACCGCACGTGCGAACGAATGTTCTTTTTATGTTATAATAATGGTTGTACATAATAAAAATTAAGTAAAAAGCGGATAAGGGAAGTTGCCTGCTTTATTTAGTGATAAGAGCACGTATGAAGAAGGTAAGCTGTTGGAAGGAGAATGTTAGTGGCTAATAGCAATTTAAAAAAAGTAGAATACAATGATGATGCGATTCACGTTCTCGAAGGACTGGAGGCAGTTCGTAAAAGACCGGGTATGTACATCGGAAGCACCGATGCGAGAGGTCTTCATCACTTAGTATATGAAATAGTGGATAATTCTGTCGACGAGGCGTTAGCCGGTTACGGTGATCATATAATAGTCAAAATTCATAAAGATAATAGCGTTAGTGTCTCCGATAAAGGGCGAGGAATGCCGACCGGTATACATAAACTGGGGAAACCGACACCTGAAATCATTTTGACGGTGCTGCATGCCGGCGGGAAATTTGGTCAAGGCGGCTATAAGACGAGCGGCGGCTTGCACGGGGTTGGTGCATCAGTTGTAAACGCATTGTCGGAATGGCTTGTTGTAACCATTAAAAGAGATGGCTATATTTATGAGCAGCGTTTTCATAAAGGAGGAAAGCCGGAAACGACTTTAGAGAAAAAAGGCAAAACGAATGGGACGGGTACAACGATTCATTTCAAGCCGGATAAGACAATTTTCTCGACTACGATTTTTAACTTTGAAACGCTTTGCGAGCGATTGAGGGAATCAGCATTCCTTTTAAAAGGAATGAAAATCGAATTGATCGATGACCGGAACGATAGCCAAGAAACTTTTTACTATGAAAACGGCCTTCAAGCCTTCGTTCAATACTTGAATGAAGAACGCGATGCTTTGCATGAGGTTGTTTCATTTGAAGGAAAAGAAAACGGCATTGAGATTGATTTCGCTTTTCAATTTAATGACGGCTATTCAGAAAATATTTTGAGCTTTGTCAACAATGTCCGGACGAAAGACGGCGGTACGCATGAAGTTGGCACGAAAACAGCAATGACTCGTGTTTTTAACGAATATGCCCGTAAAGCCGGTTTACTGAAGGAAAAAGATAAGAATCTTGAAGGAACAGATATTCGTGAAGGTTTGGCAGCGATTATTTCTGTGCGTGTTCCCGAAGAGCTGTTGCAATTCGAAGGGCAAACAAAAGGGAAGCTTGGTACAAGCAGTGCCCGATCAAGTGTTGACAGCGTTGTTTCACAGCATTTGGCTTACTTCTTGCAGGAAAATCCTGAAACGGCTAATCTGCTAATTCGCAAGTCCATTAAAGCGTTCCAGGCAAGAGAAGCAGCCCGAAAAGCGCGTGAAGAAGCCAGAACCGGAAAAAAACGTAAAAAAGGCGAAACAATCCTTTCTGGTAAGCTAACGCCTGCGCAGTCGCGCAATCCGCAAAAAAATGAATTGTACCTTGTAGAGGGTGATTCTGCCGGCGGTTCTGCCAAGCAAGGTCGTGACAGACGTTTCCAGGCTGTTCTTCCGTTAAGAGGTAAAGTAATCAATACGGAAAAAGCGAAGCTGCAAGATATCTTTAAAAACGAAGAAATTAATACAATTATTCATGCAATCGGCGGGGGAGTCGGGCCTGAATTCAATATTGAAGATATCAACTATGACAAAGTTGTCATTATGACCGATGCCGATACCGATGGAGCCCACATTCAAGTACTTCTGTTGACATTCTTCTATCGCTACATGAAGCCGCTGATTGAGAACGGCAAAATATTTATCGCGCTTCCGCCTTTATATAAAGTGAGCAAGGGAACTGGCAAGAAAGAAATCATTGAATATGCATGGAATGACGATGAATTGAAATCAGTGACTGCTAAAGTCGGTAAAGGTTATATTCTTCAACGCTATAAAGGTCTTGGAGAGATGAATGCCGACCAGCTATGGGAAACAACGATGAATCCTGAAACTAGAACATTGATCCGCGTATTGATTGATGATGCGGCAAGAGCGGAAAGACGAGTTACAACCTTGATGGGCGATAAGGTTGAACCGCGAAGAAAATGGATTGAATCCAACGTCGCATTCGGTTTGGAAGACGATGCGAATATTTTAGATAATGCAAATATGATTATTACAGAGGAAGGTGTGTAAAATATGTCAGCTCAAGAAAAGTTTCGCGACCTGCCTCTAGAAGAAGTCATTGGCGACCGTTTTGGGCGCTACAGTAAATATATCATTCAGGATCGTGCTCTGCCCGATGCCCGTGACGGCTTAAAGCCGGTACAGCGCCGTATTTTATTCGCGATGCACACAGAAGGAAACACGAGCGAAAAACCGTTCCGTAAATCGGCTAAAACAGTCGGTAATGTAATTGGTAATTATCATCCGCATGGCGATTCATCTGTTTATGATGCGATGGTGCGGATGAGCCAAACATGGAAATTGAGAAAAGTACTTGTAGAAATGCATGGCAACAACGGAAGCATCGACGGCGATCCGCCGGCTGCGATGCGTTACACAGAAGCGCGCCTTGCTGCAATTGCAAGCGAACTTTTAAAAGATATCGATAAAAATACAGTAGAATTCATTCCGAACTTCGATGATACAGAAGAAGAACCTGTTGTATTGCCGGCGATGTTCCCTGCTTTGCTTGTTAACGGTTCAACAGGGATCTCGGCCGGTTATGCTACTGAAATACCGCCTCATCAGCTTGGTGAGGTAATCGATGCTACGGTTATGAGAATAGACAATCCGCAATGTACAGTGGACGAGCTAATGACTGTCATAAAAGGTCCGGATTTCCCTACCGGTGGAATCATTCAAGGGGTAGACGGTATCAAGAAGGCTTATGAAACAGGCAAAGGAAAAATCATTATTCGAGGCAAAGCGGAAGTTGAAACGATCCGTGGCGGCAAACAGCAAATCATTGTGACTGAAATTCCGTATGAAGTCAATAAAGCGAATTTAGTAAAAAGAATTGATGAACTTCGCCTTGACCGAAAAGTAGAAGGCATCTCAGAAGTGCGTGATGAAACAGATCGTACGGGCTTGCGAATCGTCATTGAACTAAAAAAAGACGCTGATCCCCAAGGGGTACTTCATTATTTATACAAAAATACGGATTTACAGGTGCCATACAACTTCAATATGGTAGCGATTCATGAAAAACGCCCGAAGCTAATGGGCATCAGAGCTTTACTCGATGCGTACATAGAGCATAGAAAAGAAGTTGTTACGAACCGTTCCAAATATGAGCTGCAGAAGGCGAGAGACCGTGAGCACATTGTAGAAGGTCTTATGAAGGCTCTTTCTATTTTGGATGAAGTAATCGCGACAATTCGTGCTTCTGTCGATAAACGTGATGCGAAGAATAATTTGATGGGGAAATTCGCCTTTTCAGAAGCGCAAGCTGAAGCGATTGTTTCCTTGCAATTATATCGTCTGACAAACACCGATATAACAGCTCTGCAGCAGGAACAAGCGGAATTGAAGGATAAAATTGAGGAATTATTATCAATTTTGGAAAGCGAAAAGAAATTGCTTTCCATCATCAAGAAAGAACTAAAATCCGTTAAAAAGCAATATAATGACGAGCGACTTTCTAAAATTGAAGAAGAAATCGAAGAAATTAAAATCAATCTGGAAGTGCTTGTCGCTAGTGAAGACGTTATTGTAACAGTTACGAAGGAAGGATACGTAAAACGGACTTCACCGCGTTCCTACGCTGCTTCCGGCGGTCAGGATTTTGGCATGAAAGAAACCGATCTTCTGCTCTATCAGGAAGAGGTCAATACGACTGATAATCTGTTGCTGTTTACGAACAAAGGCAACTACATTTATTGCCCGGTTCATCAGCTTCCGGACATCCGCTGGAAAGAAATCGGACAGCACATCGCAAGTATCGTACCGACTGAACGTGATGAAACGATTATAAAAGCCATTACAGTAAAAGATTTCAATACAACAGATTATTTATTATTCATTACTCGAAATGGCATGACTAAGAAAACAGAGTTATCTCATTATCAGGCGCAGCGATATTCTAAACCGCTGGTGGCCATTAATTTAAAAGGCGATGATGAGTTATTGGCAGTTCATGTTACCGATGGTACGCAAGATGTCTTCATAGCTACGAAATACGGCTATGGCCTATGGTTTAATGAAGAAGAAATCAATGTGGTCGGCATTCGGGCTGCCGGAGTTAAAGGCATTAATTTGAAAGACGGAGACGAAATTGTATATGGTGATATAATTCGTGATCCGCAAAATGATGTTATTGTTCTCGCTACTCAACGTGGCGCTATGAAAAAGATGAAATTGAAGGAATTTGAAAAGACTTCGCGGGCAAAACGTGGGGTAGTTATGTTGCGTGAGTTGAAAAATAATCCTCATCGTGTAACAGGTATGAGTGTTTCTACTAATAAGGACGAGATTCTTTTATTAACAGATCGTGGATTGGAAGAGCCGATTTCAATAGAGTCTTTAAGCTATTCCGATCGATATTCAAACGGGTCGTTCATCATTGATGTTGCTGAAGTAGGAAATGTAACGAGCATGCTGAAACTGCCGACAAAAGATGCAGACGAAGATAAAAGTGAGTAATTTTTAAACTAAAGCCGTTTTCCGGTTAATATGAGCCGGAAAACGGCTTTTTATCCTTTTTAAAAAAGTGTAACATTGGGAAAGCTAAAACCATTAGTGCAACGGATTCCATAATTTAAACATTGATTAAACTTATAAACCAATGATAGATTATTAAGGTGTATATATTGTTATACTGAAATAAAAATTGCGTATAATTTTGGGAAATGGAGGACGTAATTTGTTAGATTTTTTAAATGGATTAAATGATATTATCTGGTCGTACATACTGATTGCAGTATTACTTATTCTTGGTCTGCTTTTCAGTTTTAAAACAAAGTTTATACAATTTCGTTATTTTGGGGAAATGATTAGATTGCTTACAGATAAAGCAATGGTATCTTCTGACGGAAAAAAGGGACTCTCTTCTTTCCAAGCTTTCTGTATTAGTGCCGCTTCACGAGTTGGAACCGGAAATTTAGCCGGTGTAGCAACTGCGATTACTCTAGGAGGACCGGGAGCTGTATTTTGGATGTGGCTTATCGCCTTTATCGGAGGAGCTTCAAGTTTTATCGAGAGTACATTGGCGCAAATATATAAAGTGAAGGATCGCGATGGCTTCAGAGGCGGTCCAGCGTATTACATGTTAAAAGGTTTAAAAAGCCGTTGGATGGGGATTACATTTGCGATAACTATTACTTTAAGCTTCGGTTTAATTTTTAACTCCGTACAAAGTAATACAATTGCGATGGCGCTGGAAAATTCATTCGGATTGAATACGTTAACAGTCGGCATCATTTTGGCTGTATTAACAGCGATTGTCATCTTTGGCGGTGTTAAGCGAATAGCGCACGTTGTGCAAATCATTGTGCCAATTATGGCAGTTGCCTATCTTATATTAGCCTTAGTTGTTATGGTGACGAACATTACAGAGCTTCCATCGGTGATTGCGATGATTTTCAAAAATGCTTTCGGTTTAGAACAAGCTTTTGGAGGCGGTATGGGTGCTGCTGTCCTTTTTGGTATAAAGCGAGGCTTATTTTCGAATGAAGCCGGTATGGGTAGCGCTCCGAATGCAGCAGCGACTGCTGCAGTTACTCATCCTGTTAAACAAGGACTTATTCAAACATTAGGTGTATTTTTAGATACAATCTTAATCTGCAGCGCGACTGCATTTATTATATTATTGTCTGATGCAGCCAGCAGCGGTGCGGAGGGCATTAACTTGACTCAAATGGCCTTAAGTGAGCACATTGGTTCATGGGCCGGCACATTTGTTTCAATCGCTATTTTCTTATTTGCATTCAGTTCAATTATCGGCAATTATTATTACGGGGAAACAAACATTGAATTTATTCGTGATAACAAAACGATTCTTTATGTTTATCGTGTAGCTGTAATTGCTATGGTCATTTTTGGTGCTGTTGCGAACTTAGGTGTCGTATGGACTTTAGCAGATATCTTCATGGGTGTTATGGCTTTAATTAATTTAGTCGCTATTTTCCTATTATATAAAGTAGTTCTTGTAGCGTTAAAGGATTATAAAGAACAGCGTAAGCAAGGGAAAGATCCTGTATTCTCACGCGATGTATTGGAAGATGCATCCGGTGTGGAGTGCTGGGATGAACAGTAAATAATAATGCAACCGGGCAGAAATCACTCTGTCCGGTTTTTTATTGGCTGTAAATGGATAAGATAGGAATATTAAATACATAAGCTGAGGTGTGAACCATGAAAAAATATGTATCAATCCTTTTTGCTGCCGGTTTGTTTTTCGTTATGGACGATTGCAAAATTTATGCAAATGATCACATAGAATTAGCAGAAGGAGTCGAAAGAGAAGAACACGTTTCTAGAAACCTGTCTGTTCCTCCGCTTGTTGAAACGAACGGACAATTATTGAATGATTATAAGGCAAAATTAAAAGTGCTCAATCAAGTATACATAATCGATTTAAAAGCGAGTAAAAAAGTTTTGGAGCAGATGGACTTGTATAAAAATGGACGATTGCAAAAAGAGGAGCAACTGATTGTCAGTGATTATGTGCAGCTGAAACCGATTATTACTACTGCGGGAAAAGGCATAAGAGGAGTACAAAGGGTTCAAGGAGTGATACCGAACAAGTCACTCGGAGAAATTGTTTCTGTATGGTATTACCGGGAAGGGAAATGGATGCTTCAAGATATAGAATATACCAGCAATTATAAGAAAATGTATCATTATATTGAAATGGGGGATTCAAACTAGGCTTCTTTATATTGAGCACAAACAAAGGCTATTGTCATATGATGCACTAAAATGCCATTTTGAATAGGGAGTGCGATATGATGAGCGATATGACCAAAAACCCGATTGAAACAACCATTTTACCCCCGGCCACGGTTTGTTCTCCTGTAGAAGGCAGAAAATATACTGTGACACATGATGATAATACCGGTGAAATATTTGTGACAGTTGGTCATGAATATGATTACGGCAAAATAAATAAGCTTCGTGATGAAGTATTAGCTGAATGGATTCCCCACGTTGGACAATATGTGCTTTATGGGAGAGTGTATGTTTCTGGAGGAGAATATGATGAAAATCAAACGCGCCTGCGCTATATGATTTTCAAAAGGGAGATGGATAAAGCGCTTCATGCGATTGTAAAAGGAGATAAGACTTTTTTTCGTTATTTTCCGTGGTTTTTGGAATTTCCAATCTATATACATTTCGAAAGCATTAATCCGACGTACAATCATGTTCTTCAATATGGAATTCCCCGCGACTATTTAACTAAGCAATCATATTAAAATGTCATTCCCGGTCAGATAACTTCATATGCTTACAATGAACAGCTATTGTCTTTTTTCGATACACTAATTGATCGAAAGGAGGAGAAAGATGGACTTTTCATTGACTAAAGAACAAATGCTGATTAAAGAGATGGTTCGGGATTTTGCGCAAAAGGAAATCCGGCCCTATGCGATCGAATGGGACCGTAAAGCTGAATTTCCTTATGAGGTTTTTTTGAAGATGGGCGAACTCGGTCTGTTAGGCATTCCTTTTCCTGAAAAGTATGGCGGTTCTGACGGTGATACGATTTCTTATGCAATCGCAGTAGAGGAAATCGGTAAGGTTTGCGGAGGTACCGGCCTAAGTTATGCTGCAGCTGTTTCGCTCGGGGCCGGTCCGATTTTTTATTTTGGTACAGAAGCGCAAAAGCAAAAATATTTAGTCCCGCTGGCAAGCGGAAAAGCAATTGCTTCTTTCGGGCTGACAGAGCCGAATGCCGGTTCAGATGCTGGAGGCACGCAAACAACTGCTGTTTTGATAAATGATGAATATGTTATTAATGGCGAGAAGTGCTGGATCACCAATGCAACTTATGCGCAGACAGTTACGGTAACAGCAGTAACTGGAAAGGATGAGAGAGGGAAAAATATTATTTCTGCTTTCATCATTCCGGCAGGCACTAAAGGTATGACAATCACAGCGCCCTATGACAAAATGGGCGTGCGCGCATCGGATACAACACAAATTGTCCTTGAAGATGTGCGGGTGGCCAAAGAGAATATATTAGGTGATAGCAAGAAGGGCTTTAAACAATTTCTTTATACATTAGACGGGGGCAGAATTTCAATCGCAGCATTAGCTGTCGGATTAGCCCAAGCAGCATTTGAACGGGCTTTGGCGTACGCAAAAACAAGAAAGCAGTTTGGTCAAACAATATCATCTTTTCAGGCAATTCAATTTAAACTTTCAGATATGGCGATGGAAATCGAATTAGCGCGAAACATGGTTTATAAAGCGGCCTGGCTGAAGGATCAAGGGAAACCATTTACGAAAGAAAGCGCCTATGCAAAGCTTTTTGCTTCGGAAATGGCATTTCGAGTATGCAATCAGGCGATACAAATTCACGGTGGCTACGGGTATATGAGAGAATACGAGGTTGAGAGATTTTTGCGGGATGTCAAGCTTCTTGAGATAGGTGAAGGTACATCCGAAATCCAGAGACTTGTCATCGCGAGACAGTTCGGCTGCAGATAAAGCATGAGGAAAAAGGGGATAGCTATTTGGTGGGCATCCAAGCCTCGATTGCACGTTGTGTTTAAGCTTCTAGTGAAAGAAGGCAATTTTGTCAAATGAAGGCGACATTATTTTGACAATCAGCTGATTAAGGTAGTGAGGTGTTGCAGATGACTTTAGTGACTAATGAAGAAGAAGCGATTGTGACAATCACCTTAAATCGTCCAAAGGCAGCAAATGCGCTGAGCAGAGATTTGCTGGAGGAATTAAAAGCGACGTTTATCAACTTGAGGAGCAATCGCCATGTTCGTTGTATAATCATCACCGGAAGAGGACACAAAGTATTTAGTGCCGGAGCGGATTTAAAAGAAAGAAAAGAACTGCCTGAATCGTCTGTCAGAAATGCGGTTTCTTTAATTGGAGATACATTGTCGGTAATTGAATCAATGCCGCAACCTGTCATTGCAAGTGTGAATGGTTTGGCGCTTGGAGGAGGCTTTGAGCTTGCGTTGGCGTGCGATTTGCGAATAGCCTCTACAAATGCCAAGTTCGCATTGCCGGAAACGTCACTGGGCATTATACCCGGAGCAGGGGGCACACAGCGGTTGCCAAGATTAATAGGAGTGGCAAGGGCGAAAGAATTGATATTCACGGGAAGAAGGCTGAATTGTATTGAAGCAGAGGAATTGGGCTTAATAACAAAAGCGGTTTCAGTTGAAGAGCTTCCGCAAGAAACGTTATTGCTGGCCAGGTCAATCATTAAGAATGCACCGATCGCATTGGCAGAAGCTAAAAAAGCAATTCATTACGGGATGGAGACAGATTTACACACGGGTCTTAAGATTGAAGAATGGTGCTACGACGCAACGATTCCTACAATGGATCGCCTAGAAGGATTGCGAGCGTTCGCGGAAAAAAGACAGCCCGAATTTAAAGGAAAATAAGGAGCTAAAAAATATGTCAGAGACAGATCTGTTTTCGCAAGCAGTCGAGCGTATTAAACAAGGTGGAGCGGAAAAATATCACGAACAAAATAAACAAAAAGGCAAACTTCATGCGAGAGAAAGATTGAAACTTTTATTTGATGATGGCGAAATGTTGGAAGACGGTTTTTTCGCGAATTGCGATCAAGCGGATTTGCCTTCTGACGGCGTCATTACAGCTATCGGTAAAATCCATGGACGCAAAATTTGTGTGATGGCGAATGATTCAACAGTAAAAGCGGGCTCATGGGGAGCGCGTACAGTTGAAAAAATCATCCGTATTCAAGAAACAGCTATGAAGCTGAATACTCCGATTTTTTATTTAGTCGACTCTGCAGGCGCACGTATTACCGATCAAGTGATGATGTTTCCAGGGAGGCGCGGAGCAGGACGGATTTTTTACAACCAAGTGAAGCTTTCAGGACGTGTCCCGCAAATATGCTTGTTATTTGGCCCTTCAGCTGCAGGCGGCGCGTACATTCCGGCTTTTTGCGATATCGTCGTGATGGTGAAGGGCAATGCCTCCATGTACTTAGGCTCTCCGCGAATGGCGGAAATGGTAATTGGTGAAAAAGTGACAGAAGAGGAAATGGGAGGCGCGAAAATGCATTGCTCGGTTTCCGGGTGCGGAGATGTGTTAGTTCAGTCTGAGGAAGAAGCGCTGCGATTTGCTCAAAATTATATTCGTTATTTTCCACAAAATTATAAAGAAGCACCTCCTGAAGAAGAAGCAAAAGGGTGCAACGGTGAGAAAACATTGGAACAAATAATTCCTGCTAATCAAAATGTACCGTTTAATATGTATGAATTGGTCAATCATCTCGTAGATTGTGATAGCTTTTTAGAGATTAAGAAACTATATGCTCCTGAATTGATAACCGGTTTGGCCAGATTGAATGGTCAAGCAGTTGGCATTATAGCGAATCAGCCCCGTGTAAAAGGTGGCGTTTTGTTCCATGACAGCGCAGATAAAGCGGCGAAGTTTATAGCATTATGCGATGCCTTTCATATTCCGCTATTGTTTTTGGCTGATATTCCGGGTTTCATGATTGGCTCGAAAGTGGAGCAGGCTGGTATTATCCGTCATGGAGCAAAAATGATTGCGGCAATGAGTGAGGTGACCGTCCCGAAAATATCTGTTATTGTCCGCAAAGCATATGGAGCAGGTCTTTATGCGATGGCAGGGCCTGCATTTGAGCCCGACTGTTGTATTGCCTTGCCGACAGCGAATATAGCCGTTATGGGTCCTGAGGCGGCGGTGAATGCTGTTTATGCGAAGAAAATCCAATCGCTTCTACCTGAGCAAAGACAGTCATTTATTGAAGAAAAACGGGAAGAATATCGTAAAGACATCAATATTTATCATTTGGCGTCAGAAATGATCGTCGACTGCATCGTTCATCCGAATAATTTGCGCCAAGAACTGATTGAACGATTTGCTGCGTACAGGAGCAAGCAGATTTCTTTTACAGACAGAAAGCATGGGGTATATCCTGTGTAATGTGATGAAATCTGACATTTGGAATAAAATGTTTGTTCCAATGGGTTAAAACAGCATATTACTTATGGTAAAATTAGAACCAAGCTAAATGAAAGAAGGTTTTAAATATGAAAACTATTCAAGAAGAAATTATACATACATTAAAAACAAAACCTACTATTGATCCGGAACAAGAATTCAGACGAAGTGTTGACTTCATGAAATCATATTTAAAAAAGCATTCTTTTTTGAAAAGCTTGGTTCTAGGGATTTCCGGAGGCCAGGATTCAACGCTTTGCGGCTATATGGCGCAGACAGCGGTTAATGAACTAAATGAAGAAGCAGGCAGCGATGAATATACATTTGTTGCAGTGCGCCTGCCGTATGGTGTGCAAATGGACGAGGATGATTGCCAAGATGCAATTAAATGGATTGAGCCGAGCTTGACGGTAACGGTGAATATAAAAGCTGCTGTCGATGCAAGCGTGGCATCTGTCGAAGATGCAACAGGCAAGCAGCTTAGTCATTTTCTTAAAGGGAATGTCAAAGCCCGTGAGCGCATGAAAGTTCAATATGATTTAGCAGGCATTTACCACGGTGCTGTTTTAGGAACTGACCATGCAGCAGAAGCATTAACAGGATTTTTCACAAAACATGGTGACGGAGCATGTGATTTGGCGCCGTTGTATCGTTTAACGAAGCGTCAAGGGAAAGCTATTTTGAAAATGCTTGGCTGTCCTGAGCATTTATACTTAAAGAAGCCGACAGCAGATCTTGAAGATGATAAGCCACAATTGCCTGATGAAGTTGCGCTTGGCGTTACGTATGAGGATATTGATGATTATCTAGAAGGAAAGCCAGTCGAGGATACAGCAAAAGCGAAAATAGAGGGCTGGTACAAAAAGACTGAACATAAACGATACGGACCAATTACTGTTTTTGATACTTGGTGGCAATAAGAATAAAAGCGCAAGCGTCCCTGTCTAGCACCTTATGAACTGGAGGCCGCCGACCAAGATATAGGAAACTCGAAGTACGACAGTGATTCGATGTTGACTTATCGCAGGGGGGTGCCGAAGGGCAATAGGCGCTGGAGCTGCACGTTGATACACTTGTTATAACCATTCTTATAGTGTATTGAACAAAAAGGCGATCCATTCAGATATGAAATGGGTCGCTTTTTTGTTGAAATAAGGCGTCACAATCATGAATCACGACTTTCCTTCTATCGTAGTCGATATACTGCTGCGTTCGCCATTTATTCAATATCTCGGTGACAGATTGTCTGCTGCAGCCGATTAAAAAAGAGATTTCTTCATGAGTAATCGGCAGTTCGACATAACGTTTATCATTTACCTCTTCAGAAAATTGCATTAGCAATGAAGCTAACCTTGTCGGAACAGGTTTATTAATCAACGAGCCGACGAGGTTTTGCGTATGCAAAATATTGTGTGATAAAACAGCGGTAATAGAAAGCGATAATTCCGGATGCTGTTTAATGAGTGAGTAAAGCGTTGTTGTATCTAAAGAGATAATGTGACAATCGGTCAAACAGCGGGCATCTTTTGTTCGCTGTGCCATTTGAACCATAGGTTCTGCTAAGCCGAACATGTTGCCTGCTTGATGGAGCGAAAGAGTGACTCCATTTCCATCTCCACAGTCTTGAGCAATTTTTACCCAGCCATTTTCCAGCAAATATATATGATTAGCAGGATCGTTTATTTGAAAAATATATTCATTCTTTTTGTACTGTTTTATAACCCCATAATGTTTAATGACGGCTTTAAGCTCGTTATAGTCCGCTTTTTCCATTTTCCTGCTCCCCTTTGAAACGCCAACTTTTTCTTTATTCTACACTTTATTCCTGAAAAAGTTATATTTTTTGCCTAATTGTCGGATATCCGACAGAAAGTAAACAGAATTGTCTGTAGAATAACACTTATAATTCATATCTATTAACTTGGTTTTAAAAGTGAAGGTTAAAGGGGCGGATCAGCATCATGTTACAAGTTGTTTTGCAGCAAATCAATAAAGATTTTCAAAATGGTAAAAACCAAACATTGCATGTTTTGGATAATATAAATTTAATGATTGACAAAGGAGAATTTATCTCAATTTTAGGACCTTCGGGGTGCGGAAAATCGACGATTCTCAATTTAATTGCCGGCTTAGAGACAGCCAGTTCGGGAGAATTGCTCGTTGAAGGCAAGGCGATTAAAGGTCCGGGACAGGATCGTATAGTCGTTTTTCAGGAATCCGGGCTGTTTCCGTGGATGAGTGTATTAGATAATGTCATGTACGGTTTATTATTGAAAAAAATGAAAAAGGAAGAAGCGAAAGCGAAAGCGATTGAGGGGCTGCAAATGGTCCATTTAGGAAAATTCATTCATGCTTTTCCCCATGAATTATCAGGCGGAATGAAGCAGCGTGTCGCGATTGCCAGAGCGCTCGTCATGGATCCGGATATTTTATTGATGGATGAACCGTTTGCAGCACTCGATGAGCAAACGAGAATGGTTTTGCATAAAGAATTAGAATCGATTTATTTGGAGACGGGGAAAACGATTATTTTCATCACTCATAACATTCGTGAGGCAGTTATGCTATCGGATCGCATCGTGTTAATGGGAACTCGTCCGGGAACAATCAAAAAAGAATTCAGAGTACAAGCGGCCAGACCGCGAGTTGCCTCTGACAGTGTGCTGGTCGATCTCGAAAACAAAATATTGAATGAACTGGAAAAGGAAATGGAGAAAGTGTTGAAGGAGGAAATGGGAAGTGATTACAGCCTTAAGAAGAATTATCTTCATCTCGATCCTAATCGTAATTTGGGAAGCGATATCTAAGTCAGGTATGTTTCCGGCCTTTTTATGGCCGCCGATCATCATTCCTAATGAACCGGGTGGCGTATCGGTAATGAAAACATTAGTAGAAGGGTTTGCATCCGGTCTTATTTTGGAAGCAACATTGATTACTTTTGGTCGTTTGCTGTTGGGGTTTGCGATTGCGATTACGATTGGTTTAACGTTAGGTTATTTGATTACAAAATATAAATTATTGGATGATACAATCGGTTTTTTGGTGACAGCACTGCAATCAATACCAAGTATTGTCTGGTTTCCGTTGGCGATTGTCTGGTTTGGATTAGGTTTTACGTCAATCATGTTTATTGTGACAATCGGAGCTACATGGACGATGACCGTTACATCAAGCACAGGGTTTAAAAATGTTTCTCCGCTTCATTTAAAAGTGGCGAAAACGATGGGTTCATCCGGATTTCATTTGTTCCGAACGGTCGTTTTACCATCATCAGTTCCGCACTTAATCTCCGGTTTGCGTGTTGCTTGGGCATTCGCGTGGAGAGCGATTATGGCGGGTGAATTGTTAGGCGGCAGCGGCGGACTTGGTCAACTGTTGGATATGGGCCGTTCTTTGCAGGCGATGGATCTTGTTCTAAGCATTATGATTATTATTGGTGTAATAGGAACAATCATGGATAATTTAGTGTTTTTGCGTATGGAGAAGAAAGTGGCGAAAAAATGGGGTTTGCAAGCAAGTATTTAATTTAACTTACAATAAAGGGGTAAATAAACATGAAACGATTGAAAATAAGTTTGCTAGTTTTACTTTTAAGTATAGGTATGATTTTAGCGGGATGCGGTAATAGTGATGATACAGCTTCTGAAGGCGGAGAAGCAAGCAAAGTAAGAATCGGCTATTTTCCTAACTTAACGCATATATCAACAATTGTCGCTTTGGAAAAAGGCTATTTTGAAGAAGAGTTAGGCGAAGAGATTAAAATTGAAACAAAAACGTTCCCAGATGGAAGTGCATTTATGGAAGCGATGTCGACAAACAATATTGACGTTGGAACAGTCGGGCCTACACCAGTTTTAAATAACTACATTAAAAATCCGGCACATCAAATTTTAGCCGGTGCGGTAAATGCTGGAGCAGTTCTAGTGGTACGTGAAGATGCAGGCATCGAAAGTGTGGAAGATTTAGCAGGTAAACGTGTAGCGATACCGACAATCGGTTCGACACAAGATATTATGTTAATGAAAGCATTGAAAGATGCGGGATTGGATGTTAAGACGAGTGGTGGAACAGTTGAAACGATGAAGCAAGCTCCTGCGGATACTGCAACGTTATTTTTACAAAAAGATGTGGATGCAGCGGCTACACAAGAGCCTTGGGGCGTGAACTTAGAAACGAATGCCAATGCGAAAGTATTGCTTGATGCAGACGAATTTGCTTGGGGAAAAGATTCAACAAACACAGTATTTGTCGGCACAAACAAATTTACAAAAGCTAATCCTGAATTGACGAAGAAAATTTTAGCAGCTCATGTAAAAGCAATTGATTACATTAATGAAAATAAAGAAGAAGCTATTGATTTGTTTATTAATCACATTAAAGAAATTACAGGTAAAGAATTATCCTTAGAAGAAGTGACAAAAGCGATGGAAAGAACAATCCCGACATATGCATTGAACGAAGATGTTATAAAAGAAATGGCGAAAATCAGTAAAGATGCAGGTTATATTACGAGTGATGATATTGATGGTTTAGTTAATAAAGAGTATTTGGCAGAAGTAGATAAATAAAGGGCATCATAAAACACGACAGGTGGGAATCTGTCGTGTTTTTCAAAATACTTGTCTTAAGTTCATTAATATCTACATATCTTTAATATTATTCATTATTTGTTCTTATATAGCTTGCTATAAACGAACTGCAACAATATGCAAAAAATGGAAATATACAATTGACAATTTTATGGTAATTTAATATGATATCTTTAACAAAAAATATCCATAATTACCAAAATTAACAAAGTAGGTGATTTAATTCTAGAATTATTAACATTTAGAATCTAGTGGAAAGTAATGTATGTCTCGGTTCAATTAATATTACATTGCTATTTTAGTTAAGCTTTCGAATAATGAAGAAATTACATGCAATTTTTTTATGGAAACTTATGAAAACGCTAACAAAATAATTGACATATAAAGACTCACGAGTTGGTATTTAGGATCGATTTGTTCTGAAGATATTCAGGTATTTTTTTTAAACCTAAAGTGAAAAGTGATTCATGTATTAAGTTTGGAAAAGCAAGCAAAGTTCCAATGAAGATGAAGTACTTTGTCTAATTATTTATAAGGGGGAACAAAGAATGAGAAAGTTAGCCACGAGTTCTATTATTTTATTTTTTATCATGATAGTTGTTGTTGGGTGTTCAGGCGGCGCTAGTCAATCTTCTAAGGATGGGGAAATAACGCTCACAGCTTCCTCTCCGATTTTTGAATCAGCAGCTCATTCAAAGGGGATGATAGCGTGGGCAGAGGAGCTCGAAAAAAGAACTGCTGGTAAAGTCAAAGTTGATATCAGCTTTGGGGGAGTTACCCTTGATGCTGCTAGTACCCTTGAAGGATTAGGGGATGGGGTTGTTGATGTTGCTTTTATATCAAGTGCCTATAATCCAAGTCAAACAACGCTATCAAATGCTCTGCAACCAATCTTTTTAGATGACTTGGCGGTAAATGGATTGGAAGTGCAAACTCACTTGTGGGAAACAGTTCCAGAATTAAAAGAGGAATGGAGACAGCATAATGTAGAACCGGTAGCGTGGTTTAACGGGAGCAATAATATACTAATGAGTAATTTTGAATTTGATAAGCTAGAAGATCTTAAAGGAAAAAAAATTAGAGGAATAGGTGAAGCGGATTCTATTGCTATGAAAAATCTGGGGGGGATCCCAGTTTCCATTTCTTCTGGTGATGCGTATGGAGCAGTTGAAAAAGGAACTGTTGACGTGGTGCCATTTCCGCCTTATGCACTAGTATCTAATAAGATGGCAGAGGTCTCAAAACAGGTTACTGATTTCCGCCATAATGGTGCTTTTCTATGGGTTGGAATCGCATTTAATTCCGATGTCTATAATAGTCTGCCTGATGATGTCAAGCAAGTTATCGAAGATATTAATATAATTCCGGCAGAAGTTGAGGGTAAAGCATATTATGACGATGCTATGGCTGGATTAAAACTTGCTAGAGAGGAGGGCGCACGAATAGTTCAACTTTCACCTGAAGAATCAGCTCGCTGGAAGGAAGCAATTAATCCTCCTTCTGTATGGGAACCAGCCATTAAAGCAGCTGAAGAAGCCGGTTATAAGGACGTTCGAGAAATAATTGAAGAGGCAAGCAAAATGTTGGAAGAAATAGCTAAAAAGAACTCAAACAAGACACTTGTTGAACAGTTTTTAGAATTAGAAGAAAAAGGGGAAATTTAACCCATTTACGATAGAAAGCTAGTATATTCTAATTTACCAGAGTGGGGAGGGGAATTAATGAAAAGTTTGGGTGTTGCCCAGAGAATTTTTGGAAAAATTTCTCTTACTTCAAGTGTTATATCAACAATCTTAATCGTCATAATGATGTTTTCAGTAGTCCTTGATGTTACTATGAGATGGTTTAAAATACCGATTTATGGAGTTTACGAATTACAGGGTTTTCTAGTAGGGATGACCGTTTATTTAGGTCTGGCAAAAACTCAACAGGAAAGACAGCATATTGGTGTCAATATTCTCAGCCAATACTTGCCGACTAAGCTCGTTTCTAGTTTGTTATTATCAATATACACTGCGTCAATGGTGTTCTTTGGATGGTTAACATATCTTTTGGGGAGCAAGGCCATTGAATCTTATGTTACCGGTGAAGTAATAACAGGTATAACAAGGATACCGTTATTTCCCTTGAAAATAGTGATGACATTCGGCTTAGGATTGCTCACAATACAGCTATTCATTGATACAGTAAAGGAATTCAAATCGTTATTCTCAAAACAAAATGAAGGGCCTGCCAATATAACTGGAAATGATAAAACGGAGGTACCGGAGCAATGATGATCTCAATAATTGCTATATTAGTATTATTCTTGCTTATATTTCTGCAAATGCCTATCTCGTTTTCATTATTTATTGTTGGATTTATAGGGATTTGGTATCTTAAAGGCTTTGAAGTAGCCAACTCAGTTATCCACCTTGCTCCGCTAAGAGGGGTATTATCAAACGATGTCGCTGCTTTGCCGCTGTTCATACTGATCGGTGCATTTGCATTATCAGCTGGAATTGCAAAAGATGGATTTACTGCAGCACGCCTATGGTTAGGGAAACTGCCAGGAGGGTTAGGCGTTGCGACTGTAGCGGCTTCATCTGTCTTTGCAGCTTGTTCTGGTTCTAGTATTGCAGGGGCAGTTACTATGGGGAAACTGGCTATACCGGAAATGAGAAAAAATCGTTATAGTGATACTTTAAGTGTCGGTGTATCCGGAGCAGGAGGTTTGCTAGCTTCTATGATACCCCCTAGCGGGATGATGGTGCTATACGGTCTTGCAACTGGGGAATCTATCTCAAAACTACTGATTGCAGGAATTATTCCAGGTGCTATTGTTGCTTTATCTTTTTCATTAGGTATTATTGCCATTGCTAAAGTAAAGCCAAGTGTAGCGCCGGTGGTTCAGGAGAAGTACTCTTGGAAAGAAAAGTTCGCTGCCTTACCAAAGACTTGGGGGGTATTTGCTATATTCGGAACAATCTTCATCGGAATGTTCAGTGGTTTTTTTACCGCTTCAGAAGCAGCAGCATGGGGAGCTTTTATCGCCTTGATCTTACTTGTAATTAAAACTAAAAAAGGTTTTTTTAAGAGTTTTATCAGCTCCTGTGTGGAATCCGCCTCGACAACTGTTTCACTGCTTTTTCTTGTTCTTGGTGCATATGTGTTTTCTAAACTCCTAGTTTTTTCCGGTCTTCCAAGTATGATTTCTGCTACAGTTTCCAATTTAGATGTGCCTCCAATTGTCATTTTATTAGGGATTTTGGCTACTTACTTTATATTAGGAATGTTTTTGGATGGAGTAACAATGATGCTTTTAACTATTCCAATCTATTACCCTATCGTTACAGAGTTAGGTTATGACGGACTTTGGTTTGGTGTAATGGTTGTTGCGATGGTAGAAGTTGGTATGGTTAGTCCGCCATTTGGAATCGTAGCTTATTCATTAAAAAGTATTGCACCTGAGATTGATATTTTTAAAGTGTTTAAGGGTTGTATGATTTTTATGGTAATTCAGTTAGCGGTAATAATTCTGTTGCTATTTTTCCCAGATATAGTAACGTGGCTGCCAAATTTAATGTCGGGATAAAAAAATTTTATTATTCCCTAGAGAGAAAGGAATGAGTAGTTATTGCTGGAATATCCACATTTATTTTCTCCGTATAAACTTGGTTCAATTACACTAAAAAACAGAATTGCCGCTACTGCACATGGCACTGCAAAAGTTTTGGATGGAATTGTGATGGATGAAGATATTGCTTATTGGGAAAAAGTTGCCCGTGGCGGTGCAGGTCTCATTATTACCGGGGGTACGGTAGTACATCCAACCTCTACTCTGCGAAGGCGAATGTTAAATGAAGCATTCCTGGAGGAATCTATTCCTGGATTCCGTAAAAGGGCAGAGGTTATTCATTCTCATGGAGCAAAAGTAATTGGCCAAATTGTACACTTGGGACGTGAAATGATCGGAGGAGAATCAGATTATCCTTTAATGGCACCATCGTCCATCAAATCTCCTCGCTCTCAATACAGACCAACTGAATTAACTCATGAGGATATAACTGAAATAGTTAATGCTTTTTCTCTTTCTGCATCCAACTTGAATAAGGCAGGCTATGATGGTGTGGAAATACATGCTGCCCATGGCTATTTAGTAGCACAATTTCTCTCACCGTCAACAAACCACCGTTCAGATAAATATGGCGGATCTTTAGAGGGGCGACTAAGATTTTTGTTGGAAATCATTGAAGCTATACGTAAAACGACTGAGCCCGATTTTTTGCTGGGAATACGGTTAAGTGCTGATGAAGAAATAATTGATGGACTGCATTTGTCCGACAGTATTGAGTTAGCTGCTATGCTTGGAGACCTTAAAAATGTAGATTATTTGAACATAACAGTAGGTGTTCGAGGGGCATATGTAAAAGATTTGACCACACCTCAAGGAACTGCAGTTGAAGCAGCACGCGCTATTCGAGATGCTGCAAATATTCCTATTCTTGTCAGTCAAAGGATTAAGAACCCAGTCATGGCTGAACAAATATTGGCAAATGGTTCTGCTGATTTGGTTGGTTCTGCTCGAGCATTTATTGCTGATCCTGAATGGCCTAACAAAGCTAAGTCCGGCAGAAGTGCTGAAATTGTTCCATGTATCGGATGTAATCAAGAATGTCGTTCATTTGATCCGTATCTATTCTGTACGGTGAATCCGATGACAGGACGTGAATTTGAATTAGGGACTGATATACAACCCAGTAATAATATAAAAAGGATTGGAGTAGTGGGTGGAGGACCTGCTGGATTAGAAGCAGCAAGAGTGGCGGCATTAAGAGGACATTCCGTTGTACTTTATGAAAAAGAGTCTTATTTAGGAGGTCAGGTTCGTTTAGCCTCCCGTGAGCCTAATCGCAGCGAATTGTTAGAGATTATTAATTATTTGGAAGCTGAAGTCAGAAGATTGGGTGTTACAATTCATCTCGGTCAGTGTGCTAATGTTAGTGATTTGATCGGCTTTGATTCAATAGTTATTGCTACTGGCGCAATGCCGGAACCTCCCGAAGTTTTTGGGAATACGTCAGCTAAAGTTATCTCAGTATATGAAGCACTTAAAGTGGATGACTTTTCAGAAATAGATGGTGATAGTGCTATTGTAGTTGATGATGGATTGGGATTTTGGCCATCATTAAGTGTGGCAGAACGTCTGGAAACGAATGGATTTAATGTTACTTATGTTACTCATTCGAATGGAATTGGGAATTCTATTCCCCATGAAAGTATTCAACCACTCTTAAAAAGGCTTGGAAATGTTGGCGTAAACTTTATGATTCTTCACCGAATTACAGGATCTGATAATCGTTTTTTCAAGGTCTGCAATATTTTGAACGGGAAAGAGACTGTTTTGAAAGCTGATTTACTCGTAATGGAAACTGGAAGACGCCAAGAAAATACCCTTGCCCAGGAACTTAGCGGAACTGGAATTTCAATGTATTGTGTGGGCGATTGTATTTCGCCTCGGCGAATTAACAACGCAATTCTTGAAGCGCATCGAATCGGCAGAGTAATTTGACAGTTATGGATATTAGATTTTCGGAAATAAAATTAATAGGCAGGGAGATGTCGGGTATGTATTTCGAATATTCAGATAAGGTCAAGGGGCTAATAAATCAAGTGAATGATTTTATGGAACAATATGTTTATCCGAATGAGAAGGTTTATGATAAACAACTGGAGGAAGGACCTTCTAGATGGATTGTTCCTCCCATTATAGATGAATTGAAAAATAAGGCCAAAGAGAAGGGGTTATGGAATCTATTTTTGCCTGAAAGTGAATATGGGCGAGGTCTTACAAATTATGAGTTTGCACCTTTAATGGAAATAATGGGGCGTTCACCCTTCATAGGGCCTGAAGTATTTAACTGTAGTGCACCGGATACCGGCAATATGGAAGTGCTTGTTCGCTATGGTACTGAAGAACAGAAAAAACAATGGCTGATTCCTTTGTTAGAAGGGGAGATTAGATCTGCTTTTGCTATGACTGAGCCTTTTGTTGCATCATCTGATGCAAGAAACATTGAGTCAAGCATCGTCAGGGATGGAGATGAATATGTAATAAACGGAAGAAAATGGTGGACATCAGGTGCGCCCGATCCTCGCTGTAAAGTCCTTATCTTTATGGGGAAATCGAATCCAAATGCACCAACCTATGAGCAGCAATCTATGATTCTAGTGCCCATGGATACCCCAGGAATCAAAATCATTCGTAATTTAAATGTTTATGGATATGATGATGCTCCTCATGGGCACGGGGAAGTTTTGTTTGAAAATGTTCGCGTCCCTGCAAGTAATATGCTTTTAGGAGAAGGGAAAGGCTTCGCTATTGCACAGGGCAGGCTAGGTCCTGGTAGAATTCATCATTGTATGCGAATGATTGGTTTAGCAGAAAGAGCACTAGAATTAATGATTGATAGAGCGCAAAAACGGGTTGCTTTTGGAAGTGCCGTCGTTGATAAAGGCGTAATCCGACAATGGATTGCCGATTCAAGGATGGAAATTGATCAAGCGAGACTCTTGACTTTGCATGCTGCGGATATGATGGATAAATTAGGGAATAAGGAAGCTAAAAAAGAAATTGCCATGATTAAAGTTGTTGCACCAGAAGTGGCTGAAAGAGTAATTGATCGTGCTATTCAAGTTCATGGTGGAGGAGGGGTCAGCCAAGAATTTCCTCTTGCTAGATATTGGACTTATGCTCGAATTGTCCGACTGGCTGATGGCCCGAATGAAGTACATCGTGAAGCAGTCGCAAAACAAGAAATAAAACAATTTAATATGAAACGGAGCTATTCATTAAAACACTAAAATATTTCACCTAGCTATTTTTAGAATTCACCAGGTTAAATAAAATTGATGAAAGGCGGTCATAAAATGAATATGAATGAGAAGAATGTGACCACTTCTGTTCGAGAAGGAGAAGACTTTGATCGGGAAGCGATTCAATCCTTTCTATTGAAATATCTGGATTGGTGGCCAGATGAACCACTTGAGGTAACTCAGTTTTCAGCAGGGTATTCCAATTTAACTTATTTGCTTCGAAGCGGAGGTGTCGAAGCAGTCATGCGGCGCCCTCCTTTAGGACCTTTACCTCCAAGAGCGCATGATATGAAAAGGGAGTTCTCATTATTAGATAAGCTGTATACGGTGTTTCCGTATGTTCCGGAAACATACGTTTTATGTGACGATGAATCATTAATTGGTGTTCCGTTCTATGTGATGGAACGGAAAAATGGTTTAGTTTTTGATGGAAAATTTCCGCAAGGCTTTACTGTAACAGAAGAAAAATGCAAACAAATATCATATGCGGCTGTTGATACACTAGTACAACTTCATCAAATTGATTACAGGGAAGCAGGCTTAGAGAATTTCGGTCGTCCTGAAGGTTTCGTTGAAAGACAAGTACACAATTGGATAAAAAGGTATGAGAGAAGTAAAACACATAATATTCCTTATTTCGAGGTGCTTGGAAAATGGTTCGTCGAAAATATCCCTTCTTCGCATAATGCTACAATCATTCACAATGATTACAAACTTAACAATATGATGTTTTCGGAACAAAATGTCGGGAAAGTAGAAGCTGTATTTGATTGGGAATTGGCCACAATTGCTGACCCGTTATTTGATTTAGCTGCCGCATTAGGGTATTGGACGCAACCTAATGATTGGGAAAGCGTAAAAGAATGTTTACCTTCTTTGAGCACATCTGCAGGATTCATTACTCGTGATGAGTACATTCATCGTTACTCATTAAAAACTGGCCAAGATATACCTCCACTTCATTTCTACATGGCATTTACCTATTTTAAAATTGCTGTTGTCACACAACAAATATATTATAGATGGTTTCATGGACAGACAAACGACAGCCGATTTGCCACACTAGATCACTCTGTTAGAAGTTTGATGGAGTATGCGAATGAAATCATCACCACAAAAAAGTTTTAAAAATATTTAGGAGCTTATGGCCTTTGGCAGTTATTAATATTTAGAGGAGGTTAGACATTTGAACGAACTATTTAATTTGACCAATAAAATCGCATTAATTACAGGAGGCAGTCGCGGTATAGGGAGACAGATTGTTAAAACCTATGCTGCCCAAGGAGCTACTGTTATTATTGCAAGCCGTAATATAAATGATTGCCAAAAGGTTGCGGAAGAAGTAATTCAATCAGGCGGGAATGCAATGGCAATCAGCTGTGATATGGCGAACTTAGAAGACATTGCTAATATGTATAAACAAATAGAAGATGAATTTGGGAAATTAGATATACTGGTTAACAATGCTGGTGTTAGTATCACTAAACCTTCTATTGAAGTTACAAAAGAAGATTGGGATACGATGTTTGATATTAATATTAGGGGACTGTTCTTCTCTTGTCAGGAAGCGGCTAAAATCATGATAAAGCAAGAAAAAGGCAAAATCATCAATGTCTCTTCCATAGGGGGAATAAAGACATTCAAAAGAATTGCCCCTTATGGTGCCAGTAAAGCTGCTGTTATCCACTTGACTAAATCTCTTGCTTCTGAATGGGCCCGATATGGAATTTTTGTGAATGGAATCGCGCCAGGGCTCATCAGTACTGACATAAATACAGAAGAGGTCTCAGATGAAAAACTGTTACAAAAAATGTTGAGGATGATTCCGCTTAGGCATTTAGGTCAACCTTCTGATATTGCAGCCATGGCATTGTACTTGGCATCGGATGCTTCTAATTTTATGACCGGTCAAACAATCAGCATTGATGGAGGGGTAACTTCAGAATAATATATTGGAACTATTACAGCAGAATCCAATTTTAAAAGAAGCAAGGGAGTGACTATGTAAAGAGGAGGCCTGCTTTTTGTCACAAACAAATTTAAAACCAAAAACAAATAGAGGTCATCAAACGAGGAAAAAACTTCTGCTATCTGCAGAATACATCATTGGAAAATACGGTTATCACAATAGCAGTATTACTGCAATCACACAAAGAGCGGGAGTGTCACTTGGAAACTTCTACACTTATTTTGAATCGAAATATCAAATATTTGAATGCCTCCTCTGGGAAATGCAGAGGGAACTTATAAAGCTGATTAAAGAAAGAACTGAGGGAATAGAAAATAGGATAGATGTAGAGCGAGAAGGTTTTAAAGCATTATTTGACTTTTTGAAAAAAAGACCGTACTGGTATAGTTTGTTCCCGCAAGCCGAGTTTGTCGATAAAAAACTTCACCGTAAAGTTTTAGTAAAGTTTGCGGATTTATATATTCATCGAATTGAGAAATCGATGAGCAATGAAGAGATTAGAAATTTAAACTCAGTAATGCTCGTGTATTCTTTTATGGGAATTACTAATTATGTCGGGATGAAATGGGTACTATGGGATCAAAAAGAGATTAATGAGAAGTTTATAGATGACATAATGGACTTTATTAAAAATGGGATTGTTAAGCAGAGGGGGGAAACTCATGGTTAAACGTTTTACTGATAAAGCAGTGTTGATTACAGGGGCTGGATCAGGCTTGGGCCGTGCTGCAGCTATTCAATTGGCTTCTGAGGGAGCGAAACTTTCTCTTGTAGATATAAACTTAGAAACACTTAATGAGACAAAGAGTCTGATTTTAGAGAGTGCACTTGATACCCAAATTATCGTTACACAAGCAGATGTTACCAATCAGGAATCGGTGAAAACATATGTTGAAAATACCATTGATGAATACCGTGAAATTCATGGTTTTTTCAATAATGCCGGTATGTCTGGTGAAAATGCCCCGACAGCCGAATATGATAGTGAGCTGTTTTCAAAATTAATTGCTGTTAATTTGAATGCTGTTTTTTATGGATTAAAATACGTACTCAAGTATATGAAGAAGCAAGAGAAGGGGTTTATTGTTAACACAGCTTCTGTTGCGGGCATCCGCGGGATTTCAGATAAGCCTGGCTATGTAGCAGCAAAACACGGGGTAGCTGGATTAACAAAATCAGCTGCAATCGAATATGCCGAGTTTGGTATAAGTGTAAATGCGATTGCACCAGGTCCAATTTTAACAAATATGCTTATAAAGAATTTTAAATCTATGAATTCCGAAGGTTGGGAGTTCCTGGCCAAAAAACATGCTGATCAAATCCCGGCTAAAAGGCTCGGAAAACCAGAAGAAGTAGCCCGTTTAGTTGCTTTTCTTTTATCAGGAGAAGCTTCGTTTATAAACGGCGTAGTGATTCCGATTGATGGAGGTCAAGGAGCTAGCCAATATACTAGAAACGTAGATTAAAAAGGAAAGGTTTTCGGTATTTTGCAAACTCTATATTAATTAAGTTAGGAGTGAACGGTTTTTGACAAAAAAACGACCAGATTTTCTTGGAAACACCGCCATTGTTGGGGTAGGATATACGGAATTTACAAGACAGTCAGGTAGATCTGTTCTTGATCTTGCTACTGAAGCCTGTTCCAAAGCAGTATTTGATGCCGGTATGGAATTAAAAGAGGTGGATGGAGTTATTAGTTTTAGTGTGTTAGGTGACTCCGTATCAAGTGAAACTGTAGCTACAGGGTTAGCTTTGCCGAAGCAAAATTATATTCTTAATTTGAATATAGGCGGTCAGGCCCCGGCATATACTGTCATGCTAGCAGCAATGGCGATTGAAGCAGGTTTGGCTGAAAATGTATTAGTCTTTCGAGCCTTAAACGGACGAAGCGGTAAACGTATCGGTGGTATGCACGTTGCAGGTGATGCAGCACAATATCGTGATCCTATCGGATACATCGGGCAGCCGGCCTATGGAGCTATGTGGGCGAGACGATACATGATTGAAACTGGGGCAACGACAGAGGATATTGCAGCTGTGCCTATTGCGCAGCGAAAATACGCTATGCTGAATGAGCGTGCCATTGTTAAAAAGCCTTTGACATTTGAAGATTATTTGGAAAGTCCGATGATTGCCGATCCATTCAGAAAAGTAGATTGTACTTCGGAGGTAGATGGAGCTTGTGCCATGTTAGTAACTTCATTAAAGAATGCTCGTAAGTTACGGCATACGCCAGCCGTTATAGAGGGTGCAGCTTATGTTCGCGGACATAGATCAGGTCTTGATATGAATGATAGTTTACTATGGAACGATATTTCAACAAATTACACAAATATATTATCGAAACCACTATTTGATAGTGCAGGACTTAAGCCAAGCGATGTGGATTTTGCGGAATTATACGATTGTTTTTCTAGTTCAGTTTTATTTGCCATGGAAGGATTAGGTCTTGTTGGTCGCGGGGAAGCAGGTACGTTTATTAGAGCAGGGGAAACAGGTCTTAATGGACGTCTTCCAGTTAACACACACGGCGGACTTCTTTGCGAAGGATATGTACATGGGATGAACACGCTAGCTGAAGCTGTTCTGCAAATACAAGGGCGCGGCGGTGCTAGACAAGTTCCAAAAGCTAATATCGGCGTAGTAACAAGCGGCAACCAAGTTGACGGCTCGGCTCTACTATTAAGGAGGGATTAAGGGTGGCTCATCAACAAAACATAGGAAACAAGGAGATTCATATAGAAAAAACACCGGAAAGTGCTTTCTGGTGGGAAGGGATCAATAATCACAAACTCTATGTACAGTCTTGCAGTGACTGTGAAAAGCATTGGTTCCCTGCTATGCAACGTTGTCCATACTGTGCAAGTACAAACTGGAAATGGGAAAAGGCATCTGGATTAGGAAAAGTCTATTCTTGGGTAGGAATTCATCGTGCTTTTGATCCCGCTTTTTCAGATGATGTGCCTTATACAATCTTAACCGTTCAATTAACTGAAGGTCCACGTGTTTTGGGCAGGTTCATTCCTAGTGAAGAGTGTGTAAATTTATATGCGGGTATGCCTGTGAAAGCTGTCTACTATAAGAGAGGTTCTCAAACGTACTTAGGTTTTTCAAAAGCTTAATAAATATAGTGAATAGAGAAAAAGTACAAGAGGAGTGATACTATGTACAGTGGAGTAGAAACATTTAAGGCTGTAGTGGAGCATCGCGCATCAGTAAAACCACATGCTAGATTTGTTCGTTTTGAAAATACAGAAATTACTTATGACCAATTCAATCGCAACGGAAATAAAGTGGCCAATTTTATAAGCGGATTAGGGCTTGAGAAAGGTCAAACCTGTGCCTCGATGCTTCCGAACTCTCCGGAAGTTTTATATACTTGGCTCGGATTGGCGAAGATTGGAGTAATTGAAGTTCCGATTAATGTTGCGTTCCGGGGAAAGCTGCTGACATATATCTTAAATAAAGCCGAGTGTCAAGCAATTATTATATCTTCACAATGGTTTAATCGCTTAATTGATATACTAGACGATCTGACATATATCCGCCATATCATTATTGTAGGAGATTATGATGAAGCCATTCCAAGTTTCATTACTGCTCATTCTTTCAATAATATTCTTGATAGAGCAAGTGATGCGAACATAGATGCAGATATCAAACCGACTGACCCGTCTCTTATTCTTTTTACTTCGGGAACTACAGGGCCATCTAAGGGCGTTGTACTTACACATAAATCAAATTTCAGGAATGCTTCAAACTGTTGTGATGTAATGAAGTATGGTCCAAACGATCGATTATTTACTGTATTTCCGTTATTTCATGCAAATGCCCGTTATACAACCGTTCTTGCTGCACTATTAGCAGATTGTGATGTTGTTTTACATGATAAGTTCTCAGCATCAAGATTCTGGGATATTTGCCGAAAAGAGAAGATAACTGCATTTAATTTTATGGGATCGCTGATCACCATGCTTATGAAACAGCCAGAACGCCCCGATGACAAGAATCATGTTGTACGTAAAGCTTTTGGAGGACCTACGCCGCTTGATCTCTATGATGACTTTCAAAAACGCTACGGTGTTCAAATTAGTGAAATATATGGTTTAACTGAGCTTGGAACTGTAACGAATAACCCGTCTGAAACATTCCGCATAGGGTCTTGCGGAATTGCCGCACCTTATTACGATGTAGAAATACATGACGAAGAAGGCCATCCGTGCCCTCCTGGTGTAGCTGGAGAAATTGTTGTCAGACCAAAAGAGCCAGGCATCATGTTTACGGGATATTATAAAATGCCTGAAGCAACGATAAACAGCTGGAAGAATTTGTGGTTCCACACTGGGGATCGAGGCCGGATGGACAAAGATGGGTATATTTATTTTCTTGATCGCCAAAAAGATGCTATTAGAAGACGCGGTGAAAACATTTCTTCATTTGAAGTTGAAGTAGTTCTTAATGATCATCCAAAAGTCCTTGATTCAGCCGCAATTGGTGTTCCGTCAAATTTGGGTGAAGAAGAAGTAATGGCTGTTGTCATTGTGAAAGACGGAGAGGAACTTACACCAGAAGAACTGCTGAATTTTTGTCAGCTGCGAATGGCTTACTTTGCAATTCCTCGCTTTGTCAGATTCGTTAAAGAGTTCCCTCGAACCCCCTCTCAAAGAGTACAAAAATATAAGTTGCGTGAGGAAGGTATAACTGAAGATACATGGGATCGTGAAAGTGTCGGCTTTAAAGTGTTACGTTAATTTTTGAATAAAATGATTTTACCCTTAATAAACCGCGGATCAAGTCATTCATTTAATAAGATTTATAAAAATTACGGAAAGAGGTTTAGGAAGAAGTCAATGATAGCAATGAATAACTATATGCAGAAAATATTTAATTATTGAGAAAACCTAAATCCTCTCTTATAATTATAATTGAAACCTGATTCAAGTTATAATTATCGAGGGGGAAATCAATTGTCAAATGAGCATTTAATGCCTAAAACGAATAGAGGAATTCAAACAAGAAATAAGCTTCTGCGCTCAGCGGAATATATAATTGGAAAAGAAGGGTACCATCAAAGCAGCATTACAGAAATTACTAAGCATGCGGGGGTATCACTCGGAAACTTTTATACTTATTTCGAATCGAAATATCAAATCTTTGAAGCTCTTCTTTTAGATATGCAAGGAGAATTGATGCATAAATTAAAAAGACGGACAGCAGGACTAGAAAATAGAATTGAAATCGAAAGAGAAGGGTTTAAAGCATTTTTTGAGTTCCTAAAAGCAAGACCATACTGGCTGAGTCTATTTCCGCAAGCAGAATATGTTGACAAAGAACTTCACCGCAGAATAATAGAGAAGTTTGCAAAACCTTACATTGCCCGTCTTGAAGATTCCATAGCAAATGGAGAGATTAGAGCAGTTAATGCAGAAATGCTTGTATATAGTTTTATGGGCATTACAAATTACATTGGGTTGAAATGGGTTTTGTGGGATGAAAAGGAAGTTGATGATCAATTAATTGATGAAGTAATGGATTTTATAAAGTATGGGATTATGCCAAATGAATCCTCTAATTAACTCTTTTCCATGCGGAAAGAACAAGGGGGAATACAGTAAACACTGTAGCCCCTTCCAGCACCATTTTTAAGACTTTTATCTGAATAATCAAATTATTAAGTGTAAATATATTAAAATCCGATAAGAGGTGAAATGTTACGAATACTTTAAATAATAAAAGGCGAATTGTAATTTTTGGAGGAAGCGGTGCGCAAGGTGGGGCTATTTCAGCAAAACTCGCTGAAAATGCAGCAATTATGATTGCCTATAATTCCAATAGGGAAAAAGCAGAAGCCACAGCTAAAGCTATCCGGGCTAAAGGCGGAGAAGTGAACATTGGTAAAGTTGATATTAATGACAGCGAATCTGTCATTTCCTTTTACAACTTACTGAAAGAACAATGGGGCGGAATCGATTCAATTGTTTCTGCGATTGGAACACCGTTTAAGATTAAGAAAATCACAGAATACGAAGATGATTTATTTCGCTCTATTATCGAGACAGATGTTATTGGCACTTATAATATTTTAAAGTATGGAATACCGTTGCTCCAGCAAGAAGGAGGAGGTTCGATTGTACTTTTCCTGACAAATGTGATTAGGCGTACAGTTGAATACGATGGTTTGTCTACTATTCCTAAAATGGCTGTTGAAGGACTTCTTCGAATGGCAGCTCGTGAATATGGCCCAGATGGGATTCGAGTTAATGGGGTTGCACCAGGGGTAACCGAAACGGACAGCATTCATAAAAACTTTGATTTTGGAGATGAAATAACTCGTAATTTAGTGACTACTGTTCTTAATCAAACTCCATTATCGCGCCGAGGAAAACTAAAAGAAATAGCTGATGTCGTTTCTTTCCTTGTATCAGATGCTTCAAGTTATGTGAGCGGACAGATTATCAATGTTGATGGCGGCTATAGCGCTTAAGCGTAGTAAATTTATAGAGAGGGTGAACATAGTGCAAATTGATTATAAAGGCAAGGTTGCATTAGTTACAGGAGGAGGCTCTGGGATTGGGAGAGCTATCTGCATTCAGTTTGCAAGAGCAGGTGCAGACGTCGCGTGTGTTGATATTGACGAGCATATGGGGGAGGAGACAGTATCCTTGATAAAGAAAGAAGGAGGAAATGGATTCTTCATTCAAGCTGATGTTTCTAATGCTTCTGATACAGAAAATTATGTTAAGGAAACGATTGCTCGTTACAAACGGATCGACGTATTCTCTAACAACGCTGGTTGGGAAGGGGCTATCATACCTACAATTGAGTATCCAGAAGATGTGTTTAATAAGGTGATGGATATTAATGTGAAAGGTGTGTTTTTAGGCTTAAAATATGTTTTACCTGAAATGATACGCCAAAAAAGCGGGTCAGTTATTAATACAGCTTCGGCTGCAGGATTAGTTGGTGCCCCTGGATTTATAGCTTATACAGCAAGCAAGCATGCAGTAATAGGGATGACAAAAACAGCTGCTTTAGAAGTTGCGCGTGATGGTATTCGGGTAAATGCTATTTGTCCTGGCGCTGTTCATACCCGCATGATGCGCTCAATTGAGAAAAAGGCTTCTCCATCTAATCCGGAAACATTTTTATCATCAAGAGAAAATGCTATTCCAGATGGCAGATATGCTGAGGTTGAAGAAATAGCTCATAAAGTTCTTTTCCTTGGATCTGACTTTGCTTCTCATATGACGGGGCACTACTTGGCAATTGATGGGGGCGCTCTTGCAACTTAAAACAAAAAATCCATTCTATTTCTTTGTTTACGAGTATAAGCTTTTTTGAAAGGGTGTCTTTAATGAAAAAAAGCGTATTAATTACGGGTGGAACAAAGGGGTTAGGAAAAGAATTAGCATTGGCTTTTGCAAGAAATGGTTCAAATGTTGTTATGAATTATTATAATGATGAACAGTCGGCAATCGAAACATACGAACAAGTATCTTCTTATGGAACAAAGGTTGAGTTAATAAAATCCAATGTAGGAAATTATGAAGAAATGGTCAAGTTATGCAGAGAATCGATTGTAAGAATGGGAACCATAGATATTTTTATTCACAATGCTGTTCATGCAATTAAATCAGATCTGTCAACTATATCTCCTGATTTATGGAGACACGCTTTTAATATCAATCTTGACCCCCTGCTTATTGGCGCGCAAGAACTAACACCTGCTATGAAAAAAAAACAGTGGGGAAGAATTTTTGCAATTACCAGTCTCGGATCCGAATTTGCAGTCAAAGATTATGCCGCAGTTGGTGTGCCAAAGGCAGCTATGGAGGCGCTTATTCGTTATTTTGCTGTTGAGTTTGGACCTCATGGAATTACCTCTAATACTATTTCACCAGGAACATTGAATACTGAATCGTTACGAAAATTAAATCCGAATTTTAAAGAAAGAATAGAAGCGACTAATACTAAAATTCCATATAAACGTCCAATGGAAATTGAAGATGTAGCTAAGGTTATCGTCACACTTTGTTCTGACAATATGGAAATGGTCAATGGAGAAGTTATTCGCATAGATGGAGGACTTCGAATTAAGGCGCATGTCGAAGGCTTATAGGAAGGATTACTTATAGAGCTATAATGTTATCATTTATCATCTTTATAAGTGAAACATGATTCACCTTTCGTTTTGTTCAAAAGAGGTAACGGCACAAAACAGTTATAGAAAGCATTAAAAGGAGGAATAAAACTTGGAGAATGTAAAAGAGAAAATACCTGTTCAGGATGGTCTCTTTAATTGGCCGAATCCCCCCCAAGGATTGATTGTTTCAAAATGCTCAGTTTGTGAAGAATTGGTTTTTCCAACCCAAGACTTCTGTCCGGAATGCTGTACAGAAACGATGGAGCCTATAATAATCCATTCAACAGGAAAATTAAGGAGCTATACTGAAATTACAGCACCACCACCAGGGTATAAAGGAACTGTTCCCTATACCATTGGGATTGTTGAATTTCCTGAAGGAATTAAAATTATTGGACTTACAACGGAAAGAACCATTGACAGATTAGTACCTGGAATGGAAGTTAATGTGATTATTGATACGGCCTTTGTAGAGGATGGCAAAGAATATTTAACTTATAAATTTAAACCAGCTGAATAAAAGGAGGGTTTTGGGTGGATGAAGTTGTAATTGCAGGTATTGGTATGCATGAGTTTGGTCGATTCGATGATAAAAGTTATCGGGAATTGGGCGCGATTGCAGCAAAACGTGCTTTAGAGGATGCCAATATGACAATAAAGGATATTGAGGCTGCTTTTTCTGCAAATGTTTATGAAGTTTCGGCATCAGGTCACAATGTGTTAGAGAGGCTAGGTTTACCTGGAATCCCGATTGTAAATGTAGAAAATGCGTGCGCAAGCGGTGCATCGGCACTGCGACTAGCATATCAAGCTATAAAATCAGGAGTTTACGAGATCGTTCTTGCTGTAGGTTTTGAAAAGAGTCCAAGGGGTTTCCTCCACGGGGCTGGATGGCACCCTTGGCAGGAAGCAACTGGTTTAGGAGCTAATCCATCGTATTTTGCTTTAAGTATACATGAACACATGATCAAATATGGAACAACTAAAGAACAATTAGCTCACATTGCATATAAAAGTCATAAATATGCTGTTCACAATCCATATGCGATGTTTAGAAAAGAAATATCGATTGAGAGTATATTAAATGCAAGAATGATTTCGGATCCATTAACACTTTATATGCTATGTGCACCAAATGATGGAGGGGCTGCAGCTGTAATTTGTAGTAAGAAAACAGCCCGAAAATTCACAAGCAATTATGTTACGATAGCTGCTTCTGTCCTTGAAACTAGACGTAGAGGGGATATGTTTGTTCCTGCAGCTTCTGCTCCTGCAAAAACATCCTACCCGCCTCTTGCTGAGCGGGCAGCTCAATCTGCCTATAAGATGGCAGGGATTGGGCCTGAAGAAATTAATGTAGCTGAAATACAAGATGTAGATGCTGGTTCGGAAATTATTTATTCCGAAAGCCTTGGATTCTGCCCGATTGGTGAAGGGGGCCCTCGTGCATTAAGGGGAGAAACATCCATTGGAGGGAGAATCCCGATAAATGTAAGCGGAGGGATTTTATCAAGAGGTGAACCTGTTGGAGCATCTTCCCTTGGGCAAATCGTTGAAATAACTCGCCAGTTAAGAGGGGATGCTGGTCAAAATCAAGTTGAAGGTGCAAAGGTTGCACTTAGCCATAGTGAAGGTGCTGGCGGAAATTCTTGTGTAACAATATTGAAAATATAGGATGAAATAGTTAAATTAATAAAAATAAAAGGGGTAGAATTATGAGCCGTTATTTAACAGAGGAACATGAAATTTTTCGGAAAGCTATAAGAAGATTTTTGGAAAAGGAAGCAGTGCCTAACTTTGAACAATGGGAAAGAGATAAAATTGTCCCTCGTTCTTTTTGGAGAAAAATGGGCGAACAAGGATTCCTTGCTCCATGGGTTGATGAAAAATATGGAGGAGCCAATGCTGATTTTGGGTATTCGGTGATAATTAACGAGGAATTAGAACGAGTAGGAGGAGGACTAGTAGGCATAAATAATCATAATGATATTGTTGTTCCGTATATCAATACTTTTGGGAATGAGGAACAAAAACAACGATGGCTGCCAGGCTGTGTAACTGGAGATATTATCTCAGGAATTGCCATGACGGAACCTGGGGCAGGTTCTGACGTCGCAGGTTTGAAGACAACGGCTGTTCGAGAAGGAGATCACTATATTATAAATGGTGAAAAAACATTCATTACGAGCGGGATTGTGGGAGATTTGTTTGTCGTGGCCTGTAAAACAGACCCGAAAGCTGAACCCGTTCATAGAGGAATTAGCTTAATTGTGGTTGAAAAGGATACCCCTGGTTTTAAGAAAGGAAAACAGCTTGGAAAAGTGGGCCAACATTCTTCTGATACGTCTGAACTCATATTTGAGGATGCTCGCGTACCAGTTACCAATTTATTGGGTGAGGAAGGCAAAGGCTTCTATTATTTAATGGAAAAGCTGCAGCAGGAACGTTTGCTTGTAGCTGTCGGTGCCGTTGCAACATCTGAGAAAGTGCTGGAAATTACGATTGATTATGTGAAAAAAAGAGAAGCATTCGGCAAAACAATTAGTAAGTTGCAAAACACTCAATTTAAAATTGCTGAAATGGCTACAGAACTTCAAATTGCTAGAACTTTTGTGGATGACTTAATAGTAAACCATATGGCAGGAAAGGATGTTGTAACCCAAGTATCCATGGCCAAATGGTGGACTACGGAGCTTGCGAAAAAGGTAGCTGCTCAATGTTTACAACTCCACGGCGGATATGGATATATGGAAGAATATGAGATTTCTAGAAGGTTTAGAGATGTTCAAGCGCTTTCTATATATGCCGGAACAAATGAGATTATGAAGACGATTATTGCTAAAAGATTGGGGCTTTAATACAGACTTACATCCGGTTTATTTCTTTTAATAGTTATTGTTAGGGGGTTTTTATAAAGGGGGATTATAGATGTTTAACATATCTAATCATGGTGTTGAGCTGATTGAACTAGATACCGGATCACCTGTTGGCGGGATTAATACTTATCTAATTTTTGGAGAAAAGTTAACACTCATTGATACAGGGGCTAATTTAGAAAGAAACTGGAGATCTTTGATTAACGCCTTAAAAGAAAGACAACTAACAATTTTTGATATTGAACAAGTATTGCTGACGCATCATCACGTTGATCATGTTGGTCTATTAAATAGGATTTTAGAAGTGAATCCTATTCCGGTTTTAGGTCATCCAAACAACAAGCCATGGTTATTGTCAGAGAAGCAATTTGTGGATTGGCATCATGAATTTTTTGAGGGATTTCTCAGGGGATTTGGTGTACCAGCTGAACTGCTTGGTGCAGGCAAAGAATTTTTTGAAAATCTTCAGACATTATCTTGTCATAATGTAAAACTGAGTGTCGAATTAAATGAAGGGGATATGATTCCGGGGTTGCCGGAATGGCAAGTCATTGAAACTAAAGGTCATGCACAAAGCCATATTTCTTTTTACAGGCAGAAAGATCAATTATTGATTGCTGGAGACCATATCATTAAACATATTTCCTCTAACGCATCAATTGAACCGCCTCTCTCACGGAATCAAGAGAGGGTAAGACCATTAATCCAGTATAGGGAGAATTTGAAAAAATGTGCCAGTATCCCAACGAGCACAGTGCTGACAGGTCATGGTCCTAAAGTTACAAATCTTCCGGAACTTGTCGAATTACGGTTAAAGGGTATTGATAAACGTGCAGCCCGTATTAAAGAGATAATCAAACAAACTGATAAAAGCGGTTTTGACATAGTAAGCGAATTGTTTCCTGCAAAAACCGTCAATGAACAGTTGATACTAGTTATCTATGAAACAGCTGGACATTTAGATTTTCTTTTAGATCGTGAAGAAATCGAAGAGGTTGAAAGAAATGGTATAACATATTATCGTTCATTTTAACCTGTTAAAATATGAAAAAGCTTGTCTGTTAGTATTGTTAAATTTACATATTTTAACAATTGTTAATTGACACGGTTTGAAAGTCTATAATAAAATAGACTTGAAATCTGATTCATAAATTAACTTCTAAGTGAATATGAAAACGCTTTAAATCACTGTTTTTATAAATATAATTGAAACATGATTCAACTTACAGAAACTGAATTTCGATAATGCTTATAATGTGGATATTTTTTTATCTTGCTTTCTAGTTTTCAATAAGGAGAGTTATAATATGTCAAATGATAGTAATTGCACATATAAAGTTGCACTAGTGACCGGTGCAGCCAGAGGCATTGGCCGAGAAGTTGCTCTGAATCTTGCTCAAAGAGGAATGGCTGTAGGATTATGTGATATCTCACCAGATGTCCATAAAACGTGTGAAGAAATTCAGGCTCTAGGTTTCCCTTGTGTTTCAGAAGTAGTGGATATTTCTTCTCAAGAAGATGTGGATCGAGCATATAAAACCATTTCCGGTAAGTTAGGTGTAATCGATGTACTCGTTAACAATGCGGGCATCGGTAAATTAAAATCCTTAATAGATTATAACATTTCTGAGTGGGACCAAACATTTGCGGTCAATGTACGGGGAGCCTTTTTAATGAGCCAAAAGGTACTCCCGAATATGATGGAACAGCATAATGGTCTTATTGTAAATATTGCCTCTATTTGGGGACTGCGGGGTGCCCGCGGCCGCTCTGCTTACGCAGCTTCTAAACACGCGCTTGTAGGGATGACCAAATGTATGGCTGATGAATGTCAGCCATACCGAATTCGTGTAATAGCTCTCTGCCCTGGTAATGTACTTACAGAGTTAGCCAACGGAACTGAAGCTGATACAACCGATTGGATGCATCCAAAAGATGTAGCTGATGTTGTTGGTTATTTATGTGAGCCTGGAAGCCGGGCGATCGTAAGAAGCATTATCGAGGTAAATGGGTGGGGGCAACCACCTGAATTTAAGTAATCTGTAACTATCTTGAAATACAATAGATTGCGGCAGTTTAATTGTCGTAATTTACAATTTCAGTAGGTTTAATTTAATCCTTTATAAAGGGGTGTAAACAAATATGAAGCAATTGGTTTGTAAAGTAGATGAACTGGCATCGGGAGAAATGAAATCGTTTGAAATTAGAAATAGAAAAATTGTTTTGGTTAGAAATGGAGATGAATTTCATGCTGTAAGCGGTATCTGTCCTCATCAAGCAGCATTGATGGGGGAAGGACATTTAAAAGGGACCACTTTAACAACATCTGAAGTAGGTCATTATTGTTATGGAAAGGACAGACAAATCATCACTTGTCCCTGGCATCATTATGAGTTTGATGTAACAACCGGCGTATCATTGTTTGATTCTGAATATAAATTAAAGACTTATAACGTAGAAGTTACAAATGACGAGGTGTTAATTGATATTTAGGTTTGAATAAATCGTATAAATAATCATTAATAAACAGGAGGTAATATTATGGCTATGGAACAAGGCGAATTAACTAAAAAACGGAAGTCTTTGAAAGTGATTGACTGTGATGTACACGTTCAAGAAACGTCTTTTGATGAATTGGTTGCATATATGGATCCCCATTGGAAAAACTTTGCCCGCTCAGCTTCACAGTTTAAACAAGTGATGAATATTAGTTATGCCATCGTCGCAAACGGAGGAGTGAGAAAAGATTCGTGGGGCGAAAATGGTGAGTATCCCGGTTCATCTGTTGAATTTTTGAAAAAACAACTGCTTGATGAACACGGAGTGAATATGGCTGTATTATATCCGAACGGTACTTTTTGTTTAAATAGTTTACCTCAGGATCATTGGGCTTCAGCAATAGGGGCAGCTTTAAACGATTGGTTAATTGATGTTTGGTTATCCAAAGATCCGCGTTTTAAAGGAACTGTTTCGATTGCAGCGGCAGATCCAGAGGCAGCTGCACGTGAGATAGATCGTGTTGGCGGACATCCTCAAATGAAACAGGTAGGTCTGGCTATTCACTCACCTCATAGAGGGTATGGGGATAAATTTTACGATCCTATTTGGGAGGCGGCCGTCCGAAACAATTTAGTATGTACCTTCCACGTCTCCTTGCCTGGCGGGCAAAATAAGTATCATGCAACAGGCGCCCAAAAATATTACGGTGAATATCAAACACTAAACTGCCTAACATTTCAGGCACAAATGGCAAGTATGGTTTTTGGAGGAGTCTTTGAAAAGTTTCCAGAGCTTAAGGTTGCTTTTGTTGAAGGCGGCTTTGGCTGGGTGCCGAATATGATGTATACAATGGATACGCATTGGAAAGCTTTACGACTTGAAACACCATGGGTAAAACGTTACCCAAGTGAATATGTAAAAGAACATTTTTGGTTTGGAACACAGCCATTTATCGAGTCAGTTGAGGATCACAACAATATCCTTAAACTAATAGAAATGGTTGGAACGGACCGACTAATCTTTACAAGTGATTACCCTCATTGGGAATTTGATTCTCCTACGGCAGCATTTACTAAAATCCCCTCAGATATTCGAAGAAAAATTCTTTTTGAAAACCCAGTTAACTATTTAGGACTTACAGAAAAAGATATTAAAATTATTGAAAATGCATCAAGTAATACTTAATTTGACTTTACTTAAACATAGAAAAACATAACATAAACGCCTCGTTTGGCTTCACTTTAAGTGAGTCAAGCAAGGCGTTAATTTTCAAAACTAATGTGCACATTGCCTTTGGCAATATGAAGTGAATTATATTTGACTTTGGAGGAAAAATCTATGGGAAAATTAGAAGGCAAGGTAGCTATTGTTACCGGGGCTGGCTCTGGCATGGGTCGAGCAATTGCAAAGTTATATGCGAATGAAGGGGCTAAAGTTATTCTTGCTGATTGGAACGAAAATAACATGAATGAGACGCTTGAAGATATATTATCTGCATGCGGTGAAGCTGTTGCTATTAAAACGGATATAGCCAGGGAAGCAGATGTAGAGGCAATGATAAAGAAAGCGAAAGAAGAATTTGGAGGCTTGGATATTTTAGCTAACGTCGCTGGAATTTCTGATAATCTGACTTCACTTGAAAATTGCACAAATGAATTATACGAACGTGTAATGGCCGTTAATATAAATGGTCCGTTCTATGCATCACGCAGTGCCGTTAGATTATTTAGAGAGCAAGAAAAAGCAGGAACGATAATTAATGTGTCTTCTATTGCAGGACTTCTTGGCGCCCGTGGCGGAGCAGCATATACCATGTCTAAACATGCGCTCATAGGTCTAACACGGCACATAGCTGCATTTTACGGTCATAATAACGGCAAAATCCGTGCGAATGCGATTGCTCCAGGCTCGATCATAACTGGAATGACAGAAAAAGATCCTTCGCGTGTAGACAACTACGGAATGGAAGTGTTCAAAAGCGTCGGTCCATTTAATAGCGGAGTTCCGGAAGATATCGCTGCCGCAGCGTTATTCCTTGCTTCTGATGAATCTAAGTTTATTAACGGTGAAGTACTAACCGTAGACAGTGCTTGGACGGTTCGGTAAATCAAATAGAGTGAATCGGTTATTTCTGCTGTACTAAACTCTAAGTAGGGGTGTTTGCATGATTGAATATCTAAGATCGAAGGAATTGCTGGTAGATGAGTTATTAAATAAGTCTATTTATAAATTTCCTGACAAAGTAGCCGTTATTGATGGAGATAGAAGAATCACCTATGCAACACTCAAAAGTCGGGTCAGTACACTTGCGGGTTGGTTTCAAATAAATGGAATTAAAAAAGGAGATAAAGTCGCTTTATTGCTCTATAATTCTATTGAGTTTACAGAATGTTTTGTCGCATTGGCTAAAATCGGGGCTATTGTTATCCCTGTTAATTTCAGGATGCATAAATCGGAGGTTACATACATACTACAAAATTCAGATGCTAAGATGTTGATTGCACACTTTGATTTTATGCAGAACATAGAAGAGATGATAGAAAAACTCCCACTGCTAGAAGAAGTCGTCATTGTTAATAATGATATAGACGCAAGTCCATTCATATCGTATCACGATATTTTTAAAAAGACATATTCTTTAAGAATGGAAGAATTAAGTGACAATGATGATTTCCTCATAGTTTATACATCTGGTACCACCGGTAAACCGAAGGGTGCAGTTTTGACACATAAAAATGTATATATGAATGCTGTTAATATGGTACTGGAATGTGGTTTAACTAAGGATGAAGTTCAAATTATTTCTACCCCGCTATTTCACATTGGAGGAGTCTCAGCCTTAACCATGATGATGCTAATTGGCGGAACTTCCGTTTTGCTTCGGAGTTTTAATCCGCAATATATTTTAAGAACGATTGAAGCGGAAAAGGTAACTTATGCATTCATGGTACCTTCCATGTGGAATATGCTGATTAAGGTTTCTGATTTTAAAGAATACAATGTTGATAGTTTGCGTATTATTTGTACCGCTGGAGCATCAACCCCTCTAGAACTGAAGAAGGAACTAATGGCTTCTTTCCCTAATGCGGGTATCTTTGATACTTTTGGTCATACAGAAACGTCCGGAAGTACAGCAACCTTAAAAGCAAATGACGCACTAATAAAAACTGGTTCCGTGGGACTTCCGTTTTCTATTTTGGATGTCAGGGTGGTAGATGAGAATATGAATGATTGCTTTCCAAACCAAGTAGGGGAGATCATTTATCGCGGTCCAACGATGATGAAAGAATACTATAAAAACCCTGTTGCAACTGAAGATGCACTCAGGGGAGGATGGCTCCATAGCGGGGATTTGGTGAAATTTGATGAAGAAGGATATGTGACCGTTGTAGACAGAAAAAAAGATATGATCATCAGCGGCGGTGAAAATATTTATCCAAAGGAAATAGAAGATGTGTTATATACTCATCCATCTATCGTCGAAGCTGCAGTCATTGGTGTGCCGCATGAGAAGTGGGGGGAAACGGTAAAAGCCTATGTAGTTTTAAAAGAAGGAGTCATTTTAACCCAACAAGAAGTAATAAATTTCTGTACCTCAAAGATTGCTCGATATAAGAAACCGCATAGTGTTGAGTTTATTGATGAGCTGCCCAAAAATGCATCAGGTAAAATATTGAAGACAAAATTGAGAAACTATAGTCAGACGGTTTAGTTGTATAAAAGGAGAATCGTTAAACACTACATTAATTTTTTTAAGCAACTGTAAATCCAGTAAAAGGAGATTGGTTAGTTATGTTCAATTTTGTCGAAAGTGCAGAACAAAAGAAAATGATCGAAAAAGCAACAGAGATTATGGATAAATATGTTTTCCCAAATGAGAAATATATGATTCCACATCGTGGTTTGCCAGATGATATTTTAAAACCGTTACAGCAAATAGTTAAGGACAACGGACTATGGGCCGGACACCTGCCAAAGGAAGTTGGCGGGATGGGGATGGGGTTTGTTTCCCTCGGTCTGCTTTCGGAGGTAATTGGTCAAAGTCCGATAGGACCATATGTTTTTGGGTCTATGGCACCAGATGCTGGAAATGGTGAGATTTTAGTTCACGTGGCCACAGACGAACAAAAGGAAAAATATTTAAATCCCTTGGCAAACTATGAAATTCGATCATGCTTTGCTATGACTGAACCAGACGTATCCGGCTCAGATCCTAGAACTTTACAAGGTACAGCCGTTAAGGATGGTGAAGAATGGATTATTAATGCAAAGAAATGGTTTACCACTGGTGCTGAAGGGGCAGCTTTTGCTATCGTCATGGTGGTCACAGACCCTGACGCTGATCCCTATCACAGAACGAGCCTTTTTTTGGTAGACGCCGATAATCCAGGGTTTGAAATAGTACGTGAAGTGCCTGTTATGGGAGATCATTATATAGGGGGGCACTGTGAAGTACGTTTTAATAATTGCCGTATATCTAAGGAGAGCTTACTTGGAAAGCGTGGTGAAGGATTCAAGCTGGCCCAATTACGGCTAGGTCCTGGGAGAATTACTCATGCGATGCGCTGGTTGGGTGTGGCTCGTCGTTCACTAAATGAAATGATTGCTTATGCCTCAACGAAACAGGATGGGGAAAAGACTTTGGCAGACTCACAAACAATTCAAAACTTTATTGCTGATTCAGAAGCGGAAATTCAAGCCTCTAGACTTTTGACATTACAGGCAGCTTGGAAGATGGACCAGGGTGACCAAGCAAGAAAGGAAGTTTCTCTCATCAAATTTTATGGTGCTCAAGTCTTAAATAATGTCATAGATCGTGCAATTCAAGTATTAGGGTTGCATGGTTTAACTCCTAATACTCCCTTAGAAGGGTTTTATCGTGAAGCGAGAGCAGCCCGTATCTATGATGGGGTGGATGAAGTTCATCGAATGGTTGTTGCCCGACAAGTTTTAAAAGAGTTTCAATCGAAGGAGAGATATTATGAACCCACAACAATCCAAAAGTAAAGAAAGCAAGTTAGATTGGGGGAAGGTAGATCAATTTATAATGGAACAGATACCAAACCTCCCAAATTCTCCGCTTCAAGTAAAACCGTTCTCAGCGGGTTACTCAAACTTAACTTACTTTATCAGTAAGGGGGACTGGCAAGCAGTTTTAAGGAGACCGCCTTTTGGACCATTGCCTCCAAAAGCTCATGATATGAAAAGAGAATTTGAAGTTCAGAGCAAACTGAATCGTTATCTTTCTCTGGTGCCTCGACCATACTTTTACTGTGAAGATACTACAATCATGGATCGTCATTTCTACGTGATGGAGAAAAAGGATGGGATTGTACTGGACGATAAACTTCCGGAAGAATTTGAAAAGAGAATTGACACCGGGGCAATGGTATCAAATGCCGTTATTGACAGTTTGGTTCGGATACACGAGGTCGATTATGAAGCTGCAGGCTTGAGCACTTTTGGTTATCCAGAAGGGTATGTAAGCCGCCAGGTTCATGGCTGGATTAAACGATTTCATCTTTCCAAAACCAATGATACTCCATCCGTAGATCAATTGGAGAATTGGTTGATCAACAACATTCCGCCTTCGCCTGCTCCAACTATCGTCCATAATGATTTTAAACTGAATAACATGATGTTCTCAGCCTCCAATCCCGGAGAAGTGGTTGGTATATTTGATTGGGAATTAAGTACAATTGGTGATCCCCTTACTGATTTGGCAACGGCCATTGCTTATTGGAAAGAACCGGGTGAGGGAGATACAGGCTTGAACTCCGTTACCTCTAACGATGGCTTTTTTTCAAGAAGAGAAATGCTGGAGTCATATGCCCAAAAAAGCGGCCGGGATGTTTCAAATATAGATTATCATCTGACGTTTGCCTTTTATAAGATTGCAGTGATTCTTCAACAAATTTATTATCGTTGGAAAATAGGGGAGGCGGAGGATGAGCGTTTTAGCAGATTAAATATTGGTATCAATAATCTTCTGGAACTAGCTTCAAAAGCTCAGAGAAAAGAGATATTCCGTTAACGTTCTAGAGGGAAGATATCAATAAAAGAGGAGGAAAAGTGGTGACGGAGTTATTAATAGAAAAAGAGATAGAGATTCTTAAAAAGACTGTGCAATTATTCATTAGAGAAAAGGTTATAGCAGCTGAATTGTCTTTTAAGAAGTACTTACCTCAAGACGTACTTATGTCCTTAAAAGATGATGCTCATAACATCGGATTATATGGGTTGTTTGCCAAGAAGGAATGGGGCGGACATGGACTTTCCTTTGTTGCAAAGACTATTTTAATGGAGGAAGCAGCCAAACATCGATTTGGACTCTATCATCCAGCCGCTGATGCATTTGGAAGTGATTTACCGAGTTTTTTAGACAAGTGTTCAGCTGAACAAGTAGAAAAATATGTTAAGCCGGCACTTAAGCAAGGGAAGAACTGTTTTGTAGCTTTGTGGGAGGAACATGAAGATAATGACATTGAAAAATTGAATACTGCCGCAATAAAGGATGAGGATGGATGGATTATTCATGGTCAAAAGGCCTATATCCAAAATTTGAATCAAAGTTCTTTTGGGGTTATTCTAGTTAATTGCCAATTAGACAACGGAGAACAAAATCCTACGTTGTTTATCCTCGATTCCACTGATGGATTGGAATTAAAAGAAACGGTGTTAATGGATACTCAAACTACCCACAGCCTTCTTCTTGAAAATTATCATATTTCTGACGAGCAAAGAATTGGTGCTGTTGGCGAAGGATTGATTCTGTTAAAGCAGTGGCTTGCAGAATCGCAGGTTCTGCTTGCCGCTAGATCGATTGGTGTTGCGGAGAATGCATTAGATTATGGGGTGAAGTACGCTAAACGACGAATTACCCGCGACAAACCGCTAGCTGAATTTCCAACTATCCGAAACATACTAGCGAAAGCAGTGATAACTCTTCAATCATCCCGGTTAATGGTTTTAGATGCCGCCAGGAAAGTGGAAGCGCAAGAAATGGATTGGAAACTCAGTGCTCAAATGGCTAAACTGCATGCAACTGAAGCTGTATCAAAAGTTATTGATGATATTCTACAAGTTCATGGAGGGGCAGGGTTCGCTGGAGATTTGCCAATTGAAAGATGGTATAAGGAAATACGAATCGCCAGACTTGATTTACAAAAAGAAGAATCAATAATCGAAAATGTAGCAAAATCGATTCTTTAAGAGTTTAGTACTGATGGATAAATTAAGAGGAAATCCTAATTTTAAAAGGGGTGTATATGAAGTTGACAGAAATTAAAAATATTGCAGTTATTGGTTCCGGAGCTATGGGCTCGCAAATTGCAATGGTCACGGCTTTAGCAGGATTAGACGTTTATTTACAAGATATCCAAGAAGAGAGCCTTAAGAAAGCTGAAGATTTCCTGCATTTCCAAATGGAAAAGAGGGTACTTAAAGGGAAATTATCTTCCCAAGAAGTAAATGACGCATTCTCCCGCTTACACTTTGTAACTTCACTTGAGGAAGCGGTACAATCGGCAGACTTCGTTATTGAGGCGATTGTGGAAAAATTAGACATTAAACGTAATCTCTTTGCGCAAGTTGATCGTTTAGCTCCGCCTCATGCGATTATTGCGACAAATAGTTCAACAATTGTAAGTTCTAAAATTGCTGATATCACTAATCGTCCTGATAAAGTATGTAATCTTCATTTCTTTAATCCTGTCCTTGTGATGGAATTAGTGGAAGTCGTAAAAGGAGAGCACACTTCTGATTTAACAGCTGAAACAGCAGTAGAATTGGTTAAGAAAATGAATAAGACACCAATTTTATTGAAGAAAGAGATATCAGGATTTGTTGCTAATCGTATTTTGGGAGCACTCATAGATGAAGCTATATATTTGTTAGAAAACGAGATTGCTACAGTTGAGGAAATTGACCTGGCATGTACTAAGGCATTAAATCATCCAATAGGACCTTTTGCTCTTTTAGATTTAACTGGTATTGATGTGAATTACTATATTCGCCAGTTAATGTACGAAGAAACAGGGGATGAAAATAAAAAACCGCAAAAAGTAATTTCTGAAAAATACTTTAACGGAGAATTTGGTCGAAAGACTGGCAAAGGGTTTTATGAATATACCTCCTGATTTTTTTAATGTTTGGAATTATCTGGTGTAAAAATTTATTATATTATTTAAAAGTTCAAGAGGCTGGGACAAAACCCTCCTCTAAACAAGAAATAGCCGGTGGCATTTTACGTAAGTAAAGGGCCACCGGCTATACTTTTTTTACAACAAAAAGGACACCATCTGTTAAAATTTAAGTATCTGACCCCAAAAATTTTAATAGAAAGAAGTGTCCTTATGTTTAAAGATTATAACATGAATCAATTAGTTTTGCCTTTAGATTTAGAAGTAAAATTACAAAATAACGATATTGCTTTTTCTATCCACCATTTAGTAGAAAGTATCCCGCAAGAAGCACTGGAACCATTTCTCCGAAATACAGGGTGTCCTGCCTACCATCCAAGAATGATGCTAAAAATTATCTTATGTGCCTATTCGCAATCTGTCTTTTCAGGACGTAAAATCGAAGGACTATTGAAAGACAGCATCCGCATGATGTGGCTGGCGCAAGGATATGAACCGAGCTATCGCACCATTAACCGTTTCCGCATCCATCCGGAAGTAAAAGAATTAATCCGCCAATGTTTCGTCCAATTCCGTTGCCAACTGGTATCAGAAAAAGTGATTGATCAGGAAGCTATTTTTATTGATGGCACAAAAATCGAGGCGAATGCGAATAAATTCACCTTCGTCTGGAAGAAATCGGTTGAAAAATATCATCAAGGGCTGATTGAAAAGTCGAACCAACTATACACCGAGCTGTTCGAGAAAGAAATCTTGCCTGAATTGGAAAGAGAAAACGAGGAACAATTATCAATAGAAGAACTCACCCAAATGGTGAAACAAGTAGATCATGTCGTTTCCGAGTATGACAAAAAGATTGAAGCATCAGCGGATGTGGCTGAGCGAAAAGCGTTGAGAAGCGAACGAAAATTCCCTAAGCAAGCTCGTAAGCAATTAATGGACTATATTGAACGCAAACAGAAATATCAGAGGGACTTTGAAATCTTCGGCGAACGTAACAGCTATTCGAAGACAGACCCGGATGCGACATTTATGCGGATGAAAGATGATTATATGAAGAATGGCCAACTGAAAGCAGGTTATAACGTCCAAATCGCAACAGAAGGTCAATACGCGCTTGCTTACAGTATTTTTCCGAATCCGACCGATACCCGTACCTTAATCCCTTTCTTGGATCAAATCGAGCAGCATTATTTTGAATTGCCGAAGCACATTGTCGCGGATGCCGGATATGGTAGCGAACAGAATTATG